>NZ_JTCM02000084.1 GCF_000817785.2 Hassallia byssoidea VB512170 | reverse complement strand
TCAATAAACGACTGCCCAAATTCAATAAACGACTGCCCAAATTCAATAAACGACTGCCCAAATTCAATAAACGACTGCCCGAATTCAATAAACGACTACCCAAATTCAATAAACGACTGCCCGAATTCAATAAACGACAGGATCTTGGTGTTGGATTACCCAAATATTTTGCAACATTTTAGGCTTGTCACGCCACTACAAGAATTTATTTTTCAGTTCCGTTTGGGGTAAATCATGTTTAACGAATACAGATTTTTTGGAAGTCTACCAGAAAACGCCAGCACCTAAGATATGTAAAATTTCGGCAGAAATCTTTGTTGCTTGCTTTTGAACTTTTACTAGCTGATAATTTTAACTATGAACTATCGAAATTACATCACGATTGAGCCAAATAAACGCGGTGGCAAGCCTTGTGTACGCGGCTTGCGAATTACGGTTTATGAAGTGCTTGAGTATTTAGCTTCCGAGATGACCGAAGCAGAAATACTCGACGACTTTCCCGATTTAACGCGGGAAGATTTAAAAGCCTGTATTGCCTATGCCGCTGACCGTGAGCGTCGGTTGATGACTGCTCCAATCCGCGCATGAAATTACTTTTTGACGAAAACTTGTCTCCCAAGTTGCCGCACCTTTTGGCTGACCTTTTTCCAGGTTCGCTTCACGTCCGAGATGTCGGTATGAAAGCAACTGACGACCCATTAGTGTGGGATTATGCTAAAGATAATGGCTTCATGATTGTCTCGAAAGACGCGGATATGCACGACCTCAGCTTGGTATTTGGGAATCCACCGAAGGTTATTTGGCTACGGCTTGGAAACTGCTCGACATTGCAGGTTGAAAATTTGCTGCGTCGAGATGTTGACGTTATCAAATTATTTTATGAAGACGAGTATGTATCGCTGCTTGCTTTATCATAAAGCCGCACCGAACAAGTTGCTTACGGACATTCGTCAATCACGCACTCTACAATAATTTTATTTTTCAGTTCCGTTTGGTGTAAATCATGTTTGACGAATACAGATTTTCCGGCAGTCTACCAGAAAATGCCAGCACCTACGTCACACGGGAAGCTGATAAAGAATTATATGAGTCGCTGAAAGCTGATAAAGAATTATATGAGTCGCTGACAGCGGGGAAGTTTTGTTATGTTTTAAACTCCAGACAATCGGGAAAATCTAGCATTCGGGTGCGTACTATGCGACGATTGCGAGATGCTGGGGTGGAATGTGCTGCGATCGATTTATCTGCGGGTGGTGTGCAAAATGTGACACCCGAACAGTGGTATGTGGATTTGATTGATAATTTAATTGAAAGTTTTGATTTAGATGTAGATTTAGCTGAGTGGTGGGTCAAGAATCAATTACACTCAGAAGTAACAAGATTTCGGAAGTTTATTGAAGAGGTTTTGTTAGTTGAAGTTCAAGAAAATATTGTTATTTTTATTGATGAAATTGATAGTGTTCTCAGCTTAAAATTTCCCACAGATGACTTTTTTGCATTAATTCGCGCTTGTCACAATCAACGGGTTGATAATTTAGATTATAATCGGCTCACTTTTTGTTTGTTGGGGGTAGCTTCACCGAGCAATTTAATTCAAGATAAGCAACGCACACCTTTTAATATTGGCAGAGCAATTAATCTCAAAGGTTTTCAACTACATGAAGTGGAACCATTAAGGAAGGGTTTGGAGGGAAAATTTCCAGATTCCCAAGAGGTGATGCAGGAGATATTAAATTGGACGGGAGGACAACCATTTTTGACGCAGAAATTGTGTCAGTTGATGGTGGAAGAATCAGAGAAAGATAATCCTCGTTCTGTTGAACAGGTAGCGAGAGCAAGAATAATTGAAAATTGGGAATTGCAAGATGAACCGGAGCATTTACGCACGATTCGCAGCCGAATTTTACGGGATGAGGAACGAGCCGGATTTTTATTAGATTTGTATCAGCAAATTCACTCTAGTGGAGATGTGGTAAATAATGATAGTGCAGAACAAAGCGAGTTATTATTATCAGGTTTAGTTGGTAAGCACCAGAATAAATTAAGAGTTTATAATCGAATTTATCAAGAGGTTTTTAATCAAAGTTGGGTTGAAGCTGAATTAAATAAATTACGTCCCTACTCGGAAGCTTTTAGAGGTTGGGTTGCTTCTGGGTGTGTTGATGAGTCGCGACTTTTACGGGGAAATGCGCTGAAAGATGCTGAGGAATGGGGGAAAGATAAGAATTTAAGTTATCAAGATAAACAGTTTTTAGCTGCTAGTAGAGAGCAGGAAATAGCTGTTAGAAATAAAGAAGCGGAATTAGAAAGGGAGAGAAAGGATAGGGAAGCTGCAGAACAGAGAAATCAGGTATTGAGTGAGGCTAATAAGAAAGCTAAACAGCGGATTCGTATTGGAAGTTTTGTTTTAATATTTACTTTCTCAATTGCAGCTATATCAACCTTCGTAGCAGCTAAAAAAGCAGAAGAAGTTAAATATAGTAATGAGTATCTTGGCACAGTTGAAAATTTAGCTCAACGCGCTGGAGAACTTGAAGCTGAAGGTTCTGATTCTGAAGCTAAAGAACTATTTTCACAAGCAGGTCAATCTGTCAATATCAAAGACCATAAACTTCGGCAAGCAATTCTCTATGCTGGAATATCTTATGCTTATCAAAAGCTCAAATCAAAAGATTTGAAAAAAGCACAGGATTATCTCAACAAAAGTAAAAAAGAATGGGAATATTTGCAAAAAGATAGGTCTAATGAAGCATCGCAAATTCGTGTCCTTACTTTTAAAACAGAAGCGAATTTATTGAAAGAGCAAGGTAATACTCAGCAAGCAATTTCGGCGTATAAAAATGCTTATAAAATTCTAGATACTCTGAAAGAAAAGGGTAAAAGAGGAAACAAGATAGCTAATATCAGTCCTGTATTTAATCCAAATATTCAGATAAAATTTTTATCCAAACAAAATGTAGAAAGATTATATCGAGAACTTATCGGGTTACTCTCAAAAGCTGGGGATAAAAATCTCAAGAGTCAGGTTGAGGAATCTTTAAAAGAACACTATCTAGATGAACTTAATTACTTACTTGCGAACAAAAAATGGCAGGAAGCTGATAGCCGAACAGCGCAGTTGATGCTCTATGTTGCTAAAAGAGAAGAACAAGGTTATTTTGATGAAAACTCCCTCAAAAACTTTTCCTGCAAAAACCTTCAAGACATTGACTCGCTATGGGTACAAAACTCAGATGGACGCTTTGGATTCAGCGTGCAAAAGAGAATTTTGGTAGAGGAAGGAAATAGACTGGATATTACCGACTTCACCACTCATAACCTAGAAGCTTATGAACGTTTTGCGTCTCGCATTGGATGGTATGATGGAAAAGATTTTTACTCTTACAGTCAAGTGATATCAAAAGTAGAGAAAGAAGGTTTGAGAAGTAGTATAGGAGTACTACCGTTTTCCAAGACAACGTTCAGTTATGAAAGAGCATCGTTCCATACGTACAACAGAGTTTATAACACAAACTACGACTTGGAAGGTAAAATACTTCTTTTCTCGCGCTGCGACTTGTAAACTATAACATATAAGCTTCACAGCCTTTTGTAAAGATTTATTTATAAAGGAATTTATACGCATTCATAAGCATTTGGCGATTTCGATACCTGGCACAAAAGTCAGCAGTCAAAAGTCAAAAGTCAAAATTAATATAACCACTGACTTATTGGCAAGCATCATTAAAAAACTGTGCTGCTATTTTGGGGTCATAGCAATTAGCTGTCACAAACTGTTCTGCTACCTCGCGCACTTCTGAATCAGCAACTTCCCAATCATCCCAAGGTAGCCGCATTTGTCCAGGAGAGGTCTTATTTTTACCTTTACCCTTCACAACCTTTGGTAGCAACTTACTTCCCCAGTGATAGCTTCTCTCTGGCTTCGGCTTGGGTTTATATTTTTTGCAAAATCCCCGATACCTTGCTGCACATTCTTGTGAACGAATTAAACCTGCAAAGGGCTTTCTGATTTACGATCGCTTGCGTTACACTGTGCAAACTTCGCAAATGTCGATCGCCAATCCCGAATATTGAAACGTCGAAAATTCGTTCAGTGCGATCGCTCTTTGTAATAAGAGTACTGAATTCCAATTCCTGCTTTGCACAACCCCAAAGCAAAGCGATCGCCGCTCTAACCAAAGATAAGCGATCGCCTCTATTAGAAAACATAGGAGTGGAAATTAATTATCGGTTAACCGAAACCTTGTAGAGACGCGAAATTTCGCGTCTCTACATCTTTTCCATTCCTATGTCTAATGGAATTTTGACTACTTCACAGTCACTTTACCGCCAGCTTCTTCGATACGCTTCTTGGCATCTTCAGCAGCATCCTTGGCAACACCTTCTTTAACTGCTTTAGGTGCAGCTTCCACCATGTCTTTCGCTTCTTTGAGACCCAGACCGGTCAATTCGCGCACAATCTTCAGCACAGCAATCTTCTTATCAGCTGGAACTGATTCTAGAATCACGTCAAACTCAGTTTGCTCTTCCGCAGCTTCAGCAGGAGCTGCTGCACCACCACCGGGAGCAGCCATTATCATGCCGCCGACTGGTGCAGCAGCACTTACGCCGAAAGCTTCTTCAATTTGCTTGACTAATTCAGATGCTTCCAGCAAAGTCAAAGATTTCAATTGTTCCAAAATTTGGTCGGTTGTAGCAGACATCGATATAACTCCTGTAATTTGTGTGTTGATTGTTGGTTGATAAGTGTTGGTTGTTAGTTGATGGTTGTTGGGCATTGGGCAATGGGCAATGGGCATTGGTAATAATTCTTTTCCCCTTTCCCCTTTCCCCTTTTCCCCTCTTCAAATTCCCACTATCCACTAACTCCTAACTCCTGTACAGACGCGAGGAACATCGCGTCTCTACTAAGATTCGCTTTCGGCGTTGTCGCCTTTATCTTTGTCGGAAACTGCTTGCAAAGCACGCGCCAAGGAACCAGGAACTTCGTTGATACCCACGGCAATCTTGGTAGCCAAGCCGTTGATAGCTCCGGCAATTTGCGCCATGAGTTGCTCCTTAGATGGCAAGTCTCCGAGTACCTTGACATCAGGTTCTTTTAACAGGCGACCATCCATAACGCCGCCGCGAAGTTCTGTCTTCTTGCTGGCTTTCTGGAAGTCTTGGTAAGCCTTAATTGCGCCAGAGAAATCTTCTTTAACTAGCAAAAAGGCTGAGGAACCTTTGAGCAACTCGGACATCGGTTGCCACTTTTCCTGTCCTTCAATGGCGATTCCCATCAAGGTGTTCTTTGCTACCTTGCAAATAGTGCCACTCGGACGTAAACGCCGCCGTAAGTCAGTGATTTCCGCGACTGTTAATCCTTGGTATTCAATTACCAGTGCCAAAGTTGACTCGCTCAAAGTTTCTTTGAGGTCAGCAACGATCGCCTTTTTATCTTCTACCGTTCTTCCCATCTTTGTTTCACCTCCTCAAACAATTTTTGGCTTTCCCTAAAGAAAGCGTTTTTTTCTGACCGACCCAAAACAACAAACCCCAGCTATATCAGCCGGGGTTTTGCAATGTTTCTCATGCGGTCATCACACTTTTTATAAGTGCAACTTCAAGCAATCAAAGTGCAAACCTCGGCAGGATATTAAGCTATTGACACCTGCTGTCTTTGGTTTTGCCTATTCAATTTTGAGGGGGAGTGGGGAGTGGGGAGTGGTGAGTAGTGAGAAAATTCCCTACTCCCTACTCCCTACTCCCTATTACCCAGCTTCGGTCAGTTTCAAATCGCGTAGGGCGTTGACATCGACTTTAATCGATGGTCCCATTGTGGCAGACACATACATTGTCCGCCAATAACGACCTTTGGCTCCTGAAGGACGGTTACGGTCAACAGTTTCTTGCAACGCCTTCAAGTTTACTAATAAATCTTCGGGCGAGAAGGATGCCTTACCAAACATAACATGGACTATGCCAGTACGATCGGCTCTAAATTCTAATTTACCAGCTTTGAATTCAGCGATCGCACTTCCCACATCAAATGTCACCGTTCCCCCTTTGGGTGATGGCATTAAACCACGCGGACCTAGCAATTTACCCAGCCTTGCTACTTGTGGCATAACATCAGGTGTAGCAATCAACTTATCAAAGTCCATCATGCCTTTCTGAATCTGTTCAATCAGTTCTTCCGAACCGACGATATCAGCACCGGCGTTGCTTGCTTCAGTTACTTTTTCCCCTCTGGCAATTACTGCCACCCGGACGATTTGTCCTGTGCCTTTGGGCAATGCTACAGTGGTTCGCAACTGTTGGTCTGTATACTTCGGGTCAATTCCTAACCGGATATGCGCTTCTGCTGCTTCCGCAAACTTTGCTGTTGCTGTTTCTTTTAACAAGGATAAAGCATCAATCGGTGCATAATCCGTATCTTCTACTTTTTCTAGCAGCGCCTGCAATCGGCGTGATACTTTTTTCGTCATTTTTCTTTACTCCTGGGGTAATTAGCGAGGTTTGTTCTCTCCCCCGATATGATGAGTGGATTTTGCGAAAAGTTTGAGCGGAGGTTTCCTCCGATCAAAGCTTTTCAAGACAGATTTTAGATTTTGGATTGCGTAGTTAAAAGCGAGGAGTCAGCAGTTGTTAATTCATAACTCATAACTCATAACTCATAACTCATAACTTTACTTAGTCCGCGATCGCTACGCCCATATTCCTCGCAGTACCTTCGACAATCCTCATCGCCGCTTCAATGTCATTGGCGTTGAGGTCGGGCATTTTGGTTTGGGCTATTTCTTGCAATTGCGCTTTGGTAATCGAGCCAACTTTCTTTTTGTTCGGTTCGTTTGAGCCTCTTTCAATTTTCGCTGCTTTGCGAATCAACACTGATGCTGGTGGCGTTTTCAGTACAAAAGTAAAACTCCGGTCTTCAAAAACAGAAATTTCTACCGGGATTACCATCCCAGCTTGGTCTGCTGTTTTGGCGTTGTACTCTTTGCAGAACATCATGATGTTCACACCATGTTGACCTAGCGCCGGTCCCACTGGCGGTGCTGGGTTGGCTTTCCCAGCGTTCAAAGCCAGTTTAATAATCGCTACTACTTTTTTCGCCATTTTCTATTTAGCTCTGTTTCTCAACCTGATTAAATTCCAATTCTACTGGTGTATCTCGTCCAAAAATCGAAAGCAAGGCTTTAAGCTTACTCCGCTCTGGACTGACTTCAATCACCTCGCCTTCAAAGTCCTTAAATGGACCTTCCCGCACGATTATCTTATCACCAGTCGCCATGTCAATTTTGACAACTGCCTCTTGTTCGGCGGTTTGTTTGAAGATCCGTTCTACTTCTGAGGCACTCAGGGGCATTGGTTTTACGTGACCGCGACCTTTGCCGGTGCCGCGTTTTTGTTCGGCTCCCACGAAGTTTATTACATGGGATGTATTTCGCACTACCTGCCATACGTCATCGTCCATAACCATCCGGACTAACACGTAACCAGGAAACACTTTTTCTTCTGTATTTTGGCGACTGCCATCTTTACGGATTTTCACCGCTGGCGTGTGGGGAATTTCCACCTTGACAATTTTATCAGCTACATCAAATGTTTGAATGCGCTGTTCTAAGTTTGTCTTTACACGCTTTTCACAGCCACTAGCTACTTGTACTGCATACCAGCGTGCTTCTTGCAAAGCATCCAGCGCTGTTTCTGCTTCTTCTAAGTTGCGTGGTTCGTCTGTTGCACCAACCATCAGAACACCTGTTTTGCTGCCCAAGTAAACAATCCATCGACTAAATATATCAAAGATGCGGAGAGTGTTACCATCAGCAACACTGCTGCTGATTCGCTCACCAACTGCTGGCGACTGGGCCAAACCACTTTATCGAGTTCTTCTCTAAGTCCCTGATAGAAGTTGGATATGCTTAACCCATTAGTGGTTTCTGGCATTTCTGCTTCGTTTTTCTTTGCCACAGTCGTTTATCTCCGCGATTCTTTGACGAGCTTTTATTCACAGCTATTGTCTATTACTTTCGATTTCGGTGAAAGTCAAGCAGGCTGCAAATACAATTATACCCGAAACTTTCCGTACTTGCTGAACAATTAGCAGTTGTGTACTTGTTTCGGGCAATTTTATTGTTTGGAGAGCGCGCCCTGGAGGACTTGAACCCCCGACATCAGGTTTTGGAGACCTGCGTTCTACCAACTGAACTAAGAGCGCACAAGCTGTCTACAATTGTGTCCGAAGCGCTGAACTTTATCTAGTCTAACGCAATTTGACTTTTATTTCAATTCTCGCGCGCGAGCTTATAAAACAAATCAGCGGCAGGAGCCGCTTGAAAGTGGAGATTTCTCCCATAAAAACGAAGTGCGAATTACAAAGGACGGTCAAACCGTTGTTTGATTCGGGTAGCTTTACCTACGCGATCGCGTAGATAATACAGTTTAGCACGTCTTACCTTACCACGACGGATAACTTTGATGCTATCAATTCGGGGAGAATGCAAAAGAAACACTCTTTCAACGCCAACACCTTGAAATACTCGACGTACTGTAATGGTTTCATTAATTCCGCCATTACGTCTGGCAATTACTACGCCTTCGTATGGTTGCACGCGGTATTTGTCGCCTTCTTTGATTTTGACACCGACTTTAACTGTGTCGCCCACGTAAATGTCGGGCAAATTAGATTTTAGTTGTTCCGCTTCAATCGAGCGGATTATTTCTTGCGCGTTCATAGTCTATTTAAAAAACTCACAATCATCCATAATAATTCGAGAACCCCTTTTGAGTCTAGTTATTTCCGAAGTAAGATTTTTCCGGTACAACTACCAGAGAAACAGAAGGTATATTTTAAACGGCTATGCCACAAGTGTGAGATTTATGAAATTTAGTGTCGTCATCACTACCTATAATCGTTTAGACTTGCTGCGACGAGCGATAGATTCTGCTGTTAATCAGACGATAGAGTGTGAAGTAGTAGTTGTTGATGATTGTTCGTCTGATGACACTGAAGCTTATGTCAAAAGCTTGGGAAATCAAGTTGTTTATCATCGTCACGAAGTTAACAAAGGTCATGCAGCATCGGTAAATACGGGAGTTGCCAAAGCTAGTGGTGACTGGGTTAAATTTTTGGATGATGACGACTACTTAGCTGTGAATTGTTTGGAGGAGATGACAAAAGCGATCGCCAAACACGCCCAATTAAATGAGGTATCCTCAGAAAAGAATTCTCAAGCTGTCATCTGCTCTTGTATAGCTGCTCAAGTCGATAACAATGGGGAGCATCTCAGCCGCACCCCCCATCTAGGTCCTGGATTAGCTTTTTATATTCCCCAAGCTGATATTCACTACGGTATGCTTTTAGAGCTTTTGCCCTTTGGCACCCCGGTACAAGTAGCTTGTCGTCGTGACGTTTTTCTGAAAGTTGGTGCTTGGGACTCAAAACTTGATGCTAACTGCGATGACATTGATTCTTGGATTCGCATTGCTCAGTTTGGTGATGCCATTTTCCTTAATCAGTGCCTAGCTTATCGTACCATTTGGGCAGGTGCTTACAATCATAAGTTTTCTCTGCAAAAGCGACTCGATACAAATATTTTGATGAAAGAGAAAATTTACGCCTTTGTGAATGAAAAACATCGCTCTAATATCCCTGCGCTTGCGGATATTAAGAATTATTTGAAGCTACATTGGGCAATAGTTGCACTCAAGCAAAAAAACATTAACAGCGTTTTGCTTCTTCTTGATTTATCTGTACTTTCTCCTATAGCTTGGCGGCTTTTGCTAAATGCTGTCTTCTCACGCGGCAGCAATCAACAAGATTCTCATATTCAGAAGTTTGTGTTGATTAATTAATAGATTGAGCATTGGGTAAAGTCGAGTTTTGCACAAAAAAATGCGCCTCCACACCACCCCTTAACTATCCCACACCATCAAATTTTCAAATGGATGGTGATTTTTCCAGCGATAGGTATTAAAATCTCGAAAATCTATCGATAAAATTCTTCCATGCCCTAAATTTTCTGCTAACTGAGCAGCCTACCTAACTGCTACCAGTAGCAAACAGCATGTCATACTGAGTAAAAAATGCGCTCCGGGCGCAGAGCGCCCGCTGAAAGCGATCGCTCCCAAAGGAGACGAAAAAGCTTGACAAACGCCCTCAATATGTATATTTAGAAACCAAGAAATAAAGATCGGAGAATACCTAACACACCAGCTACAGGATTGATAACACTGCCTACGGTTTGACCAACCTTGGCTGTACCAGAGCGGTAAACTACGACAACATCATTATTGCGGAGTATCGGATTAGTTTGGGAATTAATATCAGCGGCAAAATTTACTTTTACTTTACGTTTGGTCACAGAACCATCAGGATTGAGGCGAACCAAATCGACAGCAGAACTGCTAGCATTAGCACCATCGAATCCCCCAGCAGCAAGTAGCGCTTGATTTAAGGAGCTATTAGGCTTAATTTCTACAGTTCCGGGTCTTTTCACTTCGCCTACTACCCCAACTTGAATAGTAGCCGGAGACAAAGTAGTATTAGCTAACACAGTAGCATCTGCTGCGTTAATCTCTGTTGCAGTTGGGAAGAAAATTGTATCTCCGTCTTGCACAATTGTGTCTTGATTGACATCACCACTTTGCAATAGTTGCCAAAGATTGATATCTATAATTTGTTCCCCACCGGCTCTTGTCTGTCGGCGGATTTTGACGTTGCGAATGTCAGCTTGTGGTGTAATTCCCCCAGCTAACTGAAGTGCCCGCGTTACAGTTGGCTGACCGGTGATACTTGCCCCAGCCCCAGCACTACCTGCGTTTCCTCCGTCTGTTCCACCTTGGGTGACAAGATACGATCCCGGACGATTCACTTCACCAACTACTGCTACCGTGCGGGGTCTGGTGGGGTCTGCGGCAAAGTTAGCTGCTGATAAATTGCGTGCTTCTGCCAAGTCGAGTCTGGCTGCTGTTGGCACAACAATCGTATCTCCATCCCGCAAGGTAATATCTTGTGATAACCTGCCTGTTCGGATGAGTTCTCTCAAATTGATTGTGACTACTTGCTCTCGACCGCTGCGTCCTAGCTTGCGCCGCAATTGTACTTGAGTTATATCCGCATTACTGAGTGTGCCCTGAGCGGTTGTAATTGCGGCTAATACGGTTGGGTATTGCACGCCAGGATCGTTACCTGCGCCTCCTTGCAAGCTGAGAGAGTAAGCGCCAGGACGTGACACTTCTCCCGCAACGACAACGTTAATCGGACGAGGTGATAAAAGATTGACTGAGATTAGGGGACGTTTGAGAAAGCGAGCATATCTTCTGGCAATTTCGTCAGATGCTTGTTCGGTTGTTAGCCCTTGAACGGCGACGCTGCCAATCAAAGGTAGGTTGATCGCGCCTCCAGGAGGTATCTGGTACTCGCCCGTATATTCTGGCACTTCAAACACGTTAACCCGGATGCGATCGCCTCCTCCTAAGGTGTAATTTGCATCGAGTTGTGTGGTAGCCGCTCTGGGTTGTCTTTGAGCTTGGCTAACATCCGGCAAAGCGACACTAAGAGCCATTAACAACGCTACACTTGCAACTGACTGGGTGAGGAATTTCAACATACCTGTATTAAGCATACTTAGCTGATACCACCATGAATAAAGTGTTTTCTTAACATTTTTATCTTGACTATACGTAAGTATTCAAGTTCCCCAACATTCTTATTTTCATCAAAAAGCTATTTTTTCCGGAGGCAAATTGTTGATTTGATTTGAATTTTTGGTAAAGTTAACTTAAAGTTTTATTCGGCAAATTTTCGAGACGGAATAAATCTAATTTAGGCAGGCATCAAATTTTATTTTATTGATTATATACTAAGATGACGTAGCGCAAAGAACGATATTTTAAAATCTCATGCAGGCTTTATAAAAGAGAACAAAAAAATTATAGTTTTGATAAATATAATCAACTAGGTATAAAAAAGCTAGCTAATTTAACGTGAATTCGACAGATTTTACAGAACCCCGCTTCCATTCCTCTCACGCGGCTGTGCTACAAACTCCTCCACCCCCGCAACGCACTGGCTCCCCCACCTCTCCCTAACCCTCCCCTACAAGGGGAGCCACTGCGTTCGGTCGCCAGACTTGAAGCAAGTGGCGTGAGGGAAGAGGAGCAGCTTTTATTACTGGAGAGGCTTTGAAACCTTAATTTTTCGTTCCAAACTAAGGGTATTTATGCCCCTCTCCGCGTCGGAGAGGGGTTGGGGAGAGGTTCATCGAACTCACGTTAATTTCTAAAAAAATCGAGCTGAACTGATTCCTTCAGATTCTCGACTTCTTCAAGAAGTCGGAAATCTTGTTTTTGACGCTTCTATTTAAGACTGGTATATTTTCCAAATAACTTGATTATAAATAAACTCATATTAGATTTTCTCAGCATTACAGCTTTTAACATAGTTGCAAAGTTATATTACTTAACAGAATGATTTTATTTTTTAACTTGTTGCATAAAAAACTCTTCTAAGGAAAGACCAGACAAGTTCATAGCAATAATCTGCCCATTCATCAAGCGGAGACTAGCAAGAAAATCATAGTAATCTTCTTGTAGTTCACCTTGCCAAGAACCATCAGGTTCAAATTCTAGACTAGGTATCCATTTTTTGAGAACTTCCGAGTCACCACCTTGACCTTTGACACGATATGTGCTTTTATTTCCTAAAAGTTGATTGAGGGAACCAGAGCAAATTAATTGACCTTGAGAGAGAATAGCAACGCGATCGCATATTTTCTCTACTTCACTGAGAATATGGCTGTTGAAAAAAATTGTCTTGCCAGCAGCTTTTAACGACAAGATAATTTCTCGCATTTGATAGCGTCCCACCGGATCGAGTCCAGACATTGGTTCATCTAGAAACACCAATTCTGGATCGTTAATTAATGCCTGTGCCATACCCACACGCTGTAGCATTCCTTTAGAGTAGCGGCGAAGAGGTTTTTTGCGAGCATCCGTTGGAGATAAGCCCACTAATTCTACCAGTTCCGGGATGCGTTGGCGTTGTACGCTTTGAGGAATTTGGAATAGTCCGGCTGCTAGCTGCAAAAATTCCCAGCCAGTGAGATAATCATACAAATAGGCATTTTCAGGTAGATAGCCGATACGTTCTTTAACAGTGCGATCGCCTAGCGGTCTACCCAATAATAATCCTCGCCCAGCCGTGGGACGGATAACTCCCAGCAACAACTTTAAAAGCGTAGTTTTACCAGCACCATTTGGTCCTAACAAACCAAAGGTTTCTCCCTTGTAAACTTTTAAAGAACAGCTTTTGAGGGATACGACTTTTTGATTCATCCAAAAGCCGGTACGATAGACTTTTCTTAACTCGGAAGTTAACACTACTGGTGGATGGTCTGTAGTATTTAGTTGAGAATCAGTGGTATCTGCAACAGACTTCATTTGTCTTTAAATTGTGCTCGTGGCTACAGCAAAGATATTATATTTCTAAAAGGGAAAAGGGGATTTAAGAGGGGGAAAGGATTTTTAAGAGGGGTAAAGGGGAAAGGAAAAAAGGGGAAAGGGGCGGAGTTATTTAAAATTAGTACGAATGTTTAAAACTACTTCTTCCTTTTCCCTTTCCCCTTTCCCCTTTCCCCCTCTTAAATCCCCTTTCCCCCTCTTCTTCATAAAACGCCTTTAGAACTGGGAATCATACCAGCACGACGGGTATCGATTTCTACCGCCATCCGCATTGCCCTCGCAAACGCCTTAAATGTCGCTTCAATAATGTGATGGGAATTAATGCCATCAAGTTGGCGGATGTGTAGCGTCATTTGGCTATGATTTACCACCGCTACAAAAAATTCTCGTACTAGTTGGGTGTCGTAAGTTCCCACGCGAGTCGTAGGAATTTCTAAACCATAGCTTATATGGGGACGCCCGGAAAAATCCAGCGCCACTTGAATTAAAGCTTCATCTAAAGGTGCGAGGAAATTACCAAAGCGGACAATGCCTTTGCGATCGCCTAATGCAAGGCTTAATGCTTGCCCTAAAGTAATACCTACATCTTCGTTGGTGTGGTGGTCATCAATTTCTAAGTCTCCCTTAGCTTGCACATCCAAGTCAATCAGTCCGTGGGAAGCTATTTGATGCAGCATGTGATCCAAAAAGGGAATTCCCGTTGCGGCATTACAAATACCTGTACCATCTAGGTTGATAGTGACTTGCACATCAGTTTCACCCGTAGTGCGGCTAACTGAGGCAATACGAGAAGTTTTATTTGGCTGGTCGTGGTGTGAGGACAGAATTTGGCGATCGCTTATTTGCATAGGTAATAGGTAATGGGGAATGGGTAATGGGGAATGGGTAATGGGTGGTAATGGGGAATGGGTAATGTACTTTTCTGTTTTCCAATTCCCAATTTTCACGTTCCCAATTACCAATTACCAATTACCAATTACCAATTTTACATCCCCATGATTTCATATCCTGCATCTACATACAGGACTTGTCCAGTAATTCCGCTGGCTAAATCGCTAGATAAAAAAGCTGCTGCATTGCCTACTTCTAGTTGAGTGACGGTGCGTCGTAAAGGTGCAACTTGCTCTACATGATGAATCATATCCAAAATGCCGCCCACCGCACTAGATGCCAAAGTGCGAATCGGACCTGCGGAAATGGCATTGACGCGAATATTAGAAGGACCTAATTCAGATGCAAGGTAACGCACGCTCATTTCTAATCCGGCTTTGGCGATTCCCATAACGTTGTAGTTAGGAACCACCTTAACGCCACCTAAATATGTGAGCGTAACAATGCTACCACCTTCTGTCATTAAAGGTTTGGCTGCACCTGCTAGCTGGATTAATGAGTAAGTGCTAACTTCTAAAGCTTTATTAAAACCTGGACGCGAGGTTTGACTAAAATTTCCAGTCAAATCTTCTTTGTTCGCAAAAGCAAGACAGTGGATCAAAATATCTAATTTGCCCCACTTTTCGGCGATTGTATTAAAAGTAGATTGAATTTGCTCATCATTTTCTACATTACACGGAATAAACAAACTAGGACTGAGGGGTTCGACCAATTCCGCGACTTTTTTTTCCATTTTACCTCGGTCATCTGGAAGGTAAGTAATACCGATGTTGGCGCCGCTTGAGTGCAGTTGTTGGGCTATTCCCCAAGCGATCGAGCGGTTGTTGGCAATGCCTGTGACTAGAGCGTTTTTCCCGGCGAGATTTAACATAAAAATTTTTAACGTACACGATCACAGATTGAGCATACTAGAATCTGAGCCTGGTTTGACGAGAGTTTTTAGCAGTATTTGCTATTGCTGTATTTTGTCGTCGGTTCCTTGGGGAATGAATAGATTCTTGCTTCTTCCTTAAGATATTCTCAAGAAAGCGTGAATTTTTTGAGAAAAAACCTGTTGAGTACAACTTTGGATCGTAGCTATTAAGGACTAGTAGCTGGAACTATCAAAAATTATGTATCATTATAAACAATTAGCTATGAATATATGACCATAAGTATAGTAAAGTACAAAAAGGTTGACGGTGTGTTATTGATTTTTCGGGTGTATTCTTAGGAAATCAGTTTTAATTTTTCCGGCATTGGGTAGGGGAAGGTAGATGATCGTGGCACAAGATAAAGCCCTAGCAAATGTTTTTCGTCAAATGGCAACCGGAGCGTTTCCACCGGTTGTGGAAACGTTTGAACGCAATAAAACGATCTTTTTTCCTGGCGATCCTGCCGAAAGAGTTTATTTTCTTTTGAAAGGTGCTGTAAAACTTTCCAGGGTTTATGAGGCAGGAGAAGAAATAACTGTAGCACTGCTAAGGGAAAATAGCGTTTTTGGTGTATTGTCATTACTAACGGGAAATAAGTCAGATCGGTTTTACCATGCTGTTGCTTTTACACCCGTGGACTTGCTTTCAGCACCAATTGAACAGGTTGAGCAAGCACTGAAGGAAAATCCGGAATTGTCAATGTTAATGTTGCGGGGTCTATCTTCGCGCATTTTACAGACAGAGATGATGATTGAAACTCTCGCTCACCGAGATATGGGTTCGAGGTTGGTGAGTTTTCTGTTGATTCTGTGTCGGGATTTTGGCATTCCTTGTGCGGATGGAATTACAATTGATCTGAAGCTATCTCATCAGGCGATCGCTGAGGCAATTGGTTCGACTCGCGTCACCGTCACCCGCTTACTGGGCGATTTGCGCGAAAAGAAGATGATTTCCATTCACAAAAAAAAGATTACTGTTCACAAACCTGTTACTTTAAGTAGGCAATTTACTTAGCATACAATTGAGGCTTAGGCAATAGCGCTGTTTCATTTTTTTGAGAAATAACACCATTATGTGAAGGTAAATCTAAAAAGGGAATTGTTTTGCTATTGCCAACCTCAAATAAACCGCAGAGAATGACTGAAAGTAGTAGGCTGTATCTGGAAGGATTCGGTAGCTGAAGATGACCACCGGGTACATCCTCATAGCGGCAATTTTAATTCTAGGGGGCGTGATAGCCACCGTGGGCGATCGCATTGGCACACGGGTTGGCAAAGCACGCCTCTCTCTATTCAAGCTGCGTCCCAAAAAGACCGCAGTACTGGTAACTATTTTCACAGGCGGTTTAATTTCCGCGTCAACTTTAGGCATTTTATTCGCCGCTGATGAAGGATTGCGTAAAGGAGTCTTTGAGCTAGAAGATATTCAAAGAGACTTAAGGCACAAGCGCGACCAGCTAAAAACCGCAGAAGCGCAAAAAAGTCAAGTAGAAGTTGAACTAGATAAGGCAAAAAAAGAACAAACCCAAGCTCAACAACAATTGCAGCAGACTAATCAATCGTTGAAAGAGGCAAATGCTAAACAACAAATTACACAAGCTCAATTAAACCGTACTATTGCTCAACAGGCTCAAACTCAAGCGAACCTGCAACGCACTCAAAATCAGCTAGATCAAGTTGTTAGTCGGTATAAACAAGCTATAAATCAACTCGAAAGCGTTTCCCAGCAACAGAAAGAACTAGTGGCTGGAATTCAACGCTTGAGGGGAGAACGCCAACGATTATTTGATGAAGCCAAAAAAGCGATCGCCTCAGCTCAAGCAGCAATTAAAAAACGCGATCGCGAACTTGCTAATCGCCAAGAAACTATCGAACAGCGCGATCAAAAAATTTCTCAACTAGATCGACTCATTAGAGAGCGCAATTCAGCAATTGCCTCGCGAGAGCAAGTAATTACCCAAAGAGAATCTCGGCTCAAAGAACTAGAAACACAACAAGACTATCTAGAAGAGGAAGTCGCAAGGCTAGAAAAATATTACCAATCTTTTCGCTACTTGCGTTTGGGTAAAGTTGCCTTGGTTCGGGGTCAAGTTATTGCTGCTGGCGTAATTCGCGCTCCTGAACCTGCCATTGCCCGTCAAGCTGTGATTCAACTATTACAAGAAGCTAACCGTAATGCCAACATAGAATTAGCTGAACCAAATACAAATCCTGTCAATAATGTGCAAATATTACGTGTTACCCAAGAGAGGATTGAGCAACTCAGCAAGCAGATTAGTGATGGTAGAGAATACGCGGTGCGAATTTTCTCTGCTGGTAATTACGTCAGAGGCGAAAAGCAGATAGAATTTTTTGCCGATGCAGCGCGAAATCAAGTTGTCTTTACCGGGGGAGAAGTCGTGGCTACAACTACTGCCGATCCGCAAACCATGACATCCTATCAGTTGCAGCAGCGGCTACAACTGCTAATTTCGGCTTCTCAATTTCGCGCCCGCAATGCAGGAATTGTCGAAGATATTCAAATCGAGGGTCCCGTCCTTCGGTTTATTGCTCAATTAAAACAGTACGATCAACCTGTGGATATTAAAGCTGTTGCAGCAGAAGATATTTATACAGTCGGACCACTGAAAGTGAGATTACTTGTTATACAAAACGGACAAATTATTTTTAGTACATAAAAATGAATGGGGAATGGGGAATGGGTAATCGGTAGTTGGTAATGGGTAATGGGTAATGGATAATGGGTAATGGGTAATGGGCGTTGTCAGAAAAGAAGATGAATGAAATTTGTGGAAACAGGTGTTTTTATTTATGCGTACTTACTTAATTATTAACTATTAACTATTAACTATTAACGTATTTAATATGACTATTCGTGAATTTTCGCCGACGCAACCAGTGATTTTGGGCTTCGATCCAGGTAAAGATAAGTGTGGTTTAGCAGTGATGGGGCTAGATCGGCAACTACATTATCATCAAGTTGTGTTGTCAAGTGAGGCGATCGCAAGAATTGACAAACTGCGCCAAAATTACCCGATTTCCTTGATGGTGATGGGCGACCAAACTACGGCAAAACGCTGGAAACAGCAAATAACTGAACAAGTTAAAGAGCCGTTGAATATCATTTTAGTGGATGAGCGTTACACCAGCTTAGAAGCACGCGATCGCTATTGGCAAATGTACCCACCCAAAGGACTCTCGAAACTATTGCCACAAGGTATGCGACAACCACCAAGACCTATAGATGACATTGTTGCCATCCTCTTAATCGAAAGATACTTAAATCGCTTAACCGAATCAGCGGTATAAATTAATTGCGAACTTGCTAATCCCAAAGCGTCGGCTAGCTCATATTCTCACGTTCCCTATTTTCGCGTTCCCCATTACCTATTACCCATTCCCTAAAGCCTTATAACTCAGCCCGAATAGTAAAAGCATAATCTCCTCCAGGCTCTAGCTCGTAGTCTCGTTGCTCCAAGAAGCGACCGAGGGGTTCTTTAATTAACGCACGACCTTGAGAAGGCTTAACAGACAGTTCTCCCCGGCGAAAATGCCATTGAAACTGCCACTCAAAGTCACCCGCGCTGACTTCCCCTTCAAGGAAGCCGTGTTGCCAGGATTGGCGAGTAACCCTGACATGGGCAATGCTTTCTGGCAGACGTTTAGTACTCACTATGCTTTATGTCAAGTTTGAGATAAAGGTTGACCATGTAGGCTACTTCTACCATACATAGCTTAGATCCACAAACTGACATAGTGAGGATTTTTGTTGGTTGGATTGAGAATCAAATAAGCGAGAAGAGCGCTCATTTTGGGCACTAAAGTGCCCACTACGAGCTTAACCTTTACACTCAGTCATTAACTTATCGATCAAGTAGCCGATTACATCCGCAATTCGGTGCTACCCACCATCACCAAAAATCCCTTATTTTGGATTGGGAAATTATCTGATTCCATTTAGCCTGCGATCGCCTGGTTTTGTACGCCCAATGCCGCGAATTCACTCGTTCGGCTTATTCGGCTAGTTATCAAAAAATGCTGCCGGCGATGCCTACAGCAAAGGCATCGCCTTAGAGATTTTAGATTTGCCATTAACCCAAAATCTAAAATCCTAAAGCGCGAGTTATTTATTCACTGCTGCTGCTTCTCGCGCCGCAGTTGCTTGATCTGGGTGAATACCCAAGCGTGTAAGATTAATTCTACCCTTGTTATCAATCTCGCGCACTTTCACAATCACTTCATCACCAACTGCCACTTCATCTTCAACTTTGCCAACACGGTAGTCAGCTAGTTGAGAAATATGGATCATTCCTTCTTTACCGGGGAGAAATTCGACAAACGCCCCGATAGGTATAATCCGCGTCACGCGCCCGACGTAGACATCACCTTCATGCAGCTTGCGCGTCATGCCTTGGACGATGTTGCGTGCTCTTTTCGCTTTATTTTCATCCACCGCCGAAATCGTCACCGTACCATCATCTTCGATGTCAATCTTGGCACCAGTTTCTTCAGTGATACCTTTGATTGTCTTGCCTCCGGGTCCGATGACCAGACCAATCATGTCTGGGTCAATCTTAATGGTCAACAAGCGTGGCGCGTAAGGTGAAGTTTCAATGCGTGGTTGATCGATGCAGGTGAGCATTTTTTCCAGAATGTGCAATCGAGCCGATTTAGCTTGATTGACGGCTTGGGCAATGACTTCCAAAGACAAACCGGAGATTTTCATGTCCATTTGCAGGGCGGTGATTCCAGTATCCGTCCCAGCAACTTTGAAGTCCATGTCGCCCAAAAAGTCTTCAATGCCCTGAATATCGGTAAGGATTCGCACTTGGTCGCCTTCTTTAATCAGACCCATTGCCGCACCGCTGACGGGTTTGGTAATTGGTACGCCAGCATCCATCAAAGCGAGGGTGGAACCGCACACGGAACCCATTGAGGTGGAACCGTTGGAAGAAAGCACTTCCGACACGACCCGAATCACGTAGGGAAATTGCTCTTTTGATGGTAACACGGGTAAGAGCGATCGCTCTGCCAAAGCCCCGTGACCAATTTCGCGACGCCCTGGCGCCCGTAAAGGTTTGGTTTCCCCCACAGAAAAAGGCGGGAAGTTGTAATGGTGTATGTAACGTTTGGATTGGTCTATTTGCAAATCGTCGTTGAGGTTTTGGGCATCTCCGGGTGTGCCAAGGGTGCAAGCAGTTAATACCTGAGTTAGTCCCCGGTTAAATAAACCGCTGCCGTGAACTCGTCGAGGTAATAAATTAACTTGACAAGAAACAGGACGCACTTCATCTAACTTGCGACCATCAACGCGAACGTTATCTTCGACGATTTGACGCCGCATTAACTGTTTGGTAATGTCTTTAAAAGTGTTACCTAATGCTTTGCTATTTGCGGTTGCAGCTACTCGAATTGCGTCTTCTTCTGGAAGTTCGGCGATTTCGGTTTTAATTTTTTCCTTCACCTCATCCAAAGCGGTATCTCGTTCGGTTTTGGTGAAACTAAATTGTGAGAGGATTTTTTTTATTTCATCGTTAGCGCGATCGCGAATAAAATTCTCTAGCGTCAAGTCTGCTTCTGGTGCTTCTTGTTGCACCATTTGCAAACCCAGTTCTGCCATCAAATCTTCTTGCGCTTTAATTAAGTCTCGCACTGCTTCGTAGCCAAAATCAATCGCTTCGATAATATCTCGTTCTGACAATTGATTTGCCCCAGCCTCTACCATGATCACACCATCCGGCGAACCTGCGACCACCAAATCGAGGTCACTGGCTTCAATTTCTGCATAGGTGGGGTTAATTATAAAATCATCTCCCACCAAACCGACTCTGACTGCTGCCATCGGTCCATAAAAGGGTATCTGGGCAATCAGGGTAGCGATTGAAGCACCTGTAACCGCCAACACATCGGGTGGTACTTCTTCATCCATCGATAGCGTTACTGCGACAATTTGCAAATCATCCCGCAACCATGAAGGGAACAAGGGACGCATCGGACGGTCAATTAGACGGCTAGTCAGAATTGTTTTTTCTGGAGGACGACCTTCTCGCCTCATTATCCCTCCAGGAATTCTACCTGCTGCATACAGTCTTTCTTCGTAATCTACGGTGAGGGGAAGAAAATCAATGCCTTCTCTGCCTGCGGATCGCGTAGCTGTCACTAAAACTGCTGTATCCCCAGATTGTATCAAGACTGACCCACCAGCCTGGGGAGCTAGTAAACCAACCTTCAGTCGAATATCCCGCCCGTCGAAGGATATTGACTTATCAACTTCTGCCATTCAGTTTTTTTTCCTTCTATGCACGCTATTCTCTTTCTGTGGCAATCCTAACATTTATGCACTATGGCTGGGGCAAGAACGTACATACAAAGATAAACAACTGACGAAAGCACAGAGTGCGCTGTTGATCGCTTGTCGGCAATATGGCGAGGATCGCTACATAACAAAGAAGCAAAGCGGATGAATGTCTCAAACCTTATCGATTGCTACACTCTTATTAAAGGTATATTAGTTTGAAAGCTCGAAAGCCAAACATCATTGTAGGAGCGCCCAATTTTTTGGTTAACCATGACAGACCTGATGTCTAACAAAAGCATTCTTTGGTTGTACAATGAAACCATCGTGACAAACAAAGCAAATGCACCAACTGGCATTTGGCTGTAAAAAAACGCTTACAAATGCAAATTGATTGTTTTTTTTGTCGCGCCATCTTCTATTGCCCTGACGACATTATTCTCATCCCTTTTAGCTGCAAAGAAAGCAAATGATAGTTGAGAAATAAATTGCTGGGGCTACATTTGAACATCAATTATTAATTACTTTACTATTTATTAATTTGAAAAATAAAGAGAATAATTTTATTATACTATTATCGAGAAAGTCAAGTTAATAAATGGTTAATATTTATTCTACTTGATATTTTTGTTTGGATCTATTATTTCCCAAAAATAAGAGCGAAAGTAAAAAGAGAAAAGAAGCATTCTTATAAGATTTATTTTGACGAATGGCAATTTTACACGGTAGTTGGTTACTGCAAAATCAGGGCGGTTGTTTATTTGTTTGGGGAGAGACTTGGCGTTCATCGCGTGTGAATTTGTCCAATTATGCCACAGATATCCCAGCGCATCCATTTGCCATCGATGCGATGGAATTAGGGGAATGGTTAAATTCGCGTCACATGACACTTGCCAAGTTCATACCGCAAGTAGGTGACGGTAAAACTAAGAAGACAAAAGTTGCAAATAGTACTGATAATTTGCGTACTTACTCGCAAATAATTTCGTTACCGACTGATATTTTAGAAAGCGGTGAAGAAATAGCGATCGCTCCAAAACATTCTGCCACATTAGGAGACTCGACAGAATCGCCACAATACCTGCAACCTTGGCGCGTTGAGGGTTTTTGTCTCAACCCAAGTGAAGCAATGGAATTTCTCACTTCTCTACCCCTGAGTGCTAATAACGGAGAAGATGCTTTTTTAGGAGGAGATTTGCGCTTTTGGTCGCAAATTGCCCGTTGGAGTTTAGATTTAATCTCGCGAGGGAAATTTTTACCGACAATTCAAAGACAATCAGATGAGGCGTTCGCCGAAGGCGTTGGCTTTGCCATCGCCGCTAAATGGCAAGCACTAATTGATAGTGCTGTCGATCAAACTCGTCTAGAAAAATTTGCCGCGAAGATGCCTTTAATTTGCCGCACTTATAAAGTTAGGAGGAGCCAGTGCGTTGGACGGGTTCCCCGGCTTGAAGCACCTGGCGTTGAGGAGTTAGAAGTTAGGAGTCAAGAATCTCCCTTAGCAGTAGATTTTCCGGTACAACCTGCTGTATTGCTGTTGGGATTTCTTCACCAAACGATAGATTCTCAAGTTCGGCAAATGGTCGGTTCCCAACCTGTGATAGAAGCCAGGATAATGGCGTCTCTACCACCGGCGGTGAAGTTGTGGCTGCAAGCTTTAAATAGTACATCCCAGACACTCAACGCGGATACGGTGGGAGTGGAAAGGTTAGAAGCGGCGCTGAAAACTTGGACTTTGCCGGTACAATACGAACTGGCGGGAAAAACTTTATTTCGCACTTGTTTTGAACTGCGTCCTCCATCGGGGGAGGCAGATTGGACATTAGCTTATTTCTTGCAAGCGGCTGACGATCCAGAATTTATAGTAGATGCAGCCACGATTTGGGATAATCCAGTTGAGCAATTAGTTATTCAAAATAGGACAATTGAACAGCCTCAAGAAACGTTTTTGCGCGGTTTGGGGTTAGCTTCTCGATTGTACCCGCCAATTGCATCGAGTTTAGAAACGGAAAATCCTCAATCTTGCCGTCTCAATCCAATGCAAGGATATGAGTTTATCAAGTCGGTAGCGTGGCGTTTTGAAGACAGTGGTTTGGGGGTAATTCTGCCTTCGAGTTTGGCAAATCGTGGGGATATTGCCAACAAATTAGGTTTAAAAATTACCGCACAAACGGAAAATAAAAAACAGGGGCGTTTGGGTTTACAAAGTCTGCTAAATTTTGAGTGGCAATTGGCTATTGGTGGACAGACAATTTCTAAAGCGCAATTTGACAGATTGGTGGCGTTAAATAGTCCGCTGGTGGAAATTAATGGTGAGTGGGTGGAATTGCGTCCTCAAGATATTAAAACTGCCCAAGCATTTTTTGCTTCTCGTAAAGAACAAATGACGCTTTCTTTGGAAGATGCTTTGCGTTTGAGTACTGGGGACACTCAGACAATTGAAAAATTACCAGTTGTTAGTTTTGAAGCGTCTGGGGCATTGCAAGAGTTAGTTGGAGCGCTAACAAATAATCAGGCGATCGCACCTTTACCCACACCGAAAAGTTTTCAAGGTCAATTACGACCTTATCAAGAACGAGGAGTAGCTTGGCTGGCATTTCTGGAACGTTGGGGTTTAGGTGCGTGTCTTGCAGACGATATGGGATTGGGTAAAACTATTGAGTTGATATGTTTTTTATTATACCTTAAACAAGAGGAGGCGTTAGAACAACCAACATTACTCGTGTGCCCAACTTCAGTGTTAGGAAACTGGGAACGGGAAGTTAATAAATTTGCCCCAACACTCAAAGTTTTGCAATATCACGGTGACAAACGTCCTAAAGGTAAAGCGTTTGCATCAGCCGTGAAAAAGCAGGATTTAGTTATCACTAGTTACTCACTGATTTATCGAGATATCAAGTCATTACAAAGCGTTTCTTGGCAAGGAATTGTTTTAGATGAAGCGCAAAATGTGAAAAATTCTGAGGCGAAGCAGTCGCAAGCGGTGCGACAATTAGAAGCAACATTTCGCATTGCTTTGACGGGTACACCTGTAGAAAATAGATTGCAAGAATTGTGGTCTATTTTAGACTTTCTCAATCCTGGGTATTTAGGAAGTAAGCAATTTTTTCAGCGACGGTTTGCGATACCAATTGAAAAGTATGGTGATACGGCTTCTTTGAGACAATTACGTTCATTAGTGCAGCCGTTTATTTTGCGTCGTCTGAAAAGCGATCGCGAAATTATTCAAGACTTGCCAGAAAAGCAGGAAATGGCAGTATTTTGTGGTTTAACTCCAGAACAAGGCACGCTTTATCAAAAAGTCGTTGACGAGTCTTTAGCTGAGATTGAAACAGCAGAAGGATTGCAACGTCGGGGAATGATTTTAGCTTTATTGATCAAGTTGAAACAAATCTGCAATCACCCATCGCAATATTTAAAGCAAAATACTTTAGAACAGCATAATTCTGGTAAATTGCAGCGGTTAGAAGAGATGTTGGATGAAGCTTTAGCAGAAGGCGATCGCGCTTTAATTTTCACACAATTTGCTGAATGGGGTAAGTTACTCAAACCCCATTTAGAAAAGCAGCTAAAGCGAGAAACTTTCTTTTTATACGGTAGCACTTCCAAAAAACAACGCGAGGAAATGATAGACCGTTTTCAACACGACCCCCAAGGACCACCAATAATGATTCTTTCTCTGAAAGCTGGTGGTGTAGGACTTAATTTAACACGAGCAAATCATGTTTTTCACTTTGATAGATGGTGGAACCCAGCAGTAGAAAATCAAGCCACAGATAGAGTATTTCGCATTGGTCAAACTCGCAATGTACAAGTACATAAATTCGTCTGCACAGGCACTTTAGAAGAAAAGATTCATGACATGATAGAAAGTAAAAAACAACTCGCTGAACAAGTTGTTGGTGCAGGTGAAGAGTGGTTAACAGAAATGGATACAGACCAACTCCGCAACTTACTACTACTTGACCGCAGTGCAATAATAGACGAAGATGCAGAATGAAGAATTGGTTAGTAGTTAGTTGTTATTGGATAGTGGAAGCGTGGATGGTGGATGGTGGAAGCGTGGATGGTGGATGGTGGATGGTGGATGGTGGAAGCGTGGATAGTGGATGACCGTTGACTGTTAACCGTCAACCAACAACTAACAACCAACAACCAACAACCAACCAACAACTAACAACCAACAACTAACAAACAACAAACAACAAATTGATATGGCTAATGACACGCTACAAGCAAGTCGAGAATGGTGGTCACAACGGTGGCTTGATTTATTAGATTCATATCGTTTTAAAAAGCGTTTAGAACGTGCGAGAACTTATGCACGTCAGGGAAATGTTCTGAGTATAGAATTCAAAGGTGCAAAGGTATTAGCTAAGGTACAAGGTAGCGAAGTTGAACCATATAAAGTTTCTCTTTCTCTTGACCCGTTTAGTGATGAAGAGTGGGGTTATGTGATTGAAACTATGTCTAAAAGAGCGATTTTTGCGGCAAAACTTTTAGCGGGAGAAATGCCACAAAATATCGAAGATGTATTTACTAGCAATGGTCTTTCGCTGTTTCCTTTCACTTTATCAGATGTTCATAGTAAATGCTCTTGTCCTGATAAAGCAAATCCGTGTAAACATGTTGGTGCAATTTACTATCAATTAGGCGATCGCTTTAGTGAAGATCCGTTTGTACTATTTCAATTGCGCGGACGCACTAAAGAACAAATTATCAGCGATTTGCGGCAATTACGCAGCGCTAATAATCAGCAGACGCAAATAACACATAAAGAAATATCCAACAAACAATCAACAACTAGCACTCAACAAACTCTAAAAATTGACTCTTTCTGGCAGTACAATGAGCCGTTAGAGTCTTCTTTAGTAGTAATTGCGCCATCGGGAAGCGAGACAGTGTTAGATGTTTTGGGGTCAATTCCTCTAGCAAAGGAAGAAGAAAATGTAGTAAATTTAACTTCTGCTGATGTGGTAATGAAATATTTGGATACAGTCTACAAAGATGTCAGCCAGAAAGCTGTTTTAGCTGCGATGAATTTAGGAGGAAGTTGAATAAGTTTGCCGATGAACTTACCTAATATGAGATATAGTCGTTATTTACACCCAGCATTACTTTTAGTTTGATTATTTTGTTAGTAAGTTTTATTACCAATGATTGAATGTTATAAAAGCAGAGTAATCCAGTTAAAGCAACATGGAACTCCAAAGTAGAATAATTTCCGTAGAACTTGCTGATGGGACAAGTGTTAAAGTAGAAGCTACACCGATAGGCGATCGCAAAATAAATTTTCACACCCGACCTTTTAGCGAAGTAACCGACACGATAGAATCTCTGTCTAAGGAAATTGCCGAAGCATTGCACAAAGTTAAGCCAGATAGATTCACTGTGAAATTTGGTATAGAAATAGGCATTGAATCTGGAAAACTCACAGCTTTACTAGTGAAAGGTACATCTACGGCAAATCTGGAAATTACATTGGAGTGGGGTAATTAGTTGCTTGCTGAGGATATTTATTTATTGTTCTATAGGGGTAGGATTACTAGGAAAATGCTGAGACAAAAGTATTATATTAAACATAATTTTTCCGAAAAGATAGCGATCGCCTCCTTATTGCCCTCTTTCCCTCACCCATTGTCGCACTGCACGACGAATTGCCAATCTACCATCCGCTCGATTTTCTTCAATTAATTTCGGCAGTTCCCGAATTGGTAAATTTGGAAATACCATACTTGTCTCTGATTCGACATATTCCCCGTCTTGCAGGTGATAAATCTTCAATTCACCAGAGTCATAACACCAAAGTTCTGGTACTCCCAAACGAGCATAAATCCCAAAGCGATCTAAAGATTTACTTGTAACATCAATTTCTAATGCTAAATCAGGTGGTGGATCTTGATTTAAGTTTACATCGAGCCTTCCCCTAACTAAAGCTTCATTCTGGAAATAAAAGCAATTATCTGCCTCAACCCCTGCCATTTTCCTTTCTCGTCTCCAGGTAGTTGAACCATAGCTTTCATAGTTTATTTCTAATTCCTCAGCAATATCTTTGACTGCATCACTGATAACTTCTTTATAAATTTCGTGTTCAGGTAAAGGAGTCATAATTTCCAAAGTGCCGTTATCATAAGCTATGCGTGCAGCTCGACGATCTCCCAAATCTTTGAGGATATTTTCAAACTGTTGCCAGTCAATGCTGTAAAGTAGTACGCGATCGGCTCGGTGAGCAGCAATTGTCATAAACACGACCTTTTGTTACCTGTAAAAAAATTGAAATTCCTGTGTTTACACACCATTTATCGTAGAGACGTTCCGCTGGAACGTCTCTACAATACGTTAAATTTATCGACGTAATTGCAAAAAGATGCCCGATTTTCAATACAGTAAGAAAAAAGCCCCTGTTTTTCAACAGGAGCTTTAAAACTATTGATTGTCAGTGATGAAAGTTAAAAACTTTGCAACCTAGTCAAGTGGTTTCATATTCATTACTGGTTCGTTCTCACGGTTGAGACCTTTCTCAAATCCACCTGATGCTGCACGAGCGCGACCGGCGTGCCACAAGTGACCAACTAGGAAGAAGAAGCCCACGACAAAGTGGAAACATGCCAACCAAGCGCGAGGAGATACGTAGTTGAAGGAGTTAATCTCCGTAGCCACACCACCCACAGAGTTCAAAGAACCCAGAGGAGCGTGAGTCATGTATTCAGCGGCACGACGAGCTTGCCAAGGCTGAATATCGTTCTTGATTTTTTCCAAGTCAAGACCGTTGGGACCGCGTAGAGGCTCCAACCAAGGACCGCGGAAATCCCAGAAGCGCATGGTTTCTCCACCGAAGATGATTTCACCAGTAGGAGAGCGCATCAAGTATTTACCTAAGCCGGTAGGACCTTGTGCAGAACCGACGTTAGCACCCAAGCGTTGGTCACGAATCAAGAAGGTTAAAGCTTGAGCTTGAGAAGCTTCAGGACCTGTAGGACCGTAGAATTCGCTGGGGTAAGCGGTGTTGTTATACCAAACAAAGATTGAGGCGATGAATGCCATCAAGGACACAGCGCCAATACTGTAGGAGAGGTAAGCTTCACCAGACCAAATTAAGGCACGACGTGCCCAAGCAAAAGGCTTGGTGAGAATGTGGAAAATACCACCTGCAATACAGATAAAGGCAACCCAAATGTGACCGCCAATGATATCTTCCATGTTATTGACACTGACAATCCAGCCTTCGCCGCCGAAGGGGGATTTAATCAAATAACCGAAGATTGTGGCTGGGTTCAGTGTGGGGTTGGTAATGACGCGAACATCACCACCGCCAGGTGCCCAGGTGTCGTATACACCACCAAAGAACATTGCCTTCAACACCAACAGAAGCGCACCGCATCCTAAGATGATCAGGTGGAATCCGATGATGTTGGTCATCTTGTTCTTATCTTTCCAGTCGTAACCAAAGAAGGAAGAATATTCTTCTAAGGTTTCTGGACCGCGAACGGCATGATAGATACCGCCAAAACCGAGTACCGCTGAGGAAATCAGGTGCAGTACACCGACTACGAAGTAGGGGAAGGTATCGATGACTTCACCACCCGCTCCAACACCCCAGCCCAAGGTAGCGATGTGAGGTAGCAAAATCAAGCCCTGCTCGTACATCGGCTTTTCGGGAATGAAGTGAGCGACTTCAAACAAAGTCATCGCTCCAGCCCAGAATACAATCAAGCCAGAATGGGCTACGTGAGCACCCAGCAGTTTGCCGGATAAGTTGATTAGACGAGCGTTGCCAGACCACCAAGCGAATCCAGTGGATTCTTGGTCGCGTCCGCTGCCCATTACCGAAGGTCTATTAGAGAGCGTTACCACGCGGTAGTACCTCTTCAGGGAATACAAATTGTTCGTGAGGTTGATCTTGAGGAGCCATCCAAGCGCGGATACCCTCGTTCAGCA
>NZ_JTCM02000083.1 GCF_000817785.2 Hassallia byssoidea VB512170 | reverse complement strand
CAGGACTCCACCCCCCTTCGGGTTCGCCACTACGAATAGACGGTACAGGCAACCGCGCCCGTGGACTCACCGCAACGCGCTGCCGTATGTGTACCCGTCCAACGCACAGCCAAACCTATGCCCCATGCCCCATTACCCATTTTTAAAAGAGTGATACATTGTATCTTCCGGGGCAAGACGAATAGCTGTGTTATAATCTGCCATTGCTTTGCACTTATCGCCGATTTCATAGTAAACCTGACTGCGCCAAAGGTAAAATAGGGGATTGTCTGGATGAAGATTAATCGCTTGGGTATAATCTTCAAGTGCTCCGTTTGTGTCTTGTAGATTTTGCCAACGTAAGTTAGCGCGTTGGCTGTAGAGATAAGCATCGTCAGGAAAAACACGAATTGCATTATCGAATAGAGCGATCGCTTTATTCGTATCTCCCTGCCGATTGAAGGTATGAGCTTGTTTAATGTATGCAGCAATAATACTCTGTTGATTACCAGATATAGTCGAGGCTATAACCGTCTTGTGCTTTTCTTGTTGTGTATCCTCTGCAATTTTTGCCGCAGATTTACCCAGATTAAGCGCTTTACAAATTAAACTAATAGTCGAGCCAAAAGCTAAGACTGTTCCAGCTACAATCGCAATGGCTGCCAAATCCCCATTACTGTTAGTACTGTTTTGAAAGGCTTTGATATCAATACCCTGAGTAGTTGTCGGTTGATGAACTTCTGTGGTGGTTAGCAGTGGTGCGTTGTTAAGAATTTTTTTCTTGATAATTTGCTTACCCCAGGCATTGTATAATCCTTTGATGTCGCTAATCATTTTGAGTTTTCCTCTAATTTTTAAGGGTTTGTTGCAGGCTTAACTGCCTGATATGTTTCAAGTTAGAGAGTCATCGGGAAGAACTAGGGAAGGTCAAATACGAATTTAGGTAATGGGGAATGGGTAATGGGGAATGGGGACAAGGAGGACAAGGAGGACAAGGGGAGCCAGCGCGTTGCGGTGAGACCAGCGCTGCGGGAGGGTTTCCCTCGTGCCGGCAAGGCGCGAACCCGTTCGCGGAGCGTCTCCGAAGGAGAAGGGAGGTCTCCTCCGTTGTAGCGACTGGCGTGGACAAGGGGAAAGGAATAAAAAGCTTTTTCCATTACCCATTACTTATTCCCAATGCCCAATTCCCAATTGTTTAAGAGATTGTTAACTACCGGGAATTTCAAGCAAAAATATGAATATCAGTACAAAAGTTTACATATAAGGAAAGACGAACTTTAGTAAAGTGGGCGATCGCGCAACCCGTCTCATAGAGAAGGTATCGCTTATTTCCTTCAAAACCGCAAAATCTCTTCAATCATGCGATTCGCTTGGGAAGCATAACCGCCACCAAATAAATTAAAATGATTGAGAATGTGATATAGGTTATAAATAGTCTTTCTTTGTTCATAGCCTGCATCTAAAGGAAAGACTTCGTTGTATCCATGATAAAACGCCGCTGGAAATCCGCCAAAAAGTTCGGTCATGGCAATATCAACTTCGCGATCGCCAAAATAAGTTGCCGGATCGAAAATCACCGGTTCTGACACAGTACACCCAGCATTTCCCCCCCACAAATCGCCATGCACCAAAGAAGGTTGCGGCTGATGTGATAGTAACTTAGGTATAGCTGCTAGTAATTTTTCTTGTTGAGGAAAATTGCCACCGCGCCGGATTGCAAGTTTAAATTGATACAATAGTCGATGTTGAGTATAAAATTCTGCCCAGTCTTGAGTCCAAGTATTAATTTGCGGCGTGGAACCGATGGTATTATTAATTTTCCAGCCCATACCTTGACTGCTAGTAGTTTGATGCATCGCGGCTAACTTGCGTCCCATCTCTGACCAAGATTTGCTATTACCTTGATTCATTTCCAGCCACTCCAAAACGATGTAGCTGAAATTATCTGCTGTCCCCCAGCAAATTGGTTTTGGGACGCGAATGCTATTTGATTGGCGCATTTCTTGCAAACCCAGCGCTTCAGCCTCAAACATAGCAATTAATTCTGCTTGATTTAGCTTGACAAAGTAAGTGCGTTCGCCGCTACTGACAGCATAACCTTGGTTGATGCATCCACCACTAAGCGATCGCCTATTCTGGTTCTCAAATTTCTCGCCAGTCACCTGGCTAATATCAGCATCAATTTTAGTCCACATCGTTTGATTGGGGAGTGGGGAGTGGGGAGTGGGGAATGGGGAATGGGGAATGGGGAATGGGGAATGGGGAATGGGTAATGGGGAATAGAAAAAACAATTACCAATTACCAATTACCAATTACCAATGCCCAATTCCCAATTCCCTATTATTAAGCTGGTTTCATGACAACTACACCGTAAGCATCTGGTGAAAGATACTTTTGGGAAGCTTGCATTAAGTCGGTTGCATTTTGTGCTTGAATGTGATTGGGATAATCAAAGGCTGGTTCTAAGTCTCCTACCATAGATTGATAGTAACCGTACAAACCAGCGCGATCGCTTGGTGTTTCGTTACCAAAAATAAACCTGTTCGCGACACGCTTTCGCACTTTCTCAATTTCTGAGTTGGTGATAATTTCTGTTTGTAGCCTGCTAATATGTTGAGCGATCGCACTTTCCACGGCTGGCACATTTTCTACAGCACAATGCGCGGAAATATAAAAAGTACCCTGTAACCGCTGCGTCATATTACTCACAGAAACCGAAGAAACCAATCCTCTTTCTTCGCGCAAATCTCGCACTAACCTGGATGTGCGTCCATGTCCTAAAATTCCTGCCAAAACATCCAGCGCGTAAGTTTGGGCAAGCTTAATTAACCCCGGAACCCGCCAAACCATTGCCAATCGTGCTTGAGTTAGGCTTTCATCCACATATTCTCGGCGGACAATTTCTGTAAATGGTAATTCTTGAGTAATTTCTAAATGCTGTTCGGGTGGGGTTATCCCGTCTTTTTTGGTAAATCCCTCGGCGACAATTTCAATTAATTCTTCTACTGGCAAATTACCTACAACCGCAGCTGTCATTGACTGTGGTTGATACCACATTGCGTGAAAATCGCGCATTTGCTGGGCTTTTAGTTGAGAAATGACTGTTTCTGGTCCCAATACCGAACGACGATAGGGTAGTTGATCAAACGCTGTTTCCATCGCTCGTTGAAAGGTGCGTCGGCGAGGATTATCATCACTACGGCGAATTTCTTCTAAAACTACCAATCGCTCTCTTTCAAAAGCTTCTGAGGGAATACTAGCATTAGTTACTATATCAATTTGTAGTGGAGCAAGCTCCGCAAAATCTTTGGGAGCAGTTGTCACATAATAATGAGTATAATCTTGGCTGGTGGCGGCATTAGTAACAGCACCGCGCTCTTCAATTTGACGTTCAAACTCGCCGCTACTTAGTCGCTCACTGCCTTTAAAAATCATATGCTCTAAAAAGTGAGCCATGCCGTTAATTGCATTTGATTCTACGGCTGAACCGACTTTAACCCACAAGTTGAGGTTAACCGCTTCAATCGGCATTTGCTCTGCTACTATTGTCAACCCGTTGGGCAAGATGTGCAGCTTTGGGGCATTGAGACGAGGAAAATTCAGCAAAGTTGAAGTCATTGGTAGTTGTGGGTGAAAAGCTCTGTTACTTCTTTATCTTACCTACGACTTATATAACCCGCATTCGTCAACACTTTTTGACTTTTATTTTGCAGTTATTACCTGCACAATTTTTGTCATCTTTCTAGAGGATGATTATTGACGAAGATAGAACCATGTGTCTGTGAGAGTTGCTATCAGTTGGAACGATCGCTTCACGCCTGACCGTCCGTCAAAATACGTAAATCCTGCCATTAGATATAGTTGATTTTCCCGGAGATTACTGTAAAATGTAATATATGTTTGTTATGAACATAAGTAATTTCATCTAGAAAAGTTTTTCTTTTCTTTCGCACTTTTTGCCAGATTTTTATCTGTTTTCTGTTTTTGGCTAACTTGTTAAACTCTTTAACCAACATTTGCAATGTTTGTGAACAAAATGAAGGCTAATCTGCCCTTTGTTTCAGTTATTATTCCTGCTTATAACGCAGAGGCATTTATTGGTCGGACATTAGAATCTGTCCTCGCGCAAACTTACGAAAATATCGAAGTTTTAGTAGTTGATGATGGTTCTAGAGATAGAACTGCGGAAATTGTGGCATCTTTTGCCGAAAAAGACAGTCGTGTAATTTTATTGGAACAGCAAAATGCTGGAGTTGCCGCTGCGCGTAATTTAGCAATAGAAAAGTCGAGAGGGGAATATATCGCACCCCTAGACGCTGATGATATTTGGTACCCCTCTAAGCTTGACAAACAAGTGCAATGCATATTAGAAGGAGGTTCATCTGTAGGATTAGTTTATGCCTGGTCGTTATTTATTGACGAAGATGATGTAATTATCGGACAATATACGCCTTATAATTATTTGAACATTCACAGCGTACAGGGAGATGTTTACCCAGCTATGCTGTTTACCAATTTTATCGGCAATGCGAGTGCGCCATTGATTCGCCGAAGTTGTTTTGATAAAATTGGTGGTTACAACTGCGAACTTAAACGACAAAATGCTCAAGGTTGCGAAGATTGGGATATCTACCTGCGAATTGCAGAATGTTATCAGTTTCGGGTTGTGCCTGAGTTTTTGATTGGTTATCGTCAAGTTAGTATCAGTATGTCTAACAGTTGTAAGACAATGGCAAAGTCTTACAATTTAGTTATGGCAGATTTCCAAAAACGACATCGGGAAATTCCTACTTATATATATAATTGGTCTGCCAGTGCTTTTTACGTCTACCTTTCATGGAAAAGCAGAGCTTGCGGCGATTATTGGGCTACTTTAGGATGGATATATAATGCTGTAAAATTGGATTATAGTCCGCTTTTGTTAAGACCAATTTATCAATGCATTATTGAATGTATTTTCAAAATCGCCGCTAAACCGATAACGTCTTTGATTTGGTCAGATCATCACTCTTGGTTGCAGTTCTTAGAAAAATTTAAACTTGTTCGCAAAGTAGCTGTTAATCGCAACATCACAGTTACTGAGATTCAGGGACAAATGTATAAACCATACCAATATCCCACCAAACCATATGCAAGAGTGATGGGGCAAAGATGGTTGCAAGTGTTACAAATGTGTCGGACGATATATGAATAAAATTGGGGAAATTTGCGCCGTCAGTTGATACGCATGGCGCGTGTCAGATGTCAAGAAAAAATTGCACGTATTGTAGAGACGTTCCAATGGAACGTCTCTACGATTGTTGGATGGCATTGGTTGCGCCTACTTCCGGCAAAATTTCCTACTTTTCTCAAATAATATAAAATTATAAATATAAATATTAAGAAATATGTAAAAGTATCTATGCCAAGCGATCGCGTCATCGTCATCGGTGCAGGAATCGGTGGACTCACTGCTGGGGCTTTATTAGCTCATAGAGGCTACAGCGTGTTAATTTTGGATCAAGCCCTCGTACCGGGAGGTTGTGCTTCTACCTTCAAACGCAAAGGATTTACCTTTGATGTAGGAGCAACCCAGGTAGCAGGGTTAGAACCAGGAGGTATTCACCACCGTATTTTCTCAGAATTAGAAATCTCGCTTCCGGAAGCGACACCTTGCGATCCCGCTTGTGCGGTGTATCTTCCGGGGGAGAAAACACCGATTAATGTTTGGCGCGATTTAGAAAAATGGCAAGAAGAACGGCAACGGCAGTTTCCTGGTAGTGAACCATTCTGGCAATTAATGGCAGCTTTATTTAAAGCCAGTTGGAAATTTCAAGGACGCGATCCGGTGCTACCACCGCGTAATATTTGGGACTTGTGGCAGTTGACTAAGGCGGTTCGCTCTGGTACATTAATTACCGTGCCTTACACTTTGTTTACAGTCGGCGATGCTTTACGAGCTTATAAATTAGGAAGCGATCGCCGTTTAAGGACATTTTTGGATCTGCAATTAAAGCTGTATTCTCAGGTGAATGCAGAAGAGACAGCATTACTTTATGCAGCCACAGCATTGAGCGTATCACAACTACCGCAAGGATTGTTTCATCTTCAAGGTAGTATGCAAGTATTGAGCGATCGCTTAGTTTCAGCCTTGGAAAGAGACAATGGTAAATTGTTGATGCGCCACACCGTAGAACATATCCAAGTAAAGCATAACAAAGCTGTCGCTGTCGTCATTAAAAATCAGAAAACCGGCGAAGTCTGGACAGAATCAGCCGACCATATAGTTGCAAATGTCACCGTACAGAACTTAGTGCAACTATTAGGTGAAAAAGCTCCTCGCGGGTATAAAAAGCGAACAGAAAAACTACCACCCGCATCCGGTGCGTTTGTAGTTTATTTGGGTGTAGACGCAAGCGCCATTCCGACCGGATGCCCGCCTCATTTACAATTTATGTATGATGCCAATGGTGAGATTGGCGAGAATAATTCGCTGTTTGTCTCCGTCAGCCATCCGGGAGATGGTCGCGCACCTGAAGGGAAAGCAACAATTATTGCTTCATCGTTTGTCGATCCGTTACCGTGGTGGCAAACTGAGGATTATGAAGGATTAAAACAAAAGTATACAGAAGAAGCGATCGCTCATCTTTCGCAATACTTCTACTTGAAACCAGAAACGATTATTCATGTAGAAGCAGCAACACCGCGCACCTTTGCTAATTATACAGCACGCGATCGTGGCATTGTTGGCGGTATTGGTCAAAGAATATCTACTTTCGGTCCCTTTGGTTTCGCCAATCGCACACCAATCAAGAATTTATGGTTAGTGGGAGACTCTACCCATCCTGGGGAAGGTACTGCTGGGGTGAGTTACTCAGCGCTGACTGTAGTTAAGCAAATTGAAGCTCATACGTAGTAACCACTTCAGTGGTTAAATAGAGCGCTTAAGCGCTCACTACATATAGTAAGAAGAAATCTAAAAGATATCCTTGCGCTTTTGTACCCAAAAAGTATTTGTAGGGTGCGTTATGTATAACGCACCCTACGCATGAATGTCACTGAAATAAGGTGGATTTAGATCCCCGACAACTTCTGCGAAGTCGGGGATCTGAGCCTCAACTTTTGCTTAAGTAAGTGACATTCCACCCTACGCATCTTATATCAAGTCCGGATAAACACTTATAAAAAACTAAAAACCTCACCCGCCTGCGGCACCCTCTCCTTATTAAGGCTAGGGTGTACACACAAATTGACCAGCATAGGTTTCAACTCTTCTAGTAGTTTCGTAGGGTGTGTTATGGACACGCCAAAATAACTTTTGAGTTCGCCGAAATAGCTTTTGCGATCGCCGAAATAGCTTTTGAGTTCGCCGAAATAGCTTTTGCGATCGCCGAAATAGCTTTTGCGATCGCCGAAATAGCTTTTGCGATCGCCGAAATAGCTTTTGCGATCGCCGAAATAGCTTTTGAGTTCGCCGAAATAACTTTTGAGTATTTGTAGGGTGCGTTACGCATAACGCACCCTTGGACTGAACCCGGACAAAAATGGACAGGCTTCTCCTTCACCAGACGCGAAGCGCGAACATCCGAGTGACTCGTTGGGTGTTGAGGATCTTTAAAACAAGCCTGTCCATTTTTGTCTAGCTTTTGTGAAACCCTACGCATCTACAAAATCCGTTACATTTTATTGTTTATCGCCAATCGGATTGATTTCTCCGACAAATTTTAACAAGTCTACCATTGTAAATGTACCGGGATTTTGAGCAGGTAGTATCGGCTTCCAATCTGGGCAACGCACCATAAAGGAGCTGCTATCTGCTTCCAGAAGACCGACAAACACCTCAGCGAGAATGCGACTTCCTACTTGACCCAAGCGCTTTCCTTGACCTTGGACTTGCGCTTCTTTGAGGATGTAATACCACAGTGGTGACTCAATATGAAAGTTATGCTTGACGGCAACTGCTCCATCAGCTCCGGTGGAGATTTCAGCCTTAGTCAACGGCTGGAGTTTCATAAACCGAGCTACACTTTGACCGGATGGTAAGCCGAGACTGCGACCGCGCAGCAGGTTTCTCACAGCCAGTGACCTAGGTTCTGGAACATTCGGCAATTCCTTCAACGGATCAACGAGGAACGGATCTAACTTGCGGCTAAAACCAACTTGCACATTAGGATCGATTTGAAAGAACCTTCTCCAGTCAATGATCCAGTCACTGGGAATAGGAATATTGGCAAAGTCACCAAACTCACCTGATTTGGCAGTGAAAAGAAACAGCAGTTCCAAAGTAGCAGCAGGTCTTGGTGGAACAGGGGGATTAGAAAATACGCGGTTGTAGTCATAAACTGCACGCACCATACTGTGACCGAGACGATAGGCAGCTACTGAAAACTCAACCGGGATGAATGGCTCTTCTTTAAATTTGTAGAAGCGTCTGCCTTTAGTCAACACCGTCTCTAGCTGATTTTTGTCAAGAATGCGAGTCAAAAAATCGTGGAGTACAATCCACTGATAGTGCCAAATCACTAATTCTCTGGCTTGTATAAAAACCGATTTGTCAGTAGAATTCTTTGGTTTAATGCTTCCATCCCTAATGCCTGCAACTATTTTGTTGTGAAACTTCAAAAAAGCTAGGTGCAGTTGTGCAACAATTAAGTTTTCGTCGTTGCGCGAGTCGCCAAGAAGACCTAAAGTACTCTGGGCACGAGGCAGGTCATTGGGCAGTTTAGTCGGAATCGATGGATCTCCCGCTCCTGGCTGTTCGTTGGTTGTCCCAATTAAAAATAAATCCGGGTCTTCGAGTTGGTAGAGATACGGTTGCACATCAGGTCCAGAGCCATAGAGACTATCAAGGTCAAGTCTTGGTGTCCGGAAATTTTGCACTGCCAATGGATCGACAAGAGTATCTTGCAAAGCAGTGGTATCAAGGGTTATGTCATGATCGACAAATTGACCCAGATAAGTGAACCCCGCAGGAACATTTAAATTGTCACCGTCGGGAGTATTTGGGCTTGGGTCGTTCATTGCCTTGCCCAATTCAGTCAAACTTTGTTGTGATGGAGTAAAACTCGGCAATTTAGGAAACATTCTCCCGAACTTCCCAGTTTCTATAAATTCACCTAGCGGTTGATTCTCACCTGTGCGAGGGGGAAATCCATGACGTCTACGCATATTTATTACCTTGGTATTGTTGAATTCGTTGTCCAATTGAAAAGAATTCAATTTGTATCTATTTGTAGTATGGTTTGGACAACTAAGCTCTGGCAGTACCCCTGAGGGTACTATTAGACATAGGCGTAGAAATTAAATATGCGTTATCCAGAATCCCTAGAGACGTAGTTGAATCTGGTAGGGTGCGTTATGGACAGTCCTAACGCACCGAAAATCTTGAATGGTGCGATCTTCCTACGGCATAACACAACGCCAGTTGCTACAACGGAACGGCAGTCGCTACAACGCGCTTAACCCGACGCCAGATGCCTCAACGGAGGGAACCTCCGCACGGCACTGGCTCCGCAACGCGCTGCCTCGGGAACCTCCCTTCGGGTTCGCCACTTCGACGGGACGGAAACCGACACCGCCGAGTGGACTCACCGCAACGCACTGGCTCCCCTACAAAACTAGGTTTTTAGGACTTGTGTGTACACCGTAGCTTGGAAAGGGGAGTTGGGGAGTTCTTCGAGAAATCAAAATGCTAACCGAAACGTATTGACATGGCGGTTAAATAAAGCATTTTTTGCAAGAAATTTGTTGTGAAAGAGAAATCTAAAAAATATCTTTGCGCTTTTGTAACCATAAAGTAACAGTTAAATAAATCGCCGTATGCAAACACAAAAGTCCCCAATTTAATCCTAGATTTGCCCACGTTGCATCATAAACTGGTGTTGGGTCAAATGGTCTAGCAACTGTGCTACCATCAGGTAATTTCATCGGTGCGGGAACCATTGCATTAATATTAACTAAAGTGCCATAAGCACCTATTGACCAACGACTCAGCATCAACCAAGAAATTTTACTAGCAATACCTTCCATTTTGAACAAGACACCAGAAAAGATAATTTGAGGTATCAACAATAGAGGTAAGGCACTATTTGCTTGACTGCTATTTTTGACAATGGCAGAAATTAATAGCCCTAAACTCATACTAGTTAAAAGTGTGAGGAAAGTAGTAATTGATAATCCTAATTGCCAAGATATTAATTTCGGTTCGGGAGATTTAAATAATATAAGCACAACTAAAGAAATTAGCAAAGTTTGCAACAATGCTAAACCGGAAAGAATTGTCAATTTAGAACCAAGATAAGCAAATAAACTTAAATTTACCAATCTCTCGCGCAGGTAAATCGCTGCTTCTTTGACAATTTCTTGTAATGAACTAGAAAGTCCCACCCACAAAGCAGCACAGGTAAATACAAATAATACCCGCAAGGCTAAAGGTGCGAGTGTTGCATCTGGTTTTGCTGGTAAAATTAAGGGATGGATATCTTTGAGTGCAATGGTAATTAAACTAATGCCAATAGGTGCGGTTAAAAGCGCTAAAGCAAGATTGATGCGATCGCGTTGCTGAATCTGAAAATATCTTTGAGCAAGAATACCTAATTGCTTTGTAAAAGATATACCAGAACCTTGTTTGTTATTAGCATGGATTTGTGAAGTTTGATTTCCCGGACTGAGGTGATTGGCAACGTAGCGGCGATAATCATCTGAAGAGTGAAATTTTTGCGCTTGGTCGATGACAGTTTCCGGTTTTTCTAACTGGTTGTAGATATCGGCGAAGTCTTCCTTAACGCCAAAAAATCGCAAACATGCATCAGGGGGACCAAAATAACATAAGCGTCCACCTTGACCGAGAAAAACCACGCGATCGCACAACTTGATATTAGCCGTCGCATGAGTCACCAAAATCACCGTCCGTCCTTGGTCTGCCAATTTCCGCAATAGTTGCATCATCTTTTTATCCAACCCCGGATCGAGTCCAGATGTTGGTTCATCCAAGAAAAACAACTTCGGATCGGCTAGCAATTCTACCCCAATACTGACTCGCTTGCGCTGTCCTCCACTGAGTTCGCTTACTCTCGCATTGCGACGGTGCGACATTTCCACATCTTCTAAAGTCTTTTCCACCACCTTTGCGACATCAATATCTGGTGGTAATCGCAACTTTGCAGCGTAGGTAAGTACTTCTGCAACTGTCAATTCTCGGTGAATGATATCGTCTTGGGGAACATAACCAATCTGCGTGCGATAGATATTGAAGTTTTTTCGCAAGTCTTCCCCATTTAAGTAAATCACACCTTTGGTTATTTGCTCAGTTCCTAAGAGCGATCGCATCAAAGTTGATTTACCCGCACCGCTTCCCCCCACCAACGCGACAAACTGTCCCGGTTCAATCGCCAAAGAAACATCATCTAATCGACGCTTACCTTTAGTTTCTAGCACCACATTGCAAGCATCTAGACGAATGCGATCGCCCTGATCGAGTATCTGTAGTTCATCACCACGTACAATTAAGGTATATGGTCCAATGCGAATAGTTGCGCCTGGTGATAGTAATGTAGTGCTATTAACTCGCTGTCCATTGACAAATACGCCATTAGTACTGTGGTCGCGTAAAATGTAGCGTCCTCGAGTATCTGTATCAATTGTCGCATGATGCCGGGAAATTGTCGGAGCATCTAAAGGTAAAGTAGCATTAATATCTCGACCAATTAATACAGAGCGATTTTTCAGAGAAATTGATTGTAAACCCGGTTTAGTAGCGATTGCTGGGTTAGCAGGATTGTAGTATTTCAACAAAACCTGATTTTGCGGGTTTTGACCGATATAGATTTCACAACCGTTTTTAAGTAAATATCCTGTATCGGTAGTGATGCGACTGTGATTAATATATAACCCATTTGTACTGGGGTGAGTGCCATCCCCATCATAGATGCGATAGTCTTCCCCTTCTTTGCGTAACACAGCTTGGCAACGTCCTACCACTTGCCAATCTTCGGGAATTACCAGATCGACAGAATTGCGATCGCGTCCGATTATGTGCTGCGGTTTACTCAACTCTATGTGTAAAACTTTTCCCTGATTTTTGAACTCTAAGTACTGGTTTGTACTTAGTAAATTTTTGTTACCTATTTTTGTATTCATTGAATAATTATGATGATTGATTAAGGCGTGTTTTTATATCTAAATCAAAGATAATATGAAAATTTGCCAGAAATACAAAGAAAAATAAACAAAATATTTTTAGATATATATATGCAGGGTAATGTATTAAGCATAAAATAAATTTAAGTAACCGTATTGGGGCAAAGAGATAATGACACCCATACTATTGAAAAATCGCTACCAGGTGATTCGGGTACTGGGTTCGGGTGGGTTTGGTGAAACATTTCTAGCAGAAGATACTCAGATGCCATCGGGATGCCGATGTGTGATTAAGCAGCTCAAGCCAGTAGCTAATAATCCTCAGGTTTATCAGTTAGTCCAAGAACGGTTTCAGCGAGAAGCGGCGATTTTAGAAGAACTAGGTGGTAACAGCAATCAAATTCCTCGGTTAAATGCCTACTTCACAGAAGATGGGCAATTTTATTTAGTACAAGAATATATTGAGGGGCAAACTCTAACCCAAAAGTTGCAACAGCAGGGGATATTGAGTGAGAGTTCAGTCAAAGAAATTTTGATAAATATTTTGCCAGTTCTGGAATACGTCCACAGTAAGCGGATTGTGCATCGGGATATTAAGCCAGATAACATCATCATTCGCTACACAGACGGCAAACCGATTTTAATCGACTTTGGCGCAGTTAAGGAAACGATGGGAACAGTAGTAACTGCTTCCGGGAATTCTAGCAGGTCGATTGTAATTGGTACACCAGGGTTTATGCCGAGCGAACAAACTGCTGGAAGACCTGTATTTGCCAGTGATTTGTATAGTTTAGGATTAACAGCGATTTATTTGCTCACAGGCAAGATTCCTCAGGAATTGCCAACCGATCCAGCTACTGGTGAGATTGTGTGGCGACATTTTGCATTATCGTTGAGTCCGAGTTTTGCGGCTGTGTTGGATAAAGCAATTCAATCTCATGGACGCGATCGCTTTTCCAGTGCTAGAGAAATGCTCGAAGCATTGCAGACTGGCGTAACTCCCATTGCACCTACTATACCTCCATTTGCTGCCACGCAAATATCTGCACCGCCATCCGGAGGATACGTCCAGCCAGCGACAGTGGTATCATCAGGAGCAATCCCATACCAGCAGCCAGTTTATTATCAGCAGCCAGCACCAGTCAGTAAAGGCATGAGTGATTGGCAAAAAGCTGTGATTACCGGTGGTGTAATTGGTGCGTGCGTCCTTATTGGTTTGACAGTTATTAACCGCAAAGAAACATCTAACCAACCTCAGCCACAACAAACAGTGGCAGAACAAAACTCCTCTCCAGCACCAGAAAATTCCTCTCCAGCACCAACTTCTTCTGTTTCCGAAAATTCTAGAACATCGCAGCAACCTATCAGCGATCCTCAGCCACCAATCGCTACTGCACAAACCTCAGCAATTACCAAAAAAGCAGCATTCGCTTTAATTAATCAATGGCAACAATCCAAGGCTCAGTTATTTGCCCCACCATTTAATCGCCAATTAGGAAGTGAATTAACTACAGGTGAAGCATATAGAAAAAATATTGGACAAGGAAGTTCATTAGAATGGCTAGAAGATAACAACGCTTATTATCGATATGGTGTACAAAGAATCGATTCTATTGAAAACTTTGTCGCTAATGGCGATCAAGCAACACTTGATATAGTCCTTACAGAAGACCGCAAACTGTATAAAAATGGAGAAATAGTTAATGATGAAAATAGCTCATTTGATACAAGGTTAGTTAGATATTCTTTACAACTAGAGAATGGAAAACTAAAAATATCTGATTACACAACTGTGAGAGTGATTAATAATCGTTAAATTAGGAAAATACATGAATAAACTACGTCTGAATGTTTATAGCTTGCTCGATTCTCAAAAAGACGACGAACCAACACGTCCTCTTGAATAAGGTATAATTCGTGTCTGAACAATCACAAATTAAACAACGCGATCGAAGAATTTCTGAATTAGAAGCAGATTTAGCTCGTGCCAATCAACAGCTTCAACAGCACCAGCAAACAATTATTAAATTACAACAGCAAATAGCACCTAAGGAAAAACAATTACAGCTATCTGAAAAAAATTTAGACAATACAGGAATAACAAAAACTCAAAATCAACAGCCAAAAATGAAATTGCGGAAAAAACAACCATCACGATTATCTCGTCTGCAATTTTTCAGTATAGTTGCAGGAGTTGTGCTAGCTATAACACTAATTGGATTAGCAATTAATCGACGACAAAATTCACCTCCTCCAAAAGCAGTTTCTTCAGCACCAACAAATATTCCTCAAACTAAAAATACGCCAGTTTCCTCATCACCTATACCAGTTTCTCCGCTAAATACTTTGCCTCCATTACAACAAACAAATGTAGAACTGACGTATAATATTCCTATTTATCCAAATTTCCAGAAAAGTCAGAAATTACAGAGTATTGTCGATCGCGCAGTTAGTCTGGCAACTGATAAAAAACTACCAAACAAAGCATTGTCAATCACATTAATCGACGCAAAAACAGGGAAGTATGGAGCATATCAACAAGATGAACTGCGATATCCAGCTAGTATTGTCAAAATGTTTTGGATGGTATATTCGTATTCGCTAATCCAGAAGAATCCTTTGAGGGAAGCCGATTTTACACGATACCTCAACAAAATGATTAAAAACTCTGATAATGATTCTGCCAGCTACGTTGTTGATACAATTACCGGTACTGAATCAGGAAATGATTTCCAAGGTGAAGAGTATGAAAATTGGCTACAAAAACGCAATCAACTAAATAAATACTTTCAACAAGCAGGGTATACGAATATTAACTTAAATCAGAAAGTTTTTCCCATCAATTACCTCAATATTTCTGAACCTCAAGGTGCTGAGTTAAAAATGCGAGGTAATCCAGAAAAGCCTATTCGTAATAAGATGACAACGCAGCACGCTGCCAGACTTTTATATGAAATTTATGATGGTCAAGCTATATCGCCAGATTATAGTGGAAAAATGATAAATTTATTAAGAATAGATTCGCAAACTAGGAATTTGAAAAAAGACGATCAAAATCCTAACGAATTTAATCCTGTACGGGGATTCTTCAGCGAACCTTTGCCAAGCAATATTGACTTTGGTGGTAAAGCTGGTTGGACTTCTAACACTCGTCAAGAAGCAGCATATATAGCAACACCAGATGGAAAAGCCGCTTATATTCTTGTTGTCTTTGCTGAAGATCGCGCTTATGCTTACGATTGGAAAATATTTCCCCAAATCTCTAGTATGATATTTGAGCGCATGACAAATGGTAAATAAATAAAGCATTACCTCTTGCTTCATTCTCGTAATGGTCTGTTAAGATACTCCTTGTTTGTAGATAGATCTCCAGGTCCTCCATCCACACACCCTACTAAGTCTGCCGCAGCTTCTAAAGCAGACATTAGCGTCCCATTAGGATGCTTAAACTCCACTCTTAGTGATTTGCTGTGCAAAAACTCCACGAAGTCAAGCACCTGCTGCTGTTTTTCAAGGGAAAGGGTTCTCACCTTTTCTGCAATAAGTTGGTCTATGCCGATTGCTTGAGTCATCAGTCTTTACTCCAGTCTTATCACTTCAAGTGTAAATCCAACTTCGCCAACACCATCACCAATATATCTCGGCTTGTCTGTTGATCGCGTGACAAATCGTCAATGAACCACTTAGCTCGATCGGGCGATCGCTGATAATAAGTAGCTGCTTACAATTAAATATAAAATAGAGTCAAGCCTTGTTTTACACTAAGAAATTCTCCACACGGCATATCGCTTTTGATAGCGCGTGTGGAGAATCAGCCGAAGTTTATTTATTTCTCGGTTAAGATAGGACCCACCAGCGCTATCACCTCGTCTTTTGTGGCAAAGCCATCAAAAGCTTCATTGCTGAAGGGAATTGGAGAATTAGACCCTTCCCGATTCTCGTTGAAGAGGACTTCACTGGCATCTCTAATCCAAGGTCGCACATCTGCACCATAATAAGTTTGCCGTAGATAGCGAACACCAGCAGCGTGTCGAGCTTCTATAGTGTGGATTTCCAAAGCTCCAGCTAAGACAACTTTACCAGCATCACCGGCGGCGAGCAAGTTCTGCACCTGTCCCTTATAAGCTGCTACCCCCGTATCTTCAACATACTGTAACGCCAGGAGAAAATCTTGAGGGTTATTAAATGGGTCGCGATTGAGTATGGCATCGTAATTGGGGTTCTTTGGGATAGCGATCGCATCTGGATCGCCTCCCAGAGATGTCAATACAGCCGATAGATCCGTAACGTGCATACCTTCATCCTGTCCATAGGACATGATTGCCTTTTTAGCCGGCTCTGGGAGACTCATCAATCCACCGCTCTCGATTGCAGTAAACGCACGGCTATACATATCAGCTTCCAGTTTTTCTAAAGTCAAAGCGTATTCAACAACTTCCTTAGGTGTAAGCGTTGCTGACTGAGCAGAAGCTGGTGTTACGGGGATTGTGAGCAAGGATAGAACAAGTAAAGACAGGATCAGCATTCTACCCCAAGTTGCTGCCAAACCGAGGCTGACAACTAATTGCCCTGCTAGCGATAAAAGGGTTTTCATATTCTTTGTAACTCCTGGGGTTAAGCGACAAGTGCGCCGTTGATTGGGTTTTTCAATATATTCAAAGAGCCGACAATTGCTATAATCTGTTTGGGTGTGTATAGCTCATCGTAGGCACGTCCCTTAAATGGATTGAGTTCAGGAACTAGGTCAGCATCGTTGACTGCGCGATCGCTATCTGGTTCTGTGGCAGGTCGCTTCAGAAGCGCACGTACTCCAGCAGTGTGGCGTGCTTCAATAGATACAATCGAACCAGCTGCCAGTAAGTATGTGGGGTCTTTCAAGCTTGTTCCCGCGCCATTGTAAGCGTGAACACCCGTATCTTCCAAAGCTACAGCCGTATTCAAGATGGTATCGCGGTCTGTCAGGACAGCATCTAACCCAGCTTTGTTAAATTTGAGATTTTTTGTCTTAAAAGTAGCATTTTTACCTAGAACTTCCCGAAGAAATTTGACGTGGGTAGCTTCATGAGAACCTATGGCTTTGATATAGTCATACTCTTTAGGATCTGTAATCTTGCCAGACTTAAGAACAAGTAAATAAAATGCTGCTTCTAGTTCCTCTAATAACAAAGCGAAGTTAAGGATACCAATATCATCAGCATTAAATGTCAGAGTTTTGCCATACTCATTAGTCCGTGCAGTCACTCTCTCAGGTAGAGTGGTTAAAGCTGCCGCACCAACGCTTAGAAGACCCCATTTCAACAAGCTGCGTCGCGAGGTGAAAGATAAATTCTTTTTCATTTTCATATCTCCTAAAAAAAGTAAGCGCTTATTGCTGGTAGTTAAGAATTAATTGCCCGCGTCCAAATCAATTACCGCGCTTATATATTGCCGGCTAAAGTTGCATCTCCATAAGGATTAGGACTTACGCAAAAACTCTCTCAAACTCTTATTTCTCTGTGTTCTCTGCGCCTCTGCGGTTCGTTTTATCATTATTCTGCGTAAGTCCTGAGGATGAAACTTTCTACTGTGCTAATCAAAACCTCTCCAAAACTCAAGTCAGGAAATACCGTTTATAGTTCTACCCCGCTGTCTTCTACGCGAGGCAATAGCACCTGTACTCAAAACACCAAAAGCTAATAAACCTAGTCCAGAAGATGCTTCCGGGATTGCTTTAGCACTAGCAGTTTGAACACCGGTGAGGGTGATAGTATAACTCCCACTGTCCAATATCAAGCCATCAAACTCCTCAAGTTGAAATCCATCACCAATACCAGATGGTTTCAAAACTGTTTGAAAAGGAACATCGGGGAAATCTGAGAAAATTTTACCTTTACTACCAACAGGATCGTAGTCAAAGCCAGAGATCCCTAAGTAATAGATACCAGGGTTACTGGGGGAAAATTCACCCTTCGGCAAAGTAGCTTGTTTTGTATTAGGACTCTCGTCGTCGTTTGCGTAAATACCTTTGCCGTTTGAATCGAATAGAAATAATTGTGGATCGGCAAGACTACCTGGATTGATTTTAGTCGTAGCTGAGAAGGTCTTTCCGCCAGTTAGGTAGATTTGAAATAAGTTAGCAGGATTCGTTTGGGAGATTGTCCCAGAGATAGACTCCAACGATAACGACCCCGATGGAATAACTTGAGCTGTAGTAAGAGTCTCACCAGCTTCTTTAGTTTGCGTAAAACTAACAGCTTTTACCTGAGTTGGTAGCAGCACCAGTGCAAATATGACTGTTTTCCATGCAAAATTTTTCATTAGCTAAATCCATCTTTATATCCAGCCAGCTATGTCTGGAAAAGCACTTATAACGAACACTTATTAGAGTGCCACTCCTTTAGCTCAGGTTCCAGTCCAAAAAGTGTTCATTTTTTGCTCATTTCTTGCTCATTTTTTTCTAATGATGAAACAAATTTTAGATTCATGTTTAGAGCTATTTGTCAATATAATTATTTTCTTTAGTCGAATAAATTAAACACCAAATTTAGTGGCTCATTATTAACAGCCACACTAGCACCGAACAAAAAAGTTGAAATCGAGCTTATATGTAAAGTATTGTTACACAAGCGTTTCTTTTAGGTGCGACCTTGCAACACTTTTGCTAGGTTGTACCAGTCGCAATTGGGGGAGCCAAACCAATGCTACCTAACTTTGGTTACCTAGTACTGATTCTGTAGTATTGCGCCTTTAAGCTTCTATATAAAATTTATAAATTTTGTCAAAATAAATTTTATAAATCAAAAACATCCTTCATACTTTAAAACAGTAATCCTACGTAAAATTTGAGGAAGGGATGGCAATGACATCTCTATTACAGCGACTAAGTGCAGAACGAAATCGCAGATTTGTAGGACGTGGACGGGAACTGGAGCTATTTCATCATGCGATCGCGTCTCCAGAATTACCTTTTCACATTTTGCACGTCTTTGGTCCTGGCGGTGTGGGCAAGACAACCCTCATGCAGCAGTTTTTGCGATTTTGCGAACAGTCAAAAATATCAACTATCTACGTAGAAGGACGTAATATAGAAGCTGCGCCAGAATCTTTTGTTAGCACGTTGCGATCGTTGATGGGATTGAATGAATCAGATTCTCCTTTGCATGTGCTAGCCCAAAAACAAGAACGTAATGTAATTTTAATTGATACCTATGAAGCTATTACCCAGCTAGATGAATGGTTGCGGGAAGGATTCTTACCCCATTTGTCTGTTGATACCTTAATTGTGATTGCTGGACGCAATCCCCCCTCATCTGCTTGGTGTAGCGATCCAGGTTGGCAAGCTTTGATGCACACCTTGTCCCTACGCAACCTTACCCCAGAAGAAAGTCAAACTTATCTTACCACACGAGATATTCCCACCACACAACACCAGGCGATTCTAGAATTTACCCACGGACATCCTCTAGCATTATCTTTGGTTGCTGAGGTGTTTGCTCAGGAAAAAGAAATCTCTTTTCAAGCAGAATCTGCTCCCAATGTTGTTAAAACACTGTTGGAAAGATTCATAAAAGAAGTACCAACGCCCGCACACCGTATGGCTTTAGAAGCTTGTGCGGTGATCCGGCTGACTACCGAAGCCGCACTAAATCAAATATTGGCTGCGCCTGAAAATACTTTGGCTGGTGAGGCTCACTCTTTAGGGGAAATACTTGATGTTCACGATTTATTTGAGTGGTTGCGCGGACTGTCGTTTATCGAATCAGGGCAATTAGGTTTATTTCCCCACGATTTAGCACGCGAAGTTTTAATTGCTGACTTGCGTTGGCGTAATTCGGAATTTTACACTGAATTACACCACCGAGCGCGTCAATACTATACTAAACGACTAGGACAAACCCAAGGGCAAGAAAAGCATCGAGTGCTGCTTGATTATATTTTTTTGCATCGGGATAACTCGGCTATTCGATCCTGTTTCACCTGGGGTGAGCAAAGTAGTTTATTGACAGACCGGCTACGGGAAACTGACAAAACTGCACTGCTGGCGATGGTGGCACAATACGAAGGCGAAGAATCAGCAAAAATAGCAGCTCACTGGTTGAAGCGCCAACCGCAGAATATAGTAGTATTTCGTGACTTGCACTCCGAACTTGCGGGATTTGCAATGATGGTGGCATTGCACACAGCAACTGTTGAAGATTTGAGTGCAGATCCGGGCGCTCTTGCATCTTGGCAATATCTCCAAACCCATGCACCATTACGCAAGAGCGAAGGCGCAACTATTTTCCGCTTCTGGATGGCGCGGGACACCTATCAAGCTGTTTCCCCCACCCAAAGTCTAATTTTCATTAATTTTGTGCAGTATTTTCAGAACACACCGGGGTTAGCATACACCTTTCTACCTTGTGCCCAAGCAGATAGTTGGACAGCAATGTTAAACTACTTCGACTTAACACGACTTAGAGAAACTGATTTTACAGTTGGGGGAAGACACTATGGTGTTTATGGGCATGACTGGCGAATTGTGTCACCTGCCACATGGAAGGAAATTTTGGCACGAAAAGAGGTTACAACTGCCGGAGAATCTGTAGATAATACTCCAGTCGGTGAATCTCTGTTAGTTCTTAGTCAGCCAGAATTTGTGGAGGCGGTGCAGAATGCGTTACGTAACTTTAGTTGTCCTGATGTATTACAGAATAATCCATTAATGCGATCGCGAAGCGTACAGGAAGTGTTCTGGCGCTTAGTGTCAGAACAAGTTGCCACAAAAGCAAGTATGAGCGAGAGTCCTTTGGACACGCAACTCACAGAGAAGCCGTCCTCTGGGCACTTACGCGATGCCTGCGTCGGGCAAAGCCAACGCATTAACGTTTTACAAAATCTGGTGAAACAAGCAGTTGAATCCTTACAATCATCCCCGCGTGATGAAAAACTCTACCGCGCTGTTTATCGAACTTATTTAAATCCCGCCCCCACGCAAGAACAAGCAGCTGAGTTACTAGATTTGCCTTTCAGTACCTATCGCCGTCATCTGAAAGCTGGAGTGACGAGAGTTACAGATATTTTATGGCAAAGAGAAATTAGCTAAAGTGCGAAAATTACGAGTGCGGAGTGCGATATTAATGGAAGCTTGAATATTATTAGAAAGGCATTTGGGGATGAGGTTTTCGCTTCAAACTCAATACAGGACTTTGTAGTTAGTCCAACAAGGATTACTCCTTGTAAACAGATAATTTAGGCAACTGTCTTATTTGTCTATATTGTTTGAAACTATACTTAGAAGGTAAAATACAGGACACGCCTTGTCCTCAAGCTGCGCTAGTTTATGCAAATGCTGTTAGACGATCGCTATCGAATTATTCAGACTTTGGGAAGCGGTGGATTTGGTGAAACTTTCTTAGCAGAAGATACCCAAATGCCATCAGGTCGTAGGTGTGTAATTAAAAAGTTAAAGCCGATTATTAATAATCCTCAAGTTTACCAACTAATACAAGAACGTTTTCAACGGGAAGCGGCAATTTTAGAAGACTTAGGCGGAAATTCTCACCAGATTCCCAGATTGTATGCATACTTCCAGTTAAATGGACAATTCTATTTAGTTCAAGAATGGATTGAAGGTGACACGTTAACAGCAAAACTTCGCCAGTCGGGTTTATTTAGTGACACTGTTGTGCGGGAAATATTAGTGAACTTGTTACCAGTTTTGGAATACGTACACTCTAAAAGAATTGTTCACCGCGATATCAAACCAGATAATATTATTTTGCGTCAACGCGATCGCAAACCTGTATTGATTGACTTTGGTGCAGTCAGAGAAGCTATGGCAACGGTGGTAAATTCTCAAGGAAATCTTACCAGTTCAATTGTAATTGGTACACCTGGATATATGCCGAGCGAGCAAGCAGCGGGTAGACCGGTTTATTCGAGTGATTTATATAGTTTAGGGCTGACGGCAATTTATTTACTAACAGGGAAACAGCCGCAAGAATTAGAAACAGATTCGCGTAGCGGGGAAATTGTTTGGCGTTCTTTCGGTTTGAATGTTAGCCCGACATTAGCGGGAGTAATTGATCGAGCGATCGCTTATCATCCACGCGATCGCTTCTCCAGCGCTAAAGAAATGTTGTCAGCATTGCACTCTAATTTTGCAATTCCTTCTACCATACACGTCACACAACCACCAATAGTAACTGCACCCTCAGCAACACCTCAAAACATGATTTCCTTTACTCCAGCAACACCTATCCATCAAGGTAATGGACAAAGAGGAATCCTTCTTGCCAGTTTAATCGCTGGTGGTTTAATTGGTGCTTCTATTATCATTGGTCTTGCTCTTAACAAACAACCTCAACAAGTAGCACAACCAATAACAGAATCTAATCCACAAACTACTACACTGCCAGATTCTCAGGACGAAGCACAACCTGTAAAATCCCAACTTCCCAAAACTTCAGAACCTTCAACAAATAATGACGAAACCGAAGAAAATGCACGACTGATAAAATCGCAAATTTCTAGAACTTCAGAACCTTTAATCAACAACGACAAAACCCAGGAAAACGAACAACCGATAAAATCCCAACTTCCCAGACCAGTATATTCTCAGCCGATTCTTACACAAACTCCAACTTCTGAAACTTCTTTTTCAACACCGACACAAATTGATAAACCATCACCAAAACAAGCTGTGCAAAATTATTTTGTAACTATTAATCAAGGTCAATATCCAACTTCTTGGAAACAACTATCTCCGAGCTATCAAAGTGATAAAGCTATTCACCCCGATGGTTATCTTTCCTACATTGATTGGTGGGGTGGAAAAGTTCAAAATGTGGATATTGAACAACTTAGTTTGGTGGAAGAAACTACAAACACAGCTACAGTAAATAGTCAATTAAAATATTTACTGAAAAGTGGGAAAGAAGTTCCTGAATCTGTGCGTTTTTCCCTGATATGGGATGCAGAAAGTAATAATTGGTTAATTTCCGGAGCAAAGTAATTTTTGCAAAATTGGCAGGTATAAAATTAGAAAATATTTATCTAACTATAAACGAATACGCTTGGTGTTAAGACAATATTGCTCGAGCGATCGCGTGCTTGGGCAGCCGCAGCAAGCGGCTTTGCTTATAAATTAGAAAATTACTTTGTATAATAAAAAACACATTCGCGTTTCCCCTTAAACACAGGACGTGTACTTTAGCAAGGTCTTTTATGAACAGCTCGGATAAGGCAAAACGAATCGTATCTCCCTGGTGGCGCTGGCCTCTTGAAGCTTTTTTTCCTGATAAAAAATTTGATGGACAATTTCAAAATCCAGGTAGCGAAGAGGTTTTCGATTTTGACTGGGTGATGGCATCTCAATACCCAATCGCCACGATTGCATCTGAAATCGTCTATTATCCAGAAAACGATAAGCGCGAACTTTTTGCCATATTTGTCTCTGGGCTGGGACAACGTGAGTCAGAATCTTCAAGAAGGAGCCGCAGGTATGCTACTACTCTCTTAACTGGCATCGCCAATATGAACAACTCCACTTTTCTTAAACAACGTCCAATTATCGCTTTCATTAACCGATACCTTGACTGGATTAATGCAGGTCTTGACTATGTTGGTTTATCTGGTAGTCCAGTCATTGAAAACGCGGCAACTTTGATTACTTATGCCGTCAACAACGCGATAATTCTTAATTTATCAGGCGATAGTCTTGGAACAATTTTTTTGGCTAGAGCTCTTGAGCTTGCTAAAAGAAACTTTATCTGTAGACACGCTAGGGTGTTTGACTTTCGAGAACGACGAATTCAAGAACAGAAGTGGAAGCAGCGCACTAGTCAACTGATCAATGTCTTCACCTTCGGTAATGGCTATCGAAAATGGGTACTAGGTCCAAATTACATTATGGTTTTCATTCAAGGCGATCCATTAGCAGAGAAATATGGAATTACACCCCAAAGAGCTATTAAGCAAAAACGAGACGATATAAAATTTTTGATATTTCCGCGTTTGTTTCCTAAAGGCAGCTTTGAAGCGCATAACATGATGTTTACAATCGAACTTCTTCGCCAAACCTTTCAAAAAAATCAGATTGAAGTTGGTGATTTTATGAGCTTATATAACAAACTCAATTCCAGCACCCTAGAAATTGCCACACCCGATGAAGTATCATGGCCCAGCGACATGAAAAAGTACGTATGGAATCAAGACAGCCTAAAGTCAATTCCATCTTTATCGTGACATGAATTGCTGCATTTTTTACAACATATCATGTCCGGTTAATTGCCTATATTGTAGAGACGTTCCACACTCCCACGTCTCTACGACGGTTGCAATGTTTTTATTAATGTTAATTAAGCGGACATGTTATCATGTGTTGATCGCAAAGCGTTCCTTGCGTGGAAGCCTCACCTCCAAATTCTCTTTTACTAGGGGGAAGAGCCAAAAGGAACTTTTGGTAAGGAGAGATCAAAGCAGGGATGTATGTTAATCAACCAAACTTGATATGATTCTAAATACCATAAAACTGCATTTTTGTAAAAGGTTTAAGAATTTGGAACTTTGAGTTTCACAACTCAGTCAAAAACAGTTGACCCGAATTGCGATTAGATGAGCCGTCCTATGAAGCAACTGTTGGTTATTACTGCTTTGGTTTCACCACTTTGCTTAATTGCATCAACACAAGTGCTTGCTCAAACGCAGCCAACAGAAGAGCAAATTCAACAAGCTTGTGCCAATCGGCAGATTGACAAACTGCCTGCACCGTTTTCGGATGTCCCAAAAGAACACTGGGCATCTGAAGCTGTAGCGAATCTATATTATTGTAAATCAGCGCGGCGAAATGCATCTACTAGCGAACTAAAAACCGCGCCTGACAAGGTAACAATAAATGGACGTTCCTATGCAATTGATACTTACTTGTGGCGTAATTTTATGCCAAGTACCACTGCAAATAATAAGGGAATGATGGCGAGTGTCCGCTTGAAAGCACAAGATGGAAAACCAGTAGCATCGACATTAACTGCTGATAAATTGTGGCTGATTAAGAGTAATGGCGAAACGATTTGGGAAACTACCTTTTCTGAACAACCGAGAATTTCTAACTCCAAAGTCGAGATGGTAGTTAGGGGTGGACCCAATTTAGAACCTGGTAGCGTGGTTGATGTAGTGGTTCGCTTGCAAAATGGGAATAAGACTTATTTAGTGCGATCGCCTTCTCAAACAATTCAACGCACATATTAAAAGTAGTGAGGGCTTCAGCCCTCATATTTAAGCACACACGAGTGCTTACTACTACTTAACTCGAACCACTTCAAACTCGAAAGCAGCAATACGCCGATTATCAATGTAAACTTCTATCTTATGCTTACCACTCGGATCGCCAGGAGCAATAGTCCAGAAGTTTTCAATCATACCATTTTGAGCTACCTGAGTACGAGTAGTTACACCTTCAGTACCATTTGCTGATAATGAGAAGTTTTCACCATTATCTGTACCCCAATTTTCTGGTTGTTTTGGCAATCGCAGAACTTCTCGCCATGTAACTTCACCCTTGTAATCTTTGAGTTGAATTCGCCATCCGTAACGCCTTTTCTCTTGAAGAGGTACTCTCGTTGTCGGAATGAAGGTAACATTACCTCTTGCGCCTACTCTCTCAACTCCGAATTCAGCTTTCGTGACAGAAATCAGTTTAGAATTTCTTTCTTGAGAAGTCGCGAACGCCCGATCCGCCAAAACCGAAGTTATCAAGGGAGATGTCAACCAAAAAGAAGCTAGCACAAGGGTAGTCGCCCAAACTCTCAAAAACATACTTTTTCTATGAGATATTCCTAGTTATTAATAGAGGAATATCAACTCGTGTTCCGGACACACTCTATGAAAATTGGGAATACTGTCCTAGTTCGTAGTGAGGGCTGAAGCCCTCATAACTTCGATTTCAAGGGCTGAAGCCCTTACTACAAAGAGGGGAGTGCAAAATGGGGAAGCTATTTTAGAGAAGACGGGATATATTCTTTCTCAACAGTCGTCTCGGCATTTGATATACATTTGAAGGGGTGATGACTTCTGACGTAACGAAGCATGACAACAACGCTGCTGAACAATCGCTATCAAGTAATCGAGGTACTCGGCGCTGGTGGGTTTGGTGAAACCTTTCTGGCAGAAGATACCTATATGCCTTCTCGCCGTCGCTGTGCGATTAAGCAACTCAAACCGATCGCCGCCAATGACCCGCAAACCTATAAACTGGTTCGACAGCGGTTTGAACGAGAAGCGGCGACTTTAGAAAATCTTGGCAAAAGTAGTGACCAAATTCCCGAACTCTACGCCTACTTTCCTGAGAATGGGCAGTTTTATTTGGTTCAAGAATGGATTCACGGTCAAACCCTAACACAGATTGTCGCCGCGAAAGGATTACTCAACGAAACTACTGTACGAGAAATTCTTTTGCGTCTGCTGTCAGTTTTGAATTATGTCCATAGCAAAGGCATTATCCACAGGGATATCAAGCCGGATAATATTATTTTGCGCTCTAGCGATCGCAAGCCGATTTTAATTGATTTTGGTGCAGTCAAAGAAACGATCCGTTCGGTTGTCGGTACACCTGGATATCCTACTCAATCGCTTGTGATGGGTACACCTGGATATATGCCGAGCGAACAAGCTGTCGGACGCCCAGTTTATGCTACTGATATATATAGTTTAGGCTTAACGGCGATTTATTTACTGACTGGCAAACACCCGCAAGAACTAGAAACCAACCAGCAAACAGGAGAAATACTTTGGCAACAATATGCCCCGAATGTATCTCCAGGTTTGGCGATAATACTAAATCAGGCGATTAAGCCGCACGCAGGCGATCGCTATTCGACTGCTAGCAAAATGCTACATGCTTTGCAGTCTGTTAGTTCTATTCCTCCACAGTCAGCGCCAAGTGCTGCCACAATAGCTTTAAATCCTGTAGCTGCCCAAAAGCAAACTCCGCCACCTCCGACGCAAATCAAGCATAACCGAAACAGACGAAAGCCTGCTTGGATTGTCGGTGGTTTAGTTGCGGGTGGCTTAATTGGTGCAGTTGCGATCGCTAATCTTACTCGTCAACCCCAACCAGAAGCTTCAATTGCGACATCGCCAAATACGGAAACTACTGAAGAAGCTTCGTCAGCAACTCCAACTCCTACCCCAGAAACTTCAGTTTCCACCGACGAACCCGCCGATACGCCCATTGCTTCCCAACCTGACCCAGCACCAATTATACCTACCTCACCGCAGCAGCAACCAGCAAAGCCTGCACCGACTTCGCCCTCAATTGCAGCCACTACAGAGCCAGAAATCCAGGAACCACGTACTTCATTAGAAAAAAAATCAGCAGATATACCTGTACCGATAGTACCTGATGAAACCCCTGCTGCATCTACCTCACAGCCACAAATAGAACAACCGCCTGAAATTCCCAACCCTGATGTAAGTCCACCAGCGAAGAAAATCAAAAAACCTCCCAAGGAAGCGATCGCTACTACAAGCATACAAAGCGTCCCCGCATTTCCTACAGGTACGGCAAGAAGCAGCGTAGAAGCCACTTTGGGCAAACCAGCCAGAGATTATAGAGGTGCTTGGGGCAATACCCGTGCTGTCACTTACACCTTAGTACCGAATCAAATTGACCTTGGTTACTTATTTGACCGCAATTCCGGAGAACTGCGCCAAACTGAAGCCGCTTTTGCCCAATCTGTAGACCCCCAAGTAATGCAGACAACCTTAGAGGGAATGTTAGGTGGGCAAGCAACTGAAGAAATCAAGCAGGGACTCCAACAAATCCAACAACGTCAAAAAGATAATGTCAGCTTTACCCAAGGCGGATTAAAAGGTCAGATTGTACGTCAGGAGTGTGATTTAATTTACATTAGTATTTGGGATGCCAACTTACATGATTTTGTGAGTGTGTCTCAAAACAGAAAGTGTTAAACCTATTACTTAGTAAAACATTGCACGCATTTCATAACGAAAATCACAAAAGAAGACTCTGCGTTACTTTGCGCTTACCTTAGCGTTACTTTGCGTTTAAAAACGCTTTTCAGGAATATTACCCAAAAAGTGTGAGATATATAATTAAGGCTATTTCGTAGCGATACTCCACAGGAGTCGCTTGGTAATAGCGCTGTTGCTCTTTAAAAATTTAACTTTCTAATGAGCATTTCTCAAATTCGGAATATCTTACTTTTATCAGCAAATCCTAAAAAAACCAGCCAACTGCGTCTAGCTGAGGAAATGCGCGAGATTAAGGAAGGGTTGAGACTGTCAGAGAATCGTGACCTATTTTCAATTAGTGCAGCAGAAGCTATACGTCCCAGAGACATACGTAGAGCTATTTTGACATATCAACCACATATTATTCACTTTTCTGGGCATGGTTCTCAAGAAGAAGGTTTAATATTTGAAGATGAAACCGGTGCAGTCAAATTTGTTGATGGGTCAGCTTTAGCTGGTTTATTTGAATTATTTGCAAATCAAGTTGAGTGTGTTGTCCTCAATGCCTGCCATTCCAAATATCAAGCTGCGGAAATTGCCCGACATATTAATTATGTAGTGGGAATGAGTCAGGAAATTCAAGATAAAGCTGCAATTGAATTTGCTGTGGGTTTTTATGATGGACTGGGAGCGGGTAAAGGTTATGATTTTGCTTATAAATTAGGTTGTAATGCTATCTTGACAGCTGGAATCAAACAACATTTAATCCCAGAGTTAATTCAATCTCAGAATTTAAAATCGCCATTATCATCAACAGTATCCCAGAATATATATATTGAAAGACCTCCAAGTGAAGCAAAATGCTATCAAGAGATTTTACAACCAGGAGCGCTGATTCGCATCAAAGCTCCGCAGAAAATGGGTAAAACATGGCTTTTGGAGAATTTGCTGTCATACGCTAGAGAGCAGGGTTATCAGACAGCAAAATTAGATTTACAGCAAGCCGAAAACTCAATTTTGGATAACTTGAAAAGCTTCTTGCAGTGGCTGTGTGTTGATGTTTCTGACAGCTTAGACATTGAACCTCAAGTTAATGAAACTTGGCAAGACATATATGGTGTGAATAAAAATTGTACTCGTTACTTTCAAAAGCATTTATTATCAGTTAGCGAAAGTCCCTTAGTCTTTGCGATCGATAATTTTGAGCGGCTGTTTCAATATCCAGATATTTTCTCTCAATTTTGCTTACTCTTGCGGGGTTGGTATGAAAATGCCAAAGGAGGAGACAGGGTAGCTAATATTTGGAAGAAACTGCGGTTAGTGGTAGTTCATTCCACTGAAGTTTATCCTTCTTTGGATAGCAATCATTCACCATTTAATGTTGGTATACCAATTGAACTACCGGAATTTAATCAGCAGCAAATAAAAGCTTTTGCGACTGGGTATGAGTTAGATAAACAATTAGGACAAAATTTAATTAAGTTGATGGAGTTGATAGGAGGACACCCTTATTTACTGCAACAAGCATTTGTTAACCTCAAAAGTCAGCAAATTAACCTAGAGCAATTGTTTACCCTTGCACCGACAGAAGAGGGAATATTTAGCGATTATCTGCGACAACTATTATGGCATTTACAACATAATCCTTCGCTAGAGGTAGGGTATAAAAAAGTGGTAAGGGCAAATGCACCTGTACGACTTGATGCTGAAGTTGCATTTAAGCTGCATAGTTTGGGGTTAGTGAAACTTTCAGGTAATGATTGTCTTCCTAGCTGCGATTTATATCGTCAGTATTTTTCTGAGCGTTTGGGGTGATTTCGTAGGGTGTGTTAGCTTTGCTAACGCACCATCCGATATTTTCGGTGCGTTAGGACATTCGTCCTAACACACCCTACTGGCGTGGCTTGGCTAAATGTGTGCATTATCGGTGCTTGACCGAATTCAATAAACGACTGCCCAAATTCAATAAACGACTGCCCAAATTCAATAAACGACTG
>NZ_JTCM02000082.1 GCF_000817785.2 Hassallia byssoidea VB512170 | reverse complement strand
AATAGACAAAAATGGACAGCCTTGTTTACTAGATCCTCGATCCCCCACGACATTTTCGGATGAAGGCTGTCCATTTTTGTCCAGGTTCAGCCCAAGGAAAAGCGCTCATTCCTACTTCAATCAGATGTTCGCTCTCAAGGATGATGAGCAATTACAAGGAAATTGGCAAAATCGCAATATAAGGCGCGATCTTCCTTCTAAGCGTCAGGGATGTGGGGCATGATTAAATCTTGGATGGTGATTGGGGGTGTGACTTTCGTAGTTGCGCTGGCTGCTAACTTCTTTACCCCAAGCGATCGCAGATGGTTTAAAAGCTTGCAAAGACCGAGATGGCTAACTTTTGAGGCTGCAATTCCACTTATTTGGACTGTAATATTTATCTGCGGTGCTTGGTCAGCTTATATTGTCTGGGAAAAAAAACCCTCAACGACTGAAACATGGTTGCGGATGGGTTTATACCTACTTTTAGAAATTGCGACCATCGCTTACACCCCTGTAATGTTTAGACTCCGCAGCCTAAAAATCGGTACAATTATTGGTGCATCGGGTTTTATTATCGCTGTTATTTTAGCGATCGCAGTTTTACCGATTTCCGGTTGGGCAGCATTGTTACTTGTGCCTTATTTACTTTGGAGTCCTATTGGCACTTATACCACTAAAGCAATGACTGAGCTTAATCCTCAAGATGCTTGAGTGAGTGTTGATTGTTAAGTAAGTGGGCGAAATTAAACGTAAAATACTCTCCTGATTCGTAGTGAGCGGTTTACCGCTCGTCGCTGAGGATTTTAACGGCTCTTGCCTTTACTACGTTAAGAAGCGTTTATTTATGCCCATCTACTTAGTTGTTAGTTGTTAATCACTGACCACTACCCACTATCCACTATCTATCAAAACTACAACCTGCGACTGATTAAAAGCATACTTGAAAATTGTCAAAATTGCCGTGTGTAACTCAATGCGGTTTAGTTAAGGATAATAGCTGCACAAAGGATACCTTTGTAAAAGCATTAGTTTGTTGTCTTAATGATTAGCGTTGTAACGAAAGTTGAAGCAATGATAACGACAGCTTCTGCATTCGTAACGAAAGTTGAAGCATTAGTAACGACAGCTTTAATGTTAGTAACGAAAGTTGAAGCATTAGTAACGACAGCTTCTGCATTCGTAACCACAGCATTTAGCGTGGTAACAAATAAGCAACTCATATTAACGACGGTTTGTTATGAAGTGACTACGGTTCAAAAAAATCAGGCTGAGTAAACCTTAACTTAACGATATCAATATCTAACTTGACAAAATGCACTAATTTGGGATAAAAGCATGATTAAATCTTGGATGATTATTGGAGCAATAACTTTCATTGTGATGATTGGTAGTTTCTTCATCACACCCCGCGATATCAAATGGTTCGCTAGCTTAACTCGTCCCAGATGGCTAGTTTTTGAACCACTAATTCCCATCATTTGGACTGTGATTTTCATTTGCGGTGCAGCTTCGGCTAATATTGTTTGGCAAAAAAATCCCGGAAGTTTGATAACCTGGCTGTTAATGGGTTTATACCTGCTGCTGGAAATTATCACTGTCACCTACATACCGATAATGCTGAGGTTCCGCAGTCTCAAAAGAGGGGAAATTATTGGTTCAGTTGGTGCTATTTTAGGTGTGGTGTTAACAATTTGTGTTTTGCCGATTTCGCCACTGGCGGCAGCTTTGCTAGTACCTTATTTACTGTGGAGTCCGATTGGTGCTTACACCACTGACGAGTTAATTAAGCTAAATCCTCAAGATGCTTAGGTTAGTCACGCCACTAGTATAGCTTTAGTACAGTTCTAGGCAATGTAGATTGGGATTATTCAACAGTTCTTGAATAGCCTCTGCTCCAGAGCGAATTAGGACTTCGACTTGGTTAGTTGGTGTATTCCCGCAGCGTAGCCATACAACTTTGGGTGGTGAGCCGTATAAACGGCTTCGCTCTGCAAAATCCGCATCTTGAGTGACAATGCAAAAGTCATTTCTTTTGGCAAATTCCCAAATTTCAGTGTCAGTTTTCTCTGACAGTTCATGAAACTGCACATGACTGGAATCAGGAAAAATATCTGCTAATCGAGTACCAAGCTTACGGCTTAAATTTTGATCGAACAGTAGCTTCAAGCATCACCTACCGTTCGCGTAGCGTCTCGTAGAGAAGCAACGAGACGGTGTTCTCTATCGGCGGCAAATTCTAAACAAGCCCTGATGTCTGCTTCTGTCAACTCAGGAAAGTCATCTAGGATTTCAGCGTGAGACATGCCAGCTGCTAGCCAACCCAGAACATCATACACGGTAATTCTCATTCGTCGAATACAGGGTTTACCACCTCGTTTGTCGGGTTCTATAGTAATGATGTCACGATAGCTCATCTTTTTTTAAGCTGTATGGTACGTCTTTAAGTCTAGAGCAGCCTAATAATCTAGGCAAAACGCAACAGCGCACCGCAATATATCGTAAAAACGGTGCATAACGCATTTATACAACACGTCCATAACGGGCGGTGAGAGAATTAGTTGGTATCAATTGATTATTCAACCATGCCCACATCTGATCTCCTAAAGAGAAATGCCACCATTCTCTAGGATTGCGTTGAAATCCGGCTTTTAACATGACGTTATGCAACAGTTGACGATGAGAATGATATTGTTGTGCTTCGACGCTATTATTAGCAAAGTAATCGGGAAGCGATCGCTCTGACATTTCATCAATCGGCGAACCCATATCAACTACTCGTCCATTATCATCTACCAGCGTCACATCCACTGCTGCACCTGTACTGTGGGGAGGCGGAGTCTTTTCATCTAAACTGGGTACAGCCCAAATTTGATAAACCGCTTCCCAAATCTCTTGGCGTTTAGTTGATGACAACTGCGCTTGTGTCAGTCCCCTTTCTGACAGCGCTTGAGCAAAACTGTAATCTACCATAAACTGTTGCACAGCAACCGGGCGATAAGCATCAAAAATTTGAATGCGCCAATTTGGATGTATTGATTGTAAGTAACTTTGCGCTTCTATCAAGTTGTCAATCAAGCTTTCGCGGATAAAATAAGGAGAATGTTCCCCATAAGGGGCACCTAGCTTTTCATAAGGATGGGGAGATTCCACCGCAAACAATTCTAAAGGAATCTCCACCAACGGTTCACCACATTCGATAATTGGTACTTGATGATAAGGACGCATTTTGATTTTGGGCATTGGGGATTGGTAATTGGGAATTGGTAATTGGTAATTGGGAATTGGGAATTGGGAATTGGGAATTGGTAATTGGTAATTGGTAATTGTCCCCCTCATCCCCCTCATCCCCCTCATCCCCCCCATCCCCCTCATCCCCCCCTCTCCCTCTCCCCCCCTCTCCCCCTCCCCCTCTCCTCCGGTACCGGATCGTATCCACCGGGATGAAAGGGATGGCAGCGCAAAATCCGCCAAATTGCCATCCAACTACCGCGTATAACTCCAAATCGCTCAATTGCTTCGATAGCATACATTGAACAAGTTGGCTGAAAGCGACAAGTTGGGGGAAACAGCGGTGATATGAAAATGCGATAACCTTTAATTAACCAAATAAATAATAATTTCATCGCAGTAACCCAAATCTTATACATTGATAATAAGCGTCAACGTTTTTCATATTGTTGTATTGTTAACTTCATTTTTTGATTTACAGTCAAGTCCATCTTTGTCGCTGCAAGTTGCGATCGCTGCTGTTTGGGTGTCACTCATTCTCCTGATTGCCTGGGTGACAAATCGTTTTGTCAATAGCGATGCAGAACTTGTGCGGAAAATCGTTCATATTGGCACTGGCAATGTGATTTTATTCGCATGGTTACTAAATTTCCCCGCGAGTGTGGGTATTACAGCTTCGATTTTAGCGAGTGCTGTTACCTTACTATCCTATCTATTTCCGATTCTGCCAGGTATTAATAGTGTCGGACGCCAAAGTTTGGGGACATTTTTTTATGCTGTTAGTGTAGGTGTTTTAGTTGCCTGCTTCTGGCATTTGCAACAACCTGAGTACGCTGCGATCGGTATTTTGATAATGGCATGGGGAGATGGATTGGCAGCGCTGATTGGACAACGATTTGGCAAACATAAATATCAAGTGTTTGGGGTGCAAAAAAGCTGGGAAGGCTCTTTAACGATGGCTGTTGTCAGCTATATTGTCTGTAGTTTAATTTTACTTTTCACAGTGGGCAATGTTTGGCAAACTTGGCTGGTATCACTAATAGTTGCTTTAATAGCTACTGGTTTAGAAGCTTTTTCTTTGTTGGGTGTTGACAATTTGACAGTTCCTATAGGTAGTGCGGCTTTTGCTTTTGTGTTAATTCAGCTACTAAGTTGAGAATAAATAGGATTTACGCATAAAATTGTAGCGTTTTTAAACGCATCACGCTAAGTAATCGCAGAGGTACGCGCTCGGTTTTTTGAGTTTAATTTGTGGGGAATTTGGGCAATTTTTTATTTAGCGGCATTAGTTGTAACATCTGCAACGTATTTTTTGCACCAGTGATAAACAAAGCTTTTAGTTAGGACTTACCACAGCCAGCATTATTAAGAGAGTATCCAAGCGATCGCTTCTTTCACTGTCTGACAAATATTAATGATTTAATAACATTTACAAAAACATACATTAGCCGAGAAAATCTTCCTTGTTAGCAGAACTTCAGTGGGATGGGTTGTAAGAACCGTAGTGAGGGCTTTAGCCCTCATAACAAGAAAGGGCTTCAGCCCTTACTACAACCAACATAAAAAAGTCAGTGGATAATTTACTTTTCCACCGACTTTAATTTTCATTGACACATCTAATATCATTATTTACCAATTGTCGGCTGCACCTTTGTAAGGTTCACCCGTAAAAGGTTGTATACCAATAACAGGATAAGCATCATCATTAGGACCAAAAATCCGCATCGCCGCTTCAGAAATATACTGGGCAATGCTCGCTAATATTCTGGAGATAGCCATCATATTAAATTCTCCTTTTTTCGCAGTGTTTTTAATTGCGATGTATCTACTTTAATTCTCCTATTCTCGACTGGCTTAGATTCTCAATATATTGAGAATTTATGCAATGATTCTTCAGGTGTTGTTGCAATACTTTATATAAGAAAAATTAAACTTTGCCCTTTGATTATGATTGTAACCTATACCAATTATTCCTCACCTTATAAATGTAAGGCTATAGGAACTAAAGCTCAGAACCCCGGTTTCTTGGAGAAACCGGGGTTCTTGTTGTTCACGCTCTTATGCGTGGATTGCTATATCTAGTTATTTCTTACAAATACTATAAATAAATATGAACTAATTGATAAATACAGTATTAATTTGACCGCAACAACCTGATTTAAAGCACTAAATGACATAAGTCCTGCGACAGTTGACATTATTTATGGTAAAACCTACCATAAATAAAAGCATTCTTGTAAAGGCGCGTCAGCATGATAACTTTGCCAAACCTGGACTGTGCATCTACCAATATCCAGCAAGAGAACCAAGAATTGAATTTCTCTGCGGCTGATTACAGTTTGCTGACTGACCTCTACCAGCTAACAATGGCAGCTTGTTACACGGGTGAAGGTGTAGAACAATCATCGGCAAGCTTTGAATTGTTTGTGAGACGCTTACCTGAGAATTTTGGTTATTTAATTGCGATGGGTTTAGCGCAAGCGTTGGAATATTTAGAAAAATTCCGCTTTAGTTCCTCTCAAATCGCGGCTTTGCAAGCGACGGGAATTTTTGAAGGTGCAAGCGATCGCTTTTGGTCTTTGCTGCTTGAAGGACGTTTTACCGGCGATGTGTGGGCAGTGCCAGAAGGTACAGCGGTATTTGCCAATGAAACTTTGTTACGTGTAGAAGCACCGCTTTGGCAAGCACAGTTAGTAGAAACTTATTTGTTAAATACCATTAATTATCAAACATTAATTGCCACAAAAGCCGCACGGATTCGCGATGTCGCAGGCGAGAAAGCCACCTTACTAGAATTTGGTACAAGACGGGCATTTAGTCCCCAAGGTTCTTTGTGGGCAGCGCGGGCAGCGTTAGCAGGTGGATTAGACGCTACATCCAATGTGTTAGCAGCGCTACAACTAAGACAAAAGCCAAGTGGTACAATGGCTCACGCCTTAGTCATGGCTTTATCGGCAATGGCAGGTAGTGAAGAACAAGCATTTACAGCATTTCATCGATATTTTCCGGGTGCGTCATTGTTAATTGATACTTATGATACAATCGCTGCTGCCAAAAAGTTAGCTGAAAAAGTCAACTCAGGGGAAATGAAATTAGCAGGAGTTCGGTTAGATTCTGGGGATTTAGTTAACTTATCAAAAGAAGTGCGATCGCTTCTTCCTGAAGTGTCGATTTTCGCTAGTGGTGACTTAGATGAGTGGGAAATTGCTAAACTCAAAGCAGCTGGTGCCCAAATTGACGGTTATGGATTGGGAACGCGACTAGTTACCGGTTCGCCGATAAATGGAGTTTATAAACTAGTAGAAATTGATGGTATCCCTGTCATGAAAGAGTCTAGCGGTAAAATCACTTATCCGGGGCGCAAGCAGATTTTTCGCACCTTTTATGAAGGTAAAGTCAAAGGCGATCGCTTGGGATTAGCAGATGAAATTTATAGCACAGAACAACCTTTATTGCAATTAATGGTTAAAGAAGGTAAACGGATGCAACCATCAGAAACTTTAGCAGAAATTCGCCAACGCAGCGCAGCTTCAGTCGCCAGTTTACCTGAAGAAACCAGACAGCTAAATCATCCTGTTTCCGTACAAGTAGAAATTTCCGCCGAATTAGAAAAACTCACCCAGCAGACGCAAAGGTTAGGGACTGAGGACTAGGGGACAAGGAGACAAGGAGATAATTTTTTCTCTCGATTCCCCATTACCCATTACCCATTACCCATTCTCAATGCCCAATTCTTAATCTAAAATCCAAAATGTTGAAGATTGCTTTATTTGGTACAAGTGCCGATCCACCAACTGCCGGACATCAAACAATTTTAAATTGGTTATCCGAACATTACGATCGCGTGGTAGTTTGGGCAGCAAATAATCCCTTTAAATCGCATCAAACACCTTTGGAACATCGAGTGGCGATGCTACGATTATTAATTGCGGATATGAATACACCACAGCGCAACATTATTTTAGAACAAGAATTAAGTAGCTTCAGAACACTAGAAACGGTAGAAAAAGCGAAACTCAGTGTAGGTGAAGACGTAGAATTAACATTAGTTATCGGTTCAGATTTGCTAAATCAGCTGCCGCGTTGGTATCGTATTGAAGATTTGTTGCGACAAGTACAATTACTAGTAGTGCCGCGACCGGGATATGCGATAGATGAGTCTAGTTTGTCAGGGGTGCTTCATCTGGGAGGAAAAATTGCGATCGCTAACCTTATCGCTTTGGATGTTTCCTCAACAGCTTATCGTGAAAATAAAGACCCTAAAGCTTTAACTCCACCAGTTGTTAACTATATTCATCAAAAGCATTTGTACGAATGCCAGGACACAAGCAAAAACAAATTCCAAATCTGTTAAATCAACAACCTTTGGCTGATTTCAAAGTTGGTGTTGACAATGTAATTTTTTCTGTAGATACCGCGCAAAATCGGCTACTAGTTTTATTAATAATGCGACAGCAAGAGCCATTTTTAAATCAATGGAGTCTTCCCGGTACTTTAGTACGTCAAGGAGAATCTTTAGAAGATGCCGCTTATCGTATAATGTCAGAGAAAATTAAAGTTAACAATCTCTATTTAGAGCAATTGTATACCTTTGGCGGACCCAATCGCGATCCACGCGAAGCGATCGATAGCTTTGGTGTCCGCTATCTATCAGTTAGCTACTTTGCCCTTGTCCGCTTTGAAGAAGCCGAATTAATTGCCGATAAAGTAACTGGTATAGCTTGGTATCCGGTGAAGCAAGTACCGCAATTAGCCTTTGACCATAACGAAGTTTTAGCGTATGGACACAGGCGATTGCGAAATAAATTAGAATATAGTCCGGTAGCTTTTGAAGTCCTACCAGAAACATTTACTTTAAATGATTTATATCAGTTATACACCACAGTATTAGGAGATAATTTTGCCGATTATTCTAATTTTCGAGCGCGTCTACTCAAACTAGGTTTTTTATCCGATACCGGAATTAAAATATCACGCGGTGCCGGTCGTCCAGCTAGTTTGTATAAGTTTGATGCCGAAGCATTTGCCCCATTCAAAGATAAACCTTTGGTCTTTATTTAACAACCGCATTCGCGCAGCGTCTCGCAGAGAAGATGCCAAGGACGTAAAGTTATGAAATCACCGGATGAATGTTTAAATATTCAAGAGATTCGCGATTGTATTGATGAAATTGATAAGCAAGTTATCTCTGATTTCAGCAAAAGATTTGCATATGTGAAAGCAGCGGCTAAGTTCAAGACCAGTGAAACAAATGTAAAAGCCCCAGACAGGTTTAATTCTATGTTGCAGTCAAGACGTGTGTGGGCTGAAGAAGTAGGCTTAAATCCAGATGTAATTGAAAAGCTATATCGAGATTTGGTTAGTTATTTCATAGATGAAGAATTAAAACATTGGCAGTCAAATAAAAAGTCTGAATAATCAAGTTTAGAAAATCCCAAATCTAAAATCTAAAATCTAAAATGAAAATTGCGATCGCTCAAATTAATCCGACAATTGGTGACTTACCAGGAAACGCTGCCAAAATTCTCTATGCAGCACAACAAGCAGCCGCAGCCGGTGCGCGTTTACTACTAACACCAGAACTTTCTTTATGTGGCTATCCACCGAGGGATTTATTGTTAAATCCTAGTTTTGTGGAGGCAATGCATATAACTTTGCAACAATTAGTTAAAGATTTGCCGCCAAATTTAGCTGTGTTAGTGGGAACAGTTGAAAAAAATGCTCAGGCACATCATAATGGTGAAAAACCTTTATATAACAGCATGGCGTTGTTAGATGAAGGTAAAATCAAGCAAGTTTTTCATAAGCGACTTTTACCAACTTATGACGTATTTGATGAAAGTCGCTATTTTGAACCAGGTTTACAAGCCAATTATTTCACCTTAGATGATATTGATATTGGCGTAACTATTTGCGAAGATTTGTGGAATGATGAGGAATTTTGGGGCAAACGTAGTTACACCAACAATCCGATTGCTGACTTAGCAATTTTGGGTGTAGATTTCGTTGTAAATTTATCTGCATCACCCTACAGCGTCAATAAACAGCAGTTTCGAGAAACGATGTTGCGACATAGTGCCATTCGTTTTCAACAACCGATTATTTATGCCAATCAAGTAGGTGGAAATGATGATTTAATTTTCGACGGCAGAAGTTTTGCTTTGAATAGTCGGGGTGACTTGATATGTCGTGCCCGTGGATTTGAAACTGATTTAGTAATAGTTGAATTTGACGAAGTACAGCGAGATTTACTACAAAGTACTGTAGTAGCTGAATATGAAAGCGAAGATGAAGAAATTTGGCACGCTTTAGTTTTAGGAGTGCGAGATTATGCTCAAAAGTGCCGCTTTTCTCAAGTAGTATTGGGTTTAAGTGGGGGAATTGATTCTTCATTAGTAGCAGCGATCGCCACTGCCGCACTTGGTAAAGAAAATGTCTTCGGTGTGCTGATGCCTTCGCCCTACAGTTCCGAACATTCTATCACCGATGCTTTAGCATTAAGCGAAAGCCTGGGAATCAAGACTACCACATTACCCATCGGGCAGTTAATGCAAGGCTATGACAACACCTTAGCAGACTTGTTTGCTGGTACACAATTTGGACTAGCCGAGGAGAACATTCAATCTCGGATTCGGGGTAATTTATTGATGGCGATCGCCAACAAATTCGGCTATCTCCTTTTATCTACCGGCAACAAATCAGAAATGGCAGTTGGTTACTGCACCCTTTACGGCGATATGAATGGCGGATTAGCCGTAATTGCCGATGTTCCCAAAACCCGCGTCTACTCAATTTGCCACTGGCTTAATCACCACTCCCCATTCCCAACTCCCCACTCCCCATTCCCCACTCCCCACTCCCAACTCCCCACTCCCCACTCCCCAATCCCCGAAAACGTCCTCATTAAAGCACCCAGCGCTGAACTCAAACCAGGTCAAGTCGATCAAGATTCCCTACCACCTTACGAGATATTAGACGACATTCTGCAACGCCTGATTCACAACCATCAATCAGCCGCACAAATTGTTGACGCCGGTCACGACGCACAAATTGTAGACCGAGTAATTCAGATGGTAGCGCGTGCCGAATTTAAGCGACGACAAGCACCCCCCGGCTTAAAAATCACCGATCGCGCCTTCGGTACCGGTTGGCGAATGCCGATCGCCAGCAACTGGTTTTCAGTTAAAAACGCCTACCAGAGTAAAACAATCCCCATTCTACATAAATAGGTACAGATAAATAATTTCCTGCTGGTGCAAGTCTCTTTTAATACACGTGCACCAGCTTTTTATATGTGCGTAGTAAGCACTTTAGTGCTTAAAATCCTTGTTTGCTCAAAATTTTTCTCTCTTCCTTGACAAAAATATAAAAACATGAGTTAATCTATATAGTACTAATGTACTATATAAACAAACCGAGGAAAACCCACCTCAAATGCAGATATTCTGCAATTTTCGACTTTGCTAGTAATGTTTTTTTGGCAAATCAGCCAGAAACACATAAAAAAGCAAGCATTTCAGTTTTTCAAACCAAAATCATCACCTCTTAACTAGTTTGAAATCAACGCGATCGCAAACATAGCTGAAATTTTCTTTTTTCAGCAAAAAATCGCCTAGCCTAAATCGTGGAATTAGATTTTCAGTAATTTCACGGCGTTAAAAACGTTCATTTAAAGGCTAGCTTGATGTCTGCATAGAGAAAGTCTAACTTCAGCTTGCAAAAAAAAGTACACCATTGCACATTTAAAGGAGTAGAGTATGAGCATAGCAGTCAAAGACAGCAAACAACAACTAATGCAAGCATTTCAGCAAATAATTGCTGATAGGAAAAAATTAGAAACTAAAATAGCAACCAAACAAGAAGAAGCAGAAAAAGCGAAAAATAAAGAAACACTCGAAGCTGCTTCTACCTACACAGTTGATAATATTGTTAAAGGTTTAGCTGATTTGCAACTAGAGTTTGGCAGCATTGTCAATGAACTATCGGAAAAGTTAGCTAGACAGAACTCTAAGTTAGATGAACTGAATCGTGCTAGAGAAATTGCCACCCAAAATTTACAAGAACTTCAGCAAATTAGAATTGTTGCCGATGCTTTAGATATCTTAACTCAAGAACATCGAGAAAAGTTAAAAGCCCTTGAAGAAGATATCAGAAGCAAGCGAGAAACACTAGAAAAAGAAATTGCCCAAAAGCGTAAAGAATGGCAAAAAGAGCAAGCAGAGTATGAAGAAGCGCTACAAGCATACAACGAATCATTAGCCAAACAACGCTCTTTGGAAACAGACGAATTTCAATATAAATTAGAAACTACTCGCAAACTTAACACAAACGCTTACGAAGCGAGAAAGCGCAACTCAGAAAGAGAAATACAAGAAAACACGCAACAGAAAGAAAAAGATTGGGCAGAACGAGAAAAAATTCTCAAAGAACGTCAACCTTTATTTACAGAATATCAACAAAAAGTCGCAGCCTTTCCTAACGAAATGGAAGAAGCAATTAAGAAAGCTAGAGAAGAAGCAATTAAAGAAACAAGTCAAAAAGCTAAAGTTGAAGCTGATTTATTTGAAAAAGATTGGGAGTCTACCAAACAAAGCTATGAAGCGAAAATTCAATCTTTGGAACAAACAATTCAAAAGCAAGTTGAGCAAATAGAAGGTATTTCCGCTCAACTACAAACAGCATTGAAACAAGCACAAGACTTGGCAATGAGAGCTTTTGACGGTTCAGCAAAATAGTTTGTACTCGTTTCTCGTTTTCTCGTTCCCAGGTAGAACCTGGGAATGCATTCAAAGTGGCTCTGCCACTTAGGTTCAAAGTGATACCACTATGGAGGCAGCAGCCCTCCCATATTTCATTCCTAGGCTCTGCCTAGGAACGAGGAATTGAATTTTTAATTGGAAAATAGGAGGTTTGTTATGGCAGCTAGAAAACCAAATGATAAAAATACCAAAGTAGAAATTCTTCAAGCATATGAAGAATTAGCCAAAGAGAAAGCAGCACTTAAATCACAAATTGACCAACTACAGAAAGGCAGTCAATCTGCCACACTAGAAAAACCTAAATTGGAGCCAAAAACAGCTATGAACCAGTCATCTACCGTTCAGCAAAAGATGAATTCTACTATTGAAAACTTGGCAATCATTCAGTTGGGCTTTGGTAGCGCTGCCAGCGAATTATCGGAACAACTTAGCAACCAAGCTTTCAAATTAGCAGAAATCAGAGAAGCCATAGATAAGGAAGTTGAAGAATTAAAACAGTTACATAATTTGGAAATCTCCGAAGATATATTAGATACGCTTGTCAAATCCTACGAAGATAATGCAAAGGCTTATCAAGAGGAATTTAGCCAACGTTATGAAGTGTTATCTCAAGAAATATTAGAAGAAAGAAATACTTGGGTAAAAGAGCAAGAGGAATACAAAGTAACGACAAAAGAACGCAATGAAAACATTCAGAAAACTCGCCAAAGAGAAACGGCAGAATATAAGTATGATTTAGAACTGCAACGCAAACTAGAGACAGATGAATATGAACAACGGCAGAAAGGTTTGTATAAAGAATTAGAAGAAATACAACAAGAGATAAATAAACAGTGGAGTGAAAAAGAGAAAGAAGTTTCTGAGCGAGAAAAGCAATTTGAAGAAGCCAAAGCTAAGGTAGAAGCATTTCCTAAAGAAAAAGAAGCGGCAATTAAGAAAGCGACAGAAGAAGGCAAAGGTATTGCTCACTACCAAGCTAAGATAAAATCCGATTTATACGCCAAAGACGTAGAAGGACAAAAGCGCTTTTACGAACAAAGACTGCAATCTTTAGAACAGACAATATCCAATCAAGATTCTCGAATTCTAAATCTATCAAAACAACTTGATTCGGCTCTCAAACAAGTTCAAGATTTGGCAGTTAAAGCTATTGAAGGTTCGGCAAATGTCAATTCATATCAAGCGATAAAAGAAATTGCTTTGGAACAAGCCAAAACTCAAGCGAAAAATAAATAGTTTGGTTTTAACCTAGATTTATAAACTAGTAAAAATTACGTTTTTACTAGTTTATAACTTTAAGAATCTCGTAGTGAGGACTAAAGTCCTCAAATGAAAGGACTGAAGTCCTTACTACTTGTTTAAAAAAGAAAATAGAGACGCATTTATTTTTACGTCTCTACCCAGAGGAAACCCATTATATTTAAAAGTTAAAAAATAAAAAATTACAACATAAACTTCTCTGCAAGCGACTTGGTAGATATTACTCAAGTTCAATGCAGGCTGAATTATAGTGTTTCATCCAGCTTTTTTGCCTGCGGTTTGGTGTCAATTTGGTTGTTGGCTAGGAATCTAGTGGCACCATTCTCAGTTTTTATTGGTTTGCCTTTATTAGGAGGTTTTAGACGACTCATAACAAGATATCCGATTGTGAACTCTCTACAACTTGAGATACAATCCCGTAAGTTACTAATCCGGAAATATTAAAAAAAAAATCGGCTTGTAGCCGAGAAAAAAGATTAAATTGTCTATATTGCTTGCAAACAGCGGATTTAATATCACCCAAAGGCAGAAAAATCTAGATTGGGGGGAATATCTTGAATGCGTCCAGGTCCGATCGCTCGTAATGCTTCTTTCAAAGAAATATCACCAGTATACAACGCCCGCCCTATTATCACACCAGTTACACCTTGAGCTTCTAACGCAAGCAAACTTAACAAATCTGTTACAGAACTAACGCCACCTGAAGCAATAATAGGGATAGAGATAGCATCGGCAAGTTCTCGCAAAGCGTCTAAATTCGGTCCCGACAAAGTACCGTCACGATGTATATCTGTGTAGATAATCGCTGCTGCTCCTAATTCTTGCATTTGTACGGCTAGTTGCGTAGCTAAAACTTCTGAAGTTTCTAACCAACCACGAGTTGCTACTAGTCCGTTACGTGCATCAATACCGATAATAATTTGTCCGGGAAATTCTTGGCAGAGTTGTTCTACTAACTCAGGTTGTTCTACAGCGATAGTTCCTAAAATTGCTCGCTGTACACCTATATTGAATAATTGTTGCACACTTTGGCGATCGCGCAAACCCCCACCAACTTGAATTGGTATCGATACTGTAGAGGCGATCGCTTCAATTGCCCCTAAATTAACTATCTTACCTGCTTTTGCTCCATCCAAATCAACAACGTGCAATTTGCTTGCACCCTCCTCAACCCACTGTTTAGCAACATCAGCCGGATTTTCATTAAAAACTTGCGACTGTGAATAGTCTCCTTGATAAAGTCGCACACAACGACCTTCTAGTAAATCAATCGCGGGAATTACGTCCATAATTGTTGGTTGTTAGTTGTTAGTGGTTGGTTGTTGGTTGTTGGTAATTGGGGATTCGGGAACAAATGCCTCCTTGTCTCCCTTGTCTCCCTTGTCTCCCTTGTCCCCCTTGTCCCCATTCCCCATTCCCTACTCCCTACTCCCTCTCATAACAGCTTGCCGAAAACCCAACACAATCAATATATTAGAAAGCGTTAAAAAAACTTCTGCACCTCCGTGCAGCCAATCAACATTTGCTAAAGATTTACCATAATGCACTTGGGCATAAATCCCTACCGGAATCGTGACTCCGACAAAGACCAAGGTGCCGTAAAATCCATAAAGTGCCAAACGCGGCATTTGCTGAGAACGTTTGATAAACCACAAAAATCCCAAGTAGGGAAACAGTGATAGGGCAAATAAAGTTTCTTTTGAAATCATAGATTTGAGGAGTTAGGAGTTGTAGAGACGTTCCAGCGGAACGTCTGTACGGAAGTTAAGAAATCATAACTTTGATGTCATAGTTTCTTGAGAATCTGATTCTACAGGTTTTTCCGACTTGGTGGAACGCCAAATCAACACCGCTGCTGCCCAAAGTGTAAAATTACCAATTAAGGTCATGGCAGCTTGCAGCGTTACCAACCATTCTAAAGATTCGGCATTATCGAAATAATGCCAGGTGCAAGCGCACATGGCGCTAATCAAAGCTGGTAACATGGCAAAAGACAATGCTCCCCAAGTACGGTTGCCAGTAACTTCACCGTAAGTCCAGATTAACCAAATGGCGGCAATCCACTCAATAACGCTAGAAATATGAATAATCCAGGTGGGAATTGAAAGAGCGTGCATACAGTTAGGAGTTAAAAGGCGCAAAGTTGTAGAGACGCGATCGGTCGCGTCTGTACAGGAGTTAGGAGTTAGGAGTTTGCCATCTGTGTTGGTGGCAAATATTCAGTTGAAAATAAATCCAAAATCGAAAATCTAAAATCCAAAATGTCTAAGATGCGGGTGTTGTTGTCTGGGTATTACGGTAAGGGAAATGGTGGTGATGAAGCTTTGTTAGCGACGCTTCTACAAATGCTACCAGAACATGTCACGCCTGTGGTTCTTTCTGGTAATCCACAAGAAACACAGCACCGCTATCATGTCGAAGTTGGCGATCGCATGGCACCTTTATCTGTAATTCAAGCTTTGCGCTCCAGCGATGCTTTTATCTGGGGTGGTGGCAGTTTAATTCAAGATATCACCAGCAGTATTAGCCCGTTTTACTACGGCTCTTTGATGGCATTAGCACAAAAAATGAAGTTAAAAACTGTTGCTTGGGCACAAGGAATTGGTCCGTTAAAGCGTTCTTTGACTCGTTCTCTGGCGCGGAACACCTATTCTAATTGTACCAAAGTTAGTGTACGCGATCGCGCTTCTGCTGCTTTATTATCTGATTGGCAAATACCTTTTATTCTCGCACCCGATCCGGTTTGGGCTTTAGAGTCTAAACCTGTACCCGGACTTTGGGATTTACCTGCGCCGAGAGTTGCTGTAACATTGCGATCGCATCCGCAACTCACACAAATGCGCCTTGCTAATTTAACTCGCGCTTTGGTTGATTTCCAAAAAGCTACGCAAACCTTTATTTTACTGCTGCCTTTTCAAAAAAGTGAAGATTTAAGCATTGCCGAAACTATCCAACCACAACTAGCAGATGTCAGCAAGATTATGTGTCTGGAAGATCCGCAACTTTTAAAAGGTGTGTATCGTGGTGTAGAAATGGCGATTGGAATGCGTTTGCATAGCTTAATTATGGCAGCTAGTGAAGGCTGTCGCTGTTTTGCTTTAAGTTACGATCCTAAAGTTAATCGCTTGATGGAAGATTTAGATATGCCAGGTTGGGATTTAGCTAGTTTACCAGATGACGCCAACTTGATTGGCAAAACTTGGATCGAACATTACGCCAATGGCAATCCGTTATCACCAGAAAAAATTCAGTTTCTAATAGATCGAGCGCTTATACATCGTGAAGTATTAAGTCAAGCACTTGCTTAAATAACGATCGCGCAGCAGTAGAAAAAATAGTGATTCAACGAGCGAAAAATAATGTTATACTTACGTATAGCGATATTCTATGGGAGTTAAATAACAGTGATACGTTGGTAACACAAACACGCAAATCAGTTAAGTCGCTGCAATCGGGCTAAATGTCCGACTAATTCTGATTGTTCGTTTGTTGTCATTACCAAAGTCGCTATGAAAATTCCTGACTCGTACCTGGAAAAAATTCGCGCTGTTTATCCAAATATTTCTTTTGACTATCTCGACTTTAATCAAGATGGTATGGTTAATGATGTGGTAGTTGTAAATCATGAAATTGTCTGTCGCTTTCCCAAAACAGACTGGGGAAAAGAAGTTCTTTCTCATGAAGCGAAAGTGTTAGAAGTTGTGCGAAAACATGTTGATTTACAAGTTCCGCATTTTGAATATTTAGAAGAAAGCTTTGTCAGCTACAAATTTATTAAAGGTGAACCGCTTTCTCGTAACACTTTGTTAAAGTTAAGTGAAGCATCACAAACTCGTGTTATTTCACAACTTGCGATATTTCATCAACAATTGCACAGCATTCCCAATCAAGTTTTAGTTAATGCTGGGATATCTTCCTCAGATACAACAAGAACTCGTGAAGATTGGTTACAGTTATACCAGGAAGTTCAGGAAACTCTGTTTCCGCATCTGTGGCGTCATCAACAAACTTGGATACATGAACTTTTTGCACCCGTAGTTACAGGTGAACTCGATTTAAGTTACACACCTGTACTAATCGATGGTGATTTAGCAGTTTATCATATATTGTTTGACCCAGTGACAGAAAGAATTAGCGGTATGATTGATTTTGGTACGTCTGGTTTAGGCGATCGCGCTTGTGATATTGCAGTGCAACTGGGAAACTACGGTGAAAGTATTGTGCAGCGTATGCAAAGTGACTATTTAATGTTAGCAGAACACATTGATCGCGCACGCTTCTGGGTAGGAACGTTAGAGTTACAATGGGCTAATTGTGCAATCAAGTATAAAGATGTTAGTTTGTCGCTGGCGCATATCGGCATGGCAAAAGATATTAAACTTGTAGGTACACCTTTGGATTAATTTGTAGCATTTTTCAACGCAGAGGAACGTTCTCGATAAGCGCAGAGTTTTTATTTAAAGTAATGTACCAGCCACAATCAAGGTGCGGCACAATAAATAGGTAAGCTGCGAAGGGGGAAGTATCACAGCATGATTCATTTAAGAGCGATCGCTAAAAAAACAAACGTTAAAAAACCTGATTCTTTTCCCTTCAATCTTCCTTTAGTTAAAGCTTTTGAAGAAATTAACTTTCAAAAGCCTGTAACTTTTTTCGTTGGGGAAAATGGTTCTGGAAAATCAACAATGTTGGAAGCGATCGCTACAGGAATTAACTCAATCAGCGTCGGTGGAGAAGATATCCAGCGCGACAAAACATTAGATCCTGCTCGACAATTATCTAGCCAATTTAGGTTTATCTGGCAAAAAAAGACGGCACGAGGCTTTTTTTTAAGAGCAGAAGATTTCTTCAACTTTGCCAAACGAATTAAAACGATGAGTCAAGAACTCGAAGAAGAAACTTTAGAATATGAGCAAAAATTTACCGGAACTGGTTTGAAATTAGCCAAAGCTTCTGCACTCAAGCAGAAAGCCGGTTTAACTCAAAAATATGGTGACAACCTTGATGCTAACTCTCACGGAGAAAGCTTTCTCAAACTTTTTCAAGCACGCTTCGTTCCAGGTGGATTATATCTGCTTGATGAGCCAGAAGCACCACTTTCTCCTTTACGACAATTAGCATTTTTGTCTTTGCTAAAAGAAATGGTAAATCAAGATAGCCAATTTATCATTGTGACACATTCTCCGATTATTATGGCTTTTCCAGAAGCATCAATTCTCAGTTTTGATTCATCCCCACCAAAAGAAGTTGCTTATGATGAATTGGAACACGTTTCTTTAACGAAAGCTTTTTTAAATAATCCGCAATCTTTTCTTAGACATTTGTAGTAAGCGCTTCAGCGCTTAATATAAGCGCTAAAGCGCTTACTACGATCTTTTAATTCATCCCCACAATCTTCTACCAGCTTTCCCGTTTAATCTCTCGTGAGTATCTTTCAACAAAGCCGGAATATTCAACTTTTCTGGACATTTAGGTAAACACTCACCGCACTCTGTACACTTATTCGCTTTCATTCCACCGAACCAGTGACCGGCGTTTTCAAACATTCCGTAGCGATATTGTCCATAGTCGCTCATATCGTATGCTACAGCAAGATTCCGCAGGCGCAATACTTCTGGTATATTGATATTTGCTGGACAAGGTAAACAAGCATAGCATTGACTACACTTGTCAGTTGACAAAGCTGTATTTTTATGACTTTCTAAACGTTCAAAAACAGCAATTTCTTTCGATGTTAATTCACCGTCGAAATTAGCCGCTTGTATCGGTTCTAGCAATTCATCTGGGTTTGCGGCTCCCACACTGAGGGTGGTAATCTGAGGATTGCTGAGTAAAAAACGATAATTTAACTCTAAGGGGGAAAACGGTGAACACAAATCTTTGAGAATTTGAGGTGGGGTATAAAGCTTTCCTCCCTTATCAGCGGGGGAAATGATAAAAACACCCATATCCTTTTGACTAGCTAGCTGAATCGCTGGTGCATTTCTTTGGAAAAAATAGTAATAATGCAGATTGACAAATTCAAATAAATCTGTATTGAGAGCTGCAAGAATTACCTCAAGGGAACCGTGAGTAGAAAAGCCTACGTGTTTGATGCGGCGATCGCGCTTCGCTTCTTGCACTGCTTGCATACAACCATTTTTGGCTTGAACCCAGTCTAAATGCTCACTCGTATTTAAACCATGAATTCCCAAACAATCTACATAATCTAGCTTTAATCGCGCCAGAGATTCATCAATATAGCGACGCATCGTATCAGCATCGGGTGTGGGAGGAATTTTGGTGGTGATATAAAGCTGATTTCTAGGTATTTGTCCCGCAATCAACGCCGCACCAAGATATTCCTCACTGTTGCCATAGCCTCTGGCAGTTTCTATATGATTAGTTCCTGAGGCGATCGCTTTTTGGATCGTTAAGAGCGCATTTTCAAAAGAAGCCAAGTAACGCATTGTCCCCAAGGAAAGCACCGAGAGGCGCAAATTCGTTTTTCCAAAGCGTCGGTATTGCATATTTTAGATTTTAGATTTTAGATTTTAGATTGGGTAATAGGTAATGGGCAATGGGAACTTTTTTATGCCCGATGCCCTATTTTTAATCCAAAATCGAAAATCCGTCTTTGAAAGTTCTGATCGGAGGAAGCCTCCGCTCAGACTTTCCGCAAAATCCACGCATTGCTAGCTGTCAGAGCCGAAGCGCTTGATCAAATCTTCGGGACGGAGATTGGAAATAAATTCGCGAAACGCTTGCTGTTCGGCTTCATCAGCATCGCGATCCACGGGGATGGAAGCATCGGCGATCACTTCTTCCATAACCCAGATAGGGGCGTTGGTGCGGAGAGCGACGGCGATCGCATCGCTGGGACGCGCATCAATTTCTTTTTTGACATCGCCATGCTGGACAATCAAAGCTGCATAAAATGTGTCCTTTTGTAGCGAATGGATAATGACTTTCTCTAAAGTCATATTCCATACTTCGAGAATATTCACTATCAAATCGTGGGTTAAGGGTCTGGGAGGCTTTTGGTTTTCAAGCGCACCCATAATTGCCCTAGCCTGTTCTTGACCAATATAAATTGGCAAAGCGCGGCGATCTGAAGCATCTTTCAAAAGTACAATCGGGCTGCGGGTTATAGCATCTAATGCTATGCCAGCGACTTTCATTTCAATCATTGGCGAAGCCTCTACAATCCTTTGAGCGCTTGGTAGCTATGTAACAAATAGTACCCATTATCGGGGAAGACGGCGAAAAGAATAAACATAGGCATTTGTTTTCTATAATTACTTCTATTAAACTCCCTGCTAGTGGTGAACACTCCTCGTAAGTTAAATCCGTGTAGTTCAACAATAATCTTCTTAACCAAGTATGCCTTGTAAATGATATAAATGTCTTGATTTCTTTATGCAATAAATTGTCTAAAATAATACTCATGATTTGAAAATGCCTGTGAGAATTACGAGTTGATTTAAGTCAAAATTAGGCAATAAATAGAGTTAGTTTTGCGAAAAAGCCGTGTTTACAGGATTAATCCAGTCATTAGGAACGATCAAACCTTTAGGGGGCGATTCTTGGCAAATTACATGTTTACCCCAGTCACCTGAGTTAATTATGCAAGATTTAGCTTGTGGTGACAGTATTGCCGTCGATGGTGTTTGCCTAACGGTAGAAGAAATTTTAGAATGCGGATTTATCGCCACCGCTTCACCGGAAACTCTTCGCCGTACAACTTTGGGGAAACAATCAGAGCAGAAGTATGTTAACTTAGAAGCGTCGCTGCGAGTAGGCAGCAAAATCGGCGGTCATTTTGTCATGGGTCATGTAGACTGCACAGGACGAATGCAAGCGGTAGAACAAACTGCAACTTCTTGGGAAATGACTTTTATAGCAGAAAATGCGATCGCTCGCTACATTGTCCCTAAAGGCAGCATAGCCGTAAACGGCATCAGCCTAACAGTCGCCGAATATGAACCAGAACTTTCGCAATTCAAAGTGGCAGTTATTCCCCTCACCTACGCCGAAACCAATCTCCGCTATCTCCGTCCCGGTAGTTTGGTTAATCTCGAAGGAGATATTCTCGGCAAATACGTGGAAAAATTGCTTTACCCAGGCAACCGACAAAATACAGCTTCAGATTCCAACTTTGATGAAATCACACCCGCATTCTTAACAGAAAACGGGTATTTGTGAATGGGGAATGGGGAATGGGGAATGGGGAATGGGGAGTGGGGAATGGGTAATAGGTAATAGGTAATTGGTAATGGGTACTCCCTCTGTCCCCCTGTCCCCCTGTCCCCTTGTCCCCCTTGTCCCCCACTCCCTACTCCCCACTCCCCACTCCCCCTGTTCTAACTTCCCGGTTGTCCAATTATCCGCGCTGTCTGTGTAGCTTGAATCAACTGGCTAAGACCGCTGTCTAACTGTACGCCTGGGTCAGTTGCAACCCAGCCAAGGGAAGTCAGGTGACGCACTTCAAAGTGCAGGTGAGGACCTGTGGAATTGCCGGTGCTGCCAACTCGCCCAATTACGCTTCCCTGTTGGACTACCTGACCGGGTTGGACAAAGATTTCTGACATGTGACCGTAGAGAGTTTGTTGAGCGGAACTGTGATTGAGAATAACAGTTAAACCATAACCGCCTACCCAATCAGCAACTTCCACTTGACCAGTAGCAGCTGCTAAAATTGGTGTTCCCATCGCCGCACCCAAATCTGTACCGGCGTGGAAACGGCGATCGCCTGTAATCGGATGCACTCGCCAACCAAACAAAGAAGTAATCGGTGAGGGAACAGATAACGGGAACATCATTCCCCCAGGATTGACAGCGACTGCGCCAGTATAAGGAATTTGTGGTAATACTGATGCAAGTGGAATGTCGTAAGTTACAGTGCTGTCGCGGGGTGCAGTATTATCAGCCGTCATCGGTGCTGACAATTCCCCAGGCGCCGGCGCGATCGCACTCGAACCAACTATGGGGTTAGAATTGAAATTGCTGGGCTTGGGGATAAATCGATTCGGGCGAAAACTGCTTTTGCTGACACCAACAGAAGCAACTGGCTTTTCACGCCAACTGCCATTGTTGAGATTAATCGGACCAACCCGCGTAGAACGCCATGCGCTACGGCTGAGAGTGCTTGCAAGACGACGTGGTGGTGAAACGTTAGCGTATGCCGTTGTTTCTTGACTTCTTCTTATCCAACTCGGCGCTTGTTTACGTGTTACGTCGTTATTAGAATCGGCTACACGTTGATTTCCATAAGGAGTAATCGGTATTTTCGCGCAAATACCACCCGCACCTTGCGCTAAAATAGTCCGACAACCGTTAGAGCGTTCTGTAAGTACTACAGAATTCGGTGCTTGATAATTACTCGTCCCATCGTTTTTATAATCGTTGGGGTCAATATAAGCGTTATTGTAATCCTTTTTGCTGTCTGAGATGCTTGGTGGTCGCGAAACTTCTGAGGGTCTTTCTATGGTGCGAGAATTACTAGATGTGACTGAAGAATCTTCTACTTGTGGTTTTGTGTGTCTAATTCTTGCAGGCTTAACCCGCGAAGCTTCTACCTGCCGTCTGAAGCGTCTAGCGGTAGTATCCGGTTCAGAATCAACACTCGCTCTTGAGCGTCTGATGCGAGTCACAGGTTCATCAGACTCGCTTTGACGTGTTGAGCGTCTAACCGGCTCGGATGACTGAGAAACTTCTGTTTTATTGCGTAGTCGCTTTTTGAGTCTAGCTCGACGCTCAGAAAAATCCGGTGTCGCTTGAGTCGATTCTGTTGCAGAAGCACTGCGAGAGCGCACCACCTCTTTTTTAACTGGATTTGTAACTGCCTGCCGTGAATTTTCGACAGTGGGAACGATATTATCTATTGATGTGTCTACCTGAGCATACACAAAGCCTCCACTGAGAAGGCTGAAACTGCTTAACCAACACAGACTCTGTGCTGGTAAAGAAGATGCCAAACGTTTTGTCACAAGACATCGCTGTAATAACTTGTGCAAACGGCGATCGCCTAATTGATTGCGCTGCGTCATTTGTTAGAGTGCGTGTTGTGTGTAATTAGACTGGGGAGTAGGGAGTAGGGAGTGGGGAGTGGGGAGAGGGGGGGATGGGGGGATGGGGAGATGGAGAGAAAGAATTGTCCCCTATTCCCTATTCCCCATTCCCTATTCCCCATTCCCCATTCCCTATTCCCTATTCCAAGCGTCCCTATTCCAAGCGTCCCTTGTAACCCAAACTGATTGTACCGGGTTGGAGACAAATTTCTGGTGTTATTACTGTGTTATTATCAGAAGTTTGCATTTTGATTCGTAGTTCTCCTGTAGAAGTTACACCTACAACAGTCCCCGAATGATTTTTGATGTCTACTTTATCGCCCATATTCGTAAGCAAATTGAGATAATCTGACAGAAGTATATTTACTCCTTTTTCACAAAGGCACTCAACACCAAATTCTATTCCTAGCAAAACCTCCAAAGCTAGCATTTCCAGAGAATCAATTACACCTTTTCCCTCTTTCGCTTGCCAGAATTTCAGATTGATTCCGGTTTCTGGTACAGAGTTTGACCAGTTAATCCCCACACCAACCACTGCTTGTGTGATTTTTCCTTTGTGTACTTTGGTTTCAGTCAAAATGCCGCCTAGTTTACGGCTACTTAAGACTAAATCATTGGGCCATTTAATTCCGACATTCACGCCACATTTTCGCAATTGTTTCGCAATTCCCCAACAAAGCGCCAAAGTTAATTGGTAGCTGTTGCTTGCCTCTAATTGCGGGGCTATAGCTACTGAAAGATACAATCCGCCACCAAAAGAACTCCACTGACGCCCCCATTGCCCGCGTCCTGCCGTTTGTTGCGTCGCAATTACTACACATCCTGAAGCTGCACCTTGTTCTAGCAAGTCCCACACAGTAAGGTTAGTAGAGGCTACGGTGTCAAAAACATGTAGAGACAATGGTAAATATTTATGCTCACGCCTCATGAGGGCGGTTTCTAACTGTTGCCGATCAAATTCCACAGGGTTTACCGAAATCCCGTTGTACAAGTTAACATGAATTGGCTGAAGAAAGATTTTCTGTTTAGGTTTAGACCGAAGATGCACACTTGGAACTGGCACACTTGGGAAGGAATGCCTTACCTGACTTGCAGTCTACTAGAACGTTTACCTCACGGCTTTTTCACCCACCAGTTTTGGTCACGTTCTCCGCAAGAGTTAACTAAGGTCTTGCAACCAGAAGCATTAGCTTATCGCTTAAAACAGGTTCATGGCAACATCGTTCTCACACCGCAGGAAATTACTAGCAAGTTAAATGCGGGTGGAAATGATGTTGAAGGAGAAGGTGATTCTGCCCTGGTATTGGGAGACGGTTTGATGAGCGAAGAACCTCTACAAGCGTTGTGGGTAGCTAGCGCTGATTGTACACCGGTGCTGATTGCCGATGAAAAGACTCTTCAAGTGGCAGCACTACACGCAGGTTGGCGGGGTACGGCATCTAAGATTGTACCGCAAGCGATCGCCCGATTTATTGCCCAAGGCAGCAAAATCGAAAATTTACAAATTGCCCTCGGACCTGCGATCGCTGGCGAAGTTTACCAAGTTTCAGAACAGGTAGCAGCAGAAATAGGCGCAAGCATTATACCACATAATGATGAAAAAACTATTATTGATGCCATGTATCAGCTAGCAAATTCACCTTTATTACCCGATCCAAATCCCGGAAAAGTGCGGTTAGATGTGCGACGGGTAAATGCTTTACAGATGGAAATGTTGGGAATTGCATCTGAACAAATAGCGATCGCTCCTTATTGTACTTTTCAAACCCCAGATTATTTCTTTTCCTATCGCCGCGAAAAACAGAAGAAAGTTCAATGGTCAGGAATCGTCAGCATTTGAGAGAAAAAATGTAGTGAGCGCTGTACTCGCTCAAATCAAAGACTAAAATTCCGATAAAAATTCAAAAAAAAGCATAAAAAAGAAAGCGATCGCTTATGTGATTTACAAGTCTGTCTGCGAATTGCTCAAGTCTTGAGTTTTGCTATCTTACGACTAGCCATAGACAAAAAAATTAGTAAAATTCTTTCATGCGTCGAGACTCGATATTTTACAAACTGTTTCAACAATCCCCTACTTTACTATTTGAATTATTGACAAATCCTCCAATAAATGCAGATAGTTATCGTTTTGATTCAGTCGCTGTCAAAGAACCGAAATTTGAAATCGATGGAGTATTTCTCCCACCAGAAAACGAAAGTCCGGGTGTTGTGTATTTCTGTGAGGTGCAATTCCAGAAAGACGAAAGGCTGTATGAAAGGGTATTTGCAGAATCCTCGTTATATTTCTACCGCAACCGTGACAGGTTTAGCGATTGGCAAGCAGTCATAATTTATCCTTCTCGCAGTATTGAACAAAGTGAAGCAGTACGGTCTTGGGGTCTCCCCAAGTGGAGTAACTGCTGAACCCGGAGGGTGATATTTATCCCCATCGCTCATTTCTGAACGGTGGACAAGTGTATCGGATTTATCTAAATGAGTTAGGAGATATTCGTCAATTACCTCTATGGGTAGCGCTGATGGTGCTAACTACGGTAGATGAAGAGCAAGCACCGGAAGAAGCAAGGTATTTGTTAACAAGAACCCGTCAAGAAGTAGCATCTCCATCAAGTATCGCCATAATTGAGTTAGTTACAACGATAATGGTGTACAAGTTTGAACAATTAAGCCGAACGGAGGTAGAAGAGATGTTAGGAATTACACTCAAGGAAACGCGAGTTTACAGGGAAATTAAGGAAGAAGGACGACAGGAAGAGGCAGCTAATCTTGCGATTCGATTGCTAACTAAGCGATTTGGAGTACTTCCCCAGGAAACGCGATCGCACATTTCCAGCTTAACTTTGCCTGTTCTCGAAGATTTGAGTGAGGCACTGTTAGATTTTACTAGTGTGGCTGATTTAGAGGCTTGGTTAGAAACGCGATGATCAAATAGCCACAAACCAAGCCCTAGAGTGTGTTTTCGCTCTTTTTGACACGCTGTAAGTCGCCTATACAAACGCTCGTCTGCGATGTTCTGGGGACTGACAAGATGAAGTGCGGAATATGGGTTCAATTGACAAAGGCGATCGCTATTCCCTGTGCAGCGAGTACAAGCTGAACCAATTACTCAAACCCCTATTTTCAAAGTTCCGGTAATTTGCTGAGGACAGTGATTTAAGGTAGAAGTTAGATTAAGCCAGAGCATAAGCAGGTTGTAGTCAAAATGATTGATAACCTCAACAATTTGTTATTAGCGGGAATTAATTCGATAAAAGGAAACAAAAATGGAAGACATATTAAAAAAATAGATATTATTTTAGACCAAAAAAATATTTTAAAATTATTAGAAATTGTGGATGAAACACACGTTCATCCACAATATGAGTATATTGAAGTTTATTTTGGCTCGTGGAAAAGTTTTTTTCGCAACAAAGCTGGATTAATAGTTAGCGGTGCATATTCTGGGAAGAGAGAATGTAAAAGCTTAATCGAAGGTTTAAATCAATTGGGTGCTGAACGTTGGAAAATTGTTCATTTTGAAAGTGTTTTGATAGATATTAATGATACATATACTTTAGGAACTTTAGACTATAACCATAATTATTCTCATCTTTATGATCCAGACGGTTTTTATTTTAATCGTGGAAATAATTATAAGTATTTTCATAAAAAAAGTTATATTTTAGAAATAAAAGCCACTCCTTTCTTTAACCAAACTATACTGGATTTTCATTCGGGAACTTCAAATAATTTATATAAATCTCCAATAATCGAGAAAACCAGAGAAGAAGAAGCATTAGAAGAATATGAACACGATACGTTATTCAAAGAAGAATTAAATTTAAGTGCAAGAGCCTATGCTTGCCTGAAAATAGCGGATCTAGCATCAATAGAAGGTTTAGAAAATTTAGGATATTCTTCTAAAAGTAGAATAATGGAAATAGCAAATATGGAACAAGATGTGGCGGAGGAGATTATGCAATGGTTCAAAAATTTTTGTGGAATTGAAATAGCTGAAGAAGACTAAACCTAGTGAAATAATGGTGAGCGGCAATGTATACACAATATTTATTTTGAGCATCACATCCTGTTTTTGCTCTCCCTGAAGACGAATTAAATTGCCACGGAAGAGATAGCGATCGCCCCTTTTCCCCACACACATTCCTTCCGCAACGATAAAATCACTAAGGAGTCACCTATTCTGCCTTAGTAACGATGAAAGCCGAACTCACCCCAACTACTCTTCAACTTCCCGAACTATTAGCACCGGCAGGTAATTGGGAATGCGCTAAAGCTGCTGTAGAAAACGGTGCAGATGCGATTTACTTCGGTTTGGATCGGTTTAATGCGCGAATGCGGGCAGAAAACTTCACTGAGGCAGATTTGCCGGAATTAATGCAATTCCTGCACCGTCGGGGAGTCAAAGGCTATGTCACTCTAAATACGCTAATCTTTCCCCAAGAACTGCGAGAAGCACAGCAATATATCCGCTCGATTATTACAGCGGGGGTAGATGCAGTAATCGTTCAGGATGTAGGAATTTGCCGTTTAATTCGTCATATTTCCCCAGATTTTCCTATCCATGCTTCAACTCAAATGACTATTACCAGTGCTGCTGGTGTGGAATTTGCGGAGTCATTAGGGTGTAATTTAGTTGTCCTCGCTCGTGAATGTTCCCTCAAAGAAATCGACAAAATTAAGCAGCAAACCTCGCTACCTTTAGAAATCTTTGTTCACGGTGCTTTATGCGTCGCTTATTCAGGACAGTGTTTGACGAGTGAAGCTTTAGGAGGACGTTCGGCAAATAGAGGTGAATGTGCCCAAGCTTGCCGGATGCCCTACGAGTTAATAGCAGATGGAGAAGTTGTAGATTTAGGCGATCGCAAATATTTGCTCAGTCCTCAAGACTTGGCTGGATTAGAGGTTCTGCCAGATTTACTGAAGTCAGGTGTAACTTGTCTGAAAATTGAAGGGCGTTTGAAAGCGCCAGAGTATGTTGCTAATGTGACTCATGTTTATCGGCAAGCACTTGATCGGGTGATGGAGTTGGGACAAGGAGGACAAGGAGGACAAGGGGACAGGGGGACAAGGAGACAAGGAGACTTGGGGACAAGGAGACTTGCGGGAATTTCTTCCCCTGCTTCCCCTGCTTCCCCTGCTCCCCATCCCCCCCTCTTTCCGTCCCCCCCTTCCCCCCACTCCCCCTCCTCTTCCCCGGAACGCTACAACTTAGAAATGGCGTTTTCACGCGGTATTTATACAGGGTGGTTCCGTGGAATTAACAATCAAGAACTGGTTCACGCCCGTTTTGGGAAAAAGCGCGGAGTATACTTGGGGGAAGTTACTCGCATTCGCAACGAACAGGTAATTATTAAACTGTCAGCGCCTGTTAAACCTGGTGATGGTGTTGTTTTTGACTGTGGACATCCAGAGACAAAAGAAGAAGGGGGTCGGATATATGCAGTGGAACAGAAGGGTAAAGAAGCTATACTCACGTTTGGGCGGCGTGACTTGAATCTGCAACGAGTGCATGTAGGTGATAAAGTATGGAAAACTAGCGACCCAGAATTAGATAAGCAATTACGACAAAGTTTTGCTGGGGAAAATCCGCAATTTCAGCGTCCCATTTCTGTAGAGGTTTATGGAGAAGTGGGAGACAAGTTAATAGCGATCGCTCGTGACGAATTAAGCCATGTCGTTCGGGTAGAATCGACAATACCACTAGTTGAGGCACACACCAAACCCTTAACAAAAGAACGTTTGCACGAACAATTCGCGAGGCTTGGCAATACTCCTTTTTGTTTAGCAGACTTGACAAATCACCTAAAAGATGCAATAATGCTGCCCGTAAGTGAATTAAATCGGATGCGACGGGAAATTGTGACGCAGTTAGAGGTTAGGCGATCGCTTCCTAAACGCTGGCAATTTAATCAAAACGCAACGCTAGCAGATTTAATACCAGCTAAAGAAACTATTTCACCAAGTTCGTCAAACCTAATTGTCTTAATACGAAACTTAAACCAACTGCAAGCAGCACTCGATGCGGGAATTGAAACAGTTTACTGTGAATTTGAAGATCCGCGTAAGTATCGCGAAGCGGTGGAGATGGTGCGTCAAGGGGATAGAAAGACAAGGGGACAAGGGAGACAAGGGGACAAGGGAGACAAGGGCGACGGGCGTGGGGACAAGGAGAATAATTCTTCTTTCCCCCCCTTCGGGTTCGCCAGTCGCCTCAAACTCCTCCACCCCCGCACGGCGCTGGACTCACCATCCCCCCCTCTTTCCATCCCCCCTTCTGCCCCTCTCCCCCTTCCCCCCACTCCGCAAATTTGGCTAGCGCTACCGCGAATTACGAAACCTGGGGAAAACTGGATTTTGGAGCAAGTACGCGCTTGCAAGGCTGATGGTTATCTGGTGCGGAATTATGACCATTTACAATTCTTTGCACAAGAACGCTGTATAGGAGATTTCTCTTTTAACGTTGCGAATGCTTTAACAGCAGATTACTTTAAACATCGCTTTGGTTTAGAAAGGGTGACGGCATCGTATGATTTAAACATTACCCAACTACAAGACTTACTTAATAGTTGTCCTCCGCAATGGTTTGAGGTAACAATTCATCAGCATATGCCGATGTTTCATATGGAGCATTGTGTCTTTTGTGCGTTTCTATCTCAAGGGACAGACTACACCAATTGCGGCAGACCATGTGAAAAGCATGAGGTGAAAATTAAAGATAGGGTAGGGTGTGAACACATTTTGCAAGCGGATGTCGGTTGTCGCAATACAGTATTTAATGGCACGACTCAAACAGGAGCCGAATACGTACAGCGGCTGATAGAGCTTGGTTTACAAGACTTCCGGATTGAGTTTGTGAATGAGACACCCGAAGAAGTGACGCAAACGATACATTGCTATCAACAACTGTTGCAAGGTGAGATTACAGGTTCTCAACTTTGGCGAGAATTAAAGCTGCAATTTCGGCAGCTTGGTGTGACTCGGTGGGAGCGTGGATAGTTGATAGTGGATAGTTGATAGTGGGAGCGTTGATAGTGGATGGTGGGAGCGTGGCAATTTTGTTGAGGGGAAAAGGGGAAATGCCCAATGCCCTTTGAAGAGGGGGAAAGGGGAAAGGGGAAAGGGAAAATGTTGAAATATTTTCACTTCTCTTCGACTGATTTTATATGACTCCATCCCCCTTTCC
>NZ_JTCM02000081.1 GCF_000817785.2 Hassallia byssoidea VB512170 | reverse complement strand
GCACACCCGATTGACGAGTTCCCAGCACTTCACCCGGACCGCGAAAACGCATATCCATTTCTGAGATGAAAAAGCCATCCTGGGACTGTTCCAAAACTTTCAACCGCGCTTCTGCATCGGGACTTCGAGAATTGCTCATCAACAAACAGTAGGATTGCGCTGCACCCCGACCGACACGTCCCCGCAATTGATGCAACTGAGATAAGCCGAAGCGTTCCGCATTTTCAATGAGCATGACTGTAGCATTTGGTATGTCTACACCGACTTCAACGACGGTAGTAGAAACGAGAATTTGAGTTTGGCGATCGCGAAATTTACTAATTGCTTCGTCTTTATCAGCCGAACTCATCCGACCGTGCAACAGTCCCACCGAAAACTCTGGAAAAATGCTTTCTTGTAGCTTTTGATGCTCCTCCACAGCCGATCGCAAATCCAATTTTTCTGATTCTTCCACCAGCGGCAAAACTACATAAATCTGCCTTCCCTGAGCGATTTCCCGGCGAATTAAATCATAAGCTTGAGTACGTTCCTTACTCGTCAGCATTGTTGTCTGTATCTTCTGCCTTCCCGGTGGCAATTCATCAATCTGACTCACATCTAAATCCCCATGTATCGTCAGCGCTAAGGTTCTCGGTATCGGCGTTGCTGTCATCGTTAATACATGAGGTTGTTCGCCTTTTTGCTGCAAACGCGCTCGTTGCTGCACTCCAAAGCGGTGCTGTTCATCTATTACCACCAAACCGAGTCTATGGAAAATTACCGGGTCTTGAATCAAAGCGTGTGTTCCCACTAACAAAGGTAATTCACCCGTTGCTAGTTGGGCGTGAATTTGTCGCCGTTTTGCCGCTTTTGTGGAACCTGTCAGTAATTCTACTGGTAAATGCAGCAGATTAAACCAGCTAACTAACTTACGATAATGCTGTTCTGATAAAACTTCGGTGGGAGCCATCAGCGCAGCTTGATAGCCAGACTGAATTGCAGCGATAATGGCAATTACGGCAACAACAGTTTTACCAGAACCGACATCACCTTGCACCAGACGATTCATCGGTGCGGGTTTTTGTAAGTCGTTGAGGATGTCGTTAACAACTCTGGTTTGAGCGCCGGTGAGTTTAAAAGGCAATATTTTGTGGAATTGTTCGATTAACTCACCTTTGGGAGCGAGAATGGCACTGGTTTGAATCGCTCGTGCTTGATGCTGACGTTGCAGTAAACTTAGTTGCAGATAGAAAAATTCATCGAAGACGAGACGACGACGGGCAACTTTGAGAATGTCGCTGTCTTTTGGAAAATGAATGTTAGCGATCGCATCTTTCAATTCCATCAAATTATACTTTTGCCGCAAACCACTGGGCAACGGGTCTTTCATGTGTGCCGCAGATGGTAAAGCAGCAATTACCGCTTGTCTGACCACATTCGCCGCCACACCCTCAGTTAACGTATAAATTGGCACTATTCGACCAATATTCAAAGACTCTATCGGATCTCCCGGTTGTGCCAAAACTTCTAATTCTGGGTTATCCAGCGTCAAGCCGTCTTTACCGCTTTTCACCAACCCACACGCTGCGACAATACTACCTTCTGCGTAACGACGCTTTAAAGTTTCCTGCCAACCGCGACTGGTAAAGCGCGTACCCGCAAAAAAGCGGCTAACTTTGATTTTGCCAGTATTATCTTGCAACTGTATGTTTAAAATCATTAATTTCTTGTTGCGGGGACTAACATAACAGTTGCAACTTTTTACCTTTGCCACTATCGTCACCGTTTCCCCCCCCTGCAACTCGCGGATACTCACCTGACGCGCATAATCAATATGATCGCGGGGAAAGTAATACAACAAGTCGCGCACAGTGTATAAACCAAGACGCTCCCCTAAATTTATTGCTTTTCTAACTCCTATTTCTGGTAACTCCTGCAATTTTTGGTCAATTTTCGGCGCAAGTAACCGACTTACCTCAGCAACGATAGGAGATGTATTGGGGAGTGGGGAGTAGCGAGTAGGGAGTGGGGAATGAATAGAATTCGCCTCTCCCCCTGCTCCCCCTGCTCCCCCTGCTCCCCCTGCTCCCCCTGCTCCCCCTTGTCCCCCTTGTCCCCCCCATCCCCCTGTCTCCTCCTTTTGCAATTGGTAAAGATACCTGCGAGTTTCTGCTACTAAGTGTTGTCTATCTTCTGACACCAGATTTGGATAGCTTGCAAATTGAGCCGCTAGTTCTTGCCAGCGCCGGCGTTCAGTACTTGGCAGGACAGGGGGGAATTTCCCAAAAGTTAGGGTGAGAAACTCACTAAAGCGGTATTGTCTGCCCATCATGTCAGTAAAGCCTTGTTCTGCTTCTATTGCCAAGGCTTTCTGCAATCGTGTCCAATCTGGTGTGTCATTAGTCATTGGTTACAAAAGTCAAGAGTTAAGAGTCAATAGTCAAGAGTCAAGAGTCAATAGTCATTACTTTTGACTGTTGACTTTTGACTAATCTTCAAACCAACTAGCCCGCCATGCGGCTTCAGCTTCGGCTACTGATAATTCTCGGTGCTTTTTTTGATACTCGCGCCCTAGCTTGTTTAGCTGAACTAAGATACTGCGAATCTGCTTGCGTGCAGACGAAAGTGTGAGGTCAGCAAATTCAATTTCCGCAAGGCGCAGGTTAAGAGCCATAATCTGTGTCAAACTTGATTCTTCAGGCTTCTGTTCATTTTCAATTTCAATTACTAAGTTTAATAGATTAGGCGGTGCAGGAATTACATCCGCAGATGCTTCTGATACAGCCGCAGCCGCTTCTAAAATCGGTTCTGGTAATTTATTGGGTAATATTCTCGCTTTTTGTAATAAAAGATTTGCGTCACGGGAAAGTTTTTTCAGCGTTTCTTGCGTCACTCCTTCTAATTGCTGTTGCCATTTTGCTACTTCTACTGGGTTGCATGGGTCTTCAGGGAAAGCTGGGGGAGTTGGGATAGAAACGTTTCGACGCAACGTCTGTAAGGGAATTGGGGGAATTGGGGTAGAGACGTTCGGACCGAACGTCTGTACGGGAGTTGGGGAAGTGGGGGTAGAGACGTTCGGACCGAACGTCTGTACGGGGGTTGGGGAAGTTGGGAAAGTTGAAGGGGTTGGGAAAGTAGATGGAGTTGGCGACAATGAGGACACTCCCTCATCTGCCTCATCTGCCTCATCTGCCTCATCCTCCTCATCTACCTCATCTACCTCATCTACCTCATCTACCTCATCCTCATCTGCCTCATCTTCCTCGTCACTTTCCATATAACTGAGTAACTGTTGAGCTGCTTGTTGACCTAACTTGCGGATGGCTTGTTGTAATTGTTGCCGTTGATTCAATGACAATTTTAAAAAGTTGTCGGGATGTCCTTGGGTACACAGGTGATAACTTGCCTGAATCAATTGCTGTTGTACAGCTTGCCCCAAGATTGTTAGATAATTTGTATAAGCAGAAGAAAGTTCTGATGCGATCGCTTCAATCGCCTCTTCCATTGCTATAATATCCCGTTCAATTCGCTCGATCGCTCTCGCCATAGCTTTTGGTTATTGTCCATTTGAAACTTTTTATGGTACAAATGTACGTATTTATTTAAGGATAACTTTCTCTTATGATTTTAGATTAGGGACGCTTGGACGCTTAAAAAGAGATTTTCATCTGTACTGGGAAAGCGCAGTTTATGACGACTATTAATAAAATACAGGTCAGCATCATTCGCTAGACCTGTATCTAAAAGAATCATTTGTCCTTCATCTGATTCAATGACCAATGACCAATGCCCATTGCCCAATGACCAATGACCAATGACCAATGACTAATTTACTTAGTCCCCATTTGTGCGGCGACTTCTTCAGCAAAGTTGCTTTCTTGCTTTTCAATGCCTTCACCCAGCACATAGCGAACAAAGCGACGCACTTCGATGTCTTCGCCTAATTTCGCTTTTACTTGCTTCACCAAGTCTTCGACAGAAATACTTTGGTCGCGAATGTAAGGCTGATCCATCAAAGCCATTTCTTTCAGGCGTTTTTCAATTCGTCCCTGAACAATCTTTTCTTTGATGTTTTCTGGCTTGTTACCCAAGTCATCGCGTCCCATTTCGATGTCTTTTTCTTTTTGGGCAACTTCTGGGGGGACTTCGCTGACGTTGACATATTCAACGTTGGGACAAGCAGCAACTTGCATGGCGATATTTCGTGCCAAGCTTTGAAACTCTTCTCGACCGGAGGGTGCATCAGTTTTGCTGTTCAGTTCAACCAACACGCCGACGCGACCGCCAGTGTGAATGTAGCTGTCTACGATGCCTTGTGTTTCTTCAATAGTAAACTTGACGAAGCGACGCACCTGCATATTTTCGCCTAGTTTGGCGATCGCTTGCTTGATGAATTCTTCGACTGTTACACTTTTATCTTCGATGTAAGGTTGAGCCAGCAAAGACTCAACGTTTTGGGCTGTCGCTGCTTGCTGCGCTAAGTTCTTAACAAGACTTTTAAAAGCCTCGTTCCGGGCGACAAAATCTGTTTGGCAGTTGACTTCTAATAGTACACCAACCCGACCACCAGGTTGAATATAAGTGTCTACTAGACCTTCTGCCGCGATGCGATCGCTTTTTTTACCCGCCGAAGCGATGCCTTTTTGTCGCAACCAATCGATGGATTTTTCCATATCTCCATCGTTTTCTTTCAACGCCTTTTTGCAGTCCATCATGCCTGCACCGGTTTTTTGGCGTAATTCTTGGACGACTTTTGCAGATATTTCCGCCATGTTGCCTCAATTCCTACAAGACTTACAGTTGTAATCGCTCACGGGTGTTCAGTATTTCTATCTTACTCGGCGCAGGGGTAGAAAACCCCTACGCAATGTGCGGGAAAAATCCGCCCATCATATGGTGGGAAAACCCCGCCCTACGATTCTTCTTCCTCTTCGTCGGGAATTACCGAGTCAGTATACTCGCTTTCGTCGTAGTCTTCGTCATACTCGCCACCGTCGTAATCTTCATCTTCGTATTCTGCATCCAACTGACCGTGACGACCTTCATAAATGGCATCTGCCAATTTACCAACTATCAGCTTGATAGACCTGATGGCATCATCATTTGCTGGAATTGGAACATCTACTACGTCTGGGTCGCAGTTTGTATCCAACATGGACACAATCGGAATCGAGAGTTTTTGGCATTCTTGAACTGCGTTATACTCCCGCTTTTGATCGACAATTACCACAATATCTGGCACTTTCCGCATAGATTTAATGCCGCCCAAATATTTCTGTAGCTTTGCCATTTCCCGACGCAGCATTGAGGCTTCTTTTTTGGGCAATAAATCCAAGGCACCGGTTTCTTCGCGGCGTTCCAAATCTTTGAGCCGGTCTACCCGTGTTTTGATTGTCGTCCAGTTAGTCAGCATTCCGCCTAACCAGCGCTGGTTGATGTAATGCGAACCACAACGAGCCGCTTCTTGAGCTATGATTCCGGCTGCTTGGCGCTTGGTGCCGACAAAAAGGAATTTCTTACCTTGTTCTGCTTGCGATCGCATATAGCTGTAAGCATCTTCCATCAACTGGGCTGTTTGCACCAAGTCGATGATATGTACTCCGTTACGCGAAGTGTAAATGTAAGGAGACATTTTCGGGTTCCAACGTCGGGTCTGATGCCCAAAGTGAACCCCAGACTCCATCATCTGAGCCAATGAAACAACTGGCATATATTTTTAACTCCTATTCGGGTTAAACCTCCATCCGAGCGTATTTCCCAAGTTGGAAACACCCGAACTCCCGGATGTGCGAGATTAGACAACCCTTCTAGCATATCACAAAAAATTGGCGTTTTCCAAAGAAAAACTCTCCAATTACCAATGTCGGGTAAAAGGGGAATGGGTTTGCGGGTAAATGTTGAAGAAAAAACTTTTCCCCTTTCCCCTTTCCCCTTTCCCCCTCTTTCTCATGTGTTTCTGCTGTTTTTTATTTCCAGGCGATGAAAGTAAGCTCAGTGTTTAAGTAAGAACATATATATTTGGATTTATGTATAACATACTACCCAGGCGGTAAATGAAACAACCACCATTGCCTGCAAATGAGCAGGATAGGCTTAAGGCACTAGAACGATATCAAATTCTTGATACCGATCCTGAATCAGGATTCGATGATTTGACTAGTTTGACAGCGTATATTTGCGGCACTCGTATAGCCTTAGTTAGTCTAGTCGATGATCGTCGGCAATGGTTTAAATCAAAAGTTGGTTTAGAAGTAACAGAAACTCCTAGAGAATTGGCTTTTTGCGCTCATGCTATATGTCAGCCAGATAAAATGCTGATTGTGCCAAATGCGCTAGAAGATGAGCGTTTTGCTACCAATCCGCTGGTGACAGCCGATCCCAATATTCGATTTTATGCCGGCGCACCCCTGATTACACCTGATGGTTTTGCGATCGGCACGCTTTGCGCTATTGACCGCGAACCACGAAAACTCGACCCAGAAAAGATTGCAGCTTTACAGGCTCTTAGTCGTCAAGTCATCAGCCAGCTGGAACTAAAAATTAATATAGCCAAATTAAAGCACAATATTAGTAAGCAAGTGCAAGTAGAACAAAATTTACGCGGTACTAATCAGCGGTTAACCCAGATTTTAAAGAAGTTGCGGCAAACTCAAGTCCAACTGATTCAAAGTGAAAAAATGTCCAGCTTGGGTCATTTAGTTGCTGGTATAGCTCACGAAATTAATAATCCTGTCAATTTTATTTATGGTAATCTCAGCCACGTTAATACTTACGTTAAAGACTTACTGAATCTGCTAACTCTTTATCAACAACACTATCCAAATCCGAATGATGAAATTCAATGTCAAGCGAAAACAATAGATGTAAGTTTTTTAGTAGAAGATTTGCCGAAGATTTTATCTTCTATGGAAATCGGTACTGAGCGTATCCAAGAAATTGTTTTGTCTTTACGCAACTTTTCTCGGTTAGGTGAATCAGAAAAGAAACTTGTCGATCTGCATGAAGGAATTGAGAACACCATGTTAATTTTGCGGCATCGACTCACGGCAACAGCAGAGCATCCTAATATTGCAATTATTAAAGAATATGGTGATATTCCCCAAGTAGAATGCTATGCATCACAACTGAATCAAGTATTTATGAATATCTTGAGCAATGCTATAGATGCTGTGGAAGAATCAGTTGTAAAAACACAAAATCCAAAACCAAAGATTAGAATTCGTACTGAAATTTCTCGCCCTAATTATGTTGTGGTAAAAATCGCTGATAATGGCGCGGGTATTCCTGAAAAAATTCAACCACGAATATTTGACCCGTTTTTCACTAGTAAGCCAGTCGGAAAGGGTACAGGTTTAGGACTTTCAATCAGCTATCAAATTGTGGTTGATAAGCATGGCGGTACACTCAAATACAAAACAAAACCAAATAATGGCACTGAGTTTTGGATTGAAATTCCTGTTAAGTAGGTTGATAGTTGATAGTTGATAGTTGATGGTTGATGGTTGATAGTTGATGGTTGGAGCGTTGATAGTTGATGGTTGATGGTTGGTAGTTGACAGTTAACTACTATTTACTATCCACGCTCCCACTATCCAATAACCACGCTCCCACTATCCAATAACCACTATCCACTATCCACTATCCACTATCCACTAACTACATTTTCGTGCTGAAGTTCGCCGTAAGCTGCATAAACTCCTTTGACGTTATACCAATTGAGAAAAATTCGGGCTATTTCTAATGCTAATTGAGGTTTACCTAAATTAATTAGCCAGCGCAAAAAGGGAGCCATTGTGCGCTCGTTAAGTGTGCCGTTGAGTGAGAGAATTCCCCAAAGTAAGCGATGCAACCATGTCATTTGAATCATCATTCGCACTTCCCAGGTTGGATGCTTTTGATAAAATAAAACTCCCATGCGTCCGCGTTGAATTTCTCTGTCAATTAAACGGGGAATTTGCTCTAAGTTAAACGGTGGATGCCAATGATAACCGACTGCTTCTGGACATTTAATCAGCTTTAAACCGAGTTCTTTGAGTCTTACGCCTAGTTCTAAATCTTCCCAGCCATAAAGTTGAAAGCGAGTGTCAAATAGTCCAGATTTTTCTAACCAATGTTTGGGAATAGCGACATTACCTGTAGCAAAAAAGGCAGCGGAAAAATCGGTGATTTTATAAGGTTCGGCGGTGGGGTTGTCGAAATTGCATGTGTTAATTACTGCACCGTAGGTAAAGAAGCGATCGCTTCCTAATTTCTCTCGTCCTTCTACCAATGCAGTCTGATGAGCTTGCAGAAAATTCTCAAGTACTACTAAATCGCTATCAATAAAAATAATTATGTCACCTTTTGCCTTTTCTACTCCTAAATTGCGAGCAGCAGCAGGTCCAGCGTGGTTTTGTTGAAAAACTCGCACATGAGGAAACTCGGTTTTGTTTGCTTCCAACCATGACAATGTACCATCAGTAGAACCATCATCCACTAAGACAACTTCGTAACCTTGTACAGACGCGACATGTCGCGTCTCTACATGACTCAGTTTCTGCACTTCTAAGGCTTTGAGGCACTTTTCTAAAATCGGCTGACGATTGTAAGTTGGAATAACAACGCTAAAAAACACACTCTCACCCACAACACTATGTATCCATCTCCAAGATAGGACATTAGCGGCTCTGAGACTGTTCCTTATTCGATGTGTGGATTTTTAACTGGACCCCATAACAGATAATTAATAGCACTCGTTCCCACCAGTCATTAGGGATGGGGATTCCAAAGAATCACTTCTTGGATTTCCTGGTTGTTCCCTTAGGGGTTTTCGGCACTTGGCGCTTACGTTTGGGCCCCCGCTAGTTCGCCTGCACAGGCAGTTTCCATAGATGCACGAATCAAATTGAAGCGGCTTTATCCCTCAATTCTTTCTTGACAGACTACTATAGGGACGGAAGATCCAGAAGTTGGTTCACCTACACAAATGGCGGTGTTTAGCCATAACTCCTAATTTCATCATCGATCATGGAAGCAATTATTTTTATAGGAATCCAGGGTGCAGGTAAGTCTACTTTTTATCGCGATCGCTTCTTTAATACTCACATCCGCATTAACCTTGATATGCTCAAAACCCGTCATCGAGAGCAAATTTTTCTCCAAGCTTGTTTAGAAACTAAACAGCGTTTCGTTGTGGACAATACTAACCCAACTGTGGAGGAAAGAAAACGCTATATTACTTTAGCCAAAGCGAAAGGTTTCCGGGTTGTGGGTTACTACTTTCAGTCAAAACTGGAAGACTGCAAGCAACGAAATAGCCAGAGACTTCCTGAAGATATCGTGCCTTTGGTTGGATTGTTAGCAACGTATAAAAAGCTGGATTTACCGAGTTGGAGCGAAGAGTTTGATGCACTTTACTCGGTTAAAAATCACTTAAATAATTCATTCGTTGTTGAGGAATGGAACCGTGAAATTTGATGAACTTGATAGCAAAATGCGGGTGTTTGAGACAGCACACGATCATTGTGTGCTACCTGGACTTTACATAGTTGCAAGATTAGATGGACGCAGCTTTACTCGCCTGACAAAAGAAGTGCATCAATTTGAGGCTCCCTACGATACTCGCTTTCGAGACTTGATGCTTGCAACTGTCGAACATTTGCTCAATTGCGGGTTAGATATCACTTATGGTTATACCCAAAGTGATGAAATCTCTCTACTGTTTGCTCAACAAGAAAACACTTTCAACCGCAAATTAAGAAAACTAAATTCGGTTTTAGCAGGTGAAGCCAGCGCCAAATTTTCTTTACTATTAAATGCTATTGGCTGCTTTGACTGTCGTATTTCCCAGCTTCCTAATATAGAAGAAGTAGTAAATTATTTTCGTTGGCGCAGTGAGGATGCTCACAGAAATGCGCTCAATGCTCATTGTTACTGGTGTCTGCGTCGTCGAGATGGCAAAAGTGTAACTGAAGCAACCAGCGCACAGGAAGGGTTATCTGTTGCCGATAAAAACGAACTATTATTCCAGTATGGGATTAATTTTAATCATCTCCCTAATTGGCAAAAACGAGGTGTGGGGCTGTATTGGGAAGAATACCAAAAGCAGGGATTTAACCCAATCAGCGGTGAAACTGTCCCAGCACTACGGCGCCGCGTCAGGCAAGATTTGGACTTGCCAATGAAGGATGAGTACAGCAAGTTTATTGCCAAACTTTTGAGTGCAGATTAATGGCACGGTAGTATCGCTGCTTTGCTTTTCGCCATCGTCCTCGACCTACCAGAAGAATTATGCCACCAACGTAACTAACTCCGTAGCGATGCCTACGGAGTTAGTTACGCCAGTTTGGTTCCCATAAGGACGGGGGTCTGGTGCTGTGCGGGAGTTTGCTCTTTATGGCGAAAGCACTGGCTTTGATTGTTGAAGGAGGCAGGAGGCACTTATGTTTTATTCACTTATAGGATTCAGACCCCAGAATAGGGAGAGCCACCAAATTTTTAATTTGGTTGGCTCCGTGCTTAAATCCTTGCTCCCTTTCGGTCGCGGCAGGAGAGTATCGGGGTGAAGCGATGGTAGTCTACGGACATACCCCTGTGCCAGAAGCCGCAAGTCACCTGCGGACTAGCGATCGCGTATTCTTTTCTGGTTTTTCCTAATCCATTTATTGTCTTATTTGTCAATGCGTAAGTTCTGGGTGTATCCATCAACTATTTATTGACAGACTACTACTTTAGTAGACTCAAATCATTTATTAGTCGTCTAAAGACGACTTGGGTAACGAACATTAACCGAATGTATTTTTATTGCGGTGCCGGCGCAGCAGTAAACCTGTACCAATTACACCTATACCGACTAAGGTTGTGGTGGCTGTTGGTTCCGGAACTTTCTTAGGAGTTTGCACAAAGAATTTCAACGTTGCCTCACCTACGACAGGAGTTCCTGGAGGTGCAGTAGGATCGAGTTTGTCTTGCTGGGTAAAGGTTATTTTGCCGCTAGCATTCTCAAATATGCCGGCTCCCCCGGTGAGGGTTATTTCTCCACCACCCATGACTGTGTTGTTCGCAAAGTCAATTGTAGCCATGTCGCTTGCCGTGCCAAACACTTTATTAGGAGAGTTCTTGTCAGCGTTAAAATACACGTCTCCTAGCATAGTTTGGTTTTTTAAGCCAAACGCGGCTGGATCTGCGTTAAATTGAAACTTTTGGGTAGTGTCAGTAGCTTCTACTAATTTTCCATATGTATTACTTTCAAAGTTAGTCAACCCGTAAAGAGCATCTTTACTCTCACCTGTGATGGTTGCTCTGAAGATACCCTCACCTAAGTCCGTTCTGGGTTGAAGCGAAAATAATGTTTTGTATGTTACATCAAAGTTAGTAGTAGTTTGGGCGATAGCGAAGCGCTGCGGCGAAGCGCCGATCGCGCTTTTTACATTTGACCCCAAACCGACTAAAGTTAAAGCTGCTGGAATAAGCCATGCGATACGTGAACGAAGCATAATTTACCTGTCTTTATTTCTAAATATACTTAGTAATAATATTAACAGGTAAACTTTGATGAAGAGAATGCCTAAATTAAATATACTTATGATTTATTTTTAGTAAAATCCAAGTACTATTACCTATTCGCGAACAACAAGAATCCCGGTAACTCCTGCGAAACCGGGATTCTTGGAAAAACCGGGATTCTGAACTTTGCGATTTTCACTCCGCAAATAGGATCGCTATAAGCATTCTCAATGTCATGAAATAAGTATATTTTGAAGAGCAAATTAGTTAGATAATATTGACTCATTATTTCGTTTTGCTATCAGGAGTTTTGAATGGGTCGCGCTAAAAAGGTTGTTCTGGCATATTCTGGCGGAGTAGATACCTCAGTTTGCATTCCCTACTTGATGCATGAGTGGGGTGTGGAAGAAGTGATTACGCTAGCAGCAGATTTAGGTCAGGGCGATGAATTAGAGCCAGTTCGAGAAAAAGCTTTAAAATCGGGTGCAAGTGAATCTCTGGTAGCGGATGTCAAAGATAGATTTGTTAAAGATTACGCCTTTGGAGCGATTCAAGCAAACGCTCTTTATGAAAATCGCTATCCTTTGGGAACTGCGCTTGCCCGTCCGTTGATTGCTAAGATATTAGTAGAAGCCGCAGAAAAATACGGTGCAGATGCGATCGCTCACGGTTGCACCGGTAAAGGTAACGATCAAGTACGCTTTGATGTATCCTGTGCTGCACTTAACCCAAATCTGAAGATACTTGCACCAGCGCGGGAATGGGGAATGAGTCGTGAAGAAACCATCGCTTATGGTGAACGGTTTGGTATTTCTTCACCAGTGAAAAAGAAATCCCCCTACAGTATTGATAAAAATTTGCTCGGTCGCAGCATAGAAGCTGGTGTTCTGGAAGATCCGGCAGTTGAACCACCAGAAGAAATTTATCAGATGACGAAAGCGATCGCCAACACCCCCAACGAACCAGAATACATTGAAATCGGTTTCACTCAAGGTATTCCAACCACCCTCAACGGTGAAGCTAAAAACCCAGTTGCGCTAATTGAACAACTCAACAATGCAGCCGGCAACCACGGTATCGGGCGGATTGATATGATAGAAAACCGCTTGGTAGGCATTAAATCGCGGGAAATCTACGAATCACCCGCAATGTTAGTATTAATTCAAGCACACCGAGATTTAGAAAGCCTGACTTTAACCGCAGATATTACCCACTACAAACGTGGTATTGAAGAAACTTATACCCAAATGGTTTATAACGGTTTGTGGTACAGTCCACTCAAAGCTGCATTGGATGCGTTTATTCAAAAAACTCAAGAGCGAGTTTCTGGAACTGTGCGAGTAAAACTGTTTAAAGGTAATGCCACGATAGTTGGGCGTACTTCTGAAAATACCCTTTACACACCAGATTTAGCAACCTACGGAGCTGAAGACCAATTCGATCATAAAGCAGCCGAAGGCTTTATTTACGTTTGGGGACTACCAACACGTATTTGGGCACAGCGGGGGAAGAGTTAGTGGATAGTGGATAGTGGGAGCGTGGAAGCGTGGGAGCGTGGATAGTTGTTGGTGAGCCAGTGCGTTGGGCGGCTCTGCCGACTTGAAGCACCTGGCGAACCCGAAGGGTGGATAGTTGTTAGGGGATAGGGGATAGGGGATAGTGGGAGCGTGGAAGCGTGGGAGCGTGGATAGGGGATAGTGGGAGCGATGTTAGTAGGAGCGTGATTAGGAGTGCTTTTTAACAACTAACAACGCTCCTACTAACAACTAACAACGCTCCTACTAACAACTAACCCCCAACAACCAACAACTAACCCCCAACAATTATGAAACGATCGCACTCACAACAAATTACAATCGGGCTGGGGTTAGCATTGGCGCTGTTAGTTGCCAATACTGTGGTATCATATCGCAATACCTTGAAGCTGATTTCAAATCAGCGGTTGGTGACTCATACCCAACAGGTTTTAATTGAGTTAGAAGCGACTCTCTCAACTTTAAAAGATGCCGAAACCGGACAACGCGGTTATTTGATTACGGGAGAAAAACGGTATCTGCAACCTTATGAAAGTGCTGTTGACAAAATTAATCGCCAAATCAATTCTCTCAAACAACTGACGGCAGATAATCCCAATCAGCAACAACGTGTCTTTGCTTTAGAGAATGCGATCGCTCTCAAATTAACTGAACTCGCACAAACCGTCAAACTACGTCGAGAAAAAGGTTTTGATGCAGCACAGCAGGTTGTTCAAAGCGATCGCGGCAAGCAAATCATGGATAATATTCGCGCTGACATCGCTGATATGGAGAATATCGAAACTCAACTCTTGCAGCAACGCACTCAAGAATCACAAGCAAAGCTGCAAGAAACTTTACTCACATTTTCCATTGCTGCTGCGATCAATTTGGCACTCCTAGCTTTAGTCTACTATTTATTTCGGTTGAACCATCGGCAAAGCAAACAGGAAGAAGAAAGACTGCGCCAAAATAACGAGCAGCTAACCTTAGCACTGGATGCGGGTAAAATGGGTTCTTGGGATTGGAATCTTCAGACTAATGAAGTATTATGGACAATTTATCACGAAATTATCTTTGGTTACGAGCCAGGTAAGCCCAACCGCAGCTACAAAGAATGGGCAGACCGCGTTCATCCTGAAGATTTGCCAAAAGTTGAAGCGCTTGTGCAAGCATCCGTGAAAAATCAGCAAGATTTCCACGCTGAGTATCGTGTTGTTTGTTCCGATAATAGTTTGCATTGGGTGACAGCATTTGGCAGATTCCAGCGTGATGCAGAAAATCGCCCCATTCGCATGGTAGGGGTACTCAGTGATATTACAGAGCGCAAGCAAACGGAAGCTAAAATTATACAATTAAACGAAACTTTAGAACAGCGAGTATTAGAGCGAACTACCCAACTAGAAGAAGCCAACGAAGAATTACAAGCCTTTGCCTATTCAGTTTCTCATGACCTCCGCGCCCCGTTGCGAGCGATGCAGGGATTTGCGGAAGCTTTGCTTGAAGACTATGAAGATATTTTAGATGAACTTGGCAAAGAGTACGCGACACGCATTGTTACTTCGGCACAGCGCTTAGAAAATTTGATACAAGATTTACTTGCTTACAGCCGTCTCAGCCGTTCTGACCTGCAACTAAAGGTGATTGATTTAACAACTATTATGTCAGAGGCAATGACCCAATTAGAAGCGGAGATAGAGCAAACTCAAGCGCAGGTAAATATACAATCACCGTTACCGAAAGCGATCGCTCATCGCGCGACTTTAGTTCAAGTTATCACCAATTTGCTCACAAATGCGATGAAATTTGTTGATGACGGGGTGTCACCACAAATCAAAGTTTGGGCAGAAATACACGGCGAATGTGTGCGTCTGTGGGTAGAAGATAATGGTATTGGCATAGCCAGAGAACACCAAAAACGAATTTTTCGGGTTTTTGAGCGTTTGCATGGAATGGAAACTTATCCTGGTACGGGAATTGGGTTAGCGATCGTTCGTAAAGGTATCGATCGCATGGGAGGATGTGTAGGAGTAGAATCGCAACTTGGACAAGGAAGCCGTTTTTGGATTGAATTAAGAAGAGGGGAGTAGGGAGTGGGGAGTAGGGAGTGGGGAGTGGGAATGGGAAAAACCCGATCGCATGTTCTCAATTACCAGTCGCCAATAATTAATTCTCAGTTTTCATAAAAAATACAACGAATGTCCACACGTACTATATTACTAGTAGAAGATGACCCTAACGACATTCTTCTTACGCAACGCGCTTTCCGTAAAGCGAATTTAGCTCATGCTTCATTGCAAATCGTCAGTGACGGAGATAGTGCTGTTTTTTACCTTAGCGGTGAAGGTAAATATAGCGATCGCGATCGTTATCCTTTGCCCGTGCTAATCTTATTAGATTTGAAATTACCCAGGCGATCGGGTCATGAAATCTTATCATGGCTGCGACAACAACCAGAAATTAAGCGTTTGCCTGTGATTATGTTGACTTCTTCTAAAGAAAACATGGATATTAATCAAGCTTACGATTTGGGAGCTAATTCTTATTTAGTTAAACCTGTTGGTCTTACAGCTTTAATAGAAGTAGTACAAACGCTTAATTTGTATTGGTTGCTACTCAATGAGCAGCCAGAAATTCGCATGTTTTAATTGACGATCGCTCTTTAAAGAGCGCATTCTCACCACTCGTCAGAATCGCGCGAGAATTTTCTGAGCTTTGCATCACAAAAATAACCAAATCGCATTTATCATCAGTACTAGCCAGTAACCGTTAATCTCTGCTCTTTAACTTCTCTTGATTACCCGTATCTGCCATATAATCTAATCCAAGCTCGCATTGCGTCCCCATGCTACGTATTCTCCTGATTGATGACAATCCAGACGATCGCATTCTGGCAACACGGGAACTGCACGCCGAGTTTTCCGAAGTTGAAGTTACCTCAATTATTGATGCTAAGGAACTTGACAAAGCGCTAGATATATGCAGTTTCGATTTAATTATTACCGATTATCAACTGCGCTGGACTGATGGTTTAACTGTTGTGAATGCGATTAAAGCTAAGTATCCAGACATGCCAGTAATTATGTTTACTGATAGCGGTAGCGAAGAAGTTGCTGTAGAGGGGATGAAGTCTGGATTGAGTGATTATGTCCTTAAGGGTAGACCGATTAGGCGTTTGGCGATCGCTGTGCGCGAAACTCTGGAAAAGCAACGAATACGTCAGGAATATGCAGCAACTTTGGAACAATTGCACGAGAGCGAAGATCGCTTTCGATTAGCTTTAGACTCAGCCCAACTCGGTAGCTGGGACTGGAATATGTTAACAAATGAAGTTCTTTGGTGTGAAAATCACGAACGTCTATTTGGTTTGCCTCCTGGTAGCTTTTTGGGAACTTATGAGGAATTTATCGCTTGCGTTCACCCAGAAGATAGAGAACTAATTGCCCAATCTATCACTCGTGCTTTAGAAACCAAAACAGATTATAACCAAGAACATCGCGTAATTTGGGCTGATGGCAGCATTCATTGGATTGCAGGGAAAGGTAAGTTTTTTTACGACAAAGCCGGAAAACCTACGCGGATGAGCGGGGTAGTGTTGGATATAAGTGAACGCAAGCAGCGAGAGTTGGAATTAGAGCAAGAAAACCGAATGAAAGATGAGTTTTTGGCGATCGTATCCCACGAACTCCGCACTCCTTTAAACGCCATTTTAGGTTGGACACAACTGCTACGCACTCGCGACTTTGATGAAGAAACCAAAAATCGCAGCTTGGAAATTATAGCCCGCAATGCAAATCAGCAAAACCAGTTAATTAACGATATTCTCGATACCTCTCGCTTGATGCGAGGAAAAATGCAACTGGAAAAGTCACCCGTCGATTTGGCGAATGTGATTGAAAATACACTCAATACCGTAGAGTTGACGGCTCAAGCCAAATCCATAAAGCTAATATCTATACTTAATGGCTCAGTCGGGCAAGTTATGGGCGATCAGAATCGCTTGCAGCAAATTGTCTGGAACTTACTTTCTAACGCCATCAAGTTTACACCACCCGAAGGAACGATAGAAATTCGATTGTCGCAAGTAGAGGGCAAGGGGATAAGGAGACAAGGGGGACAAGGGGAGGACACTTCCGTGCGGGGGTGGAGGAGCTCAGAACGTGTCCGTGGACAAGGGGGACAAGGGGAGGACACTTCCGTGCGGGGGTGGAGGAGCTCAGAACGTGTCCGTGGACAAGGGGGACAAACAGGAATTTCTCCCTTGTCCTCCCCCTCTCCCCCCTCCCCCTCTCCCCCCTCCCCATCCCCCCATGCCCAAATTACAGTCAGCGATACAGGTGAAGGCATTACCTCGGACTTTCTCCCCTATATTTTCGAGCGATTTCGCCAAGCAGATAGTAAATTTTCCCACTCTCGCAATGGACTTGGTTTAGGATTAGCGATCGTTCGGCAATTGGTAGAACTTCACGGGGGAACTGTCACAGCAGAAAGTAAAGGAAAAGGACAGGGAACAACTTTTACAGTGCTTCTGCCACTTGCGACTGTTGAACCTCAATTCAACAATGCACCAACTAATAAAGATGAAGTCTCATTCAACGCAACTCAACTTCTCAATGGGGTACAAGTGCTGGCTGTTGATGATGACGACGATACGCTGGAATTGCTATCCATGATTTTAGAAGAGGAAGGTGCAAAAGTAACAGCAGTTTCCTCAGTTAAGAAAGCTTTGCAAGTTTTGGAAACACTCAAGCCAGATATACTCATCAGTGACATTGGAATGCCAGATGCCGATGGATACGATTTGATTCGTCAAATCAGGCTAAATGAGACGCTTAACGGGGAAATGTTAAGAGCGATCGCTTTGACGGCTTATGGTAGAAACGAAGATGAAAAATGGGCGTTAGCGGCTGGTTTTCAAATTTATCTAGCTAAACCAGTTGAACCGATAAATTTGGTAGAAGCGATCGCTAACCTGACTGCACGCGGTATCAAAATGGGGAATGGGTAATGGGGAATGGGGAATGGGGAGACAAGGAGACAAGGAGAAATGCCCAATTACCAATTCCCAATTCCCAATTCCCTACTCCCCACTCCCTAATTCTTTAGCTTGCCGAGCCTCCAGCCACAGTGGTATAACTATCACTGCAACCAGAATTAGCAACGCGGCTAGAGCAAATTGACTTGCCCAAGCAACCAATTGTTCTAAGGGAACAATTTTCCCCGCAAAGAAAGCTAATGTCACCATTGCACTAGCCCAGGTAGTTGCCCCTGCTAAGTTATACAAAAAGAATTTGCCGAAGGGCATCTCAGCTATACCTGCTAATGGCGAAGCGAAAATTCGCAGCAATGCAAAAAAGCGCCCAAAAAATACAGCTTTACCAGCATTTTCACTAAATTTATCTTTAATATTCAGTAGCCGCTGTTCGGAAATCCGAAAAATGCTACCAGCTCGCAACAAAAAAGACCAACCGCCGAATCTACCAATCCAATAGCCGCAGATACCGCCAATCACAGCACCTGCGATCGCATCACCCAAAACCAGCCAATAATTCAATTCATTACTGCCAGCAAGAAACCCACCTACTATAGTCACGGTTTCACCAGGAAGGGGAATTCCTAAATTTTCTAACAAAATTCCCAAAAATACAGCCCAATAACCATACTGGTGGGCAACTTCCTGGATGTTTTCTAGCGATATAAACTCAAGAGACATCCAGCACCGCCATATGAAACAAATTTTTACTTTTACTATCTATCTTTGCTCTTTTCTCAGTGGTGTGTCAATTAAATTCCACCTGTTATATAGACAACATTCAATAATTATTATTCATTTTCTCTATAATTTCTCTGGTTTCATATCATATCCGCAGATTTACGGTAACAAAATAACAAAAAATTTATATAAACTTTATAAATCTCTACAAAAAATATAAAAATTTAGTAAAAGATACGGATGTTACCGAATTTCTTTGAAGCTTATGCCTATATTAATTAAAGTTAACACAAATTATACGGCATGAATACTGACGATATCTCTTTTAAAAGCATTGCTGTCTGAACCTTGGTATAAGGTAAAACCAGTAACCTTTTGATTGAAAGAAAAGCAGTATTAATGTTGTTTTCCTGTTTTTTTTAATTCCAACTACCCTGTAAAATTCATGATCGCACAAGAATGTCAAGTGATTTTGTTCAAACCCCAAGGAAGCATAGACAGAGAAGGTGGTAAGGCTTTGAGCGAACAAATGGCTACCGTGAAGCCTCAGCGCGATCAACTCTGGGTTATTGATTTAGCTGAAGTGGATTTAATGGATAGTTCTGGCTTGGTTCCCTTAGTCAAAGGACTGAAAATAGCCCGACAAAGCGGTTGTCGCTTGGTTATTTGCAATTGTTCGGCTTCTGTGCGGTTAATTTTGGAACTTACCCAACTAGACTCTGTTTTTGAAATTTTTGATACTTACCAAGATATATTCACCATTGCCAAGGATACCAGTTTGGTGGTATCAGGCTGAGATTATATCTCATAGAGAGAATAATGGTGAGGCGAAAAGCGCAGTTAAGCACTATCAATCACGCTCTAAATAAACATCACTGTTTATACCAAGATTGCCGCGATCCAGGTTCAGCAATAAACCACCAGAGTCGTTTTAGATAAATTTCACGCTTTTTATAATCCAAATCGCATCTGATAAATGCAAGGGCTGGTAGTAATTTAAGTTATGCATAGAATAAATTTAATAGAGCAATTTTTCACAGCATAACTTCTTCAACTAGCCCTATCACCTCGCCATATCAATAACGTTTGGGTATGGTTACTTGTTAGCCATAACCAATCGCTAGTTCTATCTGTAAGAAATACAGTTGTTACCTGTCGGCTATGGTTGTTTACTTTTAGAGAATAAGCAGCAACCACTTCCACAGAGTTAATTATCTTAGCATATTTTTTGTAATTATGCAGAGATCAAGCTTTTCATCTGACCAATTAAAAAATTCACCCAAAATAGCGATCGCAGCAACGAAATTTGATGGCTGAAAGTCATTCTGTACAAAAGTTACAGTCATTAAGTGGCAGTTCGTTGCAGCTATGCTACTTTTACCCCTATCTTGCTGAATTTACACGCTCTGCACAACTTAGAGCAATTTTTTAGTGTAACTTCGTTTTTGTGAGTTTAATCTGGAATAACGCAAGACGACAATGTATCTACAGCATGGTAATTAAACCTAAGTGGGCTACCAATTATGAGCAGATTTCAACAAGGAGACCGCGTAGTCGTGAACGGTTTCTTCTTTATGAGTAAAGAACATGGCACGGTAAAAGATATTACCGAAATGCAAATAAGAAATGTGGAAGTAAGTTTAGACGACGGGGAGACTAAGTGGTATGCAGAGGATGATTTATCTCCTGAGGAACTAACTCAGGAAGAAGTACGTGCTGAAATTAAAAACGTTACTAATCGTGTTGAAAAAGTGTCTTCCCAACTACCAGGAGAAATGAGAACAGAATTACCTAATCATTTAAGATTTATTGAGGATGCTCAAGTGTCTAATGATAAAGAAAAAGCTGGTAGAGAATGCAAATATGTAGCGGACAACCTAGAAGACGTAAGTAGAGATGGGTTTGTCACATTCTTATTGGTGGGAAAACACAAGAATAAGCCTTAAAAAAATACACTGGGCTATGAAGGGTCGTCCTCCTCTCTAGCTTTAGCCTTACTTAAATACTCATTCTCCTACCTATGAGGATACGAAGCACGACCTAGAGCAAGGAGGAGCAATTTTTGGCGATCGCCCTTTAATTCCAGCTTCGCAAAAATAGTTTAGAAAGTTGCCGCTCTGCGGCTTGCCGTTCGCGTTGGCGGAGCCTCTCGTAGAGAAGCGTCCCGTTCGCGTAGCGTCTCCGACAGGAGAAGGGAAGGCATCGCGAATCCAATTCGGGGTAAAAGTAGCATAGCTGTAACCAAGTGCCATCTGAAGAGCCAAAACTCTTACGAGACAAGACTTTCAGAAAAATTTTGTTTGACACGATTAACTTACAGGATGTCAAATTCAATAATTTATTGTCCCGCAGTTTGTTGCTTTCGTTTCAACTTCAGGCATTTTGGGGGGTAGAAATATTTGGTTGATCGGATACCGGACGAGAAAAATTAGGCAAATCAATACCGCTGTGACTAGTGGTGCGGGTTTTGAGTGCTAACCGATAGCTGACGCTTTGCAATTCTGCTTGCAGTTGGCGATTTTCCCGTTGTAGCGTTGCGACTTTTTCTCTGACTGGAGACATACGTTCCTCAAACTTACGTCGGTAAATTTGTGGTAACTCTTGTACTACTTGTTCCAACATCCGACTGCGATCGCTTAATTCTTGTACTGTCTGCCGTAATTGATAAATCTCGGCATCACGAGTCGTAATCTGCTCTTGGTAAAATGTCACTTGCTCCTCAACGGCTTGGAGTTGTTCTCGCAATGCTTGCAACTGACTCAAATCTGGTTCAGTCTCCGACCGTTGGGGCATAAAATTAGTATTGCCCTTAACTAGCCGGAAGAGTTCTTGAGATAACTGTTGTACTAATTGATCGCGAAGAAGCAACTCTTGGCGCAGTTGCGATGCTTCCGTAGAAAGAGTTTGGATGGTAGAGGTGTCAGCTTGGCTCACAGTGGCTTACGGTTAAAGTTAAGAATCTTGGACACCTTAGGTATAACGGCAGTGGTACTACCCTTGGCAAGTACTTGTTAATGTAGCATTCGATCGCTAAATCCGTAAAAAGAAAAAAAGGAAATTTATTATAAGAGTGAAAAAAGATTGGGGAATTGGGAATTGGGGAGGCAGTGCGGTCTTGGTGTCGGACCTGCGTGGAGCACCTGCCGTCATTGGCCAATGGGCAATGGGCAATGGGAATAAAAAGAAGCGATCGCGTATTTCACTTGCCCACGCGGGACCCCATGCCCCATGCCCCATGATGCCAGATGCGTGACTGTCGGCATCCCCGACGGCAGATGCTCCACTTGGGGAGCCAGTCTCGTGGGCGGCTCTGCCGACTTGAGAGAACTGGCGTGAAACCCCAAGACCCAACGGGAGAGGCAGTCCCCCATCTCCTGTCGGAGACGCACTCGCGTTCGACGGGAACCGCTCCTGAGGGGGCTGCCTCACCGCACTGCCTCCCCAACGCACTGGCTCCCCCATGCCCCATGCCCATTGCCCCATTCTGTGATTATGAAGCGACGACTTCTGCTTCTGGTTTTTCCTGAGGGATGTCCTGCTTAATAGTCAGGTAGCGAATTACTTCTTCGCTTAAACGCATAGCGCGTTCCATCGGAGCGATCGCTGCTCCAGGTCCAGTGTAGTTCATTTGGATGTAGATGCCGTCTCGGTTACGATTGATTTCATAAGCCAAACGACGCTTACCGCGATTTTGAATTTCAATATTGTCTGCACCTTGCTCCCGAAGCAGGTTCTGATATTTATTAATTGCTTGCTCTACCTGTTCTTCTCCCAAATCAGGACGCAGGATGTACATTGTTTCGTAAACTGTTTTCATGGTATATGTGTCTCCTTATGGACAATTTGGCTGCTGATGTCTGATGTCGATTTGGATAAAGTTCGCCTTGGCACTCTGACCAACACCGATAAACATCTGAAGCAACAAGGAATTATAATCTTACCAGCTTTCTATTTTAATCAGCAACGCTCCTTTTTTCGCCTAGTTCAAATCTAAGACCTGTGAAACTGCATGTTATTGGATAAGTGGGTGCTTGACCTATCTTAAGCTTTTTGAATAAAGCGCTTTATATTGGCTTTTTATAGCTATGGCTTGTGAGTTTAGGAATGTGGCTACAAAGAATCGTATTTAATTACAGACAATAAGGATATTCATCAAAAGTTATGGCGCAGCGCTATGTGCGAGTTCAAAATCAAGAAGGTATTATTTACTATGGGTTATTACAAATATCCCTAGATGTTCAGGTGTTGGATGCTCCACCTTGGCTGCAAGGACAACCCACTGATTTGAACTTGGAACCAGACAGCTACCAAATCTTGGCTCCTTGTTCTCCCTCAAAAATTGTCGCAGTGGGCAAGAATTATGCAGATCATGCGGCAGAAATGGGTACGGACGTACCGAGTGAGCCATTAATATTTATTAAGCCACCGACATCTATCATTGCCTCGGAGACAGAAATTAAGTATCCTCGGCAGTCGCAACGGGTAGACTATGAAGGAGAGTTGGCACTGGTGATAGGCGATCGCACTATTGACTGTACACCAGAGGAGGCGCACTCCAAAATTTGGGGTTACACGATCGCCAATGATGTGACAGCGCGGGATTTACAAAAACGCGATGGTCAATGGACGCGAGCCAAAGGTTTTGATACTTTTTGTCCTCTAGGTCCTTGGATTGTCCGAGAATTAAATCCGGGAGCGAGATTGCAAACTTTTTTAAATGAAGATGCTAATCCTGTACAATCTGCTTGTATCGATCAAATGGTCTTTCCTCCAGATTTTTTGGTGTCTTATATTAGTCAAGTGATGACACTACAGCCAGGGGATGTGGTGCTTACAGGTACGCCTTTGGGGGTTGGTCAATTGCACGTAGGCGATCGCGTCCGCGTGGAAATTGAAGGTATTGGTCGCTTGGAAAACACTGTAACCAAACGTTAACTTCTAACGTGGCAATTGCATGTAAACTGCATCAGAAATAGCGGGAATTTCTGCGTAACGTCCCAGCAGCGACTGAGCAATAGAATATACAACCCCTGCCATGATGCCGAGAAAAATGGTAGTGGATAGGGTTTGTATCGCAAAACCACCAGCCGGAACTAGCCCAACAACCTCGGTCAAAATGCCAAACAAAAAGATAACAATATCTAAAAGAATTGCCTGCATCGTGTTAAAACGAACAAAGTGACTGATTTTTTCGTTTCTGATTACGAAGAAAAATAAAGCAAAGAAAATAATCAGTCCCGCAAAACTGACATTATAGTAAATGTTCAGCAATGGTATGAGGGGCAAAAACAAAAGTTGTAGAGGTGGAAACTGCGCCAGTAAAAAGCTTCCGAATCTAAAAACCTCAATTACAGGCAGCAAATAAGGTAAGCAAGCAAAAATGCGATCGGAAACTGTTGTAGACCCACGCCAAGACATTATGCGTTCTCCTGTGGTGAAATTTTAATAGTCACTATGAGCCTAGGATAACGCAGTTACTCGGTCTATAAGCGAATCTGCGCTTATTCTATATGGGCGATGCGGAAGCCCATCATGCACTCGTACTGGTCTGGCTGCTGTTCGCTAGTATTGCGGATAGCTTGTCCACAACGCAGTTGACCTTGACGCCAACGTGGTTGACCGCTTTTGTCAGCAAGTAAACAAGATTGGCAAACCTTGTGAGGGTCAAGGATTTGATCTTCGATTAAAATTACTAGCATCTAATCCCTCGTGTATATCCTTATTGTTACCGACATTTTAGGGGGAGCGCAGTTTCATGGTCGATATAAGTAAAGAACGTTATGATAATTAACGCATTGATCCAAGTTGCATTTAATAATAAGTAAGTCAGGACAAAATTTGTCATTGATATGACACTCTTTCAAAGACTTTGACGCATGAATGGCGCGTTTGTCGCATCAACCGTTCGGAAAATTTTCTCTAAGGATAACTCAAGTGACTAGAAATAACTCAGAAATTCTCGCCTTTGCCGATCCGGCGATCGCGCAGTTGATTAACCAAGAACTACAACGTCAACGCGATCACTTGGAATTGATTGCTAGTGAGAACTTTACCTCAGCTGCTGTACTTGCGGCTCAAGGTTCAGTCCTGACTAATAAATATGCCGAGGGATTACCTGGTAAGCGTTATTATGGCGGTTGTGAGTTCGTTGACAAAATCGAGCAATTAGCAATTGACCGTGCTAAACAGTTGTTTGGTGCTGCTCATGCGAATGTCCAACCCCATTCTGGCGCACAAGCGAATTTTGCTGTGTTTCTGACGCTGCTGCAACCCGGTGACAAAATCATGGGGATGGATTTGTCTCATGGGGGACATCTCACCCACGGTTCACCTGTAAATGTGTCGGGAAAGTGGTTTCAAGTTTCTCATTACGGCGTGAGTAAGGAAACAGAACAGCTTGATTACGAGCAAATTCGAGAGCAGGCGCTAAGGGAGCGTCCTAAGCTTTTAATTTGCGGTTATTCGGCTTATCCACGCGTAATTGACTTTGAAAAATTCCGCAGCATTGCTGATGAAGTCGGTGCATACTTACTAGCAGATATTGCCCATATTGCCGGTTTGGTAGCTAGCGGTCTGCATCCCAATCCCATCCCTTATTGTGATGTAGTCACCACAACTACCCATAAAACTCTACGCGGTCCAAGAAGTGGTATAATCTTGACCCGTGACCCAGAATTAGGTAAAAAGTTGGATAAATCAGTTTTCCCTGGTTCTCAAGGTGGACCTTTAGAACATGTGATTGCTGGTAAGGCAGTAGCTTTTGCCGAAGCTCTGAAGCCAGAATTTAAAGCTTATTCGGCTCAAGTGATTGAGAATTCTCGCGCCCTAGCAAATCAACTTATAAATCGGGGCTTCAAGTTGGTGTCAAATGGTACTGAGAATCATTTGATGTTGGTAGATTTACGCTCTATCGGCATTAAAGGTAAGCAGGCTGAACAAATGTTGAGTGTTGTAAATATTACCACAAACAAAAATACAGTGCCCTTCGATCCAGAATCACCATTTGTCACCAGCGGTCTGAGGTTGGGTTCCCCAGCAATGACAACGCGGGGTATGGGAGTAAATGAATTTACTGAGATTGGGAATATTATTGCCGATCGCCTGCTTTCTCCAGAGTCCGAGACAGCTGCTGCTGATTGTCAGCGACGAGTTGCAGCGTTATGCGATCGCTTTCCCTTGTATCCTCACTTAGAGATTCCCGTACCAGCTTTAGCATAGGGAATTGGGCATAGGGCATAGGGCATAGGGCATAGGGCATAGGGCATCAAAAAGAGATTTAACTTTATTCCAAATTCTCAATTTCCATTTCCCATTGCCCATTGCCCAATGACGGCAGGTGCTCCACGCAGGTCCGACACCAAGACCGCACTGCCTCCCCAATTCCCAATTCCCAATTTAAAATTCTCATGCTGATTAATGACCCGAATGTAGTAGATATAGGAAGACATATCCCGAAGAGTGATTTTTGTCTAGTCAAACTACTTATTAAAGATACTAATGCCTCCTCAGATTTATCATCTGATTGCCTTCCTTGTGGCTGCCGTAGTCGTTCTCTGGACTACGCCTGATGTCAGAAACATAGGCATAAAAAGTGGACGTGTAGACCAACCTGGTGGTCGAAAAGTTCATCAACGCCCGATGGTGCGCCTGGGAGGAGTTTCTATCTTCGCGGGTACTATAATTTCTCTACTAATTGTTTGGTGGTTGGGTGGATTTGGAATTCTGCCTCCGGAAAAAGAATGGCAAATCTGGGGAGTTACCTTAGGCGGTGTTGGCTTTTTTCTGATTGGTTTAGCAGATGATTTGTTAAACTTATCTCCCCTGACTCGCTTAGTCATGCAAGTTATCGTTGCCGCTGGTGCCTGGAAAGCAGGTGTAAGCATAGATTTTGTTACCATTCCCACAGTCGGAATAGTTCACTTGGAATGGCTGAGTTTACCTATTACCGTTATTTGGCTGGTGGGAATGGTAAATGCCATAAACTGGATTGACGGTTTAGATGGATTAGCTGCTGGGGTGTCGGGAATTGCCGGTGTAGTCATGTTGGTAGTGGCGTTGTTTATGCGGCAACCAGCAGCCGCTTTGATTGCAGCAGCTTTAGCCGGGGCTTCACTAGGATTTCTCCGCTATAATTTCAACCCGGCACAAATATTTATGGGAGATGGCGGGGCTTATTTTATGGGATTCACCCTGGCATCTGTCGGTGTAATAGGTTTGGTGAAAATCCCTGCTTTCACCGCCGTGTTATTGCCTTATCTGATTTTGGCAGTGCCGATTGTTGATATGTCAGCCGTCATTTTGGTACGACTGCGCCACGGCAAATCGCCTTTTAGTGCAGATAAACGCCATCTGCATCACCGACTGCTACAGGCTGGTTTATCCCACAGATTGACGGTTTTATTTATTTACTCTTTAACTCTATGGGTAGGAAGTTTGGCATTAGCGATTGCTGGCATACCCAGTGGCATTGCTTACGCCTGTGCTACCACCTCTTTGGTAAGCTTAATCAGCTGGCGAGTTTGGAAACACGCTCGACAATCATAAAGGATTGGGAGCGTGGAAGCGTGGAAGCGTGGGAGCGTGGAAGCGTGGAAGCGTGGGAGCGTGGAAGCGTGGGAGCGTGGAAGCGTGGTAAACAACTATCAACCAACAACTATCAACCAACAACCAACAACTAACAACTAACAACCAACAACCAACAACTAACAACCAACAATTCCCTATTTTGATGAGTGCAGAAATTATTTGTGTTGGTACTGAATTGCTCTTAGGAGATATTCTTAACAGCAATGCTCAATTTTTAGCGCAACAATTAGCACAGTTAGGAATTCCTCACTACTATCAAACGGTGGTGGGAGATAATCCAGAACGGCTGAAACAAGTTATAGAAATTGCTATTTCCAGAGCGCAAATTCTTATTTTTACTGGTGGTCTTGGTCCGACACCGGATGATTTGACATGTGAAGCGATCGCTGATTTTTTTGGTGTACCCTTAGTAGAACGCGCCGACATCATTGAAGATATTACTCGTAAATATGCTTTGCGCGATCGCTTAATGACTCCCAGCAACCGCAAGCAAGCTTTAATTCCTCAAGGTGCAGAAATTTTACCTAACCCCACTGGCACAGCACCCGGTATAATTTGGCAACCCCGTCCAGAATTAACAATTTTCACTTTTCCAGGTGTGTCAAGTGAAATGTATAGAATGTGGCAAGAAACCACAGTACCATTCCTTAAAAGCCAAGGTTGGGGCAAGGAAATTATTTACAGCCGGATGTTAAAGTTTTGGGGTATTGCTGAATCTGCTTTAGCAGAAAAGGTGTCATCTTATTTGAATTTGCCTAACCCAACGGTAGCGCCTTATGCAGCAAAGGGGGAAGTACGCTTGCGAGTTTCTGCTTCATCGGCTTCACAAGCGGCAGCGCAGGAATTGATTTCACCTGTTGAGAAACAACTCAAAGACATTGCGGGGTTAGATTATTATGGTGCTGATGATGACACTCTTGCCTCAGTGGTGGGTGAGTTGTTGCGATCGGCTGGGGAAACCCTTTCAGTAGCAGAATCGTGCACTGGTGGCGGATTGGGGCAGATGTTGACGGAAATTTCTGGTAGTTCTGAATACTTCTGGGGTGGGGTAATTTCTTACGACAACTCGGTGAAAGTTGGACTGTTGGGGGTGAACCCGGAAGACTTAGCGAAATTTGGAGCGGTAAGTGCTACTGTAGCAGAACAAATGGCAATTGGAGTGCGATCGCGTCTTGCGACCACTTGGGGACTAAGTATCACTGGTGTTGCAGGACCTGGTGGGGGAACTGATACAAAGCCAGTGGGTTTAGTTTATATCGGTTTAGCTGGAGCAAACGGCGAAGTGGAAAGTTTTGAATATCGATTTGGTGCAGTGCGAGGTCGGTCTTTGATTCGTCACGTCAGCGCGTGTACCGCGTTAGATAATTTGCGCCGGAAGTTGTTAAGTAGCGTTCTCAACAAAAATGTGTGATTTGATTCGTAGAAGCTTTTTGTGTATTTATACAGAAAAATAGACCTGGCATCGAGCTATCTCTTGTTGCGGAAGATAACTTTTCAACTATCGTCATCACAATAAAGTCAGCGGGTTCCAACCAACTACAGGAAACATTCAACTTACTTAAATATTTATTTTATTCTACAACATTTGATATTCAGTGTTTAGGGTGGCAGACTTGTCTTTTTTGGTCAAATTCCAAGCTGGTTATAATAATAGCGAAACCCAGGAAAATACTTTTACTATTGGGTTTCGCTTTACTTGATTCGACCTACAAGCTATCGATAATTTGCTAGTTTGCCAGCAAATTGCGCTGTGCCAGCTCTACAAATAAAACACCATAGCAACCTCGATAAGCTGCTTCTTTGCGACCTACCTCCGCAGGCTTAGATTTATTGTCATCATACTCTTGCCGCACAATCTGCGCCATTTCTTCAATGGTTGCTTTTAGCAAATCTTGAGGTTCAGCTAACCATTCAAATCTTCCTTCATTCCAAGCCTTGGGAGAAATATTGGCTCTAAATGCCGCTAGCATTGGGTATAGTAAGCCAGCAGGTAAGTTACCTCCAATTACTCCACCTGCAAAATATGCCGGTCTATTTTTATTCTTTTCAGAACGAACACGATTTTGTTTCTTCGCATTACTAACCTTTAGTCGCCCCAGCGTCTGCTGTTCTACAGCCAACTTTTGTATACTATCTGTTAGAACAAGTATTTCATGCAGATGAGGTATCATGCGCTTAAAAGCAGAATCGTCAGATTTATTGTCAGATTTATTGTCAGGTTTGATGTCTTCTATGAAGGTGTCAAGAACAACTTTAGATTGACTAAAAATCGTATGTGGATGCGTTTTCCGATCAGGAAATTTTTTAATGTTCAGAAGACTCATATACATTAGAACCTGCTGAATATCTACATCACCAGAGTCACCTTGACGGTATGCAATTTGTTCATAACCAAGTTTTCCCTGTAAAGAATTTCTAATTTCGTCAAAGGTTCCTCTCAAATTTTCTAGACTAGGGTTATCAACTTGCAAAGAACGATTCAAACCCTCAGCCATTTCAGTGATTACAGAAGAGTTAGCACCACCCATCTCGAAAATATGTAGTCGGACGTAAGGTTCCCACGGTTCTAGTCGATCTGGGTCTTCTGCTACTTGACGAATAGCCTGAAACGTATGACCACCATTAACCAAACCATGCCTTTGAGGGTCACTGAACCTTAAGGTTAGTATTCCCTGCCCTCCAGTCTCCTTAGTATGATTTGCTTTTTCTGTGAGCAAGTAAATCCCTTGATTCTTAATCACAAATTTTTCTGGCTCTTCCATCAAGGTTGTGACTATAGCACGGGCAACAGAGCCTGTTAACTCATCTTTCTTATTGAATCGAGGAATTCGGGGATTTACGGACATCCACTCTTTAAGGGCATCAGGAATTTCTGAAGCGCGAACAAAACAAGTTGCAAGCTTTGGTTGACGACCATCACCTAACCCATAAAAAGGTACAGGCAAAGTGCGATACTCATCCACTGGTAAGTGAAATTCAAAAGCATCCATATTTTTCACCATTTTACAGAGGGTTATACCCGCTGTACTAACAAAATGGCGCTGAGTCGCAAGCTCACATGAGACTTATGACTAAATCAGTGCCAAATAAAGTCTTTCACTGTATTGTTTATTTGTCAAGCCTCCAGATTTTCCGGATACAATCGTACCAAAAATAAAAGCCTCCTCTAATTATTTAGAGAAGGCTTTTATTTTGAGAAAATTAAACCTGGCATCGAGCTATTTTGGCGTAGGGCTACCCCTAGACTATCGTCGCCGCTGCTGTGTTTCACCTCTGAGTTCGGGATGGGTTCAGTGTGGTTCCACCGCGCAATTAACACCAGGAAAAGTTTTTGGGAGGGTCAGGTTGAAAGGG
>NZ_JTCM02000216.1 GCF_000817785.2 Hassallia byssoidea VB512170 | reverse complement strand
CACCAGACGCTCCGCGAACGCTCCTCGCCACTACGAATAGACGGTACAGGCAACCGCGCTGCCTTGACTCACCGCAACGCACTGGCTCCCCTACAATTTAAGTTTATTAACTGTGATTTGGGGTTTTCTTTCTCGTCACAATTATCAGTTAACTCAAGTCTAAAAAAATGTGAAAATCTGAAATAAATATACAAAATTACCATTTTCCTGTATTTTTTACTGAGAAAATAGAAAACGATATTAATACAAAAAACATTGCTCGTAGAGACGTTCGATCCGGAACGTCTCTGCCAACGAGGGTTTTAAGTAAAAATTTTCAATTCAAAATAAAACAACATCTATTTTGAATTGATACAATAATTGCCACTAAGAGCTAACTAGTTAACAAAAGTTCATCAAACCTAGTTACAAAAGTAAAAAATAAACTTAACTGAAATCAAGGAAATAGCCACACGTCAAGTCACTCACTGCGGTAGTCTAGATGAGAGTAAATTAATTGCCTGGTTTAACATACTGCGTTTATGACATCATCTGTATCCAGTCCTCCACGCACAATTCGCATCGGTACCCGCAAAAGCCAACTTGCTCTGGTTCAGACTCACTGGGTACAAGAACAACTTCAGAAACTCTTTCCGGATATCACTTTTGAAGTTCATTCCATGTCCACTCAAGGAGACAAAATCTTGGATGTGGCATTAGCCAAGATTGGGGACAAAGGACTATTTACCAAAGAACTCGAAGTAGGAATGCTCAACCGGGAGATTGATTTTGCCGTTCATTCTCTTAAGGATCTACCGACTCGCTTACCAGAGGGGTTAACACTGGCAACAATTACAGAACGGGAAAACCCCGCAGATGCTTTGGTGGTGCATGAAAAGCACAAAGATAAGCAAATTGATACTTTACCAGAGGGTGCGGTAATCGGTACATCTTCGCTGCGTCGGCTGGCACAATTGCGACATCATTTTCCCCACTTTACATTTAAAGATATTCGAGGAAACTTGAATACACGCATGGCGAAATTGGATGCGGGTGAGTATGATGCGATAATTTTGGCGGTAGCAGGTTTAGAGCGATTGGGAATGAGCGATCGCATTCATCAAATCCTCCCCAAAGAAATTTCTCTCCACGCAGTTGGACAAGGTGCATTAGGTATCGAATGCCGTGCTGATGATAGTGAGTTGATCTCGCTACTCAAAGGTATTGAACATTCACAAACACGCGATCGCTGTTTAGCCGAACGCGCTTTCTTACGTGAATTAGAAGGCGGTTGTCAAGTACCCATTGGTGTAAATACTGATTTAAATGGTGATAATTTAACATTATCTGGCATAGTTGCCAGCGTCGATGGCAAAAATCTGGTCAAAGATACCGTCACAGGTTCTGCTTCAAATGCCGAACAACTAGGCATCCAACTCGCACAACTGTTGCGGCAACACGGAGCGCAGGAAATTTTGGATAAAATATTTACCGAGATTCAACGCGGTTCTTGAGCTGTTGCACAAGCAGATGTGATTAGATGAAGAAAGATTTCCATTGTCAATAAGTAGGGTGGGCAATGCCTGCCCTACATGTGGAATTCTGATGTAGGCACGGGGAAACAGAAACTACCATGCGGATTTTATTTGTAGCAGCTGAGGCAGCTCCCATTGCGAAAGTTGGCGGAATGGGTGATGTTGTCGGTGCTTTACCCAAATTCCTCAGACAAATGGGGCATGATGTGCGAATATTCATGCCCTACTACGGCATGTTGCCAGACAAAATGGAGATTCCCCAAGAACCGATTTGGTGGGGAGATGCGATGTTTCAGCACTTTGCAGTTTATGAAACAATTCTGCCCGGTACTGATGTTCCCTTATATTTATTTGGACATCCCGCATTCATGCCCCGCCGCATTTATTCTGGAGATGATGAAGATTGGCGGTTTACATTGTTTGCTAACGGTGCAGCCGAGTTTTGCTGGAATTATTGGAAGCCAGAAATAGTTCACTGTCATGATTGGCACACAGGGATGATTCCGGTGTGGATGAATCAAGACCCTGATATTACCACCGTTTTTACAATTCATAACTTGGCTTATCAAGGTCCGTGGCGTTGGTATTTAGAGAAAATTACTTGGTGTCCTTGGTATATGCAAGGACACAACACTATGGCAGCTGCTGTGCAGTACGCTGACAGAGTAAATACAGTTTCTCCCACTTATGCAGAGCAAATCAAAACACCTGAATACGGCGAAACTTTAGAAGGTTTGCTGTCTTTTATTAGCGGTAAGTTATCTGGGATTATTAATGGCGTAGATACCGAGATTTATAACCCAGCAGATGATAAATACATCGCCCAAACTTTTACTCCCGAAACTATTGAACAACGCAAAGCTGATAAAATTGCTTTGCAGGAAGAAGTGGGATTAGAAGTTAATAACAATGCCTTTTTAATTGGGATGGTGACACGGTTAGTCGATCAAAAAGGCATTGACTTAACATTGCAAATTATGGATCGGTTTTTGGCATATACAGATGCACAATTTGTGTTGCTGGGGACAGGCGATCGCAATTATGAAACTCAAATGTGGCAAATGGCATCGCGTTATCCCGGACGCATGGCAACTTACCTACTTTATAACGATGCTTTAGCTCGCCGCATCTACGCCGGTTCCGACGCCTTCTTAATGCCTAGCCGTTTTGAACCTTGCGGAATCAGCCAAATGTTAGCTTTGCGTTATGGTTGCGTGCCAATTGTCCGTCGCACCGGCGGATTAGTTGACACTGTAACCCACCACGACCCCACCAACGGGGCAGGCACTGGTTATTGTTTTGACCGCTATGAACCGTTAGACCTGTTTACCTGCATGATTCGCGCTTGGGAAGGCTACCGCTATAAACCGCAGTGGCTGGAACTACAAAAACGCGGTATGAACGAAGACTTCAGTTGGTATCAATCTGCGAAGCAGTACGTTAAATTGTACAGGTCAATTTACGGCTTGCCAGAAGAAGACGAGACTACACAACAACCGGAGTCAATGGTAAACGAGCCAGTAGCTACTTCTAAGTAATTCCTGCAAAACACTTATTGCCTTCCCCTAACTCTCTACCAGAAGATAGAAAGTTAGGGGATATAGCACTTTTTCCTTTTTTGTGCGTAATATCATGTCCGCTTAATTACCGACAAATCCTGGAAAACCCCACCCCGCTTTTGGCTACGCCAAAGTTCCCCTCCCCGCAAGCGGGGAGGGGTTAGGGGTGGGGTTCT
>NZ_JTCM02000007.1:77367-154000 GCF_000817785.2 Hassallia byssoidea VB512170 | reverse complement strand
TTATGCAAAGTTGCCGTTGGCGTTCGCGAAGCGTCTCGAAGAGAAGCCTCTCGTTCGCGCAAGCGTCTCCCTTTGGGAGAAGAGAAGGCATCAAAGCGCATCCTCGACAGTGGGTGCGTCACGGTTTCCGTGCGCCCAACTTTTAAAGAAGCGATCGCTCTTAATATACCCGCACTTGGTGAGTCAGTCGCAGTCTTCAAGGGTTCGGGGAGACGCTAAAAGCGAAGGCGGTTCCCGTCGATTGCGAACTGACACTCCCCGGAGGGTCAATATCATCACGAAGATCGCTAATAAATATCTGTAAGAAAAATGCCTTTTAAAATCATCCAAAACTTTGATAGCAGTTTCACTCTGGAACCTGAGCTTCAAAAAAGCCTTTTCAGCTTGTTGACTAGCGAAGCCTTTTTAAAGCAAGTTTGTCAACAACTGAACTGCGAAAAAGTTGAGTTTACAGAATTGCTTTTTCAACCAGTTCCTTATAGCTTAACTACTCCCAAAGGGATGCCAGGCGAATTTGAAAAATATCATGATAATAGCGAATACGCAATTATTAACGTCCCGCCAAACTTCATGTTTAATGCCAAAATATTCAAACCCAGTCGCCTCTGTGCAATTTACCGGAAAATAGGTAATAGGTAATGGGTAATCGAGAATGGAAAGTTTTATAACTCGCGACTGCCTCACAATTAGCAATTATTGAACTTAATTTATGACAACTGAAACAAATATTTCTTCTTTAGCGACTCTGGAATATATTGCTTACATTGACGATAACGGTCAGTTACCCGAACAATTTCAAAGTAAAATAGGAGTTTATGCAATTTTTGATCGAGAAAAAGTGCTGCAATTTGTTGGCTATTCTCGCGATGTATATCTTAGCTTAAAACAGCATTTAGTACGTCAACCTCAAAATTGCTATTGGGTAAAAGTCCAAACCATTGAGCGTCCTAGCCGCGCCGTTTTAGAAAACATTGAAAATGCGTGGATTGCCGAAAATAACAGTGTTCCTTTGGGAAATGCCGAACAAAAAGAAAAATGGACGCAGCCGATTGATGCTAAAGCGGTAATGACACCTGAAGAACAGGCAAATTATTCTAATCCACTAATAGATGATATGGCGCAAGTTAAAATTATTAAAAATGTGGCGCGACGAGTAGAAGCTGAAATTTTAGAAGTGTTGCAAGCGCGTGGGTTGCGTCTTCAAATTCGCTTTAATCCTAAGTTGAAAGAAGAAGGATTACTCGATTTGAAGTGAAAAGAGGGGCTAGGGCGTGTTGAGTGCTTTTGCAAAGCGCCTTCACCTCTTCAATGCCAAACTACTACAACGGAATGTAACTTAGTATCAGTTGCGTAAGTCTTAATTAATTTGTGACGACGACAAATAATTTATGATTCGACAGTAAAAATTAATACCAAATATTGTTTTTATAAATTTATATCTTTAGATAGATGCGGAAAGAATAAGTTTTCCTTGATATTTAATTGAGAAGTTAAGATAAGTTTTAGTTAAAAATTTGCTTTTTAATTCAGCAAGTCTTGACATCATGTAGGGTTAGCGACTAAAACAAAACAGTGCGTGAATACACAGTTTTATGCTTTGTTGCTTCCATGATTAACTTGGTTTTCAGCTCGCTTCTGATTTATCAAAATCTGCTGATAAAAAGTTGCTTAATCTAATTAGTCTACTGCATCACCAGGGATAATTATATCAAGTCCAGCTAATCACTTGATATACAGCTTGCAGTGGTAATTAGCGATTTGTGATTACTTCTAAATCATTAGCTCTACTTTATCTAAATCAAATAAGGCAAATCTTGTCTGCAAAGTATTCGTTTCTAGCTTTGTAGCAAAAAACTTTTCTTACGTTACTGGTTTTGCCAAAATGGGAAAAGTCAAAGCCTAAATTCCATAAACGTTTAAGTTGACGCGATCGCCTCAACGTGGAAAATGGATAAAGTCAAGATTAGAGCATGTGAGTGAAAGTATCTATAATACCTATGCTGTATTGCTTTGCAGAACCTGAAAGCTACCTAGCAAAGCGGAATTTTGATTTTGGATTTAGTAATCAATTCTATGTCACGAAATTCCTTTCAAGACAATGAAAGTAAGTTTTTAACGCCTCATCAACACAAGGATTTATTGAAGAATTTGCAAGCTAATTTGCAACCAGAATACCGTCGGCGGCTAGAAATTATGTTGCTGGCAGATATGGGGAAATCGCAAACCGAAATCTGCCAAATTTTAGGTTGTTCTCAGGAAATGGCACGTTATTGGATTACTATTGCTAAAGCAGGTTTAGTAGAGCAATGGCAGCAACGAACGATAGGCAGACCTAAAACTGTAAATGAACAATATATCCAAAGATTAAAAGAATTGCTGAGTCATAGCCCACGGAAGTATGGCTACGCATTTAGTAGTTGGACATCTCAATGGTTGAGCAAACATTTGGCAACTGAATTTGGGATTGAAATCAGCGATCGCCACATTAATCGATTACTCAAAGAAATGGGTCTAGGTACACAAAAAAAACGCTTATCAAAACAAGCAGCAACTCAAGACACAAAGGCAACTGGCGTTAAAATCTGTGACTTACAATCTCACAGCGATCCTAGTTTATATCAGTCATTCAATGTAATTCAAATTAATAACTAAACTTGGGATAAAGGAGAAGGAATGCCATCAATATTGTCCCAAGAACAACTAGGTGAATTACTGACTACCACCTTGGGTGAGAAGCTTTCAGATAGGGAATTACAGAATTGTTGGGCAAAAATTGAAATTGTTGAACCACCAGTAGCAAAACTGTTCTGGCAATCAAAAGATGCCCGAAAGGGAATTTATCTAGTTCTTAAAGGTAAAGTCAGATTACTAGATAGTTCTGGCAACTTAATCTCCACCCTAACAGCAGGGTCATCATTTGGTGAAATGACCTTGTTTGCAGAAGAAGACTTTAGCCCTTATGCTGCCAGGGCTTCATCTAACTTAAAACTCTGTTATCTCAACACAGATGTATTGCAGACTTTGATGGATAAATACCCCAAAATCTGCGATCGCCTATTGAAGCGTGCAGAATGTTGGGATTTGCTGTTAAAGCAACAGCCCAATACTCATGGGGAAGACAATCACCAATCTTCAATTGCCAACGTCATTCCCTTTCCCACAAACCAAAGCCCGAAAAAGAAGCAACGACGTGCTTATTTTCCAACTCCTCAAGTAAAAGCAAGACATATATGGGCACAGCTAACTAAACGCTATCCCTTTTTTGAACAACAAAGCGCTTCAGATTGTGGTGTCGCTTGCCTAGTCATGATTGGTCGCTATTGGGGTAAGCGCTTTAACATCAACAGATTGCGGGATTTAGCCAACGTCAATCGCATCGGGGTTTCTCTGCGAGGATTAGCCACCGCAGCCGAAAGTATTGGTTTTGCTAGCCGTCCAGTCAAAGCCAGCCTGGACAAATTAGCACAGCAACCCCTACCCGCGATCGCCCATTGGGAAGGTAATCATTACATCGTCGTCTATGAAATTACCAAAAAACAGGTGATTGTCGGCGATCCGGCGATCGGTCAACGTACCCTCACTCATCATCAATTCCAAGCCGGGTGGACTGGTTACGCTTTATTATCGCAACCTACTGCCATTTTGAAAGAAAGCGAACAAGCAAATACACCATTCTGGCAGTTATTTGAATTAGTCAAACCACATTGGCAAGTACTACTAGAAGTCTTCATCGCTTCGGTATTTATCCAGTTGTTTGGATTGATTATGCCTCTATTTACTCAGTTACTTTTAGACAGAGTAATTGTCCAGGGTAGTACTCTCACTTTAAACGCGGTTGGGTTTGGTTTGTTGATTTTTAGCTTGTTCCGCGTTGCCCTTAACGGACTGCGACAATATCTACTAGATCACACAGCAAACCGAATCGGAGTAGCGCTGATGGTAGGTTTTATTAAACATACCTTCCTTTTACCCCTAGCCTTTTTTGAGTCGCGTTACGTCGGTGATATTATTTCTCGCGTTCAAGAAAATCAGAAAATTCAGCGCTTTCTCACAGGTGAAGCACTGTCCATCATTCTGGATTTAGTGACAGTATTTATCTATGTGGGATTGATGTTTTGGTATAGCTGGCAAATGGCAATGCTAGCCTTGGCAATTGTACCGCCATTTTTTATTTTGGCACTGGTTGCTACACCATTCTTTCGCCGGGTCAGCCGGGAAATTTTTAATGCCTTAGCTAAGGAGAATAGTTATTTAATTCAATCACTTTCAGGCATTCGCTCAATTCGTTCGATGGCAATTGAGCAGACAGTGCGCTGGCGTTGGGAAGAACTGTTGAATAATTTGACTAAAAAAATGTTTGGTGGACAGGTAATTGGCAACCAAATGCAAATTTTTAGTTCTATTATTGAATCTCTAGCAACTACAGCATTACTGTGGTATGGAGCATGGTTAGTAATTCAAAATCAACTAACAATTGGGCAACTAGTTGCTTTTAATATGTTATTAGGTAACGTTATTAATCCTTTCAAACGGCTCACAGTACTGTGGAATCAAGTGCAAGAAGTGATTATTTCCACTGAACGGATTAATGATGTTCTCGAAGCAGAACCAGAAGAAGACTTACAGCATCAACCACGTCAATATTTAGCGAGAATTAGCGGTCATATTCGCTTTGAAAATATAACCTTCCGCTATCATCCAGATAGTGATATTAACGTCCTAGAAAACCTGAATTTTGAAATTCAGCCTCTTCAAACGGTAGCACTTGTAGGGCGTAGTGGTTCGGGAAAAACTACCCTTGCCAAAATGATTTTAGGTTTATATACCCCTACAGATGGCAAAATTTTGATTGATGGTCATGATGTAACGAGTCTTTCTTTGCGATCGCTTCGAGAGCAAATCGGTGTTGTCGATCAAGATACTTTCTTATTTGGCGGTACAATTCGAGAAAACATTAGCATTGCTCTCCCAGAAGCCTCCTTAGAAGAGATTATCGAGGTAGCGCGTTTAGCTGGTGCAGATGAATTTATTCAACAATTACCAATGGGTTATGAAACCCAAATTGGCGAAGGTGGCGGTATGCTTTCTGGCGGACAACGCCAACGTCTAGCAATTGCTCGTGCAATGCTTGGTAATCCTCGCTTATTGATTTTCGACGAAGCTACCAGTCACCTAGATGCAGAATCAGAACGCATCATTCAAAACAATTTAAAAACAATTCTCCAAGGACGTACCAGCTTAATTATTGCCCATCGACTCTCTACCATCCGCAATGCTGACTTAATTTTGGTGTTAGATCGCGGCTTATTGATAGAAAGCGGTACTCATGAAGAATTAATTACTAAAAAAGGTCATTACTACTACCTCAATCAACAACAACTCGCCCAAGCAAGTTGATTTACTCCCTTCCCGTTACAAGATTACCTACTCTCTTTTCTTTCTTGGGGTTCTTGGCGTCTTCTCCTTCGGAGACGCGAAGCGCGAAGGCGGTTCGTTAAAAAAGTTTAGAAATACATGTAGGGGAGCCAGCCAGTAGGGTGCGTTAGGCTTCGCCGTAACACACCCTACGGTACCTCATTTTGTTCAAAAATCAAATAGTAGTCCTATATGCCTAATAGAGTTAGTAATTCAACATCGGTATCAACCCCAACTAATGATGAGCAAGCAATCAGCACGAAAGCAACTAATTCAGTTGAAGAAAATCATGCTAATTCTGCAAATTCTCACGATTGGTATTACGGTACAGAAGAACTACTAGATGCATTACCAAGACGTTGGACACGTTCTTTGTTGTATTTTCTGGTAATTTTTAGTGCGATCGCTTTGCCTTGGTCGATGCTATCGCAAGTCGATGAGACAGGAAGCGCTAGAGGTCGTATTGAACCATTAGGAGAAACCCAAAGATTAGACACTCCAGTTGGTGGCAATATTATTGCTATCAAGGTGAAAGAAGGTGAAACCGTCAAAGCTGGGCAGTTACTAGTAGAACTAGAGTCGAATGTACTACGAACCGATTTACAACAAGTACAGGCAAAGCTAGACGGACTAATAAATCGACTAGCACAACTAAAACTAGTTAAAAATCAATTACGACTAGCAATTAGTGTTCAAGAACAACAAAACCAATCCCAAGAATTAGAAAAAATTTCCCAAATTAATCAGGTACAGCAAAATCTAGATGCGAAACAGAGTACTTATAACTTACAAAAATTGGAAAAATTGGCTTTAGTTGATCAGGCAAAACAAAATCTGAGTTCTACTCAGACTGCCTATAACTTAGCTAAAAGCCGTTGGAATAAAGATTTAACAGAAGTTAAGCGCTATCGTCTACTTTGGCAAAAGGGTGCTGTTCCTCAAATCAAAGTTGTGGAACTAGAAAAAATTGCCGAAGAAAGTCAAAGAGTAAACGAGCAAACACAATCTGATATCAAACAGGCAAAGCTACGCTTTCAAGAAGAACAAAACCGCTATCAATCAATTATGCGCCAAGCGCAAGCAGATATTGAACAAGCAAAACTAAGATTGCAAGAACAGAAAAGCAGTTATAAAAGTGTAGTTCATGCTGGGAAAATATCTGTGTTGAAAAATCAGGAACAACTGAAAGATATGCAAACACAAATTACCAGCTTGTCATCAGAAATTGCTCAAACTAAAAGCCAGATAGCTGCGATAAAACTACAATTAACGCAACGATTAATGAAATCACCGATTGATGGTGTAATTTTCAACTTGCCCATCAAAAAGCCTGGTGTAGTTGTCCAAACTGGTCAGACGATCGCCCAAATTGCTCCCAAGAAAATTCCGTTTGTCCTTAAAGCGAATATGCCAAGCCAAGAAAGTGGTTTTTTGAAGGTAGGAATGGCAGCGAAAGTCAAGTTTGATGCCTATCCATTTCAAGATTATGGAGTAGTTACAGGGAAGGTGATTCGGGTGTCACCAGACTCCAAAATACTGGAAACACCCCAAGGAAAAATAGAAGTTTTTGAGATGGAAATATCTCTGAATCAATCTAATATCCAATCTGGTAACAAACCTATTCCCTTAACACCTGGTCAAACAGCAACGGCAGAGGTGATTGTTCGTCAGAGACGTGTGATTGATTTCATTTTAGATCCGTTTAAAAAGCTGCAAAAAGGTGGTTTAGACCTTTAGTAGGTAGTCGATAAAATTAATTCAAATTCTGTGAGGAAAAAATGTTAAATGTAATGAATGTGTCTCAAAAAGAGATGATTGACCAACTTAAATTATCCTGCAAAATTCCTGGATTATTGGAGGCGATCGCTACTCGTCAAATTATTGCTGATGCAGCCACATATGCCGGGATCAAAGTAGAATTAGAAGAACTTCAACAAGCGGCTGATGCTTTGCGAGCAGCCAACAGACTAATCAAAGCTGAAGACACTTGGACATGGCTTGAAAAACATTATCTTTCTGTGGAAGATTTTGAACAATTAGCAGAAATCAACTTGATATCTGTCAAGTTAGCGCAACATTTATTTGCAGACAAAATCGAGCCACGCTTTTATGAAAATCAACTAGATTATCTAGCAGCAGTCACCTATGAAGTTATCTTAGAAGATGAAGATTTAGCTTGGGAACTGTTTTATGCAGTCACTGAAGGTGAAATCACTTTCCAAGATGTTACTCGTCAACATATTCAAAATCTAGAACTTCGTCGTGCTGGTGGATATCGTGGAATCAAACATCGTCACGAATTTAAACCAGATATTGCTGCTGCGGTCTTTGTTGCTAATCCTCCTGAGTTACTTAAACCTATTGCGATCGCACAAAAAGTTCATCTAATTTGGGTTGAGGAAATCATCCAGCCAAAATTAGACCAGCAGTTGCGGTTGAAGATTATGAGTGAGTTGTTTTCTGATTGGTTAAAGCAACAAATCGCGCAAGTCGAAATTATTCCTCATTTTGAATCAGATTCCTATTCTCAACCAGTTCAGGATTTGCTGAAGATAGCTTAACGTGAGTTCGACGAAGTTAAAAAACAGCAGGAGGTAGTGCAGGTAAGTCTTTGGGGTTTGGCTGGTTTGGATTTTGTTCCGGCAGGAATCCCCAAAGCGGTGTGTTATTTTCGTTGTGATTGAAAGATATTGTAAAAATATTTTGGTAAATGCCAACTTATGAGCAGGCGATCGCCTCAGTCTGCGTTTGTCAATCTCTTTCAGACATGTTACAGCCTATCCACTTGTTTAGATATGATGCATCCTATAAATATATTTTTATACTAGCTGGTATTAATGAGGGGATAGAAATCATCATTTTTCAAGATGGAAACTGGGAGTTTTACGAAGATGACCAAGCCTGATTTTACCCAAATGACTCGTAAAGAATTAAAAAGTTATATTATACAACACCCCACTGACGATGAGGCAATTAGAGAATTGTTTATCAATCGTCGCAGTCCTAACGCTAAAACCTATCCTTTCCCTTATAACATGACTAAAGAGGAGTTAACAGAGATTTTTCGCCCTAAAAACACCAATTAACTGCCAATGAGATCGCCCGATATTGACGAAGATTATGACTTCAAATCCCGTCGAACTCACGTTAGCTTAATAAACTTTTGATTTTATATGTTTATTAACCAGATGCTCAATATGACATCTGGTTACAATGTCATTTATAAAATAGACATCTCCGAAAAAGAATGTAGAGACGTGATGTTCCTCGCGTCTTTATAAAGTTCTGGATAACACATATTTAATTTCTGGAGATGTCTAATGAATGGTGCGTTACGGCTAAAGCCGTAACGCACCCTACGAGAGACACTGTATTTAAATTTTGCCCTTAAATAAAAAAATACCATTTTTTTGTATAAATTTTACCAGAAATTATATGATGTAATTATAGTGTTTATGGTAAAAAATTTACAAAATGGTATAACTCTTATTAAGATTGCTATTTAGTTATTTCGCTAAATAGTCGATCAAGAAATCTACTACTTTATCAGATGTTTTGAGGAATGCTGTTGCGAATTTTTCATAGCTGCTTAGTATTCCAACTAAAAGTCCAAATGCAGCCTGCTTGTCAAAACCACCGTTTACAGACGCAGCTTCAGTTTCAGCAACTTCATTGATGAAGGAATTGGAGTCGATCGCCAAGTCGGAAATTGTGATTCTAGACATGATTGTTGTACCTGGGATAAGTAATTTGTGTTGGAATTAAGCTTTTGTTTGCTTAACTCTTGAATCTATCTTCGGCGATATAAAATGTGAATTCAATAGCTGAAAAGAGGAGATAAGACATAACTAAAGGAATTTTGTCTCCAGGTTTATAAGATTGAAAAAATATCAGCGGTCTAGAGTTTCTATTTATTTATAATCCATAGCGTTTTGGTGGATAAAAATTACTTGAAGACATAATTCCAGGAGTTTTGTCCTTAAAACTTGGTTGTGGTGAAAAAACAGCAATTTTCTGCCAGGACTTACGCCAAATTATGAAAGATAATTTCATTCTTCTGGTTTACGGCGCCGGCGGGGTCTATCTTGGTCATCACGCGAGTTGTATTCAGAATTTTCTATCCTGCGGCGTCTGGGTGTTTCGTCTTGCTCATCATCACGCGAGTTGTATTCAGAATTTTCTATCCTGCGACGCCTGGGTGTTTCGTCTTGTTCATCACGCGAGTTGTATTCGGAATTTTCTATCCTGCGACGCCTGGGTGTTTCGTCTTGTTCATCACGCGAGTTGTATTCGGAATTTTCTATCCTGCGACGCCTGGGTCTATCTTCGTCATCTTGAAAATCGCGACGTCGGCGTCTAGGTCTATCTTGGTCATCACGTAAGCGATCGCTCACTTCGTTAAAGAAATCCCGGCGCAAAAAAGGATAATCGCTGACCCACAAATTGCTACTGGGAATATAAATATCGCTGATTTGGTCAATTGTGCTTAAATCAGAGCGATTGGACATAACGAGCATTTCTGCTATTTGACCACGAGCGATCGCTTTATGATAAGGACGTAATGGTGCTTTAAACTCGGCGGTAAATCCTGTATCATCGCCCAATTCTAAATTAATCCACTTTTCCCTATTTTCCACAATCACCAATTCGCCTCTATTGTTGACTGTTTCCTGTTTACCAATCAACTCTTCTGTAAGCCACCAATCCAGCACTCGACCGCGAAAAAAGCCACTATATTTATAATTGCGGTATTTAGCATTACGCACACTTGCCCAAAATACTGGTCCCCAAAACCAGTAAAGAGATGCCACAAATCCTAGCAAAAATATTATTGCCCCAAAATTAAGTCCGAAAAGGACTTTCACAAGCAAAAGAACAGCCGCAGATACTACAGAAATTAATAGCCGTTGCAAAAAATCAGGAAACTTCCCCCAATAATATTTATATTGCGGAGAACTAGCAATCCAGGGAACGAGTTGTTCAAATTTCTGGCGAGTCAGTGGAACTAACATGATTTTGTCATTTGTTGGTTGATAGTTGATAGTTGTTGGTTGATGGTTGTTAGTTGATAGTTGTTAGTTGATGGTTGATAGTTGATGGTTGATAGTTGATGGTTGATGGTTGATGGTTGTTGGTTGACGGTTGATAGTTGTTGGTTGACGGTTGACGGTTGATGGTTAACCACTAACCACTAACTACTAACTCCTAACTCCTAACTCCTAACTCCTAACTACTAACCACTAACTCCTAACTCCTAACTCCTAACTCCTAACTCCTAACTCCTAACTCCTAACTCCTAACTCCTAACTCCTAACCACTAGAGTATTTTTTCTAAGCCATATACTAATGACTTTAACTGTAGAACTTTGCGAATTGCCAGTAGTACTCCTGGCATATAGCAAGCGCGATCGCTTGTATCGTGCCTTAAAGTATAAATTTGACCTGCTGCGCCAAAAATCACTTCCTGATGGGCAATCAGTCCCGGTAAGCGCACGCTATGAATTCTAATGCCTTCATCTGCTAAACTTCCCCTAGCTCCTTTTATTTTCTCCGTTTCTTCCACAACAGCAGGGTTAAATCTTTTACCCATTTCTCCTAGCATCTGCGCTGTTTGAATCGCCGTACCGCTGGGTGCATCAGCTTTTTGGTTGTGGTGCAACTCGATAATTTCTACGTGGTCAAAATATTGAGATGCTGTCACAGCTGCTTGTTGCAGCAATACCATACCAATAGAGAAATTAGGAATAATCAGACATCCGGTACTTGCTTTTTCGGCAAAATCTGCTATGTTTTGAATTTGTTGGGGACTTAAGCCAGTGGTACCAACTACAGGACGAATACCGTAGGCGATCGCACTGCGAACATTGTCATAAACTGAATCCGGATGGGTAAAGTCTATCATTACCCCCGGTTGTTTTTCTTGTGCCGCAAACGCTAGCATCGATTCCAACTGATTGGTAATTGGTACTTCCAGCGGTTCACTTAAACCCGCTAGTTCCCCAGCGTCTTTGTCTTGATGTTCTTCTGTTGTGTCAATTGCACCGACTAAAATCATATCAGGCGCTTGCGCTACTGCTTTCACCACCTCACGACCCATTTTGCCAGCAGCACCGATAACAACAACTGGAATAGAAGCTTGTGCCATAACTTGAGAAATGCTTGTAAACCTCACAAGCGAATTGTAGAAGAATTTGGTTATCTAGATCGCTTTTCAAATCTAGAAAGTGCGATCGCACTTTCTATTGTGACTTAATTTACATGGCGCAGGAACTTGAGTAATGCTAAATTAGTCCAAGTCACAGAACAAAAGCGTTTGCGTATCTCAAGGTTTCACGATTTTGGTTAAGTAAATTTGTATAAGTCGTACTAATTAACAACCAAATGATGTGAAAAGATTAATCAGATGCCGGTAACTACAAACATATTATTCCAAGTAAATGAACAAAAAATTTGTCCTTACCTTGCTTTCTACTCCTGTACTGTTTAGCTCCATACTGTCTATAGTCATGATGACCCAGCCTGCTCATGCAAGTCAAACAGGCACCCCAGCGGGAACCCGTCTTTCATGCGTGCGAGATCCCCACACAGCAACTCCTCGTTTTGCATGTGAAAGAGTTAGCAATAGTAATGCTACTCAAGCTAAACCAGCAGTTAAAGTAGCACCAGTTCAACCAAATCAGATTACTGAGCTAGAATTCACCGACGCTGAAAGCGATGAGGCGATAAAATTATTTGGCTGTGATTGTCCTGCCTGCATCAATGCTGTACGTCAGATTCACGGTTTGACTCAGATGGCAAGCTAGCGTGTGAGGTTCGTAGTGAGCCAGCGCGGTCTTCTCCCACTCGTGAGAGGCGCTCCGCAATCGGGGAGGCAGTGCGGTGGACGGGTTCCCCATGAGCGACTGGCGAACCCGTAAAGCGCAGCGTCTCGTTCGCGCAGCGTCTTTGAAGGAGAAGAGAAGGGTGAGCGCTAAAGCGCTCAAATCAAGGACTAAAGTCCTTACTACAAACTTATTCATGTAATATAAAAAGCCAGCTATACATAGGGCAGAATACGAACAATTACTTGAAAAAGAGCCAGAAAGTAACTTTTCTGGCTCTTATTTTGTCTCAAAATAATCAAATTCAGACGAAATTAGGCAAAAATTTAGAGTTGACCGAGGTTATGCAACCCTAAGATTACCCCTACACCTAATAAATGACCAAAGGAAGTAGTTGCTAATAGCGCAGGTAAACCAAAACCACCAAAAAACTTGGATGAAGGCAAAGCTGGTTCTGAACTGGGATACTTGATACTGGATTTACCGAAGGCGATCGCAATCACATTGGGTGAGAATCATAATTATCCCTACTGTCGGACTTTATTGCAACGGCGTTGTGGGAACAGCAAGCAAGGTGGATGTAATCAACTGATTTTCGACAAAATTTTTATTGAATAAAAGTATAATCTGAACTTTGGGTAAACAAATTCAACAGTACACTGGCAATTTGCAGCAATAATTTACAGATTTTGTCATAACTTCATATAATTACCGTCTTGCTCTTTCTCACTCGCTTGTTATCGTATTAGCTTTCCACACCCCACAGGAGAATTGTACGAAAGATATATCAAAAAAGGTACTCTCAAGGGTACTGTCAGAAAATCTACGGATTACCCAAAATGAGGAGACAGAAAACTCATTTTAATAAGTCTTATGTTTCTCCAAACCTTTGGCACGGCGATTGTAGACTATAACTTTGCCGCTAGTCCACCGCCGAACATAGTCTACCTCGCACCCAATATCGGAACGTTCGTTTTAGCCGACAACGGAACCGCTAATTTTGTTTGGCAAAAAGACGAAAAGATTGAGTTTTACTGTGAAAAGCTAGCATATAAGGGAATCCGCACCATCTCAAATGTCAAATATTACGAGTGCGAAATGCTTGTAGAGACATCAATAAGCTGCAAGCAGATGATAAAACTACTGTTTGGTTGCAAGCGTGCAAGCATTGATGACGGATATCGTATCTTTTACCAACGACCCCAAGATGAAGATTATCAGCTTTGGGCTTGGGATGCTCAAACTTTTAAACTGCACAAAAAAGCAGATCGCTAGTACAAGGAGTTCGGAGTTGTAGAGACCTTCGCGGTCGCGTCTGTACAGGAGTAGGAGGTCAAAAACTGCGATCGCGTAAGTTGAGTTTTGCCTACGCAGTGATATCTAGCAACAAATCGCTTTGCCTCTACACACTCCCCAACAAACTGAAGCGGTCTGCCTCGTGCCGGGAGCGGTCTGCCTCGTGCCGGGAGCGGTCTGCCTCGTGCCGGGAGCGGTCTGCCTCGTGCCGGGAGCGGTCTGCCTCGTGCCGGGAGCGGTCTGTTTCGTGCCGGGAGCGGTCTGTTTCGTGCCGGGAGCGGTCTGTTTCGTGACGGGAGCGGTCTGTTTCGTGCCGGGAGCGGTTTCCCTTAAAACTTTTACAGGATGTCAATTGCTCTACCATATTCATAACTTGCCGAATTTTCTTCTTGGCGCGGCAACCAACACCCCAAGGATAATCTAAACTCAAGGTGATAGCGATTATTTCCTGCCTTTGTTATGTCCTCGACTATAGACTCCTTGCCACCAGCTCTTGCTAAAATAGTCCAACGCTTTCAACGCGCTTCTGACCCAAAGCGACGCTACGAACAGTTAATTTGGTACGGACAGAAGCTCAAAGAGTTTCCTTTATCTGATAAAATACCAGAAAACAAAGTTCCAGGTTGCGTTTCTCAGGTTTATATCACAGCAAACTTGGATGATGATAAGGTGGTTTTTCAAGGCGATTCTGATTCTCAGTTAACCAAAGGATTAGTAGGACTTTTGGTTGAAGGGTTGAATGGACTAACACCTACGGAAATTGTCCAACTAACTCCAGATTTTATCCAAGAAACTGGTTTAAATGTTAGCCTGACACCTTCCCGCGCTAATGGGTTTTACAACATTTTCAAAACCATGCAAAAAAAAGCGCTCGAATGTAAGTTAGATATGTCTAATTAGGGACTGGGGAATCGGGAATCGGGAATGGGGAATGGGGAATGGGGAATGGGGAATGGGGAATAGAACAAACAATAGTTATCAATTACCAATTACCAATTACCAATTACCAATTACCAAAATCTAATCTGATGTCAACTGATTTATTATCTCCTGCTGTCGGCATTGGTGGTGTAGTTCAAGAATATCTCTGTCTCTTGGAAAACCAGCAATTGCGCGTTGTTTATGAAACTTTGGGTACAGGTTCGCCGATATTATTGCTTCCAGCTTTCAGTACTGTTTCCATGCGATCGGAAATGGGCGAACTTGCCAAGCTTTTATCTCCACATTTTCAAGTTGTCGCTGTAGATTGGCTTGGTTTTGGAGAATCGTCACGCGCCAGTTTAGATTATCGACCTGAATTATATCACCAATTTCTGCAAGATTTTGTCAAATCGATTTTTAATACGCCAATTGCAGTAATTGGAGCTGGACATGCTGCCAGTTATGTGCTGCAATTAGCTGTTAATCAGCCAGATGTTGTTTCGCGAATTGTGTTGTTAGCCCCGACTTGGCGAGGTCCTTTGCCGACAATGGGGGCAAGTCAGCAGATTGCGGGTATGTTTAGAGGATTAGTGCGATCGCCTATTCTCGGTCAAGCTCTCTACAAGCTCAACACTACACCATCTTTCTTAAGTTTGATGTACCGCCGCCACGTTTACGCCGATTCTGCTATACTTACACCCAGTTTCATTCAGCATAAGTGGCGCAACACTCAACAGCCTGGAGCAAGATTTGCTCCCGCAGCTTTCGTCACCGGCAACCTCGACGCAGTACGCAGCCAAGCTGATTTTCTCGCTCTGGCAAAGCGTTTGTCTGTACCGCTGATGGTGATAATTGGGGAATCTAGTCCCCCCAAATCAAAAGCAGATATGGAAGCTTTAGCAGCTTTGCCAGGAGTTAAAAGCGCTGTTATCCCTGGTTCTCTGGGACTGCATGAAGAATACCCCGCAGTCGTTATAGAAGCAGTTCAGGATTTTTTGGGCTGAGAAATTCCCGACTTTTTGAAGAAGTCGGGAATCTGACCAACCTAACTTATTGATGCGAGACTAAAGATTAATTTAAGCTACTGCCAGTACGTTTCTTGAGTTGAGAAAGAGAAACTGCTAGTAAACCAATTATCCCCAGACCAAGAATAACTGACGGTTCAGGCACTTTCTTGACTTGAAAATCTAAACTGAATGTGCCAGACTCTTTAAAGGCAGTGCGATTATTGTCAGTACCTAAATCCACTAGTTTGAATGTTGCTGAGTAAGTTCCTAGTGGTGCAGCCTTGTCAGTCCAAAAAGTAGGGGTGAACGAAAAATTATCACCGCTGCCGATTGTATAAATATCGCCAACTGACTTGAGGATATCAACCCCTGCTGAATCAACAATATTCAATCCACTGCTAATTGAAGCTAATTGTAAACCAATTGTTGCACCCTCAAGCGATCGCTGCCAGCGACCATTAGAGCTATTGTACAAATACTGGTCTTCTGGTTCTGGAGAATTTTTTAGAGACGCTATAGGTTCTATCTTCAGATTGCTGTACTCGTCGTTTGTTAAACCGCTAATCAAGCGATCGCGATAAATTCCCTTACCTGGTAATAATGTTAGCGGTGGCTGATTTGTGTAAGTCTCCGGAATTCGATTATTTGTACTGGTTGAATTAATAATTGGACTGTCTACAGTTCCTGAATAGCTATAAGCACCAATACCGTGGAAATGGTTCGTTGTCGGGTCTTCTTCCCTATGTGCAAACAAATAGGTCAGACGATTGTAATTCGGGTTGTCCAATCCAGTGTATGTCCCTCGGTTGAGAACATCTAAATTATCTAACCCGATGAAATAGTCGGTGTGGTCATGGTCGCTATCATTACCATGAGCTTGTGCCGGTGCAAAAGTAGTAGATAAAACCCCACCAGCAGCCAAAAAGCTGACTGCAATAGACGCGATCGCTTGCCCTGTTTGAGTCCCTGACTTTTTCGAGCCAGTAGTGTTATTTAAAACCACCACGTTTCTCCAGAAAAGTATAATTCCTTGCCCAGCGATAATGATTATCATGAAATTACTCTCCCTGTCAATTAACGATTTGTTACAAATTGTCAATCCGATTTTTGGCAAATATTTTAATATATATTTCTATTGGCAGATGTATAAAAATTAAATTGTTTCAATAAGCTGTTCTGCCAACTCAACAAACAATAAATCACCACAAAAATATAAAAAGACTTATGATAGGTGGTAATGATAATCTAAAAGGTGAAAAAAAGGCATTCAGAGTATGTTTACGGAAACACCGAATACAGTGCCTGTAACCGTTCTGACGGGCTACCTGGGTGCAGGGAAAACGACACTTCTCAATCACATCCTCACCTACGAACACGGCAAGAAAGTCGCTGTCATCGTCAATGAATTTGGGGAAGTAGGCATTGATAATCAATTAATTATCGATGCAGATGAAGAAATCTTTGAAATGAACAACGGCTGCATCTGCTGTACAGTGCGCGGTGACTTGATTCGCATCATCGGCAACTTAATGAAGCGGCGTGATAAATTTGACCATTTGGTGATTGAAACTACTGGATTAGCAGACCCAGCACCGGTGATTCAGACGTTCTTTGTTGATGAAGATATGCAAACTCAACTGTCTTTGGATGCAGTGGTGACAGTTGTCGATGCCAAGCATATCTGGCAACATTGGGATGCAGACGAAGCACAAGAACAAATTGCCTTTGCGGATGTGATTTTGTTAAATAAAACTGATTTGGTAGCACCAGAACAGTTGGATGAATTAGAAAAGCGGATTCGGTCAATGAATGCAATGGCGAAAATTTACCGTACCCGCAATTCTGAGTTAGGAATGGACGCTTTATTGGGTGTACAAGCTTTTGATTTAGATCGCGCTTTGGAAATTGACCCGAATTTCTTAGGGGAAGATGCTCACGTACATGATGAAAGCGTGTATTCTGTAGCTTTGGTAGAACAGGGCGAAGTGGATGGACAAAAATTAAATAATTGGCTATCCGAGTTATTACGTACTCAAGGACCAGATATCTTTAGGATGAAAGGTATTTTGAATATCGCCGGCGAAGATAACCGCTTTGTGTTCCAAGGAGTGCATATGTTGTTTGATGGTAAAGGCGATCGCCCCTGGAAACCAAACGAAACCCGCAAAAACGAACTTGTCTTCATCGGTCGCAATCTTGACGAAGCCAAACTTAGAGAAGATTTCCGCGCTTGTTTGATTTAAGAGGGAATGGGGAATGGGGAGTAGGGAGTGGGGGGGATGAGGAGCAGGGGGGAAATTTCTCCTTGTCTCCTTGTCTCCTTGTCCTCCTTGTCCTCCTTGTCCCCCTTGTCCACTCCCCACTCCCCACTCCCCACTCCCCACTCCCCCACAATGAACCCCCTAACCGCCAATTCCAAAGAATTCGAGCAGCACTTTTCCGGGACGCTTTCAGATTATGTGACAGCGATCGCTTGGTCGCCAAATAATACAATAGCTGCAACCTCCGCTGCTGGGGAAGTCGCGCTTTGGCTTGATGGCGATTTAGCAATTCTCCAAGCTGGTAACGGTGAATCAGTAAACTGTGTAGCCTTTTCCCCAGATGGGCAATATTTAGCCGTTGGGGGACAAGATGGAAGGGTGAAAATTTGGCGGCAAAGTGAGTTAATTGCTACTTTGGAAAATGCCCCGGCTTGGGTTGACAAGCTGGCTTGGAGTCATACTAGCAACTTGTTAGCTTTTAGTTTGGGGCGTTACGTACAAGTATGGGATGCCGACTTACAAGAAACAGTTGTCACGCTAAATTTTGAAAATTCCTCAGTATTGGGTATTGATTGGCGAAGTGATGGACAATACTTAGCTGTTAGCGGTTATCAGGCTGTCAAAGTATGGAATTCTCAAGATTGGGATGAGGAACCATACGTTTTGGAAATGCCTACAGTTAGTGTAGCTATGGCTTGGTCGCCCGATGGTAAATTTCTGGCTTCTGGTAACATGGATCGCAGCGTTACCGTGTTGGAATGGGATAATCCCGACCCTTGGGTAATGCGCGGCTTTCCTGGTAAAATTCGCCATTTAGCATGGTCAGAAGCTACCACCCAAGTAGGTGCGCCGATTTTAGCTTCTTCCAGCGTTGAGGGTATTGTTGTATGGGAAAAGCTAGAAGATGAAGCTTTGGGATGGGAAGCGACAGTGTTAACAAATCATGTGGATGTCATTCAGGCGATCGCTTTTGCACCCAACAGCTTTATTCTCGCTTCCGCTGCTAGTGATGGCTGGCTGTGTTTGTGGAACAAAGCCAAGCAAGTCTCACAAGTTCTCACAGGTGCATCAGCAGGCTTTTCCTGCCTAGCTTGGCATCCCCAAGGCAAGTTACTTGCTGCTGGTGGCGAAAATGGCGAATTATTCGTTTGGTCAAAAGTTACGCGGGGTCAAGGATTCGGGCGAAGTTAAATGAAGGAAGAGGGGAAAATATGTAGGGTGCGTTACTAACGCACCATTTTCATGTGGTGCGTTAACGCAGTGTAACGCACCCTAGGGACTAGCTGAGAAATTTAATGTTTATTTTCAACGCTATCACTTATACTCAGCTTAAAATCAGTTCTATTGATGTCAGCAATGAATAAACTTGCACTGACTTTGCTTTGCTCCTCCAGCTTTTTTAGCGCAATGCTACTAACAGTCAATCCAGCTTTTGCGAAAAAGGCAACTCCTCAAGATTTAGCTACTCCCAAGTTGCAACCATCTATTGAACAAACAGTGAATGCACCTGCGGCTAAAAAAGACACCGAATTCCCAACCATCCAATCAAGTGAAAGAGTCAAAGAGGTTGCCATTCAGATGTTTGGCTGCGACTGTTCTAGCTGTCAATCCGCTGCTAGTCAAATAATGCTACAAGGTAATCTGCCTCAACCTCAATAAGCCAAATTCTTAACATTCACTCTTCTGAGTTGATGGTAAACAATTTATTGGGATATGCTGTATCTGCAACCCCCTCTGTAATCTATAAATTTATGAAGATAGCCAAACTGATTTTGCTTGCCTTTCCTGTAGTTGTAGCTTCAGCATTCATGCTTGCCTTACCTGCCGCAGCGTCGATTGCGAACACACCTGCTGCATCTCAGGTTACTTTGGTCTCTACACAACCAATTTCCCAATCGGTAACACCATTAACTCAAGAATCTAATCCTATCACAGATCAACTTGGTTGTAATTGCCCTACTTGCGTTAAAGCTAATTCTCAGCTACTGCAAGGTAAGCTACCATTTGCTGGCATTTAAAAAGTTATAACTTATGAGTAGTAGGGGTACAACGTCCGTCGCGCTGTACCCCTATTTATTTATTTTGCTTGGGTAAGTCCTGTCGCTGCTACAATTTCCAACAGATGCCCGACTTGGTTTGTCAAATCAACTTGTATGAGTGCGTTAACGCTTCACTATTTGACAACCAAGTTTTAAAAACGCTGGGATTTCACTTCACGTTCATGATAAAGATTATTGTTATTGTAGCGCCTCAAGGAGTTAGTGATGTCAAAAACAATACCATCAACTAATTCCTTGCGAATAGCTTTTCTTGTTCTAGCGATTGGATTGGTTGGGTGTAATCAAAATACAAACACCGCTTTCACGCAAACCAATAGTAGAAATAATAATTTGCCTCAAGTAGTAGCGACTACAAGCATCCTGTGTGATTTAACTAGACAAGTAGCGGGAAACTCAGTTAATCTTACCTGCTTGATTCCCCCAGGAGCAGATCCGCACGTTTATCAACCTAAGCAGGAAGACCGGGAAGCGATGCAGACGGCAGTGCTTATTTTATACAACGGTTACAGTTTGGAGCCGAGTTTAATTAGATTGATTAAAGCTAGTAAAAACCAAACACCGAAAATTGCAGTAGGTCAAGTTGCGGTTCCCAAACCACAACAGTTTCAGCAAGGTAAGAAGGTAAACGATCCTCATGTTTGGCATAATGTCAAGAATGCGATCGCAATGGTGGATGTCATCAGTCGCAACCTAGAAAAAGTCTCACCAGAAAACGCAACGCTTTATACCAGAAATTCGCAACAAATCAAAAGTGAGCTAACTCAGCTCGATAGTTGGGTTAAGTCAACAATTACAACTATTCCCGCCAATCAACGCGAATTAGTTACCATTCATAATGCAATGGGTTATTATGCTTCTTCTTACGGACTTTCATTAAAAGGCACTTTGTCAGGCATCAGCACCGAAGGAAAACCAACAGATGCGCGTGTCAAAAGTTTAGTAAATAATATCAAGCAGGCGAGAGTGCCGACAATTTTTGCCGAAACGACAATCAACCCCAACTTAATAGAGTCTGTAGCAAGACAAGCGAGAGTCAAAGTTTCCCAAAGAGAACTTTTTACCGATAGTTTGGGTGAACCAGGAAGCGAGGGAGAAACCTACCAGAAAATGATGACGGCAAATACCCGCACAATTGTTGAAGGATTGGGAGGAACTTACTTGATATTTGTACCGAAAGCTAGATAGGGGAGTGGGGCAGGGGGCAGGGGGCAGGGGGCAGGGGGCAGGGGGGAAAGGGAAAAGAACACGTTCCCAATTACCAATTCGCAATTACCAATTCGCAACTACCTTTTTCCCAATTACCAATTCCCAATTACCTTTTTCCCAATTCCCAATTCCCAATTTTCAACGCTTCGGTTCCGGGTTTGCTAGAGGTGGTGGAACTAAGGGAATATTGGTAGGTTGTGGGGTTTTGTTCAAATCGGGAGTTGGGGGTGCTGGTGGGGTTGCCGTCGGGGTAGCAGGAACTGGTGGAGGAGAATTTGTGGTTGTGGAATTTCGTCCAAAAAATAAAAGCGATCGCGCAGTTTTAAAGTAAGTTGCCCAAACTTGCGGATCGGGACGATTTCGCCATTGCAGACGACTAACTTCTAATGCCAAAACTGGAGCGATCGCCCCATAATTTTGCGCGGATACAACTACGGAAACGTCTGTAACTAAAATATCTTGGTCAAAGCTGCGTTGAGCCGCTGCCCTAGCTGCCGCTTCCGCCCTTCTGAGGATGGTTTCGTAGTTTTCTTCTGGTAAGCTGTCAATCGCTAAGTCCACTCTCGCGGTATAAGCTTGCACACTCTGCGGCGCGATCGCTTCACACACAACCCAAACCGGAATTGCAGTACCGAGCAAAACAATTAAAGGAACTATCCGGATTTGTTTGGCAATTTGGCTAATAACTGGAAAGGGAATGATGGATGATAGTTGGTGAGCAACACTTCTGCTCATGACTTTATGCTCCTTACTGATGATTTGTAATTTGAAATAAGCAAAGGTATTTTCGGATAAAAAATGTAATAAAAATTACACATAATCAGAAGACCCATTCAGAATCACCTGAACTATATGACATAGGTTAGCCTTGTTTTTTCAGCAAAGCCAACCGCAATTTTATGCAAGTAAACAATAAGTAGAAAAAGCGCGATGGCAAATCATTGGGCGATCGCTATAGGCATCAATCAATATCAATTCTTTCAGCCTTTAGGTTGCGCTCAAGCAGATGCTGAGGCAGTCTTAGATTTTTTCGTTACACAAGCGGGTTTTTCGTCGCAACAGTGTTTGTTGATGACAGATACTTCGCCACCTATTGGCAATAGATCGACCTATCCCAGCAAAGAAAATATTCTCGTTTTGGTTGAGGATTTGCTAGCCAATTTTTGGCAACCGCAAGACTACGTATGGTTATTCTTTAGCGGTTACGGAGTTAATTACAACGGCAACGATTATTTAATGCCACAAGAAGGAAATCCGGCTGAGGTGCTTCATACTGGCATACAAGTGCGATCGCTGATGCAAAGTCTGCAATTTGCGAACTTGAATGTTGTCCTAGTGTTCGATATCAACCGCACTTTTGGCGCTCAAGGAAATACTCCCGTTGGCAAAGAAACTCTAGACTTAGCGCAAGAACTACAAATTGCCACAATTCTTTCTTGTCAAAGCGAACAATTCTCTTACGAAAGTAACGAACTCGGTCACGGAATTTTTACCGAAGCATTGTTAGCAGCTTTGCATTCCGGTCATGGTAGCAGCTTAACAGAGTTAAAAAATTATTTAAGCCTCCGCACGCCAGAATTTTCTCAACACTACTGGCGTCCGACACAAAATCCTGTTGTGATTATTCCATCAAAACCGCAACAAATCTTACCTTACCAAACTCAGACAAGCGACAGTGACGAAGCCTCAATTTTTCCTACAGAAGAAATCTTTGCTGTTGCTGTTTCGGCTCCCTCGCTCCAAGAAAATTCTTTTAGAGATTCGGCTCAGTTACAACAAGTTCCACTTGAGCCACTAACCTGGGGAGAAGCCCCAACTATAACTTCTATATCTCGTAGCTTCGGAGGAGGTCAAGCAACATCAGAAGATATTTCTACCCCAAATTCGCCACAGACGACTACAGGTAGAAGATTTATTCCTTCACCTGAATCTTACGTCTCTCAATTATCTGCTTCTCACACAACCAACTTTCCCCAAAGAAGAAGGAGATATGCTCGATTGTGGAAACAGCTAGTATTGTGGGGTGTCGGCACCACAATGGTACTAACTTCAATCGTGCTAATTTGTGTCCGCAATAAGACAGGATTTAAATTTGCGGAAATATTGCCAAAAGCATCTAATACTGCCAATAGTGATATAAATGTGGTCAAAACACCAACTGTCCGCTCTATTTCCGAAACAACCGCACCAGTTACACCAAAAAATCAACCAAAGCAAACAAGCTTTATTTCCAAATCGCAACAGCGAAACCAAGCTGTATTAGATTTGGCGAAAAAGTCGCTAAGACAAACTCAAGCTAGCGACTTAAGAATGGCGATTCTTACTGCTCGGAAAATCAAAGCTGGTGAACCGCTTTACGATCAAGCTCAGGAGAATATTAAGATTTGGAGCCAGATGATTTTAGATTTAGCCGAGGGTCGCGCCAAGCAAAAACAATATAGCAGTGCGATCGCCGCAGCAGCATTAATCACCAAAAGCGAGCCAAATTATCCCAAAGCTCAAGCTGCAATTACTCAGTGGCGGTTAGAAGCAAAGCAGTATGTTAGTAATACCACCGTTTTAGACGCAGCCAATCGCTTAATTCAACCCGGACAAGCATCTACTTATAATCGGGCGATCGAAGTAGCGAAGAAAGTATCACCCGGTCAACCAGGCTTCGATGAAGCGCAAAAATCGATGAATAAATGGAGTCAAATAATTTTATCTCTCGCCAAAAGACGTGCTGCTAGAGGCGAATTTAAAGCCGCAATTGAAACCGCTACTTTAGTTCCAGAGGTAACAGCACCTTACGAAGAAGCTCAAACAGCGATTCAAAAATGGCAAAAAAAATAGTAGAGACGTTCCACCGGAACGTCTCTACCGCCCCCGGAACGTCTCTACCGCGCCTTTCATTATTAACAGTACTGTGATATATCCTCGCCGCAATCATCGGCTAGATAGCACAGCGCTCGAAAGCGTAATCCAACCACTTCTTCATATAAGGGGTTGAGCTTACACATCGGTGGGATATGAAATAAGGTTTTACCGAATAATTTCACATCGCGCTCAAACGGACATTGAGCCGGAATCAATTTGCACAAGCGGTGAGCTAAAGTGCGATCGCTTACTTTAACATTGTCTATCCACAGCCGCAGTGGTTGAAGAATATCACGGTCAGGCTCTGAGGAACGACTGTACAGCGCGTGTACTTGGGTGTCAGATGCATTTGCGGGATTTAACGATACCCAGCTTGCTAAAAAAATCTTTGGCGTGGTACTATGAAATACCTTCATGGTTCGCTCCTCTGTGTTTGTGAGGGTCACAGAATCCGATGACTCTCTACAAGGTGTAAATTACTTTCAAACGAAAATCGTGTTTTGACTTAGACACACTCTGATGTTTATGTAGCTACTTAAATCAGAATCTATTTCTTACTACGTCAAGTTAACCGCACTTTTCCCAGAAGTGGAAGTCTACTAGTACTATCTTGTTGATAACTTGACACAGTTTAAATTTTAATAAAGACATCTGCCTTTAGACAGGTTTTATTGTAACATTTACAAAATTTAATGCAAGTGATTTGTGCCAGTATTTTTACTGGAATTTGCAAATTGGTCATTGGGAATTGGGAATTGGTAATTGGGAAAAAGCGAATTGGACAAAACCATTACCCATTACCCATTACCCATTACCCATTACCCATTCCCCATTCCCCATTACCCAGTCCCCAATTCCCAATCGGTTGTTCCCAGTCTTGGGTAAAAAAGTGATTGTCCTTAAATATGGGATTTATAGCGTATTAGGGTTGACTTACTTAGGGTTAGCGTTGGGTAGCCTACCTGGGTTACGGATGAACCGTGCCACGATCGCTTTAGTTGGATCTGCCTTTCTAATTGCTTTGGGTGTGGTGACTTTACACGAAGCTTGGGAAGCAATTGATGCCAAAACCATCGTGTTTCTTTTGAGCATGATGGTAGTCAACGCTAATTTAGCCTATGCAGGATTTTTTCCCCAGGCACTGTCGGTGTTATTGAGTTTTACCCGGAGTCCTCTAGGTGTATTAATAGCCTTAACTTTTGGCAGTGGTATCCTCTCGGCGATTTTTCTCAATGACACGATAGCGCTGATTTTTACACCATTAACATTGAGCTTGACTCAAGCTTTGGGTTTAAATCCGATTCCTTATTTACTAGCTGTTGCGGGAGCAACTAATATTGGCTCGGTAGCAACTTTGAGCGGGAATCCGCAAAATATATTGATTGGCTCGTTTTCCGGTATCGGCTATTTAGAGTTTTTACGGGCATTAAGTCCAGTTGCCGTGATTGGCTTGATAATTCAGATAGGATTGCTGTGGTTGCTTTATCCAGAAGTGCGTTCACGGAGTGTGCCGCAGGTATCGCTTCAAGCGTGCGATAATTTATTCACCACAAAAACACGTATTTTCAAACCTCTTTATCAAAAAACTTTAATCATCACCACCGGATTACTCATTGCCTTTGTTGCCGGCTTACCTCTAACAGAATCTGCCTTAGTTGCTGCTAGCTTATTGCTAATCACTCGCCGAGTAAAACCACAGCGCATCCTCAAAAAAGTCGATTGGAATCTGTTGGTAATGTTTTCTGGACTCTTTATCTTGACAAGAGTGACGCAAAAGTTAAATTTATTGCAGCCGTTCACTCATGCAATTAACTCTGCTGTTGGTTTATTAGGGGTGACAGCTATCTTATCTAATTTGATTTCTAATGTTCCAGCAGTACTTCTGCTGCAACCGTTGATTTCTAAAGATGACACACATTCCTGGCTGTTACTAGCAGCCGGATCAACTTTAGCTGGTAATCTAACTTTGTTTGGTTCCGTTGCTAACTTAATAGTCGCAGAAGCTGCAAATGAGTTAGGTTACAAGCTGACTTTTTGGGAGCATTTACGCTTTGGGGCGCCGTTGACTGTATGTACTTTATTTCTGGTTTATTTGTGGGTTCATTAGTACTTTAGAAGGTCACGTTTTTAAACGCAGAGGAGCGCGGAGGTAAGCGCAGAGTGACGCAGAGTTTTTGTGAGAAATTTTCGTCATGAATGCGTGTACTAAGCTGAAAGCACTTGTTGAGTATTCAAGGTTAGTTGGGGAAAAATTTGAGAAATAATTAGTTGGTTTCCGGTAAAAACAGTTTGCTTGTAACTACCTTGGTCTAGCAGACACACCGTCACCTTATTTTCCAGAGGGTCAACAATCCAATACTCTATAACACCAATAGCGGCATATTCAGAAGTTTTTTGGTTATAGTCTCGGTCAACAGATTCGGGACTTACTACCTCAACTATTAGCGGTGGAGCAGTCTTGAGGATAGCTGAGGTACTCTCAATACTTTGTGCTTGGTCGTTAGTAATCACACAAACATCAGGTCGTCTGGGTTGTTTGTTAGTCAGCACCTCTGTACCGTTGGGACGGGGTTGTAAAGGCAATCCGCTTTTTTGAATTTCTAAAAAGAAGCTAACTAAAAGTAGGGTGATAATCGCTTCATGTTTGCCAGTACCAGGAGGCATTTCTACCAGCACCCCATCCTCAAGTTGATAGCGCTTGTCCGTACCGTCATCAAAATTTAGGTAATCCTCAAGAGTGGCAATTTTGATTGGTGTTTTCGTCATAGCGATCGCCTTTTCAGTATCAAGCGGCAGGTTTTTTGGTTTTATCTAACATCGTAGCCAGAAGCCGATCGCGCTCAAGCTGCGAACCGTCGAACCATGTAACTTGTCCAAACGTGTCATCTACAATCTTCCTTTTATCTTGGTAGATGTGGACGTGAATACCTGCCTCTTGAGGCAGATCGCTAGTCCAAAGAACAGCTGGTGTTGATGACCACACCTTGACTTGACAATTTTGGTAGTCTCTCAGGTCAAGGATGCGATCGCTATCAACAAAGTCTGGGTTTTTTGTGAGTTTGTTTGCTAATTCGCTGAGGGGACTGCTAACGATAGGTTCCTTTGACCAGTTAGAATCAACGCCGCAGTTACCACAGAAGTGCTTTTTATGCGGGTTTTTAGCGAAGTCACCAAGGTCTAGGTGTGGGTGTTGGCAGGTGTGACAGTATAGTGTCCCTAGAGGCAGATTGCTAATCAATGCTTCTAAATATGCCAGCGCCGAAGGAGGAGCTATAACAACCCTTTTTATCAGTGCATTACCAAATAACGGCAGTGAATCACACGATGTTACTACTACCGCCGGGAAGTTGGCATCAATACTATTTTTACCCTGTAACTGTGGTCGGGCGTGTAAGTGGATTACAACGCCATCAATATCAGGCTCGTCGGTAGTATTAATTGCCGTCTGGTTCAAATCTCACGCCAAAACGCAAAGACTTAAAGTTTTCCTTTGCGTCTTTGCGCCTTTGCGTGAGCTTTTCTCTTAAATTCCCTACGACGCCACTTGAGCAGCAGTGCGAGTCCGACGCCTTCTGCCATCGGTGGCAACTTTCACAGGAGGTTCATCAGGAGTTTGCATCAACAAAGTCACAGATGGTTGACATTGCAATTCCTTTCTGATGGATCGTTGCAATTCCCGCTCTAAAACGCCTTGCAATCCACCCCAGTCCATCTCTGATTGCTCGCTTTCAAAGCCAGGATTGCTAAATTCAGACCAACGCACGCTGAGGATTTCTTCAATCCGCTGTTGCACCCATTTTTGCAGCAGCGATCGCTCTATACTTGTCACCACCCCGCGCAGGTGAATTTCTGGTTTTGCCATCAGCTTGCCACTCCAATCTATTGCCGCAGCGATGGTGACGATACCTTCTGAAGCCATGCGTTGCCGTTCTTGCAATACTTTGGAGCTAACCATGCCAGAACTAGAAGTATCCACCAACTCTATACCAGAGGGCACTTTACCAGCAACTTTAATAGAATTTTCCGTTAATTCTATTACATCTCCATTCTGTATAATCACCATGTTCTCTGCCGGAATGCCCACACTTTGAGCCGTCTGGGAGTGCTTCACCAGCATCCGATGTTCGCCGTGAATCGGTAAAAAGAACTTCGGGCGAGTCAACGCCATCATCAGCTTTTGGTCTTCTTGACAGCCGTGACCGGATACGTGTATTCCTTTTTCTCTACCGTAAATTACATTTGCGCCCTGCATCATCAACTTATCGATGGTGTTGACGACAGCGATCGTATTTCCGGGAATCGGGTTAGCAGAGAATACCACTGTATCGCCTTGCCTGATTCTGATATGGGGGTGTTCTTTGTTAGCAATCCGTGTCATTGCTGACATCGGTTCGCCCTGAGAACCCGTAGTCAAAATCAGCACTTTATCTTCTGGTAAATTCCGAACCGCGTGTAACGGCTGTAAAAGATTATCTTCGCACTTGATGTAACCAAGATTACGCGCATGGGCAATCAAATTCAGCATTGAACGCCCGACAACTGCCACTACTCGGTTATACTTCTGCGCTAGCTGTAAAGTCATGTTGATGCGATGCACGCTGGAAGCGAAGGTAGTCACGAACAGTCGCCCAGGTGTTTGCATGAAGATGCGCTCTAAGTTGGGATAAACTGAACGTTCTGAAGGGGTAAATCCGGGTACTTCTGAGTTGGTTGAGTCACTCATCAAACAAAGTACGCCTTTTTCGCCGTGTTCGGCTAACCGTTGCAAGTCAAAATGCTCACCATCGACTGGGGTGTGGTCAAATTTAAAGTCGCCTGTGTGAATGATTACACCAACGGGGGTGTTAATTGCTACGGTGAAACTATCGGCGATGGAGTGAGTATTACGGATATACTCGACCACAAACGATTTGCCAAACCGCACGACATCACGGGGTCTGACTGTTCTTAATTCAGTGCGATCGCGTACACCAGCTTCTTCTAATTTCCCTTCTAGCATTGCCAGTGCTAGTCTCGGTCCATAAATCACCGGAATGTCAAATTGCTTTAGGTGAAAAGCGATACCGCCGATATGGTCTTCATGACCGTGGGTAACGATCATCCCTTTAATTTTGTGGCGATTTTCCCGCAGATAAGTTGTATCCGGCAGAACAATGTTTACTCCGTGCATCGCCTCTGTCGGGAAAGCCAAACCTGCATCTAACAGGATAATTTCGTCTTCATACTCGAAAACGCAGGTATTTTTACCAATTTCATGTAAGCCGCCCAATGGAATGATTTTTAGGGCGGAGTTAGCTTCGTTTTTAACCATTTTCTCCTGGATTGTTGTTTGCGGTTAATAAGTTGTAAGTAAGCTGTCTTCTATTACAGGCAACAGTATTTGTGTTTTATGTCACTTTAAAAAAGCGTGAATTTTAAATTCAGATAAAACTGTTGTTCAATAAAATTGACTTTACACACTGAAATTTCATACTATATCGTTAGTCTTAACACAGGCTTCATCTGTACAACCTGGTTAAAATTACGTCTTTTTCTCAGTAACTGCGACTAAGCTAATTTGCTTGTTTCTCATCAAGTTTGTGCTTGAATTAAATTAAGTTCCTGAAGAACCGACTTTAATTTTTGAGTTACTTCTGCGTCGGCTTCACACAGCGGTAGACGAGTTGAACCTACCTCCCAACCTTGAAGTTGCAAAGCTTTCTTAAGTGGAATGGGATTTGTAGTTTTAAATAAAGCTTTAAACAACGGAAATAATTGCAAATGAATCTCAGTAGCAACTTGAGTTTTCCCCGTTGAAAAGGCTTGGATCATCTGCTGTAGTTGGGTTCCTACCAGATGACTCGCCACGCTGACTACTCCCTTTGCCCCGATCGCTAACAAAGGCAAAGTTAGTGAATCATCTCCAGAGTAAATCTGAAATTCTTTCGGTGTCAAGCGCCGAATTTCACTTGCCTGGTCTATATTACCGCTAGCTTCTTTGATGCCGACAATGTTGTTTACCTCGGCTAAACCTGCTACTGTTTCTGCACTGAGGTTTTGACCAGTACGACCTGGGACATTGTATAACAACATTGGGAGGTCGGGACAGGCAAGGGCTATCGCCTGAAAGTGCGCTTTTAAGCCGGCTTGCGGCGGTTTGTTGTAATAAGGTACAACTTGTAAAGATCCATCTATTCCTATTTTAGCGGCTTTTTGAGTAGCAGCGATCGCTTCTTTCGTAGAATTAGAACCACATCCTGCCATTATTTTAGCTTTTCCTGCAACCGCCTCGGACACCACAACAAACAACTGATATTCCTCTTCCCAAGTAAGAGTTGGAGATTCCCCAGTTGTCCCGCATACCACCAGTGTATCTGTACCGTTTTTCGCTAGATGTGCTGCCAATTCTGCGGCTACATCGTAATTAACACTGCCGTCTGCTTTAAACGGCGTAATCATCGCGGTTAAAACTCTACCAAAATCTACCACCCTTTTTTCACTCCTAATTAAATGGATGCTATTTTTTTGTATCTTGGTGGCTTTCTCTTGTCATAACCGATCTGCAAATTGCTATAAAAGCGTGACTCGCACATTTTCATTTCTTTTTCTGTATCTTAGTTAGCAATTTTCGCGATATAAATTTACTTTTTTTCTTAACTAGAAACGTAACTTGCCATCGGTTTGAGTATATTTTTTTCTACCAACAACTCCGCAATTTGCACTGCATTTAACGCCGCGCCTTTACGAATTTGGTCGCCACACAGCCACAGTTCTAATCCGCACGGATGAGATATATCCTGACGAATTCTCCCAACTAAAACGTCATCTTGCCCGCTAGCTTCAATTGGCATCGGAAAATGATTTGTTTCCCAATTTTCTACCAATTTGATACCAGGGGAATTACTTAAAATTTCTCTCGCTGCTTCCACAGCAAAAGGTGTGGCAAATTCTAAATTAATTGCTTCCGAGTGAGCGCGAAGTACGGGAACCCGTACACAAGTTGCGGTAATTCTTATATCTTGATTTCCAAATATCTTTCGGGTTTCGTTAACCATTTTCATTTCTTCTTCGCAGTATCCCAAATCATTCAATGGGGAGTTGTGCGGGAATAAATTAAACGCCAACGGGTAAGGAAATACTTCCGCAACTGGTTTTTTTCCTTGTAAAATGGCGCTTGTTTGGGTTGTTACTTCTGCCATTGCTTTCGCACCGGCGCCACTAGCAGATTGATAAGTTGCAGCGACAATGCGCTGTACAGGCTTAACTTGATGCAATGGATATACTGCTAACGCCATTAAAATTGTCGTACAGTTGGGGTTAGCAATAATGCCAGTATGGTTAGCTGCGGCTTGGGGATTTACCTCTGGAACTACCAAAGGTACTTCTGGATTCATCCGAAAAGCGCTGGAATTATCAATTACCACCGCACCCGCTGCGACAGCAATTGGTGCCCAAACTTTGGATATCGAACCTCCGGCGCTAGCCAGCACAATATCTACATTATCAAAGGCATCATCGCTTACTGCCTCTACTGGTAAATTTTCTCCTTTAAACGGTAGAGTCTGCCCTGCACTACGAGCGGACGCTAATAACTTTAAATTATCAACTGGAAAATTACGACTTTCTAACAATTGCAGTAATTCTTTGCCAACTGCACCAGTCGCTCCTAAAATAGCTACACTATAGGATTTAGACAAATTTGCTTCCTCCTGACTTCATAAGTATTTGTAATTTCTTGTTGGTCAAATCCCTAATTTATCCATATTTAATTATCAATCTTCTGATATAAAATAAATCTCAATAGTTCCAGATGGTATCTTTTAATCTAATACATTATTTATTTTATTGGTCATATTAGTAATGTTGCAATTTACAACAATTACTTGGAAAAATTCCTACCAATTTAAAATAAACATTATACAACAAACTGTTATTTAGCGTGAAAACAAGTTTGATATCTGCACTATTGTTGCCGTAGAAGCCGGATGCGATCGCCTAAATCTTCCATTCTCTGTAAACTAGGTTGCCAGAATGATGGATATACTATGATGCAAATGGACGTTTTTGAGCTATACCTCAAGGCAACTGGCGCTTGAGGCTAAAAGCACAAAGACGAACTGCTGGTTGAGAACCAGGATATCACGGTGTAAGCCCGACGAAAAACTAATTTCGATTTGGGATCGCAGGGAATGGGGAATGGGGAATGGGGAATGGGTTTTTGAAGAGGGGAAAAGGGTTTTGGGTAAAGGGTAAAGGAAGAAGAGTTTTTCCCTTTCCCCTTTCCCCTTTCCCCTTTACCCCTCCTTTCTTCCCAATGCCCCATGCCCAATTACCATTGCCCAATGCCCCACGTAAAGTTATTACGCGATTAGTGTCAAGTGCTTTGACATTAGCAGTAAACTGGATCTCTGCTGAAGGGCATCCATTTTTCAATCTAGACGCTCTACATGGTGTGCGTCTCTAGTCCACTCCGAGTAAAAATAGCAGACAACACAGACGAAGCATGAAAGTCACCCAGGAAAAACTTCCCGCAAGCCAAATAGGGCTGGAAATCGAGATTACGCCAGAAATGACTAAGCAAACTTACGAAAAGGTCATTAAGAACTTTACTAAAGATGCTAATATTCCTGGGTTTCGCAAAGGCAAGGTGCCTCGCCCCATATTGCTACAGCGCATCGGTACAGCTAGAGTTAAAGCAGCAGCACTGGAAGAAATAATTCAAGATGGGATCGAGAAAGCGGTAAAACAAGAAAACATCCAGGCGATCGGACAACCGCGCTTGCGATCGTCGTTTGAGGAATTGATTAATAATTATGAACCGGGCAAAGCTCTGATATTTTCCGCTGGTGTAGATGTAGAACCAAAAGTAAATCTGGTTAAGTATACTGACTTTGAAGTTAAAGCTGAGGAAGTAAAATCCGATCCAGAGAAAGTGGATACAGTCCTAGAGAGCCAACGTCAGGAAATGGGAACATTAATTCCTGTGGAAGGACGTGCAGCGCAAATCGGCGATGTGGCTGTGGTGGATTTTCAAGGTGTCTACTTCAAAGGAGAAGACGAAACCGCAGAACCCGAGCCAATTCCTGGGGGTGAGGCACAAGATTTTCAAGTAGAGTTGCAGGAAGATAAGTTTATTCCCGGTTTTGTGACGGGGATGGTAGGGATGAATCCTGGGGAAACCAAAGAAATTTCCGCTCAGTTTCCCGATCCGTATGCGAACGAAGAATTAGCCGGAAAAGCCGCCAAATTCACGGTAACGCTCAAAGAAATTAAAGAAAAAGAGCTACCGGAATTAAATGATGATTTGGCTCAAGAAATGAGCGATTTTGATACTTTAGCCGAATTGCGTGCTTCTTTAGAAGAGCGATATGAAAAAGAGGCTGCTACCAAAACTAAAGCAAATAAACAGGAAGCTTTGTTAGCAGAATTGCTCAAGCACGTAGAAGTAGACTTACCAGAAACGATGATTTCGCAAGAAGTCGATCAGATGCTGACGCAAACAGCGATGCGACTTTCTCAACAGGGGTTGGACGTTAAGAAACTGTTTACCCAAGATATTATTCCTCAGTTGCGGGAGCGATCGCGTCCGGAAGCAATTGAACGCTTAAAGCGATCGCTTGCACTTATAGAAATCGGTAAACGCGAGTCCATCGAAGCCACACCGGAAGAAATCGAGGCAAGAGTCACAGAACTGATGCAAGAGTACGCAGATCAAGATGTTGATCCCGAAAGACTCCGCGCAGTAGTCGAAAATGAACTCTCAACCGAAAAAATCGTCGATTGGCTGATAGAACACTCATCAGTCGAACTTGTACCTGAAGGAACTCTTACTCCTACTGAAGAGGCATCACCAGAATTAGAAGCAGCTGAACTTGTACCTGAAGGAACTCTTACTCCTACTGAAGAAGCATCACCAAAATTAGAAGCAGCAGCACCTGAGATAGAAGAACAAAACGGCGAATCTACTCCAGAGTAGAGAGATAGGGGGCAGGGGGGACAAGGCAGACTTGGGGACAAGGGGACAAGGCAGACTTGGGGACAAGGCAGACTTGGGGGACAAGGCAGACTTGGGGGACAAGGGGACAAGGAAGACAACGGAGACAACGGAGACAACGGGGACAAGGCAGACTTGGGGGACAAGGACGAATTTCTCCCCCTCTCCCCATCCCCCCTCTCCCCCTCTCCTTGTCCCCCCCCATCCCCCCATCCCCCCCTCTTTTATACCCAGATTACCGCCCAAGCTTGATAGTGTGTAACACGAGAGCTATTTATATAAGGCATAATGGTTAACACATAGCTAAAATACAAATCAAATTCGCTCGTGTTAGGCAGCAAATCGCGCCTTTATCTTTGTCCTAATTATTCTCAAACGTTCTTTTATGCTTATATCGCAGTCGGGAAATGACCCAATCAACAGTTTGGGTCTAAGACAAATTAACTCTCAAAGCAGCCCTAGCAACATCGTCCCGATGGTGGTAGAGCAATCTGGTATGGGAGAAAGAGCTTTCGATATCTTCTCCCGCTTGCTGCGAGAGCGGATTATCTTTTTGGGCACGCCAATCGACGATACTATTGCTAACTCAATTGTTGCTCAGTTGCTGTTTTTGGATGCCGAAGACTCAGAAAAAGACATTCAACTGTACATCAATTCTCCCGGCGGCTCCGTCTACGCGGGAATGGCAATCTATGATACAATACAACAAATTCGCCCGGATGTTGTAACTATTTGTTTCGGATTAGCTGCGAGCATGGGGGCGTTTCTGCTGACTGCTGGAACCGCTGGTAAGCGGATGTCTCTACCCGATTCTCGGATTATGATTCACCAACCGCTCGGTGGCGCTCAAGGGCAAGCAATTGACATAGAAATTCAGGCAAGAGAAATTCTTTACATTAAGTCAAAGTTGAATCAGTTATTGTCTGAGCATACTGGTCAACCCTTAGAAAGAATCGAGGCTGATACTGAGCGCGACTTCTTCATGTCGGCAGAAGAAGCGAAAAACTACGGTTTGATCGACCAAGTTATTTCCAGACAAAATCTACCCACCGCTGGGGAAAACGTCACCATTGTGAAATAAGAGGCTGGTATGGCTGGTATGACTAAGTACGACTCCCATTTAAAATGTTCATTTTGTGGCAAGTCTCAAGAGCAGGTGCGTAAATTAATCGCCGGACCAGGAGTCTACATATGCGATGAATGCGTAGACTTGTGTAATGAAATACTAGATGAGGAGTTACTCGACACGAATGGTGCGGCAACACCACCAGCCGCACCCCGGTCAGAACCGCCTCAAAAACGTCGCGCTCGGTCTAACAGTATCTCATTTAATCAAATACCCAAGCCACAAGAGATTAAGAAATATCTCGACGAACACGTTATTGGTCAAGACGAAGCCAAGAAAGTGCTGTCAGTGGCGGTTTACAATCATTACAAACGATTGGCGATTGTCCAGTCTAAAGGCAGTGGCAAACCTGGGGCAGATGATGCTGTAGAGTTGCAAAAGTCCAACATTTTGCTGATGGGACCGACCGGTTGCGGTAAAACTCTATTAGCACAAACTTTGGCGAAAATTTTAGATGTACCCTTTGCCGTCGCTGATGCCACAACGCTGACGGAAGCAGGGTATGTAGGAGAAGATGTAGAAAATATCTTGCTGCGACTGTTGCAAGTAGCCGATTTAGATGTGGAAGAAGCCCAAAGAGGAATAATCTACATCGACGAAATAGACAAGATTGCTCGCAAAAGCGAAAACCCCTCGATTACACGGGATGTTTCTGGCGAAGGCGTGCAGCAAGCTTTGCTGAAGATGTTAGAAGGAACGATCGCCAACGTACCACCCCAAGGAGGACGCAAGCATCCGTATCAAGATTGTATACAAATTGATACAAGTAATATTTTATTCATCTGTGGCGGCGCTTTTGTAGGTCTGGAAAAAGTTGTAGATCAGAGAGTTGGCAAAAAGTCAATGGGCTTTGTCCAACCTGGAGAAGGTGTATCCAAAGAAAAGCGAGTGGCAGATACTCTGCGCCATCTAGAACCAGACGATCTAGTGAAGTTTGGGATGATTCCCGAATTCATTGGACGGATACCAATGGTAGCGGTAGTAGATCCGTTGGATGAAGAAGCACTGATGGCGATTATGACGCAACCCCGCAGCGCCTTGGTGAAACAGTACCAAAAACTGCTGAAGATGGATAACGTCCAGCTAGACTTTAAACCAGATGCCTTGAAAGCGATCGCTCAAGAAGCCTATCGCCGCAAAACCGGTGCGAGGGCGCTGCGCGGTATTGTGGAAGAACTGATGTTGGATGTAATGTACGAGTTACCCTCTCGTAAAGATGTGACTCGCTGTACAGTAACGCGAGAGATGGTAGAGAAGCGATCGACCGCCGAATTGCTGATGCATCCATCCTCACTACCCAAGCCAGAATCAGCATAGAGAGTCATTAGTCAAGAGTCATTAGTCATTAGTAAAAGGGCTCTTGACTTTTAACTTTTGACTTTTGACTTTTGACTTTTGACTTTTGACTTTTGACAAATGCCTTACATTAATGTTCGGGGTGTTGAACACTATTACGAGTGGATAAAAAAATTATCTGGTTCGCAGGTGAAACCAGTGATGGTTTTTATTCATGGTTGGGCGGGTTCGGCTAGGTATTGGCAAAGCACCGCTCATGCTTTATCAGATAAATTTGATTGTTTGCTTTATGATTTGCGCGGTTTTGGGCGTTCCGGTGGACAACCAATTGTAGCTAAAGCAAGTGAATCTGTGGTTGAGTCAGTTGAGTCGCAGTCAGTAGAAGAAGAAGATCGGGCGATCGCTGAGTTAACTTATGAATTAGAAGAATATGCTGACGACTTGAAAGTGTTGCTAGATAAGTTGCAACTACAGCAGGTTTATATTAATGCTCATTCAATGGGCGCCTCAATTGCTACTTTATTTCTCAACCGCTACCCCCAACGAGTAGAACGAGCAATTTTGACTTGTAGCGGCATTTTTGAGTACGATGAAAAAGCGTTTGCAGCCTTTCATAAATTCGGTGGTTACGTAGTTAAATTCCGTCCCAAATGGTTAGGAAAAATACCATTTGTTGACCGAATGTTTATGGCGCGATTTTTACATCGTCCCATACCAGCGGCGGAACGTCAGGCTTTTTTGCAAGATTTTTTGCTAGCAGATTATGATGCTGCCTTAGGCACAATTTTTACTTCTGTAAGCAAGGCGGCATCTGAGTTAATGCCCGATGAATTCGCGAAAGTGACAGTTCCTACCTTGCTGGTGGCGGGGGAATATGACAAAATTATACCCGCTCAGATGGGGCATCAAGCAGCGGCATTAAACGATAAAGTAGAATATGCCCTGATTAAGCGTACTGCTCATTTCCCGATGTTGGAAGACGCACCAACTTATTTACGGCTGGTGCGAGAGTTTTTGAAATAAGGGGTAATGGGTAATGGGTAATGGGTAATAGCTAGTTTTTTCCCGCGCTTGTGAATACTTATTTAACCAACTGCTTACGCCTAACGGCGTGACTTGGTAAGCTTACCCCAAACCCAGTTCTCTTTTGAGCAAGTTAATCGATTTAGTACCAATGTAATTTTCACTGCGAATCAGTTTAGGTGGACGAATAATGTCCTCTTGAGCGGCTTGGACTGCGGCTTGGACTGCGGAAAAACTGACTTGATCGCTGCTAAAAATCACTTCGGCACGTTTAACGAGCGCTTGAAGTTTGTAGGCATCTTTTGGTTGAGAAGTCATCACGAGTAGTTCATCTCCCCGAAAGCCGTGGATGATCACTTCTGTGGCGCGGAGAATGCCAGAACTGAGGCTGACTATGCCCACACAGCTATCTTTTGGTAGGGTTCTCACCAAATTGATTTCTTTGGCGTAGTCGTAGATATCTAGGGGAATGACTCGCACAGTTTTCGGGGCAGCGATCGCTTCCACTTCCGCGATAAAATACCGACTTGTAACCACAGTGGCAGAGGATGTTTGGTCTAACACTGTAATTAAATTTTCCATCGCTACCAACTGTACTGGTATTTTCAGGGATTGTTCTAATTCATACATCATTAACTCGCCAGCACCAATATCTTGAGATGGAGCCGCCACTAGTACCCGCGCACTACAACGCAAGCGCCAATCAATTTCTGCCAAGAATATCTCACGAGCTTGATTGAGCGAGCAGCCTTGAGAAAGCAGTTCATCCATTGCTAGTTGGACAACTTTGTATGCTTCGGGATGTTGCTTGAGAATTGGCGATTTCAGCCGACTTCCGCCTTCATGACCTTGAGCGCGGACGTAAATTCCGGAACCAGCGAGACTTTCGACAAATCCCTCTTCTTCTAACTGGCGGTAAACTTTGCTGATCGTATTGCGATGTAACCCCGTCTGCATTGCCAGCGCTCGCGTGCTTGGCAATTTGTACCCAGGTGGATATTGCCGGGAAGCGATCGCAAACCGGATTTGATTAAACAGCTGGGTTGATGCGGGAATTTCACTGTCTGGCTGAATACGGAATTGAATCATCACCAAACCTCCTTCATGTGCTAGTAGTGGTATGCGACCAGCTGCATATGCTACTTGTCAAATATTTTATTCGTACATGGAATTGATAGGCGTGGAAATTTCTTATGCAGTCAATAATTCCTAATTGGTAGTTTGATTTAAACTTGGGACTGGTGAGGCAGCGCGCACAATTTCATTGAGCGTTTCCCTCGGAAGGTATAGGAGGGGGAGCAAAGGAAAACTGGGTATTGGGGAAGAAAATTATTCTTTATTTCTCATTTTTAATTTTTAATCAAGCGTCCAAGCGTCGTCGCCAAAATAAGTGCGCGATCGCGTCCGCGTGTTCGCGCAGCGTAGGCGTGACAGGAGAAGGAGAAGAAAGCGACTTGTTGAGATGAAGTTGAGATCCTGGCATAGTTATATCTGATAATTACAAAGCATGAGTAAAAATAATTATGATTCAAGCAATCGATACCAAAACGGTTAAGCTTTCCCAAGGCAATCTAGAAATAGAGGCTTATCTGGCACAACCACAAGAACCAGGTTCCTACCCAGGTATTGTGGTATTGCAAGAAATTTTTGGTGTCAACGCCCATATTCGCGAAGTTACAGAACGTATCGCCAAACTTGGATATGTAGCGATCGCCCCAGCAATTTTTCAACGTATCGCTCCAGGTTTTGAAACTGGCTATACCCCAGAAGATATTGAAACTGGCAGAAACTATGCGATGCAAACTAAAGCATCAGAGTTACTGAGCGATGTTCAAACGGCGATTGACTACCTCAAAACCCTCCCCAAAGTGAAAAAAGATGGTTTTGGGTGTATTGGCTTTTGCTTTGGCGGTCATGTAGCATATCTCACCTCTACTTTACCAGATATTAAAGCTACCGCTTCATTCTACGGCGCAGGCATTACCAGCCGCACACCTGGAGGCGGCGCTCCCACCCTTACCCTCACTCCAGATATCAAAGGCACATTATATGCTTTTTTTGGCAAGGAAGATGCCAGCATTCCTCAAGAGCAGGTAGATCAAATAGAGGCAGAGTTAGAAAAATATAAAATCGAGCATCGTGTGTTTCGCTACGATGGAGCTGACCACGGATTTTTCTGTAACCATCGCGCCAGCTATAATCCTTCATCGGCGGCTGATGCTTGGGAGCAGGTGAAACAACTGTTTGACAGCCAGCTGGCGGTGTAGAAACAAACGCCTTGCAATTGGCATCTTCGCGTTGCAATTCGCGATTCGCTCACCAAAGAACCGCCTGACTGCACGCATAACTACTACTGAGTTGTTAAGTGGACGTTGTTTGGCGGTTAATAAAACTCCAGTGGCATCAGCTCTATATAGCAATTTATCTGAAAAGATCATGAATTCCGAAGCGAAACTTTCTCAAAAAGCCAACTCGTCATTCACAATGGACGATTTTGCCAAAGCACTGGAAAAACACGACTATCAGTTTCAAAAGGGACAGGTGGTACACGGTAAAGTGTTCCAGCTTGACCATGATGGAGCATATGTCGATATTGGCGGCAAATCGTCAGCTTTTATCCCCCGCGATGAGGCTTCTTTGAGAGCAGTAACCAATTTGTCGGAGGTGTTGCCGCTACAAGAAGAACTGGAATTTATAATTATCCGAGAACAGGATGCAGAAGGTCAAGTTACCCTGTCTCGGAAACAACTGGAAATTAAGCACATCTGGGAACGGCTGGTGCAAATGCAGGAAAATAGCCAGACGGTACAAGTGCGGGTAATGGGCGTGAATAAAGGTGGTGTCACCGTTGATTTGCTAGGTTTGCGGGGATTTATTCCGCGATCGCACTTGGTTGAGCGTGATAATTTAGAAGCTCTTAAAGGTCAAACTTTAACTACTGGCTTTTTAGAAATTGATCGCAGTAATAATAAGCTCATACTTTCTCAGCGCTTGGCGACTCGTTCTGCCGGCTTCAGTATGTTGACTAATGGTCAGTTGGTCGAAGGTAAAGTTACTGGTATCAAGCCTTTTGGCGTGTTTGTTGATTTGTCAGGTATTAGTGCCTTACTCCACATTAAGCAGGTAAGCCAAAAATTTATTGACAATCTAGAAAAAGTCTTTCAAGTCGGTCAGGACGTTAAAGCTGTAATTATTGACTTGGATGAAGGTAAAGGTCGCGTTGCTCTTTCTACCAGAGTTTTGGAAAACTTCCCAGGCGAAATTCTGGAGAATATGGACGAGGTAATGGCTTCAGCCGAAGCGCGTGCAGCGCGTGCGTCGAACAAAGCTGAAGAAAGCTAGTTGATAGTTGTTGGTTGATAGTTGTTGGTTGATGGTTGTTGGTTGTTGGTTGATGGTTGTTTTTCCACTAACGACTAACTACTAACGACTAACCACTAACGACTAACTACTAACGACTAACCACTTACTCTGTTGGCGATAGCTGTCTCGCAGTTCCTGCAATCTTTCTTCATGAAACGCAAATTTAATTAACGCGACCAATTTGCCCCAAGTGTACAACACAGCTTCTGAGGGCGATCGCCAAAATTCGTTTAGAAAAAATTTCACCCACAACTCAGGCGCTTTGCTTCTTCTTCCTTGTTCATTTTGCTTTTTCCAACGCTTGCGCCATTTGATGAAGTCGGCTGTGGTGGGTGGCTCTACTCCTATTATTGGCGGAAAATCAGCGTAGCTGACAAATTTACTCACTCCCTTGGCGTGGACGTAAACTATATATCGCCAGCATTCCACTACATAAATATCTTCAAAGTTAATGTTAAACATGATTGTCACTGCTTCTTCTGTGACAAATCGCGAGCTGTTGTGGCGAATCGACGATTTGTGTACTATTTTTGATTCACGGATGACTATCGCTTTTGGCTTGAGTGATGATAACATAAAGTAAACCTCACGTTTTAATGAGATACCTCTTGATTAATGAAATACCTCTTGATTTAAGGGATTCTCGTTTGACGAAATATGGTTTTTCTGAACTAGCGATCGCCTTTCAGTTTCCTACGCCAAAAGGCGATCGTTTTATACTATAGTATAATTAAACGACTAAAGATAGTCAATCGTCAATAGGGAATGGGAGTAATTAGGCTACGCATTAGAGAACTTGCTGCTGAGAAAGGCTGGACAATTAAGGAAGTGTCAGATCGTTCCGGCGTGGTGTACAGTACTTTGAGAACCTATGCCCGTTCGCCTGGGATGTCAATGGTTGACTTTACTGCAATCCAGAAATTAGCTCGCACCTTTGATGTGATGATTGAGGATTTAGTTGAAGTCGTTGAGGACTAGGCTATCTTGTAAGAATTTTTATGGCGATCGCCCTTTATCGCTATTGGTTTGAGTGATGATAACATAAAGTAAACCTGTGAGCGGATTTGTCCGAAAATTCCATCTTGTTTAGGGGATTTGAACTTTCGCGATCGCGCTTTAGTGTTGACTACGCCGGGGGGCGATCGTTTTATAGACTACAATTATTAAAGACTCATATAAATCAATTGTCAAGTAAATTATGGGAATGATTAGGCTGCGCGTTCGAGAATTTGCTGCACAGAAGGGTTGGACGATAAAAGAAGTATCTGACCGTTCCGGCGTGGTCTACAGCACCCTGAGAACATATGCGCGATCGCCTGGATTAGAAACTGTTGACTTCACAGCAATCCAGAAGTTAGCCCGCACGTTTGATGTGATGATTGAGGACTTAGTGGAGGTAGTACGGGAGTAGGCAACTAATCGTAATTTATATATCGCTTCTCATTCCACTAGATAAATATCTTCACTGATTGATATTAAACATGATTTCAACGCCGATTCTGTGACAAATCGCTTTGATGAAGTGGCGAATGGACGATTTGTGAACAATTTTTCATTCGCGGATGACGAGCGTTTTTGGCTTGAGTGATGATAACATAAAATAGACCTGTGAGCGGATTTGGACGAAAATTCCATCCCGTTTACGGAATATGAATAATGCGATCGCCTTTCTTGTTTTCTACGACTTAAGGCGATCGTTTTATAGCTTACAATTATTAAACGACAATAAAGTATCACTTGTCAAGCGCAAAATGGGGCTTGTTAGGTTAAAAATTAGAGAATTTGCTGATGAAAAGGGTTGGACGTTGAAAGAAGTGTCTGACCGTTCCGGATTAGTGTATAGTACCGTAAGAGCCTATGCACGATCGCCTGGGATGGGAAGCGTTGACTTTACGGCAATCCAGAAATTAGCCCGTTTGTTTGATGTGATGATTGAGGATTTGGTTGAAGTAATCGAGGAGTAAGCGCGTTGCTAGTTAATCCCACCAAGCATACAGCACACTAAAATTTATCTCTGTTTCATCAGCGCTTTCTGCAAATTTCTCAAACTTATCTCTGAGATTAAAATCAATTCGAGATTCAATTAGTTCCGTCTCTATCCTTACTTCAATTCCCTCAATGCTGGTTCGGTAATCTTCTCGATCGGGGGAAATTGCATATCCAATAAAGACTGGATTATAACCTCTGGCAAGACACTTTTTGCCAAATTCGTAGAACTGTTCAATTGTGGGAGAAAAGTTTTGTTTTTCCTGTGGGTTAGCAAATCCCTCTTTTAACAACTTCTCTAGCTGATTCAAAGACAAGTTGTGGAAACGCTCTGCACCACCTAAATCTTCATCCCAATTTATACGCTCACCAAAAACAATTTCATCGCGTCGATGATAATCGTGGTTAAGATTGTTCATTTGGTTGTTTTATGTATTCTAATTGATCGGCGTTTAAATTCAGGACAAGAGCGGAACCTCAAAATCATTAAACGAGACAACATCGTAAGAAGTAGTAGCTAAAGCCTTAACAAGCTTTTGATCAAGAGTCAGCAAAGTAGCATTAACTTGTTGTGAAAGCGCAACATAAGAAGCATCATAAGCCGAAATCCCATGAGCCAAAGCAATACTTACAGCATCTGCCATTAAATCAGCAGTGGAGACGACACGCAAGGGAAAAGCTTTGAGACTAGCTAAATCTGCTGGGACATCAGCAACAGCATAAAGTCCAGCACGCACATACTTCCAAAGGATGTTGCCACACTCAATGTAAAATAGGTCTGGGACAAAGATTTGTGTTTGTGGATTGCTCAGGTGAGCAAACAGTTGATTAACTTTAGGGGTTAGCGGGTCGGGGATGAATTGCTTAATGCCTACATTAGCATCCACGACACACCTAAAAGGAGTAGTCATCTATCGCGGTCTTCTCGGATCATAGCAGTGCTATCGAGCCATTCGATATCAGTCCGACGATTTTCACGACGTTGACGAATTTCCTCTAAAACTTTTGGGACATTTTGTCGCTTTTGTTCTTCTGTTTCTTGTGCTTGAGTTGTCAAGACTTGTTCTAACAAAGTGATAACTTGAGCATTTATTGAACGGTGCTGAGATGCAGCTAACTCTTGCAGCTTTGCATACAAATCATCGGGTAAATTTCTTACATAAAGGGTAGCCATTGGTTGACCTCCAAGCAGGATTTATACTTTATGCTAGCAGAATGCAAGCTGGGAGGGGAGAGGGAGCGATCGCGCAAATTATTTGTCTGTGCGATCGCTAAATTGTTTGTTGGATGTGAATTACATAGATTGTGCAAAATTCCCACTATTACCAGCAAATAGAGATTTTAAGATTTACCAGCCAAATTATGTTATGTATTATCACGTAATTTTCAAGTTTACGTAAGAGTACCCAGGATTAATTATTGCCATTAATTGTATAAAAATTACAAGCTATTCATGGCAGTAATTCAACTATTTTTATGAGGTAATACCAAGTAAAGGTTTATTATTTTGAGTTGTTGTCACCGAATTTATACTTACTTAATTTTCAACATTTACTTGAAGTTGAAGAACTTTTTTATAAAACTTCAGAGTTTCCACAAATGGAAAATAATCAAAATGCTATTACTATTTATAAAGTACATAAATGCTCGCAATAGGCATTATTTTAAATCAAAATTTTTCTGGATAAGATTGGAGGATAAATGAGTATAGAAGAATTTGTTGTAGATGTTGCTGAAGAATGTATATTAAATGAATTTACTAGTAGTAACAAAGTAGGGGCAGTAGCAGGTGGTGTAGGAGCATTGTGTGCAATAGGTGCTTTAGGTTTGACAGGCCCAATTGCAATACCTGTAGCTATAGCCGGAGGAGTTTTGGCTGGTGCAAAAGGAGAGTCTTCAGTTAAAAATGCAGCAAGAAGTATAGGTTCTATAGTTGAAAGTGTAGCATCTGGAGTAGGTTCCGTAGTTGGTTATGCAACCAAAGGAATAACAGGAGGATTTTTAGGGTTTATTGATATATTCAAAAGCGATGAGGATTTTTTTAAAAGAGGGGTTGAGAGGCTTGAAAATGAACAGTATACAGAGGCACTTGAAGATTTTTCCAAAGCAATAGAAATCAACCCTCAATATTCCGAAGCATATTTCTTAAGGGGTTGTATTTATTTTGATGCTCGTGAGTATCAAGAAGCCATTGAAGATTTTTCTAAAGCAATAGAAATTAACCCTGAATGGGATGAAGCGTATTTTTTAAGGGGATGTATTCGCTCTGACGTTCATGACTACCGAGGAGCTATTACTGATTACTCACAGACAATCATAATTAATCCTGAGCATTTTGAGGCTTATTGTAATAGAGGGCATCTTTTAGCTGCACAAAAAAATTATGATGGTGCTATTTCCGATTATACACAATGTATTACCATAAAACCAAATGAAATAGAGATTTATGAAAGAAGAGGAAGGATATATATTGAGATTAAAGAGTACAAATGTGCTTTATCAGACTACACGCAAGTAATTAGATTGGATCAACGAAAATTTGATGCTTACTTTATCAGAGGTTCCATATTTATTGATTTAAAAGACTATAAAGAAGCAATAAAAGATTTTACTTACATTATAGAAAAGAACTATAATTTAGCCGATGCACACTTATATAGAGCTAATGCTTATTTAGCAAACGAAAATTATCATCAAGCAATTGCAGATTTTACTCAAGTTATCAAGATTCGTCCTAATGATGTACCTTGCTTATTAAGCCGTGCTGACGCTCGTGCTATTCTTAAGGATTACAATGGTGCTATTGCAGATTATACTTTAGTTATTAAAAATCAATCTGAATCTGTTGATGCATACTTTAAAAGAGGTAATAGTCGCAGTCTGCAAAGAGATTTCAAAGGAGCAATTCAAGACTATAATCAAGCCATACAAATTGATCCCAATTATGCTTTTGCATATGTAAAACGTGGTTCTATTCGTAAAAAACAAGGAAAAAATAAAGAAGCAATAGAAGATTTCAAGCTAGCAATCACTATTTTTTATAAAAAGTCAATGTTAAGTGAAGTAAGAAATCTTCAACAAGAAATCAGAAATTTGGAAAATGAAATTAAAAATACTCCTTGGTGGAAAACACGGATTTTTTAAAATCAACCTTAAATAAAGCTCGCTCAATAAGTGAAGAGAGTGGAGTCATTAATCTTCTGCAAAAATAATTTCCCTCGTTGACTGCTTAAAGCGATCACCTGCATATACAATAGACTTCTTGCAAAAGTCGTTCTTTTCGCACTCTTCTTTGCGCCTACCCTGCGGGAACGCCTAAAGGCGAATGCGTGAGGCAAATAAATATTTATGCAAGAGGTATAATCCCATCTTGACTGATGGGGAAATCTTAGGATTGGTGCTTTACTCAATTTGCTGCTTGCTTTTATGCTTCTGTCCTACGTATACAAACTGAATCCCTCACCTAAAAACGGAGAAGGGGAGATTCGAACTCCCGGATGCTTTCACATCATCCGATTTCAAGTCGGACGCAATCGACCACTCTGCCACCTCTCCAGGTAGACTGTCAGCTAAGACAGACATATCATACTATATCTCATTTACGCAGTTTGCACTACTTGATTGGGTTGTTCATATAAAATTTCTTCTGAAGCGACGGTGAAATCTTTGCCAACCCAAACTAAAGAGACTTGGGAAACAACACCTGCTTTCAAGGTGACTATCGAGAAATTACGCAAGCGATCGCTATTATTTTGTACAATTCTCGGCACGCTCGCTGCATTTAAATAAATCGTGTTTTCTGTGGCTACAAGCGACTTTCGCAGCATTTTCTTTGTGTGTCGCAGACTGTGGTGCATGTGACCAAATGTTACCAGAGGAATGCTTTTTCCAGCAGCGCGAACAGAAGCGATCGCCTCGGTAAAATCTGGATCGCCAAAGTCTCCACCTTTCGGTTCCCAATCTTTACCACAAGGGTCTTCAGGACGATCGCCTAAACCAACGGGTCCATTGTGACCGATAAAAATAATTGTCTCATAAGCGGCGCTATTTGCTGCGGCGACAATGCGATCGCAAGATTCTTTAAAACTCGTCACTCCATACCGTTCTTCGTAAAAATCATTATTTTTCCACTGCGGTCCACCCCAGCTAAAGGGACGACTCCCCACCACAGATAAATTTAATTCGGGAAAATCCAGCTTGCTGTAACCGACATGAATTTTACCCAATAAATCGAGTTGTTGCTGTACCCAATCTTCTTTAGTGCGATCGTAGGGACACTTTCTGCGTCCCCAATCTGTTGCCGAGTACCATGCATCGTGGTTTCCCATCACCGCAGCTTTGGGGATGTCAAGGGAAGCGATCGCTTTTACCACATTTACCGACTCGTTACCAAAATCGCCGACAAACAGCACTAAGTCAATACCCAGATGTTTCAGCGCAATTCCATCTTCTTCTTCCCATTGGTCGTGAACATCTCCGACTACAGCTATTTTCACCATGCTTGTTTTTTTCTGACTGCTCATGCCATCTTCCTTGCCATCTTCTTCCAGCATAGGAAACTCAAGCTGATTTTGACACAATCCCAAAGAAGGAGGATTAACCGTCTCCTATTTTTGGTAAAAACTACTATAATTGATTCCACAAGACAATTACTTGCATCTTTTAGCAACTCCTAACTGTGTTTACCACTGCACTTGCTCAACGAGACAACACCCAACTGGGTGCATTACCACGCGATTTATTTGCCGCGATTGAGAGTCTGAAAAAAGAACTCAACGCCGTAATTCTGGCACATTATTATCAAGAGCCAGATATTCAGGATATCGCAGACTTTATTGGCGATTCACTACAACTGGCAAATGCAGCAGCGAAAACTCATGCTGATGTAATTGTCTTTGCTGGTGTTCACTTCATGGCAGAAACGGCAAAGATTCTCAATCCTGACAAATTGGTACTTTTACCAGATTTGACTGCTGGTTGTTCTTTAGCTGATAGTTGTCCACCGCAGGATTTTGCAGACTTTAAAGCAGCGCATCCCGGACATTTGGTGATTTCTTACATCAACTGTTCCGCCGAAATTAAGGCGATGAGCGATATTATCTGCACCAGTTCCAATGCTGTGAAGATAGTGCAGCAGATACCGAAAGAGCAACCGATTATTTTTGCTCCCGATCGCAACTTGGGACGGTATGTGATGGAACAAACAAAGCGAGACTTGGTACTGTGGCAAGGAAGCTGTATAGTGCATGAAACCTTTTCTGAGAAGAAGATGGTGCAGTTAAAAATAGCACATCCCCAAGCAGAGGCGATCGCCCACCCAGAATGTGAAACTTCCGTATTGCGCCACGCCAGTTTTATTGGCTCTACAGCGGCTTTACTCAAATATTGTCAAGAAAGTCCAACAAAAGAATTCATCGTGGCTACAGAGCCAGGAATCATCCACCAAATGCAAAAATTAGCACCGCACAAACAGTTTATTCCCGCACCGCCGATGAATAATTGTAATTGTAACGAGTGTCCGTTTATGCGGTTGAATACGCTGGAGAAGTTGTATTTGGCGATGAAGAATCGGGCGCCGGAAATTACAATGTCTGAAGAGATACGGTTAGCAGCGTTGCGTCCGATGCAGCGGATGTTAGAGATGAGCGTTTAGGTATTTGTGGAGACGTGAGCGATCGCGTCTCTACACATCTACCCACAGAATAATTTTGGATTAGTGTGAAATAACACCAATTATGCTGTCTTTCCCAGCTTGCCTTAATCTCTTACGAATGATCTAGAGCTAACAATTTTGCCATTAGATAAAGTAAGTTCAGTAAAAATGTCAAATCCTGGATGATTTGACGAAGAAAAAATATTATTAATGTTAGTTTTAATCAGGATTGCACCTTTGAAATCTGCTCCTGTGACATCAGATCCTGTGAGGTCTGTCTCCGTTAAGTTGGCTTTCACTAAAATTGCATTTTTAAGATTACAACCTCTCATTTTTGCCCGTCTTAGATTAGCTTCTCGGAGAACGGCTTTTGCCAGATTAGCTGGTTTAGGCAATGAAGTTTGCTCATCCATGTCTTCTTTTCTCGGTACAATTAGCATTAGATCTACGTCTGTAAGGTTTGCTTTGTAGAGCCAAGCACCTTCTAAATTACTTCCCCGAAGAACAGCTCCTTCAAGGTTTGCCTGCTCCAAATTAGCATTTTTGAGGTTTGCCCTCTCCAAATTAGCTTTGTAGAGGTTAGCTCCAGAGAGATTAGCTTCTGATAGGTCGGCATCTTGAAGATCAGCTTCTGTTAAATCAGCACCTGTCAGATCAGCACCGTTTAGGATTGTCCTTTCTCCTGTGCGTTCTGTAGAGTTTAAATCTCCTGTTTCTGTTTCAAATGGCTCCAACCAACTTGCTCTTGAAAGAATAGCACCTCTTAAATCTGCTCCAGAAAGATTTGCTTTTGTAAGATTTGCTCCGCTCAGAACAGCTTTTCTACAATCAGAACCTCGCAAATTTGCTTCAGTGAGGTTCACATCTTGCAAAGAAGCTTCTTGTAGAATTGATGCTGTCAAGTTCGTTTTTGAAAGATTGGCATTGCTAAAGTCAAACTTGGAAAGGTTCAGGCAAGATAGGTCTAAGCCAGACAAATCTTCATCCGTATTTTCTAGATATGGAGTACCATTATTGAGTCGTTCTTTAAGTCTTTTAGCTACTTCGATAGATTTTGAGACTATATCCATGTATTCTTGAAACTCGTTGTCGCTCATTAGCTACCCTCTATGGTTGCTCGTTTACTCCACTATGTTGACGTAAGATAAATTAAACGTTATCAGTAAAAATACGGCTAATTTGTCTGAGTAAGGATAAAGTTAAGATTTTATTCAAATACCCTACTAGTGAAATTTTATGAAATTCAGAAATATCGATATTTATAGAAGTAATGATTTTGCTACAGAGAAACTGAGTAAAAGCGAACTCCAGGAAATTTTATCTGCTCTTAATAGCTGCAATTTTTCTAGAAGGATTGCCCTACCTGAAAATCATGCCTATCAACAGCCTGATGATTTGAAGGATGATCTCTGCCATACGACAGCTCGTAAATACGCTTCAATCAACAAAAATCTCATACAGGTTTCAGGCTACGTCATTACATTTTTTCCTAAAGCTGCAAAACTGATTGCTCATTCAGTTGTCTGAGAAGTAAATACAGGAAATCTATTAGAACTAATGCATCCTTTATACCCTGTAGACTATGAATTTATAGAACATTCTTCTGGAAGCCGAGGCTATGACTTAAAAGCTTGGTTATAGAATTGTAAATTGGGTAAAACGAACCAACACCTAACAAAATAATACGATTAGGTTGCGTTTTGCTTAAATCAACCTACGGTTTTAAGTTTAGATAAATTGCAATACGCGCTCTTGGTGTCTGTGCAAAGTGCGATCGCTCTCCCGATCCAAAGTTACCTTTGAGAGTATAAGTGCTTGTGGTTAGGCTTTCAGGAGGCGACTAATTATACTGAGATACATTTTAGTTTTAACTATTTAAATTCCGTATCTCTACTAAACGAGGTATCGTCCCTGCTCGTATACGATGAGCTTGAGCTATGTAAGCTCTGTGATATCTAATTATCTAGTGAAGCTTTTTACGGAGTTGATAAATAAAACAATGGGACTAATTTCTAGAAGAATTATATTTGTCATCAATATCATCACAGTCATGATCTTAAGTTTTGGCTGTGAGTCTAGCAAAGAACAGGCTATTAACTCTGAGCCATTAATAGAAGTGGATACAACAGAGTACAGAAGTGTATGGCAAGACAGCTATGGAAATGAGTTCTATTTTGTAAAGGAACCATTTAGCTTGCCTACAATTTCTACATTCATGCCAGATCCAGCTTACTTTAGTATAGTTGACAAAAATAAGGATAAGAACTTTCCACCAGAATACAATCCTTATATTCGTTCTTTCCATGCTTTCAAACTTTTTAAAAAGAACGGGTTAGTTATTTACTATGGAAGAGCTAGTAGAGGCACAATGACTTTTATTGGCGACGGTACCTATTCTATAGATCCAAATAATTCTCGGAGAAAGACTTGGATGTATTTTCCAAAATGTGTTTTTAATTTAACCGATCAAACCCTAGAGTATAATGAACAATCTTATGACTATTATCAAAAAGCAGATGATTATTTCGCGTCTGTAAATTTAAATACATTGGAAGTTGAAAATCAAACTCTAACTCATTATGAATATGACACTAGCATGAATAAACCTTTACCATCAATTGTTCCTGCCAAAACAGGTTTTTGCAAATTTCAACTTATAGAAAACTCTTTCAATAAGGAAGGAGTAGGTAATTATAATGTAACTGATGGAAATGCTAATATAATACTTTCAGTAAACAGAACCTTGAAATTATTATCCAAAGAAATTCCTGAGAATGCGGAAATTCAATATAGCAAGCAGGATATACTGAGAATGCTTGATGATATTGATGTATATAAATAGGATTGCTTTCTCTGCGCTTTTGGTATTTGAGGGAATAATGCGTTCACGGAGTGACTCTGTAAGAGTATCGCACTCGTAATCCCTGCGGCTAAATGCGATACTCAAAGCCGCTATTATCAGGTGTGTAAGTTAAACTTTTAGGAGTATGGAACCCACAGATAAACAAGCCCAAGGGCTTTATCGGCTATGCTATCGATTAACAAATGTTATCTATCCTGGGTGGCAGTATAGAAGCGTTGAAATTGTCAGAACAGATGAGCGTACTGGGAATCTATACGTGTTAGCTGGAGACAACCTCGACTTTGAGATTAAACCAACAGGAGGTTACGAGGCATGACAACGGCAAATTATGACGCAATGAGTATTGACGAGTTACGTCAATATGTTTTGACTCACCGAGAAGATTTAGAAGCGTTTCATCTATATATAGATCGTTCCAAAGCATCGGGACGTATGATTACCATTGACCCAGATAATAATCAGTGGGAACAAGACCTTGAATCCCAAATTCAGCAATCGACTTTCGATAAAAACGAGTAAAATTTGTTGCGACTTCGGTTTTGGTAAGCTGTAGAGTGTTAATTTAGTTTATCGATACACAACAATATGGTTTCAAGTTTAGATTAAGTGCAATACTCGCTCTTTGTGTTTGTGCAAAGTGCGACGATCGCCTTCATTCAAACAGCAAACAATTGTTATCTAGCTCTGTTAGAATGACGTGCAGAGGCTTGATATTAAAGGAAGCAAGTCTATGACCATAGTAATTTCTCTCAGTCCGGAAGTCGAAGCGCGACTTCGTGAAAAAGCTGCACAAAGCGGACAGGATGTAAGTATTGTTGCAGCCCAAATGCTGGCTAGCGTTTTGGAGTGGGAAGCGCAAGACTCGCAAGAAGCTATTGAGGGTATCCAGCGTGGGTTGGATGATTTTGAGGCAGCGCGGTTCCGTTCTTTTGATGAGTTTGCCGAAGAACAACGTCGCAAGTATAATCTGCCAACCGATTCATGAAATACCGCATTGAAATTTCCAGTGTGGCTGAAGCTGAGGCGGATGGTGCATTTCTAAGGATATCTCAAATCACATCTGAACATAGCGCAAGCCAGTGGTATGCAGGGTTGCTCAAAGCAATCGAATCTTTATCGACAATGCCAAAGCGTTGTCCCATAGCACGAGAGAATGAATATTTCAGCAACGAAATTCGGCAACTTCTCTACGGTCAAGGACGTAACTCATACCGTATCCTTTTTACCATTGTGGAAGGTGAAAATATCTTGACTGTCCGCATTCTGCACATCAGACACGCTGCACAACAAACACTCGGTATGAGTGAGGATGAATAGCAACTTAAACCTGTAATAGGTAAACTTTTTCAGCTTTCAACATTATACTGGCATAGCTTAAACAAGCCTGGATATCTTCAACCGTTAAGCCTGGATAGTTTCTCAAAATATCTGCATTTTGCACATCCTTCTGCCAGCAGCTCAATGATAAATTCTACAAGCCTTGCGTGTCCCCTTAATAGTGGGTTTACCGACCAGAATCTCTGGGTTAATCACGATTCGCTCTTGCCAACTCATAGGATTGCCAAATTGATTGGGTTATATTTTAAGATTACTCTGATTTGCTGCCTTATTCATTGTAGGGCGATCGCTCCTTAGCAAAGATACAAAATTTTCTTCTGGAACAGGCAAACCGTCTTCTTCCAAAGCAGCAATGTAGCCTGTTATAGCTTCCTTAATATTTGACAACGCTTCTTCTTGTGTTTTACCCTGGCTAACACATCCCTTCAGGCTTGGGCATTCCACAACCCAATAGTTATCCTCATCTTTATACATAATTACTTGCCTCATCTCTTGCTATGAATCCTCAAACTATGGTGTTTTGCTATATAGTAAACTTTATCCTGTAGGTTGGACTTACAGAACAAACCCCAATCGATATTTCCCGTCAAGTTGTATTTGGGTGAGTTAAAACGAGTAAAGAGCGAATTCTCAGTCTTGTTAACTACAATATGTTTATGAAATCGGCTGTTGTTGGCACAAAGGCAATATGATATCACCACATTTACTAGAAATAGAGCGTTCAATCCGTACTTTGTCTTTAGAAGAACAAGAGTGGCTTCTAGAACGTATTAAAAGACAAGTGCAAGAAAAGAAGCTAATAGCATATAAATTTATTGAGAAAAAATATATGGATGAGCAGTTAGCTGCAATGGCTAGCGATTTAGATATACAAAGAGAAATTACTTCTATCAACGATGAATTTACTGTTACTGAAATGGATGGTTTAGAAAAACTGTGAGCATTGAGCGGGGACAAATTTATTTTGTTAATCTTAATCCCGTACAGGGTAGAGAACAGGCAGGAACCCGACCCGTTTTGGTGTTATCTATAGACACTATAAATCAATTACCTTTGGTTGTAACTGTAGTAGTGGGTACAAAAGGAACAAATATTAAGCGCGATTATCCAACAAATGTAAGAGTTTCTCCAAGTGATAGTGGGTTATCTATAGAAACTGTTTTCCTGTGTTTTCAAGTTCGTTCTTTAGACCCAAATCGCTTTCCTGCTGACCCAGGTGGTAAGATGTCAGATATCAAGATGCTGGAAGTAGAAGCTGCGGTTCGCTACTGTTTGGGTTTGTAATGCGTTAGTAACGGGACTTACGCACGCAACAGCCATAAACCCGGTTTATTCGTCCAAATTTAGTTGTAAAACCAACGATTTTTCCTAAAAACCGGGTTTCTTTGGGTAAGTCTTAAGTAATTCAACTTATTGTTATCAACTAGCTTTTATAGGGACTTCCAAGTGTTAAATTTAGATTATCACCGTTAAGTCTTGCAGGTAATACAAATGACACAAGAATTAATCGAACTAAGAAATAGTATCCTGGAAGGAAGATACGCAGATGCTTTAGTAATTCTTGATGAATTAGAGGGCATGAGTAAACAAGCTATTCTGCGTAATATTCAATCTTATTTAAACATTCTGTTGATTCATTTGATAAAAAACCAAATAGAACAGCGATTAACTGGTTCTTGGGTAAATTCTATTCGCAATTCAATCAGAGAAATTAAAAAGTTAAATATCAAAGAGAATAAAACATCTTACTACATCAATAAAGATGAATGGGAAACGTTTATAGAAGAGGAAGTAATTGAAGATGCTATAGCTGATGCAAGTCTGGAAGTTTTTCACGGAAAATATACTCGCTCTCAACTATCAGCAATTCTGGATAGAAAGCAGATTTTAACTACAACAACTAGATTTCTTGCCTTAACATATACTTATTCGGCAAAAGAATTACCAGCGATTATGGATGATTATCTAGCTCAATTAGCTGGTGGGGAAGATTGGATAAATAGGAAAAGTTAAAGAGCGATCGCTTCAATCATAAAGGAAGAAATAAATATCTGCGATCGCCACGCGCAGACAAAGCCAAAATACGCAAAAATTAAAGAATAGACACGCTGATAAAACAACAATGACCGAAGCAAAACCAACGCGCACAGCACGACGAGGAAGAATATTCCCAGAAATTCAGTGGACGGAAGAACAGAAAGCCAAACGACAAGCTGAACGTGAGGCATTTTATCAACGCTGCAAACCGATTTTTGACAAGGTTCAACCAGAGTTAATTAAAACTCACTACAACTGGTACATAACTGTTGAACCGAATAGTGGAGATTATTTCATTGATAAAGATGAAATTGCGGTTATGAATATGTGTCGTCAAAAGCACCCTAACGCTCCTTTTTATCTCTTCCAGATTAATGAGACTGGGGTATCTGGAACAATATGATTGAGGGCTGGTTTGGTGAAAGAGATGAGTTGTTTTTCGAGATTGAACTGATTGCTGGTGATGAATTAGAACTGCCAATTGATGTAATGCTAGATACAGGCTTCTCTGGCTGGCTGGTAATTGATGAACAAGACTTACAAGGACTTGATTGGACTCGTGTTGGTGAACGAGATATGCGAATGGCAAGAGGAGAAGTTAAATTTGATATCTATGCTGGAAAAGTCCGAATTGATGAAAATGAATTTGACATTCCTGTTCATGTAGGACAAGGGGTGTCAGAAGTTTTACTTAGTCGTCAGTGGTTAAAAACTCGTCATTTGTTAGTAGATATGCCTTTAGGAGTGTTAACCTTAGGAAATTAATTGTACTATGCCTAGCTTTCCTTGAGTCAGGTAGCTATTTTTCAAACAAGGCTTGTCAATATCAAACTGAACATCGATAATCTAAAGTGATATGAGGAGTCGGAAAATGAAGCATCTTCCGTATTTAGTGTCAGTAGTTCTGGCTAGTTCATTTGTGAGTTTTGCCCAACCAGCACAAGCTCAAGTAGCTTATGGTAGCTATGTCGGTGTCGGTCCGACTGTTGGTCTTTCAGACGGTGGTCAAATTGGGGGAGTTCTTGCTTTCCGCTACAAGCTTCTAGAAACTCCTGTTTCTTTTCGCGCACAAGCTTTAGTTGGTCAAAGCACAGCGGTTGTGCCCACAGTTTCTTACGATTTGCCCCTAAACTGGCAAACTGACGCTTATTTGGGTGCTGGTTTGGTGCTGGCAGGTGGTGATACACCTTCACCTGTGGGTAATAAAATCAGCTTTGCTTTGCAACCGGGAGTTGATTACGTCGTACCGAATAGTAACACGGTGATTTTTGGTAATGCGATCATTGCCTTTGATGCTTACCGCGATGGTGGGGGTACTGCTCTTTCCGTGCAGGGTGGTGTCGGTTTAAGATTTTAAATAGGAAAAATACGTAAGTAATTACATTCCCAAGTTTTTCAGAAACGTGGGATTTTTGCTTGACATAAGTTCGTGATTGTGCTATGGTGTGACACCAAATTTGCCTTTTGTGTCAAAAAGGCGATCGCTAATTGAATTGACAATTCTTCTGACAAAGAAGATACGACAGGCAATTCTTTCGGCTCTCCGAAAGCCACAAATATTTTGAGCAAATTTATAAACTGCCTTTGTACTATTTCCCTTAAAATCAGGAAAGATAGTTAAAGCTTTTTCTAAATATCGTAAGTATTGTGAATAGTCAAAAAACAAAGATTCTCGAGCCAAATCGAAATAAGATTTAGCTAAAGCATAGCGATACTTCAGAGAAAGTTTTTTCAAGTTTAATAGCTTTTTTTCTGCCTTTTCTAATACTAAATAGTGGCTTTTTACCCATAAACTTACAGACCAACTAGAAACTGTTACATTACCGTATCGTCTATAAACTGAATAGCAACCTGGTTGATATACAACTTTGGCATCATTGATTACCACTGAGATGAAAAAATCTCTATCTTGGGCAGCCAGGAAACTTTCATCCCATCCACCACTATTTATTACTGCGCTTCTTTTATAAAGTAAAGAAGCAACAGCTGTCCACCAATTTGTTAGTAATGACTCTAAAATGTCTACTTGCGCTTTAGAAACCTGTATTTTATCCAAAAAACTTCTTCCATTATAATGATGTTGATGTCTCCAATCACCATAAACAACATCTGCGCCGGTTTCCTCTAAAAAACGAACTTGCCTTTCTATTTTTTCCGGCAAAATATAGTCATCCGCATCTAAATACTGAATATAGTCTCCTCTTGATAAAACAAAAGCTCTATTTCTCGCATGATTTCCTCCTTGATGAGGCAGACTTTCCCAGATAATTTTATTTCCATAACTTTTGATAATCTCTAAAGACTTGTCAGTTGAGCCATCATCAATTACAATGATTTCGATGTTTGGATAAGTTTGTCGTAAACAGCTATCAATTGCTTCTGCGATCCATCTTTCTGCATTAAAGCAGGGTATTATTACTGAAACAAGTTTTTCCATTTTTATTTACTTCAATGTAATAAAACAACTAGCTTTCACAACCATTACAGTCATGTCGGTTACTCGTTAAAGTGCTATATGTAGAATTACCCTGGAAACTTGAATTTTATGCATTATCTACCTTCCTGACAACTTGCCATTTACGTGGTTGATAAAATAAACATCGACTGATAGTTTTGTTTGTTTTTACAGTGAATCTAAAAGAATCAACAATATCAAAAGAGTAAACACCTTTTCTAATGTAGATTTTGGCACTGTATACACCAGGAATTAAAGAACAGTAAGGCATATACATTTGGATTTCTGATTTTCCTGGAGGTATAGTTAGTTCTTCATTGTCACTACTGGATGTTAAATATAAAACCAGACCATTTTCTCCTGATAGCGCTGTCACTAAAAGACCGAGATTTGCATTTTTCACCTCCTTATAAGCTTTGCATTCGACGCATAAATAAGCAGACTCACCAGAAAGCAGCGTGTCTATTGCTTTTTGTTGTTCATCTTTAAAACTAAGAGAAACAATATCTAAACCTAAACTTTCTTTTTCTGGCTTTTCAGGTAAAACCATTTTACCTAAAGCATTTTCTGTGCCAATTAGACACAAGTCTTCTTCATATTTACGAATTACGGCTTCAGTACTTCCAAAAGCGATTAACTTACCCTTAGAAAGATATACGGAAGATTCACAAATATTTAATACGCTATGAGAGTTATGAGAAACTAATATAAAAGCTGTACCTTTTTCTCGCATTTTAGATAACTGGCGATGACATTTCATTTTAAATTTAATATCACCTACGGCAAGCACTTCATCGATTAGTAAAATATCTGGTTCTATATGAACTGCACAAGCAAATCCCAGTCTTGCAGCCATACCAGAACTATAAGTTTGTACCGGCGCATCAATCGCATCGGCAATTTCGGCAAAATCTATCACATCTTTAAATCTCTCTTCGATTTCTTTAGTTGATAGACCGAGAATTGACATATTTGCATATATATTTTCTCGACCGGTGAGAATAGGATTAAACCCGGCTCCTAATGCAATTAATGGTGCTACTTTTCCCCTAACTTTCACACAGCCACTATCAGGTTTTATCAAACCGCTAATTATTCTCAGTAGCGTACTTTTACCGGCTCCATTTGAACCTACTAAGCCTAGTGCTTCTCCCCGTCGCAGTTGAAAGCTGAGATTATTCAGTGCCCAAAATTCTTTTGGACGAAGAGTTTCACTTTTTCTATTTGCTCCTACTAACTCAGTGGCAATATCTTGAACGCCATATAATAAAGACCGTTTTAAATCTCTACAAAACTTTTTAGAAAGGTTTTCAACCGAAATAACTACATCAGTATCTTTGGTTTGTTCTAGAAAATTAGTCATTTTTAAGAACTCACTCTTTCAACCACATAAGGCATAGCTAGACGAAATCCAATCCAAGTTAACAGCAAACCAACTATAGTAATTACACTTACTATCCAAAATCGCCAAGGATCTGATACTACTCCTGTAGTGGCTAACTCTCGCGCTGTTACTAATAAAGGTGTAACGGGATTTAGCTTTACTAAAAACCCAAAAGTTCCAGCGCTGGGAATTGGATAAACTACGGGAGTTAAAAACAACCAAAAGCCTGTAAATAAAGTTAACGCTTTAGATACATCTTGATATAAAACACCGAATGGAGCTAATAAAATACCGATAAATGTCCCTAATAAAACTAAATGAATTAATGCCACTGGAGTTAAAATTACTGTCCAGCTTACGGAAACGCGAAACCAAATAAACAACGCTACGATTAAAATCAGCTTGATAGCAAAGTTAAAAAAAACTTCGCCTATCTTTGCCAAAATCAATGCTTCTCTAGGAAAGTTGACTCTTGCTAACATTGGTTTTGCGACTGTCACTGCTTGTATTGGACCGTTTAAAGCTTCGACAAAAGTTTGCCACAATGCAGTGCTGAACATGACATAAGCTGGATAGGGTAAATCAGTTTTGCCAACATTAATTACATTGGCATTACTAGCAAGAGTAAATCCAGTTGCCATGAAAATTGGCGGTAAAAAAGCCCAAATTATTCCTAAAAATGATTGCCGATATTGAGCGCTGATATCCCGCATCATTAAGCGTCGAGCAAGTTCGCGAGAAGCTAACAAATCTCGCCACATTTGTTGGAATAATTTTAAAGGATGTTTGAGCAGACTTTCGGGTGTATAAATAACCTCAGATAGCTGAGATTTAAGGGTATTATTTGGCTTCAAGATTTCTCACCTCTTGCGGTAAAGAATGCACATATACGTTATCTTTGCGAAGCCGCGATCGCCGACTTTACAGGCTGTGATGATTGATTTTGCAGACTTTGGAGATGTTTGCGGGCGTAGCGATCGCTTAAATAACGGTTTAGCGCACGATCCAACTTCATTAACAAGCTCTCAGCGCGGTAAATTCTCCGTCCAAAAACACTTTTAATTAAAGGAGCAATAATTGTATCACGCCGTCTTCTTCCTAAAGTGTCGTACCTTTTTTGAAAGTACTCGTCTTCAGTTAAATTCCATTTGTCGCGTAAATGTTTGAGGCTAGACAATTCCCACGCATCGCTCCAACGCAACATGTAAAAGTGTAAATCTGTCCACTTTAAAGGTGGTCCCGGTACGTATGTAATCAAAGATTCGGGTTCTAAATAAATCGAACCACCGGCTTCGGTAACAAGCATACACAAATCTACGTGTTCTTTGGTATTCATTAATTTTTCATCTAACACGCCGATTTGCTTGAATATTTCTGTACGTACAATCATGCAGTGAAACTCTGCAAGCCCAGTTTTTTGCCGTTGCAATTGAGGAAGAATATCCTCAACCATTCGTCCTTGTTTATATATTTTTTCTATTATTTTGCGTCTGGTTTTATCGCCTTTTATTTCCACTTTTACCCCAGATTCTCCACCCGCACAATGCACTTCTGAATGTAGTGGGAGGTTCTGACAAATTAAGGGACTAACTACGGTAGCTTTGGTTTCTTCTGCACAATTTACTAACGCTTTTAACCAGCCTGGAGTAACTATTACGTCGTTATCCATGAATACAACATATTTGCTGTTGACTTGACGCAAGCCTAAATTTCTAGCGCGGTTGGGGGAAAGGTAGTAATCGGTACGAATCAGTTTAAATTGTTTTTCTTGCGCTTGTTCTTCGAGATGACGCTGGATATCAGATGGTGAATTCCCATCTACATAAATTAATTTGAATGGATATTCTGTATTTTGGTAAATGCTTTCTAAAGATTCACGAGTGTAGCTAAAACGCTCTCTCGGAGCAACAATAATTGTAACTTCTGGTTCGGCAATTGCGGGTATATTCATTTTGAAATCCTCGTGAAAGCAATTAAATCAGGTTTTGGTTAAAAGGAGTTATGTAGAATGCACTTATTTAAGTTGATGAGATATTTTACCTTTTTCGACATGGGATTAGCATCTTCCTTTAGTACAATAAAATCAGAAATATTATGTTCTATTAATTCGGGAATACCAGCTTGTAGAGTTCCTATAACTGGCAAACCTATTGCGATCGCTTGTTTGTTGTGAATTATTTTTCGCTACTAGTTCATAAATTTCTACTAATTCATCATTAAGCTTGTTGATATCGTAGTGCTTTTCTACATAAGCACGACCAGATGAACCCATTTTTTCCCAAATTTCTGGATGCTGAATGAAATAGCTTAATTTTTCAGATATAGCATCAACATCTCTTTCTGGGACAAGAAAACCAGAAATTCCATCTTTTACCAATTCTGGAATACCACCGTGTAGAGTTCCTATCACTGGCAAACCCATTGCCATTGCCTCTTTTAATGTGTTGACGGGTGCATCTTGGTTTCCATCTTCAGCGGTTACGCTTGGAGCGATAAATAGATGGGTTTTATCTAAAATTTCAATAATTTCTTTTTGATTTTTCCAACCAAGTAAATTGACTTGCTTGGTAACACTCAGTTCTTCAATAAGCTGCTGTAAGTGTTCTTTCAAATATCCATCGCCGATAATATTATATTCAATTGGATGAATATTTGCTAGTTTGGCGACGGCGCGAATACTGTATTCTATACCTTTTTTTTCGACAAGTCTACCCGTTGTGGCTATGCGAATTTTGCCGTCGGGGTGGGGATATCGTGTTTTAAATGTAAATTTATTGCAATCTATTCCCGAACCATGTACGACTATTTTTTTTTCATCACAACCAAGTTTAATGGCTCGTTGTCTGAAAAATTCGCAGTTTGCCAGAAAAAAATCTCCTTTGGCAAATAATTCTTTGTAAACGTCTTTGCCGCGCTCTTTTACATACGAACTGATATCGTAACCACGAAATGAAGTAATTAACTTTCCTTTGATGGCACCAATATCACGGTAAATCATTCCATCAATTCCGTACATCCCAAATTGGCAATGAATAATATCGTATGCTTCGGTGTTTAATAAGGGTACGATCGCATACAATAACCTCAGAGAAGCGGCTCGTTTGCCATATTTGAAAATGTTAAGCGATCGCATCAACACTAAAGGAGCTTTCAAAAAATGCCTAAATACTAATTCTAGACCTTTTATAAAGCGCCACAAATAATTTTCGGGAACATGCGGGTAATAATGAGTGTGTTTTAGTAAGTCATATTTTTCTACATCAGGATGCACTTTATCAATATCATCTGTTGGATAACTATAAATATCAACTTTGTGTCCACGCGAAATCAAACCTGTAATTTGATTGAGGATGAACGTCTCTGATAAAACTGGAAAATACTTGACTATAAAGGCGATTTTCATAGAAAAAATTTACAATCTCCTACATTGTTAACTTTTTTTAAGATAATATTTTTTCCGGATGAAAAAACACTTTTTAGGATACCTTTATAATTTCTTTAAATAAACAAACTTAATTAAAAGCTTATTTGAAGAGATTAAATTTATTTGAAGGTAATAATCACCTTCAAAGGCTTATATAGATGGCTGATTGATTCGATCAAATATTATTTTTGTAGATGAAATTATATTATTTTCATATTTTATTACACAAGTCAAGTACCATCGGACGGGTAATTATTTAATTGTCAAGGAAGAAAAATTAATGAAGTAGAATCAGGCAAAGATACGATTAAAAGTAGTAACTTTGCAGGATTTTACTTTTATTATGTCTTTAACTGAAGAGATACTTTCACAATTACCGGGTGATGTTTTGGTCCGATTGCGTCGGAGCGATCGTACTTTGGCATCCCTGAGGGAAAACAACGCATCCATACCAACAATAGTCAAAGAAAGTCAGCAGTCTTTGGGTGCTGTGGATTGGGATGTTGTTATCTGCGGTGGCACTTTAGGCATTTTAATAGGTTGCGCTTTAGCTTTGAAAGGCTTGCGGGTAGCGTTGATTGAGCGCTTTATTTTGCGTGGTAGAGAGCAAGAGTGGAATATTTCTCGCAAAGAGTTAGAAGTATTTTTGGAATTAAATTTGCTGACAGAAGAGGAATTAAATCAGGCGATCGCAACCGAATACAATCCAGCGCGAGTCAGCTTTCAAGGTGGTACAGAAGTTTGGGTAGAAAATGTACTGAATATCGGTGTAGACCCAGTATATCTACTGAATACCTTAAAAGAGCGATTTCTTGCCGCTGGCGGTAAATTGTTTGAAAACACGCCATTTACAGAAGCTGTAGTTCATCCAGATGGTGTGATGGTTGCTGGCAGCAAGTTCAAAACCAGATTGTTAATTGACGCGATGGGACATCTTTCTCCCATCACGCAGCAAGCACGACAAGGAAAAAAACCAGATGCTTTGTGTCTGGTTGTGGGAAGTTGCGCTCAAGGATTTCCGGAAAATGATTCTGGGGACTTGTTGTTATCATTCACATCCTTGCAGAATCAATGTCAGTATTTCTGGGAAGCTTTTCCGGCAAAAGATGGCAGAACCACTTACATGTTTACCTACATGGATGCACATCCACAACGCTTGAGTTTAGAAGCTCTTTTTGAGGATTATCTTCGCTTGATGCCAGAATATCAGGGTGTGGCATTGAGTCAGCTGAAGTTGCAAAGAGCGCTGTTTGGCTTCTTTCCCACTTATCGTCAAAGTCCTCTAAAAACTTGTTGGAATCGCATTCTACCAGTGGGAGATAGCAGCGGTAATCAATCCCCATTAAGTTTTGGTGGTTTTGGGGCAATGGTGCGTCATTTAAAGCGTTTAACATTTGGCATTCATGAAGCGCTGGAAACAAATCAATTATCTGCAAAGTCGCTTTCCATACTACAACCATATCAGCCAAGTTTAACTGTAACTTGGCTATTTCAAAAGGCGATGAGTGCAGGTGTAAATCAAAAAATTGCCCCCGATCAAATTAATCAATTACTCTCGGCGGTATTTCAAGAAATGCAACAGTTAGGTGAACCTGTACTTAAGCCTTTTTTGCAAGATGTGGTGCAGTTTCCGGCATTAACGCAAACACTTTTAAAAACGGGTTTGGCGCATCCGGGATTGATTGCCAAAGTCATACCGCAAGTAGGTTTAACAAGTTTGCTAGATTGGACGGTGCATTATGGCAATTTAGGTATTTATTCTGTTTTCTTTCGGCTAAGTCCAATGCTAGAACCGTGGGTAAAAAGTTTGCCAAGCGAACAGCAATATTACTGGCATCGTTTGATTGATGCTTGGAAATATGGTTCTGGTGGTGACTATTCTGATTGATAATTTGAGAAAAATTCAACTTCAACAACGTTTGTGAGAATAATATGATAGAACGGCAATCTCAAGGGATAAAATACTTTGCGGTACTAATTGGTTTATTGCGCGATCGCCAAGCATTTCTAGAAGAAATTCGCGAAGGAACGAGATTACCAAGTAAAATCATTTCTCTACTAGTTTGCAGTTCGATATTTATTGCGATTTATGGCGGAATTATCGGTGCATATCATAGTTGGATGCAAGCTTTATCTTCCGCTGTCAAATTGCCATCTCTCTATTTAATCACGTTGCTGATTTGTCTGCCGACGTTGTATTTTTCTAATGTTATTTTTGGCTCAAGGCGGAATTTTCCTCAGCATTTTGCATTGGTGCTAACTGCGGTTTCAATAACAAGTGTGTTGTTATTCAGTTTTGCACCAATCACGCTGTTTTTCTTGATAACTACTAATAATTACCAATTTTTAATTTTGTTAAATGTAGTTATCTTTGCTTTAACTGGATTTATTGGAATTTCTTCTTTATATCAAGCAACCAGCTTGGTTTTAGAACAAGATAATCAAGGTAGCAATACCCGCAAGAAAATCTTACAGTTTTGGTTATTACTTTATGCTTTCGTAGGTAGTCAGTTAGGATGGACTCTCAGACCATTTTTCGGCACACCTGATTCTCCTTTTCAACTGTTTCGAGAAAGGGAAGGTAATTTTTATTTGAGTATTATTCAAGCTATTGGCTACCTTTTAGGATTTCGTTAGTGGATAGTGGATAGTGGATAGTGGATAGTTGTTAGTGGATAGTGGTTAGTAGATAGCAATGCTCGAACCAACAACCAACAACCAACAACCAACAACCAATAACCAACAACCAACAACCAACAACCAACAACCAACAACCAACAACTAACAACTAACAACCAACAAATAACAACTCACAACTAACAACTCACAAATAACAACCAACAAAATTAATATGCTTCATAAGCAATCTCGTCAAATAAAGCACTTTGCTGTTCTGATTAGTTTATTGCGCGATCGCCAAAATTTTCTCGAAGAAATTCGTCAGGGAACGGGATTACAAAGTAAGACTACTTCTTTGTTTGTTTCTAGTTCTATTTTCTTTGCCATATATGGGGGAATTATTGGTGCATCTCATAGTTGGGCACAAGCGTTATCTGGTGCGATTAAATTACCAGCGTTTTACTTATTAACGCTCATCATTTGTTTTCCAACTTTGTTCTTTTTTAATGTTTTGTTTGGTTCCCGTAGCAGTATTCAACAGCATTTTGTAGTATTGCTCACAGCTGTGTCAGTGATTAGTGTTTTGTTATTTAGCTTGGCACCAGTTACGCTGTTTTTTATGATTACTGCACCAGATTCTTATCAATTTTTCAAGCTATTGAATGTGTTAGTTTTTGGCATCACAGGTGCATTTGGGGTTAAATTCCTTTATGAAGGAATGCAGTTACTTTCTCAACAAGATGAGGTAGGAAAACGAACCCGCACGACTATTTTAAGATCCTGGCTATTTCTTTATGCTTTTGTGGGGATGCAGTTAGGATGGTTTCTCAGACCATTTTTTGGGGCACCTGGAACTAAATTTGAGTTGTTTCGGGCAGTGCAAGGTAACTTTTATCTTGATATTGTAGCAGCGATGTCAGAGATTTTCGGGTATCGTTAGTTAGGAGTTAGGAGTTAGGAGTTAGGAGTTGGGAGTGGAAAGTGGGGAGTGGGGAGTTAGGAGTTAGGAGTTAGGAGTTGTCAATTTAACTACTCACTCATCACTCTTAACTCCTAACTTTTTTTGCTCATCACTCTTAACTCCTAACTTTTTAAATTAGCCCAATAATTCATCAACTGATACATTGAAACCTTTTAATATAGTTTGAGTGCTGACAATTTCACTATCAGTAAACACAAGTCGCTGATTTTTGGTAATCGTAATTATCCAACGATTTTCGGGAAACACTAACCAAACTTCTTCGCATCCAGACTGCAAATATTCTTGAGATTTAGCAATTACATCTTCAGCCAAATCTGTAGGAGAAACTATCTCAGCAATTAGTGGAAAACTTTGAGGTAAAACAGCAGGTTCACCAAACTGGGTAATTAGTTCTGGTGTGAGATAAGCAACATCAGGAACACGTCCTTCTTTGTTGGTGCGACAAGGTACTTCTGTATACACTTCTCCCCCTTGTCCGCTAGACTCTTTGTAATTTATCCAATAAGAGCCTAGTTTTAACTGTATCCGACTATGTTTAAGTGTCACTCCGTTTTTCTCCACTAATTGCCCATCCACCCATTCTGTATTCTCAGGGGGATTTTGCATCCAGTCTTCTAAGGAAAATGTTGATACATTTGTAAGAATTGTAGAAGTTACCATTAATATCTATTCTCCTTTGACAGCGGTTACTAAAATTATGGCTGATTATTTATGAAAGCATCCAGAGCTGTTTGTACTTTATCAATTTGTTTGGGTGCTTGCATTTCGTGAAAAAGAGCGATCGCACTCTCAAAATTTTCTATACTTTGGTTAACTTCACCTTTTTTGTGATTAGTTAATGCTAATTGATAATAAGCTTCAGCTAAATCACATTTTGCGCCTATTTTGTCAAGTATTTTTATTGATTCTAAATGATGCAAAAGGGATTTATCAAATTCTTGCTGTTCTCGATAAAGTTCCCCTAAACAACTTATCGCTTTCGCTTTCACCTGAGCAAAGTGATTTTCTTCAGCATATAATATCGCTCTTTCACATAACTCGAAAGATTTTGGGATATTTCCTAAATTTTTATAAGTGAAACATAAAAATAATAAGTTATATCCAGTTCCCCAAGCTGTCAATTTAGTTGTAGACATGGCTGTTTCCACCTTTTCAGCTAGGGAAAAAGCCTCTTCTGTTAGCTCTAAACATGAGTTGACGAAAGCCAGACAACATTCTGAATAAACGATATACTCATATGAAGTTTCAGTTTGTTCTACAATCGAGCAAACCGAATTGAAAAATAATTTAGCTTCTTCAAGCTCCCATAACTCCATTTTGCAGAGTCCTATATTAAACAAGGGAGATATTTTCAGGATGTTAAGTTCAAATTCTTCTACAATTATCCTTGACTCTTCATGACATTCTAAAGCTGTGGAAAGTCTCCCAATTAATCGATAACTATAACCGAGAATATTGTAAAGCCTACTACGTTGATCGTGACAGCTAATATTGTCAATTATCTGCGTTATTACAGAAATTATTTTTTGAATTAAACCTAATTGATAAAATGAACTGCCTAAAGGTAAAGTAATTTTTTGTTTATTATCTCTTCTGTAGAGAATCACACCACCTGCTTGTTCAAAATCATTAATTTCAATAAAGTGATAAAAAGCCTCTAAAGCGCTTAAGGCATCAGTTGTATTTTCGACTTCTGTAATTATCTGCGTCCAAAAGTCTGCGGCTTTGCGATTGACTAATTCCCATTCTTCACTTATTAATCTAAGTCTACCAATCGCTTCATCTCTAATTACTGGGTGCAGCCAATATTGTCCTTTTTTAGCTTCTATCAACGATAAATCTTGCAAGGCTTTAATCACACGTCTGCGTTGTTCAGGTACATCCCAAAGCAAACAGAAAATTCCCTCGATAGGTACTGAAGGAATATCTTGATAGCGATAGCATCCCAAACGACACAAAAGACGATAAGCTTCTAAATCTATTTGTTGTAATCGATTAAATTGGCTAGCAACTAAATCTTTTAACTCTCTTTCGATTAGCAAATCTGTAGAGTTTTCTTGCCAATATGCATCTATATCACCTTGAAAATCTGTGAATATTGCTCCTCTGAGAATTTGCATTGCTTTGGCATTACCTCCATAAGCTCTGCACATTTCATTCAGGACGGTTGAATTACAATTTATGTTACGACTGCTGAAAAATTGTTGCCATACCTGCTCATCTAAACCTTCTAATGAGTAAAGATGAACTTCTAGACTCGACTCACGCAGACGCTCACGACTTGTGACTAAAGTAACTGAATGCACATCCGAATCGCTTAATACTCTTAATAGTTCCACATAAGGGCGACGAGATTCTAAAAACTTACCATTTTTCTCAAGGGCAGTTTCCAAATTGTCAATAAATACACCAATTTTCCGAGATTGATTTCGCAGCTTTCGTCGCAGTCGCTCTAAGTTTATCCCAAAATCTCTTCCTGGTTCTTCATTAAAATCTCGCCGCAACCATTCTTCAACTACACTCTCTACAGGGGTGAGGTTTTGGATTTCTGTTGCCATCCACAGTTCTAAAACAAAGTCGAAATTTTGCGCTTTGAAATACTTACGAGCTAGAGTTGTTTTGCCTACACCACCTTCCGCTTGGATGAGAATCACTTTCGCACCACTGTTGATGATGTTGTGGAGTTCAGCTATTTCGCGATCGCGTCCCAAAAAGTTAGAATCAATACTTGATCTAACGCCATTTGTCAATTCAATACTTGCGCTGTTGTTGTCATACTGCTGTTTCCATCGTTCCACCGCGCTTTGAAAGCTTCCCTTTGTGATTTTTTCTCCCAATACCTCTGAGAGTAACTGCCAAAGTGCCGCTCCAACTTCTTTTAAATATACAGACGAGTATGCACAACTCTTGGCAATGTCATCATACGTCTTTCGCCGATCCTGCCATAAATCAGAAAATATAATCCTTTGGGGTTGTTCTAAGTGTCTCCCTGTTTTTACAAACACCAATCTGTCGGCAAATTCTAAAGCTTCTTCCGCACCCATTGGTTATTGAAGTTGAAGTATCGTTTTTTCTTTCAATGTAGCGTGATTTTTCCTACTTTTTCCAACTTATTTCCACAGAACCTACTTTTTCCCACAAATTTCGTAAGTGAAAGTACCCACTTCATCCGGCTGACAAGCTATAAATTATTCAATACACTTTGTAGTATGAAAGATAAAGTTTACTACCCAGCTTTAAAGGGCACAATCTCCAGAAATGCTCAGAGTTAATTTGGTGAGGAGATATTTTTTATAACTCTGATACTGCGGTGAAAGAAGGAGTGTTAGTAATTGTGCCAACAGTACATATATAAATGACTAATTAAAGCTGTGTTATCTAAAACTACCTGAGGTATTTACTGACTCAATTGAGGAAAACGTCCGAACATTTACTAGCTAACTCTTAATTACGGGGTTAAATTATGTTCCAAAAAGACTGTCCTCACGATTGCGAAAGCAATCATTGTCCTTTTGCCCAAGACACGCATAATCCTAACAGATATGTCTGCCTGAAATGCGGTTTTGATAGAGAAATAGATCGGAATCGATTTAGTTTTGGTTCATTTTTGCTGCTTATTTTCACCATGCTGGTAATAGTATCGCTGTTAGCTAATGATGGTAAGCAAAATAAAAAATCAGTGCCAGAAAAGCCAAAGCAACCTTTTTTATCATCGATCATCTTGTAAACGCGATTCAGCTTTTTTTAATCAGCAACATAATGTGAGTGCATAACTATGACTACGAATCAATATACGCCTTTAATGAGATTGGTTTCCAAAATTCTCAAGTATTTCTTGTTGGTAATGTTAGGTTTTGCGATCGCCTACATTTTATCAACAGCTTTTAACGCCTTACCTATTGCCCAAATACTACTACCTTTCGTAGTAACTTGGTTTCAAAAGTTAGGAATTATCCTGTTGTGCTTGTTAGCAGCAGCAGTAATTATTGAATCTTGGCGTTAAAAATTGAGGAAGTAGGGAATGGGGGAAATCTCCCTATCTCCCTATCTCCCTATCTTCTTGTTGTTGATATCTCATATCCCCGACTTCGTAAAAGTTGTCGGGGATATGAACAGCGTATTTTAATTTATGTTAAATTCCTCATTTCTTCACTTCAGCTGTATGCTAAGGTTAATTAAATTATCTAAAAATAGATTAAATATAAATAAATTCTTAAGATGTTGACATTATCCCAACAAATTAATGCTCGATTTCAACACCATAACTGAGTTATCCCGCGCCAACTGCGCGACTATTTGTGCATTTCTCGTGCCAGCCAACTTACTTGCAACATCCTCAACAATCATTCTGGCAGCACTACGCCGCCCAACACATCAAGTATGGCAAGCGTGTACAATTGCCACGTTTTTCGCTGTAGTGATGATATTGCATGTCTATACTTGGTTCATGATCGGCGTCGTCATGGCTCCTACTTATATCCTCATGTGGCTAGCAATCACCTGTTTGCTGTCTAATTTCGGAGCGATTTTGCTGCAAAGACACATGCCTAAGATCCTCAGCTTCGGAAGATAAAGCGCAAAAACACGCCCTCACGCCCTCACGCCCTCAGGCTTCAGCCTGGACGCCAGGTGCGTGACTGTCGGGCATTGCCGGACGCCAGATGCCTCAAGTCGGGAAACCCTTTCGGCAATCGCTCATGGGGGAGACCCCCAAGACCGCGTTGCCTCACCACGGCACTGGCTCCCCAACGCACTGGCTCGGCTATACTAACAAAGCCTGCCTCCGCAGGCTTCGTTTTTGTAGCCATACCCTAGAAGGGTATGGAGCAGAATATTTGTGAAAATCAATTACTAACTGATTGACAATTGATGGCTTAGAATAAAAAGGTTGTCAAAAATTGCGATATCTGCTGTCATGGCTGTTCCTAAGAAGAAAACATCGAAGTCCAAAAGAGATAAACGCCGAGCTACCTGGAGGCACAAAGCTGTAATTGAAGCTCAGAAAGCTCTCTCTTTAGGCAAGTCGATTTTGTCTGGACGTTCTACATTTGTCTATCCAACTGCTGAAGAAGAGGAAGAAGAGGAATCATAATTTACTCTTGAATAGGTAGTTAGAAAAGTTAATCAGGAATTGGGAATTGGTAATAGGTAATTGGGAATTGGTAAAATCCATCACCCATCACTCATTACCCATTACCCATTACCCATTATCTATTACCGATGACCGATGACCAAGGCATAAATAATCATATAAAGATTAATTAAGTAAATGAGTGTAAGATAAACGCTTTTAAATGTAGTGAGCGGCTCTAGCCCTCAAAATCTTTGCTATGAGCGGTAAACCGCTCACTACGAATTAGGAGTACATTTTATATTTAATTACGCTCACCTACTTATCTTCCGAAAACTTATTTTTCTTCAATTATGCTAGGTAAATTTTTTCAGAAACCACAAAAAGAAGAAAGCGATCGCGTTCCTCAAGGACAATATTTAACTAAAGGCTTCCCTGTCTTAACTTACGGTGCAACGCCGAAAATTAACATAGATGAATGGAAATTTAAAGTTTGGGGTTTGGCAAAACCCCAAACTTTTACTTGGTCTGATTTTATGGCATTACCCCAACATCAATTCACAGCAGATTTTCACTGTGTAACACGTTGGTCAAAACTCGATGTCAAGTGGACTGGGATTAAAGTTACAGATTTTATGAAGCTGATTGAGGTAGACCCGAAAGCGGCTCACATTATGGAACACAGCTACGGTGGCTACACTACTAATATTGCAATGGAAGATTTTGTGCGCGAAGAAAACTTCTTTGCTTTTAAAGTATTTGATGAAGATTTGCAAACAGAACATGGTGGTCCAATGCGGTTAGTTGTTCCCCATCTTTACGCTTGGAAAAGTGCTAAATGGATTAATGGTTTAGAATTTTTAGAGCGCGAAGAACTCGGTTTTTGGGAACGTAATGGTTATCACCGTCGTGGTGAACCTTGGGCTGAAGAACGTTATAGCAGCTTTTAATGGGGAATGGGGAATGGGGAATGGGGGAGAAGGGAGACAAGGGAGACAAGGGAGACAAGGAAGCAGGGGAAGCAGGGAAAGCTTTCTTGAGAAATATTTCTTCTTTCTTGCCCTTTACCCTTTACCCCTCAACAAAATTACCTATTACCAATTCCCAATTCTCAATTACCCAAGAATTCGCTTTAGTAAGGATAATTTACCTTTGTAGGGAGGGTACAGCCATTTAACGTCTAGCAGGAAAGGCTTGTGTAAGACGCTTTTGTAATGGGAGAATGTGTCAAAACTAGCTTTACCGTGATAGCTACCAATACCGCTTTCACCTACACCACCAAATGGTAAAGATGAGACACCAAATTGTATTATTGTGTGGTTGATGCAAACTCCTCCGGATGAAGTTTGCTGACATACTTGCTTTTGCAGGTTTTTGTTTTGGGAAAATAAATATAAAGCTAGGGGTTTTGGTCGAGAATTAATTAAGGCGATCGCTTCACCAATATCTGTGTATTCAATCACAGGCAAAATCGGTCCAAAAATTTCCTCCTGCATCACTGCATCTGCTGAGGAAACTTTATCAATCACCGTTGGGGCAATATAAGATTCTGAAGAATTACTTTCTCCACCAACTATAATTTTACCATCTTTTAATAAGTTAACCAACCTGTCAAAGTGTTTTTGATTAATAATTCTGGCATAATCAGGACTTGTTGCCGGATTATCACCATAAAATTCTTTCAAGCATTTTTGGATGCCAGCTAACAAATTATCTTTGATTTTTTTATCAACTAAAAGATAATCAGGTGCAATACAAGTTTGTCCTGCGTTGAGAAATTTACCCCAAGTAATACGTCTGGCAGTTTGTTCAAGATTGATGTCATCATCGACAATGCAAGGACTTTTACCGCCTAATTCTAAAGTAACTGGTGTGAGGTGTTTTGCAGCAGCTTCCATGACTATTTTACCGACTGCTGTACCCCCAGTGAAAAAGATGTGGTCAAACTTTTCTGCTAATAGTTGTTGACTTGTTTCCACACCTCCTTCTAACACTGTAATATAAGCCGGATCGAAAGATTTGCTAATGATTTCTGTTAAAACACGAGAGGTATGAGGTGCGAGTTCTGAAGGTTTGAGAATTGCACAGTTGCCGGCAGCGATCGCACCCACTAATGGGGATATAATCAACTGCAATGGATAGTTCCAAGGACTAATAATTAAAACCACTCCCAGCGGTTCGGGATAAATTCGTGCCGATGCAGGGAAAAAGTCAAGGGAAACTGGTGCTTTCTTAGGCTGAGTCCAATTTTTAATATCTTTTATTGCAGAATCAATTTCCTTATATACTAAAACTTCTGTAGCATAAGCTTCAAATTCTGGTTTCTTTAAATCGGCTTGCAGTGCTTCGAGAATAAGTTGTGTATGCTCAATTACTGCTTGTTTGAGAGTTTTTAATTGGGCAAGGCGAAAATCAATACTTTTGGTTTCTCCTGTTTGAAAAAAGTCACGTTGTTTGCGGATAATATCAGGGATGGATAAGTTAGTATGCATGTTTTTTTCTAACATTCAAAATGTTTGAGTTTATTTGGAAACGCAGAGTGGCGCTGAGGTATACGCAAAGGTGCGCGGAGTATGAGTTAGAGTTATTTGGATTTGGTAAAAATTGGGATACTACGTTTTAATATGCGTTGATTTGACGGGTAAATTAACAATAAATACACTACCTTTACCGAATTCGGAATTGACTCGAATTGTTCCTTCATGTGCTTCGACGATTCGACGAGAAAGATAAAGTCCTAAACCACTACCAGAACTTTTGTGGCTTCCTTGGCGAAATCGTTCAAATAAGGTGGTTTGTTCTTGGGGGGGAATACCTGAACCTGTATCTGCTACTTCAATGGTAACAATTTCAGCTTGAGAAGTTAAGCGGATGGTAATTGAGCCGGTGTCGGTAAATTTGATAGCATTGCCTACAAGGTTGGTGAATAAGCGATGTAGTTCTAAGCGATCGCCTATCATTTTACTGGTTAACTCTTCTGTCAAATCCAGATTTATACAAAGTGATTTGGCTTGCGCTAAAGGTGTTAGTTCTCCTGCAACTTCTTCTAATAACGATCGCAGATTAATTGGTTGAAATGCCAAGGTTTTGCGACCGGCTTCAAAGCGGTAAACTTCTAATAAGGTATTCACCATTGCTAGCAGGTTGGTATTGCTGCGAGCCATGATAACAATAACTTCCTCCATTTGTGCCGATAGATTTCCTAAAGCACCTTGCTGAAACAGCATGAGTATTCGATCTGCTGCTACTAAAGGGGTGCGTAAGTCGTGGGTGAGACGGGAGACAAAATCTTCTCGCTGTTTTGCTATTTCGTCACGTTCGTCTATGCTGTGTTTGAGTCGCAGAAGCGATCGCACTCGTGCTAATAATTCATCCACGGTTACAGGTTTGCGGATAAAATCATCAGCACCCAAATCTAATCCTTGAGCAACATTCGGTGCGTCATGTGCCGTAATCAGCAGAATCGGAATATATGGCAATTGCGTATTGCCACGCACACGGTTTGTAACTTCGTAACCATCCATTCCCGGCATCATCAAATCTAGCAATACCAAGTCACAACCAGATGTTTCAATTTCTGCTAACGCTGAAGCACCATTTTCTGCCGTGCTAACTGTGTAGCCTTCTTCCTCCAAAATGCTTTTGATTAAAAATATGTTATCAGGAGAATCGTCTACAACGAGAATTTTGTCAGATTGCGAACTCATATCAAAGCAATATATACGTAAATTTTAATTACAAGGTTAATTAGGTAGGCAGTCCGAGCGATCGCTATTTTACTTTTAATTATGGTTATATAAATAGTTGCATCGGGCGATTTTAATCGTCGGGACAGATGCCGCTTTATTGATATCATTATTAAATTTAAACCTCCCCCCCTTGTCCTCCCCCTCCCCCTTGTCCTCCCCCTCCCCCCCTCTCCCCCTCCCCTAATGAAACCACCCCACCCAAAGTATGAATATCAAGTTGGGGGAAGTCTACCGGCTGATGCTCCCACTTACGTGACGCGGCAGGCTGATGATGATTTATACATCGGCTTGAAGGAGGCGGAGTTTTGCTATGTGTTGAACTCGCGGCAAATGGGAAAATCCAGCTTGCGGGTGCGAACTATGGAACGCTTGCAGGGTGAGGGAATTGCTTGTGCGGCGATTGATATTACCGCGATTGGAACTTGGGATATCACACCTGAGCAATGGTATGCGGGGGTGATTGATAGTATAGTTGGTAGTTTGTATTTATACGATAGATTTGATTTAGATAGCTGGTGGGAGAGTCACGGTTTACTTTCTCCGGTGCAGCGATTCGGCAAGTTTATCGAAGATGTTTTGTTGGTGGAGATTTCTGGACAAATTGTCATTTTTGTGGATGAAATCGATAGCATCCTGAGTTTGAGTTTTTCGATAGACGATTTTTTTGCTTTAATTAGAAGTTGCTATAACTTGCGTGCTGATAATCCAGAGTATAAGCGGATTACTTTCACGCTGTTTGGGGTAGCGACACCTTCAGATTTGATTGCGGATAAAAAGCGGACACCGTTTAATATTGGTAGAGCGATCGCACTGACTGGTTTTCAATTCGCTGAAGCAGCACCATTAGCTGAAGGGTTTGTGGGCAAGGTGAGTAATCCGCAAGCAGTGCTGCGAGAGATTTTAACTTGGACTGGTGGACAACCGTTTCTCACCCAGAAGGTTTGTAAATTAGTCCGTAGTGACGCGATTAATCGCGTCTTCTCCGTCGAATCCCAAATTGAAGAGTTAGTCCGATCGCGCATTATCAGAAATTGGGAATCGCAGGATGAACCAGAGCATTTGCGGACGATACGCGATCGCTTGTTGCAAAATCAGCAGCGTGCTGGGCGTTTGCTGGGATTATATCAGCAAATATTGCAACACGGTGAAGTTGCGGGGGATGACAGTTCAGAGCAAATGGAATTGCGGCTTTCCGGGTTGGTTGTGAAGCAGCAGGCATTAAGAGTTTCTAACCGCATTTACGCAGCGGTTTTTAATCAAAGTTGGGTCGATCAAGCATTTGCCAAACTGCGTCCCTATGCACAAGCGTTAACAGCGTGGTTTGATTCTGATTGTCAGGATGAATCGCGTTTGTTGCGGGGGCAAACATTGCGAGATGCTCAGACATGGACTGTGGGCAAAAGTTTAAGCGATCGCGATTATCAATTTTTAGCTGCAAGTCAGCAGTTAGACCGGCAAGAAGTGCAAATTGCCTTGGATGCGGAAATACAAGCGAAGCAAATATTAGCAGAAGCACAACAGAAAGCAGAAATCGCTTTAGAAGAAGAGAGACAAGCGAATCAGCGTTTAGCGCAAGCGCAACAAAAAACACGACGACAAACTTATATTGGGGCTGCTATTTTGGGAGTGACACTGCTGGGAGCGGTAGGAGTAGCAGCACTGGTAGAACAAGCTAGACAAAGGGCTTTTAGTATTAGTGAAGTGGAACAACAAGGCAGCTATGCTTTAGAACAGTTTAAATCGAATGAATATGAAAGTGTTCAAAGTTTAGTCATGGCAATGCAAGCTGGGCAAACTCTCAAGAAGTTGGTGAAAGAAAAGCCCTCGATTGTCGATTACCCTGCTTTGAGTCCCATATTGAGCATCCAAGAGATTTTAGCGGAGATTCAAGAAACAAATACCTTGGAGGGACATTCCTCATCTGTATATAGCGTCGCATTTAGCAGTGATGGCAAAACAGTTGCTTCTGGAAGTGACGACAACACGATCAAAATCTGGGACAGGAGCACCGGCAAAGTAATTCGCACTTTAACTGGACATTCCTCAACTGTATATAGCGTCGCATTTAGCAGTGATGGCAAAACAGTTGCTTCTGGAAGTGACGACAAGACGATCAAAATCTGGGACAGCAGCACCGGCAAACTAATTCGCACCCTAACTGGACATTCCTCATATGTATTTAGCGTCGCATTTAGCAGTGATGGCAAAACTATTGCTTCTGGAAGTGACGACAAGACGATCAAAATCTGGGACAGCAGCACCGGCAAACTAATTCGCACCTTAACTGGACATTCCTCATATGTATTTAGCGTCGCATTTAGCAGTGATGGCAAAATTGTTTCTGGAAGTGCTGACAAGACGATCAAAATCTGGGACAGCAGCACTGGCAAACTAATTCGTACCCTAACTGGACATTCCTTACCTGTAAGTAGCGTTGCATTTAGCAGT
>NZ_JTCM02000007.1:0-77119 GCF_000817785.2 Hassallia byssoidea VB512170 | reverse complement strand
CAGTGATGGCAAAACTGTTGCTTCTGGAAGTTTGGACAACACCATCAAAATCTGGGACAGCAGCATCGGCAAACTAATTCACAACCTAACTGGACATTCCCAAGCTGTAATTAGCGTCGCATTTAGCAGTGATGGCAAAACTGTTGCTTCTGGAAGTGGTGACAAGACGATCAAAATTTGGTACTTCGATTTAGATAATTTACTTTCGCGAAGTTGTCAGAAGCTCAAAGCTTATCTGATTACCCATCCAGAGGATTTAGAACCACTGACATTTTGTCAAGAACAAAATCCCGATATTTTGTTAGCAGCAGTCCCATTTATGGTGACAGCCGGAGAAACTTCCGCCAGAAATGGTAATTTTGAAGATGCCCTTGCTAAGTTCAAAACAGCTAAAAAATGGGACTCTAAATTAGACATTAATCCGAAAGTCAAAACTGATTCTCTCCGCTTGGAGTTTGCAGGTAGAGAGTTAGCCAAAAAAGGCGATTTTGATGGTGCAATAATTAAGTTTAAACAAGCAAAGCAACTAAACGCCAAAATTGACTTCGACACAGATACCGATGGTGTGCAGAACGATCCCGAAAAAGTTGCCAAAGAACTTGTCAGTCAAGCTTTAGTTCAACAAGGCAGAGAACAAGCATATAAAGGTGATGTTGACGGTGCAACAGCCAAGTTGAAACAAGCACAGCAACTAAACGCGAAAATTGACCTTGATGATAATACTGAAGGTGTGCAAACTAACCCCCAAGCTGTTACCAAAAAACTTGTCAGTGAAGCCTTAGTTAAACAAGGTAAAGACTTAGCCACACAAGGTAATTTTGATGGTGCAGTTGCCAAGTTGAAACAAGCACAGAAACTAGATGCCAAAGTTGACCTGGACACAGATACCCCTAGTGACGTGGAAACTAACATCCAAGCTGTTGCCAAAGACTTTACCAGCAAAGGATTTATTGCTCAAGGCAAACAACTTGCCAGACAAGGTGATATACGCGATGCAGTTGCCAAGTTGAAACAAGCACAACGAATCCAACCCAAGGTAGATATCAATCCAGACATTGATGGTGTACAAAATAACCCCGAAAAAGTAGCCCAAGACTTTTACATAGCCGGTTTAATTGACGAAGCTGAAGAACAATTAAAGCAGGATGAATATAGCAAAGCACAAGCAATTTATAAAAGAATTGAAAACTTAAAGCCAACAAAAGAAAATTTAGCTAAATCTGAGAATAGTTTCTGCCGGCAAGCTAGCTTACAAGGTTATGTCAAGATTGTAATTAACGATGCTTGTGAAAAAGCAGTGAAACTTGCACCTAATAATCCTTATATCCGCGATAGTCGCGGTTTAGCAAGAGCGTTAACTGGTAATTTTCAAGGTGCAATTGAAGACTTTCAGGTATTTATCGAATCAACTGACAACGCTGATCAGAAGAAACAACGGGAAAGCTGGGTGAAAGACTTGCAAGCGGGTAATAATCCCTTTACACCAGAGGTGTTGGAGAAATTGTAGGGAGAGTGGGGGAGAGGGGGAGAGGGGGAGAGGGGGAGAGGGGGAGCGATCGCACAACCCAGTGTTTTCTTGTTATGTCGTAACGACAACTTCAACGTTAGTAACCACAGCTTTAATTTTCATAACCACAGCTTTAATTTTCATAACCACAGCTTTAACGTTAGTAACCACAGCTTTAATTTTCATAACCACAGCTTTAACGTTAGTAACCACAGCTTCAACGTTAGTAACCACAGCTTTAATTTTCATAACCACAGCTTCCATATTATAAGCAAAACTTAAGCGTTAGTAACGACAGCTGGTACTTACATAATAAAAGCTTATGCTTTATTCAAAAATGGTAAAGTTCTAGCAAGCGATGTTTGAAGACAAGACGATGCAGCGTCTACGCATTGAAGAGAAAAAGAGCGATATCTTGCGACAAGCCACTAACTACACAATTTGCACTGTTTGAGTGTTAATTTGTGTTACATTATTCAACCTAGCATCATTCGTAAATAACATTGCATTCAATTTTTGTGCAGTTGCGGCAATAATGGCATCAGGAAGCCGAAGTTTGTATTGTTTGCGAAGTGCTATTGTTAAATTTTTGATATTACTATCAATACCAACAACTGTAATTTTATTCAAAAACTCAATAATTTGTGTTTCTTCGTTTGAACTGAGGCTGGGATAAGATAACAATTCAATTTCAGTAATTACGGACACAAAATATTGTCCTGATGGTAATGGATTTACTAACCTACCACCCAGAAAGTACAAGACTATATTTGTATCTAGCAATATTAAAGGCTGCGTCAAGTTTATTCATCCCTGCTTTGCTGCTGATATTCTAAAGGGTCTTGAGTGAGTTGAATTACACCAGCGTATTTATTTAAATCAAAATCTTCTTGTTGTGATTGATAAGCATTTAATATTTGCTCAATTCTTTGCCAGTCTTGATAATCAATCAAAACTGCTACTGGACGCATTGCTTCATCAGTGACAATTTTCTTATTCACTCTTAGCATAATTGTTTAGTTGGGATGTAAGTTGACTTTTTTATCTTAGCTTTTTAACTTAATTGCATAAATGGCGATCGAAGAAAGCAAGTCAAACTGCATGAAAAATTTATGCGATCGCTTCTTAAACATTAGGTAACGGCAGATTTCGCGAAACCCGTAAGAAAATCCACTCTTCCAGAACCTCTTCTAATTCTTCTCTACAGACTTCCAAAGTATCTGTGTTAGCCCAAACACCCTGAAATTCAGGAATTTCTCCGTAAAAGGTGTTATCATCTGACAAAATCTTATATTTAGCTTGATGCATTGCAGCTTTTATGTATTTTGTCAACATAAATATAGTGTTTTAATTGTCTAGAATATCTATAAATAATTTAACTAAAGGCTGTGTCAGCTTTATCTTAACTTTTTAACTTAATTGAACGCGAAGCGCGATCGCATAACTCAAACTGCATGAAAAATTTATGCGATCGCTTAAAAAACAAGATTCCCGACAACTTATGCGAAGTCGGAAATCTGAATAATAGCGATCGCCTAAATCAAAATGAACTAATTACATTACACCTCCGGTTCAATTCCCGCTGCCCTCAACTGTTGTGCTAATCTATCAGCACGTTGACGTTCATCATCCGCACGTTGACGTTCATCATCCGCACGCTGACGTTCTTCCTCAGCACGTTGACGTTCCTCCTCCGCACGCTGACGTTCTTCCTCAGCACGTTGACGTTCCTCTTCTACACGTTGACGTTCCCTAATTGTCAACTCCGAACCCCACAGCAGCAATTCTCCGCTTTCATCCCACCAGCGCAACCAATAGCCAGTTCGATTTTCGCGGCTACCTTGCCATATACCTAAGAAAAGGTTCATTTCTCCAATCCAGCAACGATTATTTACATCCAAATCTTGGATTTGATAGCGTCCTGAATCATCCAATTGATAAACTTCCAGTACTCCAGTACTGGGTTCAAAAATTGCATAATTGGGAACTTGTAAAATCTGTTCATAAAAAAACCACTTTCCCGGTGGATAAGTTGGTTTACTTGAATATTCTCCACCTTCGGTATCGGAAATAAATTCCATCACGATCGCTGGAATATCTCCTTGAAGTCGCGGGGTATAACTGCGTGTCACCTCTTCTCGTGTCACCCGAATTGCTGGTACATATCCCCAATCAGGTGCTTTCACCACAAACTTATTATTTAAAGTGGCACAAATACCGTAGTTAGTGGTAGTTAAAGCATTCGCGGGTAATTTTCCCGCAAACACCAAGCTTTCAGTTAACGCAGCAGCTAAAGGTGGTTGATTAATATTATCCACTGGCTCGTCATCTAAAACAAAATCGTCTGGTAACTTTTCCCAGGTAACTTCAAATATGGCTGAATTAGCTAACATAATGCTACTACCTCATTCACGCCGTTTAATAATCGGTGGTTATTCTTGAGATGCAATGTTTTGCAAAATTTGTTGAAATTCTGCAACTGAAGGAATAGCGATCGCTCTTTTGAAAAGCGTTTTTAACACAGCCGATTCCTCAATTTGATTAACAACCTCAACAATCGAACTTGGCACGAGTCCAAACCGCGTTTCTAAAACTTCAATTAAATTTTCTCGACTTCCTTGTAGAATACCTTGTAGAATACCTTGTTCAATTCCTTCTGCTTTTGCTAGCCTTTCAATACTTGTTACGTAACGCATTCTATTTACCTCCTCGTAACTTCTCAGTTTAATTATCGGTGGTTATTCTGGAGATGCGATATTTGACAAAAGTTGTTCAAATTCTGCAACTGAAGGAATAGCGATCGCTCTTTTTAGAAGCATTTTTAACACAGCCGATTCCTCAATTTGATTAACAACTTCCACAATTGAACTTGGTACTTCCCCAAACCGCGTTTCTAAAACTTCAATCACACTATCTCTGGCATTTTGAAGAATACCTTGTTCAATTCCTTGTTCAATACCTTCTTCAATTCCTTCTGCTTTTGCTAGCCTTTCAATACTTGTTACGTACCGCATTCTATTTACCTCTTCGTAACTTCTCAATTCTGTTTTAAAGTTATTTGCCAGTTCTTCTGGAAGTACCATCACCCAGTCAATAAACCGAAATAATCCTAAAATGTATTCTCGGTCATATCCCCTTTCAAACAAGCTTCTGACTAAGCTTAATTTCCACTGTAGCCTGCTTTCTGGGTTTCGGTTTGTCGCCTTAGTTCTCAGATGCGCCATGACGACTATACTAAAGGGATTAGTGCTTTGTTCCAAGCTTTCCCAGTCAGCCTCATAGTCTAAAAGTTTCGCGATAGGAAACTCTAAGCTGACGCGACATCCCCCAAGTTGATAGTTATAACTTGAAGGACGCCAACTCGCTGATTCATCCGCTAAAACTGCCAAGCTAATAACTTGCTTTTTATGACGGTCAAACAAGCGGTAATTATATGTATACATCCTTTCGGCAAACTTGCTGTCATATTGCCCTTGAACTTCCACATGAATTAATACCCAAGCTTCTTCACCATCCAGCAGCCAAACTTTCGCTACTTTATCAACTAAACGCTTGCCAATTTCTGCATCAGGTTCAAGCTGTTGCAGTTCAGTATCGAGAAATTCATAGTCTCTTTCCCAATCAATAACAATGTAGGCATCAAGAAAGAAGTATTCTAAAAAGCGAGGAAAAAAGCTTTCAATAACTTCTTTCCAAGGACTATCATAATCAGTAAATTGCTCGGTCATGAATTAAAACAAAAAGTACCTTTGTGCCATTGGTAAAATTGTCGCAGGTTCGCAAGTCAGCAACTCTCCATCAGCGCGTACTTCATAAGTCTCCGAATCAACTTCAATGTGAGGTAGCGCGTCATTCAGCTTCATATCCCGCTTACTCAATTGACGTGTCCCGGAAACTGCAACAATTTGCTTTTGCAAACTCAACTGACTGGGAATTTCTCTTTCTAACGCTGCTTGCGAAACAAAAGTTAACGATGTGGCGTTCTTAGCACCTGCAAAACTACCAAACATCGGACGCATATGCACAGGTTGCGGTGTGGGAATACTCGCATTAGCATCACCCATTTGCGACCAAGCAATCATTCCCCCTTTAACTACTATCTCTGGCTTCACGCCAAAAAAAGCAGGACGCCATAAACACAAATCTGCTATTTTCCCCTCTTCCACCGAACCGACATACTCAGCAATTCCATGAGTAATTGCCGGATTTATCGTATACTTAGCAACATACCGCTTCGCCCGGAAATTATCTGCTCTTTGCCCCTCTCCTCGTAGGAGAGGGGTTGGGGAGAGGTCTCCCCGCTGCACCTTCATTTTATGTCCTGTCTGCCAAGTTCTAATTATCACTTCGCCTACCCGTCCCATCGCCTGAGAATCGGAGGAAATCATACTAAACGCGCCCAAGTCGTGTAAAATATCTTCGGCGGCGATCGTTTCGCGACGAATGCGCGACTCAGCAAAAGCCACATCCTCAGCGATCGCTGGATCGAGATGATGACATACCATCAACATATCCAGGTGTTCATCCAAAGTATTGACCGTGTAAGGGCGTGTCGGATTGGTAGAAGATGGTAATACATTTCCTTCACCGCAAACCTTGATAATATCTGGTGCGTGTCCTCCACCTGCGCCTTCAGTGTGGTATGTGTGGATAACGCGATTCTTGAAAGCGGCGATCGTATCTTCTACAAAACCAGCTTCATTCAAAGTGTCGGTATGAATTGCCACTTGCACATCATATTCATCCGCAACGCTGAGGCAAGTATCAATTGTTGCTGGCGTAGTTCCCCAATCTTCGTGCAACTTTAAGCCGATCGCACCCGCGTTAACTTGTTCTACCAGCCCTTGAGGTAGACTGGTGTTGCCTTTGCCTAAAAATCCCAAATTGATGGGGAAAGCATCAGCAGCTTGCAGCATTCGGTAAATATTCCAGGGTCCAGGCGTACAAGTTGTGGCATTTGTGCCGGAAGCAGGACCCGTACCGCCGCCAATCATCGTAGTGATACCAGAAGCGATCGCCACTTCAATTTGTTGCGGACAGATAAAATGAATGTGGGTATCGATACCCCCAGCGGTGAGAATCATTCCTTCCCCCGCTAAAGCTTCAGTTCCAGGACCAATAATAATATCTACATTATCTTGAATATAAGGATTTCCAGCTTTCCCAATCTTGAAAATCTTGCCATCTTTAATGCCAATATCTGCCTTGACAACACCCCACCAATCGAGAATTAAGGCATTTGTAATTACTAAATCAACCGCACCATCGGCATTAGAAATAGGAGATTGTCCCATCCCATCACGGATAACTTTACCACCACCGAATTTCACTTCATCGCCGTAGGTTGTGAAATCTTGTTCAACTTCGATAAATAATTCTGTGTCAGCAAGTCGGACTCTATCTCCGACAGTGGGACCGAAAGTTTCTGCATAAGCGCGACGGGACATTCTGTAAGGCATAATGCACTCGTAGGGGTGGTGTTACTTTGATTATTTTTGAGCAAGTTTAGAGATATTCAGAGGAAATTTTGTATAAATTTATAATTTTGTTGTAACCGTAGATGTAGGTAAATAAATTTTAATGGTAGTTAAAGCGAATTTATAAACGCGAAAATATAGAATGATATTTGGAATATAGGCAGATATAAAACTGAGGTAGAATGTTATCTAAACTGAGAGTTCAGCACTACAAGAGCCTCTTTGATATCGAAGTTGATTTAGAACCATTAACTGTATTTATTGGACCGAATGGTTCTGGAAAGTCGAATATTTGTGAAGCTTTATTTGTATTATCTAATTTTTTGGAAAGATTAATAATTAATATGAATCAGCAGGAAATAATAACTTTTTTCGCTCAATCTTTAATAGCTGTAAATACAAATCAGCAGAAAATTGAATCAAAATTATGGCAGGGTAAGCAAGATTATCTTTTCTTTGAGGTTGGTTGTCTTCCAAATATAGAAAGTCAGGAATCCATTTCATCTATATCAATTCATATTGAATATCCTCAGCGAATAGTGACTATTAATCGTCAAGAATATTCCGGCAATACTGTTAATATAAAAGATAAATATACACTAAATCTAAGAGATTTTTTAGTTTCTAATAATTATTTGGATTATCCTCTAGCCAAGGCAATCAGAAAAGTTAGTATTTATGATTTTGCCCCAATTAGTCTCTCTAATAATATTCCATCAACTGGTGGAATGGATAAAACAGGACAGGGAATTGTTGATGCTCTAGCTGATATTTTGCTCAGTAATCGTAAAAGGTTTGATGAATTGGAGGAACGTTTGACACGGCTTGTTCCTAATATACAGAGAATTTCTTTACTGCGTAGAGAAGATAGAACTTTTTTACTGGAATTAATCGACAGATATTCTGAACATCATATCCCTGCTTCGGATATATCTGATGGTACACTTAGAATTTTGGCATTTCTAACCGCACTTTATCAAGAAAATACCCCCAGTATTATTTGTTTTGAAGAGATAGAAAACGGAGTTCATCCTTGGTTGTTACACAAAATGATGGAATTATTGCAAATAATTTCCACAGAGGGGATTACAGGTAAACCCGTTCAAGTATTAATCACAACTCATTCTCCCGTGTTGCTAAATTATGTCGAACCTCACCAAGTGCGTGCTGTTGAGTTAGATACCGAAGGTAAAACTCAAATTCATGCCTTACCCATTGATTCGGAACGCTTCCAAAAAGCCCTAGAAGCTTATGATGGAGCATTAGGTGAACTTTGGTTTACGAATGTGTTTGGAGGTAATCCGGTATGAATCGGGCGATTCGTATTGGGCTAATTGCTGAGGGAGAAGCAGAACTCGGAGCAAGTATTCCCTATATTAAACCAGAAGATGGTGGAAAAGTTATTGAAAGAGATAGAGAAGGGGCACTTCATACTATAATCAGACGAGAAATTAATAATTTGGGATTGCCTGATTGTGATTTTGTACAAAGACATCCATCCATCAGCGAGAGTCGAGTCTTTAAACGGCGTGTAGGACACTCAATTTTAGATATAAAATATTTAGCACAGGTGATTATCGCGTGGAAACCTGAAGAAGTTGATATGATCCTAATTGTGGTTGATGCAGATGATAAGCTTCAGCAAAGGCAAATTGACTTGGAACGGGCTTTAAATAAAATCCGTGATAATCACCTGGATGTTAATGAGCAAAAAATTAGTGATCGCAGTGCAGGAGGTTTAGCAATTAAAAATTTTGAAATGTGGTTGTTGGCAGACACTCAAACTGTGTCAAGGATTTTAGGTTTAGAGCTTGAACCTCTAGAAAATTTAGAAGAATTAGATGGTGGAAAAGGTATTTTAGAAAATGCGATCGCACAATCAACATATCTCTATGAAAATAGTAGCAATCAACGCCCTCTACAAATTCGATGGAAACTTGCTTTTGAGATTGATTTAGCAATTCTCAAAAATCGTTGTCCGAATGGATATGCTACTTTTGCACAACATTTGATTGCGGCTACAACGGTAGTTGCTAACTCAATCGTAGGTACGTAGCATTTATTCCCTACCTAGTTTAATTAGAATAGCATCTAATGATTTTAAGTATCTAAATGTCCGTTAATTCTGGCATTAAAACCATAAACTTGACGCGTACCAGCAAGAGGAATTAAAGTAACTTCCTTTTCATCACCTGGTTCAAACCTGACAGCAGTCCCCGCAGGAATATCAAGACGCATTCCTCGCGCTTGTTCTCTTTCAAAATTTAAAGCCGCGTTAACTTCAAAAAAGTGAAAATGGGAACCAACTTGAATTGGTCTATCTCCTGTATTTGCCACGAGCAGTCTTACAGTAGAACACCCCGCATTTAATTCAATTTCCCCTTCTGGCGTAATAATTTCCCCTGGAATCATACTTTGTGCCTTTGCGTAAGCTTATCTAATAGGATTATGCACCGTTACCAACTTAGTCCCATCAGGAAAAGTCGCCTCCACTTGCACCTCATGCACCATTTCTGGCACACCTTCCATTACATCATCTTGCCTCAAGAGAGTTGCACCATAACTCATTAATTCTGCAACAGTTCGCCCATCTCTTGCCCCTTCTAAAATAGCAGCAGAAATATAAGCCACAGCTTCCGGATAATTCAACTTCAAACCTCTATCTTTACGTCTTTCAGCTAACAAAGCAGCTGTAAAAATCAATAACTTATCTTTCTCCTGCGGTGTAAGTTGCATTTCTACCTCTTTCCTCGTTCGTTTAAATTTGCCAAACTCTGGGTATACAATTTCCACGACTTGAAAAAGACATCCGCAGCAGTTGCCAAACATCAATAAACCAGTTTCTCACCTCAGAGGTTGAAGAACCACGATATCGACACAAAAATCCATTTTCTAAACGAGTAACCCCAGCTTCACCTTTACCACACCACAAATTGCGTGCTTTATCAACTATTTCCGCGCTCACGACACCTCCCACCCAAACTAGATTACCTGTAATTGGTTGCCCAGCCAAGCCGTGGGGACTGTGGAAAACTTCTTCATTACCCGGTAACCATTGTCTATCAATCCACAACGGTTTGCCTTGCTGCCAAATTTCAGTATGATTGCGCCATTCTCCTTGCACAAATTTCTCACCTCTAGCACTGCGACCAAATCGAGTAATTTCCCAGCCTAAATAACTAGCTTTCGTAGCTAATTCTACCCGTAAATCTTGCCGATAAATTGCGCCGTTAAAAACAATAGTTTCTTGGGGGAACCATTCCAAACAAGCGCCAGCATCAACTTGTATATTGACGCTTTGTTTAGCTTGAGTGCCATTACTGCGATAAATTTTACTAGCAGCCGCTGTAGTAATTAATGCTTGAGTGTTCGGTTGAAGGTGGAAATTAAGAGAAAGGCGATCGCCTCCCACAACGCCCCCAGCCGTATGTAAAATCACGCTATGACAAATTTGCTGTCCTTCTGGATAAAACGGGCGCTGTACCTTCAACGGGGCTTGATGCGAGTTGGAAATTAGGGCAGTTGTCCCCAGGCGATCGGCGTACACTAAATTAAGTTTGCCATGCCAGCCATTTTCTGATGCTGTTTGATGGTTACATTGATTCACAAATTATCATAAATTAATATTAAGATTTTTTCGCCAATATTACATAATCATCTACAATATAGTGCTTTTCATACTTATGACCAAGATACTTTTGAATCATCGAACTCATATACAGTTGGTTATGTAATTTCTCTTTAGCAAATTTTGCAAACTCAACAGCCGAATAAGGTGTTCTTGAGCCTGTCGATGTAAGATACTTATACCACACAAGTTCTAACCCAAGTTCTGCCAAGAATTTATTTACCAGCTTTTTTTCCTGTTCTTGGTCTTCTACTTGATAAGCATCATAAGCTTTAAATAGCTTCTTGTCTTGAAGAATTAGCAGCACGTAACCTTGTGGCTTTAATCTAGTAGCAAATATTTGTTTGTAGATATTATTTGCTTGCAGGCTTTTAACTGGAGTGTTAAAAAAACAATGGGAAACAGTTATAAAGTCAAAAAAGTCTTTTGGTATATTACTAGATTGAGAATTCCAAGTAAAGATGTCGTCAGTCACAAAGCGAAAGTAAGCATTTACAGGCGTTTTTCGCGATTCTATATATCGTCGCCAAAATTGTAACCCTCGAAATTGAAACGCATCTTGTTTTTCTAAAGAATAATAAGATATATGCATTTGCGGGATATCGAAAAAGCCGCTAGTACTTTGTAAAAATAAAGCTAAACTATAAGCAACTGTTCCCGGACCTGCGGCAATATCAAGTATGTTAATCTTATTTGGTAGTAAACCAGCTTTGTAAATCAAAAACCAAGCTAAGTAAATGCAGTAGACATTTTCTAAAAAATACTTCATAAAGTAGACATGGGGAGTCAGACTAAAACGGTAGTCTGGATCTTGTCCACTTTTTAAGCTGTTAATATCTTCCAGAGCATCTTCTATTTTAATTTTTAACTTGTTATCAGGTATCCGACTAAATTCTTCTTTAATATATTCAACTAATCGAGCTTCAAAGTCATCAAATATACGCTCATCCAAACTTGTTGATTGTAGCTTGTTGTCATCATGTTCTATTAACTTAAATGCTTTTGAGACAAAATTGATAAATTCCGCGTCTGGCTGGAAGAGAAAATTATCTTGTTTCTCGAAAGCTACTTCAGTATTGAAATTATCTAGTTGCTGAAGTGCTTCAGTTAATTTAAAGCTTAAATTAGCTACCTCTCTTTTATCTTGCTGCGAATAACTTTCTAACTGAAGCTTATCTCTAAAAAGCTTCTCTAACCAAGAAAATTTTGCTCCAGATTTTTGAATTTCTTGCAACAATTTTCTTGCAACTTGCATATTACCACGCTTCAGGGCAGATTTAAATTGCTGACTTCGCCACCAATTTGCTATAGCATTACTCATAACCAAAGCCGTCTTTTCCTTCTTTGATTTCCACGCTGGGAAGACGAGAAATTAAATTTTCTTTAAACTTCATATAATTTACTTGTTCTAAGTCATACCACCAAGCGTATTTTTGCTTAATACCTTGTGCTTCTTCGCGGGTTCCTGCTACAAGCGAACGATTATGGCTTGCGTGAAATTCCTGAATGACAATTCTATCTGCGATCGCTAATTTCTCAATAAAAGCGGCTTCATCTTCTGGTAAGGTGGGAAGTAGAGGCGTAATGGTGATAGAAACTTTCGGAATAAAACCTTTTAAAGGGTCAATAGTTTGTTTGATTTTGGTAATAGCATTTAATCTGGCTTTGATACTAGGCGATCGCGCTTCAAAATCTCTCCTCACAGACTCGCTACCAGTGGGGATACTCATATTAATTCGCAACCGCTGAAATCGTTGTAAAATATCGATATCTCTCGTAATAATCGGGCTGCGAGTTTGAATCACCAACGTTGGACGATATTCAAGCATCACCTCCAACAAAGAGCGCGTTAGCTGATGTTTAGACTCAATTGGTTGATAAGGATCTGTAACGCTACTCATGTAAATTTTCGGAAATTTGTGAGGATTTTTCTTATACCAGGTTTCTAACTCCTTCTCTAAAATTTGTGCAGCATTTTCCTTGATAATTACCCATTTTCCCCAATCTTGCCGCATTTGAGAATTAGGACTAAAAGCCGCAGCATAGCAATAACTACATCCGTATTGACAACCCCGATAAGGATTTAAAGTAAAATCATAAGCAGCGATAAAACCAGTTGCCGGATTTAGTATAGATTTAGCATTTTGAGCATAAACTTTAGTATCACCAAAAGTTTCTTTAACTAACTTTGTCGGAGTGCCTTCAGAATATCCTTCATAACGAGCTTTTGCCATTTTAAAATTTGATATTAGGTTGAAGAAATCATGAAAATTTGGCGCAAATGCGCTCAGAAAAAACTTCGCATCTTTGCTTAAAATATGGTGCGGAGCGCGAAGCGCATAACGCACCCTACTTTATCTTCTATTTTTAACTTTCAATTGCTTCTAAAATATTCACACTAGTGCTATCAACCATGTAAACAAAACCATCTTCATTGGCAAAGCGTTGATATAAATCTTGCAAACTAACAACGAGTTGCTGCTGCATTAGTCCTTCACGAGGAACGTAAGAATAACTCATAGAACGACCAATTAGTCCTGTTAAATCTAATTCTTGCCGATGAACAAAAGTATATTCGCGCAGGTTAACAAAATGCGGACTTACTAACAGTGGATCGACAAATTTCATCCGCTCGTCTACTCGTTCACTATTCGATGCTGCGCGTATTAATTGGTTACATTCACCAGTAAAAGCATCTTCTTGAGCGCGATTATTCCACACTACCGCTAACCGTCCCGATGGTTTCAAAATGCGGTGGAATTCTTGCAAAGTTGGTTCTGGATTAAACCAATGAAAAGCTTGAAAACAAGTTACCAAATCAATCGATGCATCAGCTAAGTTAGTAACTTCTGCTGTTCCATCGCGAAATTCTACTTGGGGTGAAGGTTCGGCTGCTTCTCTCATCGCTGCATTTGGTTCAACAGCAATGACGCTAACTCCGCGTTTACCCAACAACCGCGAGGAGATACCAGTACCCGCACCAATATCTGCGGCTAAAAGTTGCGTCGGTGGTGCTAACCCTTCCAAGATAATATCAATTGCTGCGGCTGGGTAGCTTGGTCGATAGTTTACATAATCCGCTGCTCTGTCAGAAAATCGGGTTAGTGGATTGAGGGTGTATAGCGGTGTTGTTTCCGGGTTAGTTTGGCTCATTGGTGTGGGATGGAAAAAATCTTAGTAATCTTATTAAGGTAAGTTAATTACCCATACTAATAAATATTTTCCAGAGTTTTTCGGGAATTATAAAGTTACTTCTCCTGAAAAATACCTGCCACGGATAAATCGAGAACGCAAAAACATATAAAAAACAGGAGAGGTTGAAAGAAAACTGGTTCTGTGGCATTTACACATGTGAAGTAACTTTATACATTCCTCTTGACCATGCAGTTGAACCCCAGAAACACCCATCCTGCTAAGAAAACTAAATCGATACCTCTGCGCTTGATTCTTGTCGTTCCCTTTGTGCTGCAAATCTTTGCGGCTGTGGGGTTGGTGGGATATCTTTCCTTTAAAAATGGGCAACAAGCAGTTAATGACCTGGCGAATCAGCTAATTGATAAAGCTAGTCAGCAAGTTGATGAACATTTGGATACTTATTTGGCGTTACCACAGCAACTGAGCCAACTTAATGCGGATGCAATTTCCGCAGGACAACTCAATTTAAATAATCAAAAAGCAAACGAGCAATATCTCTTTAGACAAGCCAAAGCCTTTAAGGATATCACATACATCGGCTATGTGTTAACCGACGGTAGAGAAGCTGGAGCGGGACGCTGGATTAACGGTGTCGATCTGCTAGTCTACGAAAACTTAATTGGAGATGGCAAAGCGTCAGAATATATTGCGGATAACCGGGGAAACCGCGCTAAACTGTTGCAAAGCTATGAGTTTGATCCCTGGACGCAACAAGGCAATAAAGATGCAGCCCGATTAGGCAAACCTATTTGGGGTCCTATCTTTACGTTTGATCCAGGGAATGTAAAAATCACTCAAGAAGGTAAAGCGCTACAAACCCAAAACTCAACTTTGAATAATGGATTTGAGTATTATGTCAGCTTACCTGCCAGATATCCAATCTACGATCAAAACGGCAAGCAACTCGGTGTAATCGCCATCGATCTGCTACTAACAAATATCAGTGATTTTCTTCGTAACCTAAAAGTCAGTTCGTCTGGGCAAGTCTTCATCATCGAGCGCGATGAAATGCTGGTTGGCAGTTCTAGTAAGCATTCGATTTTGCATAAAGTAAATGGAAAAGCAGAACGATTTAGTGTTCTTAAAAGTCCCGATCCGTTGATTCGCAGTATTGGTAGTGAGTTCCAAAAAAGGTTTAAAAATTTTCAATCTATCCAGAATAATCAAGAGTTTAACATCATCTTCAACGGAGAACGTCAGTTTATACAAGTGACTCCGTGGCGAGATAAATATGGTTTAGACTGGCTCGTAGTTGTGACGATGCCAGAATCAGACTTCATGGCACAAATTAACGCTAATACTCGCACAACCATCTTATTATGTTTAGCGGCATTGGCAGTTGCAATTCTATTAGGAATGTATACAGCAAGCTGGATTACCAGTTTAATTCTACGTTTGAGTCAAGCTTCAGAAGCAATTGCAATTGGAAAACTGAATCAAATTGTCGAAGAAACTCAGGTTAACGAACTGAATATTCTTGCTCGTTCTTTTAATAGAATGGCACAGCAATTGCGAGATTCTTTTGCAGCTTTAGAGACAACAAATCAACAACTAGAACAGACAAACGAAGTCTTAGAAGTTCGTGTTACTCAAAGGACAGAAGAACTTTCTCAAACACTCCACGAACTACAACAAATGCAAACTCAGTTAGTGCATAATGAAAAAATGTCAGCGCTGGGACAAATGATTGCCGGAATCGCACATGAAATTAATAACCCGGTGAATTTTATCCACGGCAATCTTACCCACGTCAATCAGTATACACAAGACCTTCTGCAAGTGCTTGAAGCATATAAACAACATTATGCAAATCCACCGGAATCACTTCAAGAGTTACTTGATGAAATTGATATCAACTTTATCACCGAAGACTTAACTAAAATTCTTCAGTCGATGAAAGTTGGTACAACTCGCATCCGGGAAATTGTCTTATCACTGCGAAGCTTTTCGCGTTTAGATGAAGCCGAATTTAAAGAAGCGGATCTTCACGAAGGTATTGACAATACATTAATGATTTTACAGCACCGTTTCCAAGCACAAAATCACCAAAAAGAAATTCAAGTTATTAAAGAATACGGTAACTTGCCTTTAGTTGAATGCTATGCCGGACAGTTAAATCAGGTATTTATGAACTTAATTGCAAATGCCATTGATGCACTAGAAGAAATAGAAGTAACTAATAATTTTCAAGTGCCGATAATTTGGATTCATACCCAACTAACAAATGAAAATAAGGTATTAATCTCCATTCGTGATAATGGCGTAGGTATTCCAGAGAACATTCGCTCTAAATTATTTAACCCTTTCTTTACTACTAAAGCTGTAGGTAAAGGAACTGGTTTAGGATTATCTATCAGCTATCAAATAGTAGTTGAAAAGCATCGCGGTAAATTATGGTGTGATTCAATACTAGGTCAAGGTACAAAATTTGTGATTGAGATACCGCTAAAGCCAAGTTTATAGGGGAAATTATTAGAGTGCGTAGACGCAGAGAGGCTTGTCGCAAAATATCGCTTGAGTTCAAAAAAGCGATATCATAGTATTAACGTAACTATTAAAAATAACAACTGCATCAAAAAATGGAAAAATTACTTAACATCCATATTGAAAAATTACCAGAAGGTGTTTATTTAGCAACATCAGATGAGCTTCAAGGTTTAGTCGCTCAAGGACGGACGGTTGCTGAAACTTTAGAAATTGCTCGTGATGTAGCGCGTAAGTTATTGGAAGCACAATCTCAGGATAAGGAATCAGATTATTTGCAACCAATAGCCGAACAGTTTAACTATCCTTTAGTTGTAGGTCAGTAGTCAATTCATGGGTAGGTTAGCTGGGTTTAGCTACAGACAGATTATTAGAATACTCAAAACCTTTGGCTTTGTTTTTTCTCGTCAAGCCGCAGGAAGTCATGAAATTTGGTTTAATCCTGAAACTAATCATTATACTACTATTCCCAATCATTCCGGTGATATGCCTGAGGGAACATTACGTGCAATTTTAAAGCAAGCTGGTATCGATCCGGAAGAATTTATTAACCGCTCTTAATTTTTAGGAGCGCCAAGAAGAAATCGGAGAATTGGGAGGTGCGCTCGTGTTTTAATATAAACAAAATTACTGAATTTCAGAAGTTTTATCCACAAATGTCCGTATCTACCCTGAGCCTAATTCTTTGGCATAGATGATAATCTGTATCAGTTAAAAAAACTGCTATTGAGGGCAATATGGTGAGTGTAATAGATAGCGAAAAATTAGCTGAACAAGTTTCTAATAGTTTCCAGAATGCAAAATATTTTTTGAATGAAAAGACTGGCAAAACATTTGACTCTCTAACTGAATTAACTAATAAATCCCTCAGCACTGTATCCGAAACAGCCGAAAAAACAAACAATTATTTAAATGAAAATGTTGGCAAAGCAGTTAGTACCGTAACTTCAGCAACTAGTAAAGCTGTAAATACAGTTGCTGAAGTTACGGACAAAGCAAAAGGCTCTTTAACTGAGGTAGCTGCCAAAGCAACCGATATGGTGGCTGAAAAGACTAATGCAGCTATTTATAGTGTTACACAAACAGCTGAACAAGCTTCTTATTCATTGAGTCAAACTGCAACTAAGGCAGTTGATAATGTTAGCGTAGCAAGTGGAAAAGCAGTAAATACCATAAGTGAAACTGCCAAACTTGCGGAAGGTTCTATCGTAGAAACCTTTGAAAAAAGTAAGAATTCTTTAGAAGATACTATTCAAAAAGCAGACCAACTGAGTAATGCTGCCTCTACAGCAATTGAAAAGGCTGTCAATGATTTTATCAATCATCGATTGGATACACTTAAACTTTGGATTGATGCTCATCCAGCCATTTCCTGGACAATTAAATCACTAATGTGGGGAGTTAATCACCCAATCTATAGCATAGTCATAATACTGTTAACTATCTTTATTCTCTGGCAATTCATTAAAGCTTTCAGTCGTTTGATTGAGAAAGGTTTATTAGTCACACTAATTGCCCCTTTCAAACTCGTTCAGTCTTTATTCAAATTCAGCTTTAAACCCCTAAACATCTTTACAGACAATTCCACTTCTGCCTTAACCTCGCAGCCAAACAACGAACGACTGGCAAAACTTTTAACCAGGCTCGAAACAATTAAACAGGAACAAAACGACATTCTACAGCAGATTACAGCTTTAGTGTCATCAAACAAATAACTTCTCTCTTCCTCCTCTGCGCGGGCGTGTGGTTAATTTAATATGCTGTTGGTAGGGCGATCGCCTTTCTGCTGCCTATTCCTGTAAAATTCCTAAAGTTAATCTATTTCAGCATTCATGGAGCCAACAGAAGCACAATATCTCGTCCTCAATGCTTTAGAAACTTTAGGACTGCTTGAAGGTATGTTTTATGATGAGGAAAGGGGATTTTACTACATCACCACTACTAGCCGCATTTTACCTACAGCACTCCTGTTGCAAAATGGCGAGATAGCTCCTATTTCTTGGGCATCAGAACTATGAAAGAACCAACATTATTAGAAAAGCAAAAATATCAAAGACTGAGAGAAATTTTTGCCCAAGCTAGACAGCGATATCTAGAAGCCGGTGGCGATCCTCACCATCCCGCCGACAACCGTTACTTAACTGATGAAGAGAAAAAAGAAGCCTTTGAATTAGGAGCGCAAGTCTTTAACACTCAAACAAAACCTCAATCTTAAATTAGTCCACACCCTCTCCCCCTCTTCCTTGGCGCTCTTGGCACCTTGGCGGTTCGTTAATCTTAAATTAGTCCACACCCTCTCCTCCTCTGCGACCTCCGCGCCTCTGCGGTAGCCTGCGGCAAGCCCTTCGCGTCTACGTTCCTCAAAAAAACAGCCGCCTCCCGCAGGAGACAGCCGTCAAAAATAAGGGGGGTTAATAAACCTTAATAATCGAAGTCGCCACCGCCCATACCGCCGCCACCAGCAGGAGCAGCATCCTTAGGCTCAGGCTTGTCAACAACGATACATTCGGTTGTCAACACCATACCAGCGATAGAAGCAGCGTTTTGCAAAGCAGAACGAGTCACTTTCGCAGGGTCAACAATACCAGCGCCAAACAAATCGACAAACTCGTTAGTCGCCGCATTGTAGCCAACATTGAATTCCTTCTCTTTCACACGTTCAGCAATCACCGCACCATTCTGACCGGCGTTTTCAGCAATCCGCTTCAGAGGAGCAGGCAAGGCACGAGCTACAATCAAAGCACCAATCAACTCTTCACCCTTCAAGCTGCCATTTGCCCATTCTTCGAGCTGAGGTGTCAAGTGAGCGAGAGTTGTACCACCACCAGGAACGATACCTTCTTCCACAGCAGCTTTGGTAGCGTTGATAGCGTCTTCTAAGCGCAGCTTCTTGTCCTTCATTTCGGTTTCGGTAGCTGCACCGACTTTCACGACAGCGACACCACCAGCAAGTTTAGCCAAACGCTCTTGCAGCTTTTCTTTGTCGTAGCTCGATTCGGTTTCATCCATCTGACGACGGATTTGTTCGCAACGCGCTTTCACAGCAACGTCGTTACCTTCGGCAACAATTGTGGTGTTGTCTTTGGTGATGGTGATGCGGCGAGCTTTGCCTAGCATATCTAGCTTGGTGTTGTCAAGCTTCAAACCAGCATCTTCGGTGATTAGTTGACCACCGGTGAGAACGGCGATATCTTCGAGCATCGCTTTGCGGCGATCGCCAAATCCAGGAGCCTTGACAGCAGCAACGTTCAAAACGCCACGCAGTCTGTTCACAACCAAAGTTGCCAAAGCTTCTTTTTCAATATCTTCGGCGAGAATCACCAAAGGACGACCAGCACGAGCAACTTGCTCTAACACTGGTACGAGGTCTTGTACCAAAGCGATTTTCTTGTCTGTGAGCAAAATATAAGGCTCATCAAACACTGCTTCCATCCGTTCGGGATCGGTCGCAAAATAAGGAGAGATGTAGCCTTTGTCAAAGCGCATCCCTTCAGTGATTTCTAATTCGGTGGTCATAGATTTCCCTTCTTCTAGGGAAATTACGCCTTCTTTGCCTACTCTGTCCATTGCTTGGGCAATCATCTGACCGACTTCTTCGTCGTTACCAGCCGAAATTGCCGCAACTTGAGCGATCGCTTTAGAATCTTCTACCGGACGAGCTTGGTTAGCAATGCTCTCTACCAAAAAGCCGGTAGCTTTGTCAATACCGCGCTTGAGGGCGATCGCATTTGCACCAGCAGCAACGTTTCTTAAGCCTTCTTTGACCATTGCGTGAGCTAGCACGGTTGCAGTTGTTGTACCGTCACCAGCAGCATCGTTGGTTTTAGAAGCAGCCTGACGAATCAAAGCAACGCCAGTGTTTTCTACGTGGTCTTCTAATTCGATTTCTTTGGCGATCGTCACACCATCATTGACAATTTGTGGTGCGCCAAATTTCTTCTCTAGCACCACGTTACGACCCTTGGGACCTAGGGTAACAGCCACAGCTTCAGCCAGGATGTCCATGCCTCGTTCGAGGGCGCGACGGGCGTTTTCGTTATAGATAATGCGCTTTGCCATAATTGCCTAAGTTCAACCTGCTATTTGTAAATTTGTTGATTGTTGGTGATTGGTAATTGGTGATTGGTAATTGGTAGTTGGTAATTGGTAATCTTTCTCTTGCCATTACCCATTACCCATTCCCCATTCCCCATTCCCCATTCCCCATTAGCTAACTACCGCTAAAATGTCTTTTTCTGAAAGCAGGACATACTCGTCAGTGCCGAGTTTGATGTCGGTACCGGCGTACTTAGAGTACAGCACCTTGTCACCGACTTTTACATCCAATGCTTGACGACCACCGTCGTCTTTGAGCTTGCCATCACCGACAGCTACCACTTCGCCTACTTGGGGCTTTTCTTTGGCTGTGTCGGGCAAATACAGACCACCTGCGGTCTTTTCTTCAGAGGCGCTCACTTTTACAAAAACGCGATCGCCTAAAGGTTTTACAGTAGAAACGCTTAGAGATACAGCTGCCATACGAATTTCTCGCCTCTTATTAGCACTCTCGACTCCTGAGTGCTAATGTACCTAACTGCGGTATGCAATGGCAAGAAATTTGTTTGTACGGGTTCCCGAACTAAGCAACCAAAGTTATACTTAAGTACAAATACTCAATTATTTTTTGTTTACCGGGTTTTGTTTTGTAAGTTACGAATATTTTTATATAGTCAAATTTATTTGCTTGCGTTGAAAAATTGATATAGAACAGTAATCAGGGAGCCGCTTAACGAGTAACAATGAGTAGATCCAGTCTTGGTGTGAAAATCCCAAAAACCACTTATGTTGTGGACAATAAACCTTAAGAAATTGTGTAAAAACTTTAGGACTGGCAAAAATTCAGCCACATGTTTTTATATGCGCTGACCAGATAGTTCCAAAAAGCTACACAAAACAAGCTAATCTGGAATCTTGGGAACATTTGCTTCTTCGATTGCAAAAGCTCAAACTTGACCAGCCGCAAGACAAATATCCCACTTGCATTTCTTAAACCAAAACCAACTGCTTGCGAGTTTGTTGTTCTAGACCGATAATGGTGGTTTACCCGGATGGTGTCTGGTATCGCCTACGTTACCCCGGAAGTCCCGGAAAGCGGCTTAATCAAGAACACAAGATTAGGCAATATGGTGGTGGAATATGCATTTTTGACCCAACATATGCTTTGAAACTTCCTTTGATTAGGAGCGAACATCCACTGGATATGAAACAGCAGTCAGCATAATTAAAGCGCTTGGTTGGTTTTTAGATAGGGCGATCGAACTTCAATACCTACGTGTGAACGCAAAAGATTATTATTTAATCAGTGTTTTCCACCAGCCACGTACAAAGCGATCTATAATAGCGCATTATATAACTACTGCTCTACGTATCCTTACTGGAGTTTTGCCCTTGAAAGTTCAATATCACAAAAGTGAAAATCGCTTTTGTGACATCGCTTAAGCAAAGGCAAGTTAAGTGGGAAAAAAAGGACAACATCTCAATAATCCACCATAGAGGATAACTAATCAAGACCTTGATGGACCCAAGCGCGACAAGTGCCACTGCTATGAAAGAGCCCAGCATGAAAGATCACAAAAGACTTCTACTGATTGATGATGACCCTAACCTCATCTTGCTGGTGAAGGACTACTTGGAATTCCGGGGATATGAAGTCATCACTGGGGAAAATGGTCGGGAAGCTCTGGAAATTTTAGAGCAGGATATCCCTGACATGATCATCTGCGACGTGATGATGCCGGAAATGGACGGATATACTTTTGTTGAACAAGTCCGGCAAAACGAACGCACTAGCTGGATTCCCGTTCTTTTCCTTTCTGCGAAAGGTCAAAGTGCCGACCGAGTTAAAGGATTAAATAAGGGTGCTGACGTCTACATGGTCAAACCTTTTGAACCTGAAGAACTCGTTGCCCAAGTTGAATCTTCGCTCAAACAAACTATCCGCTGGAAAGAACACCAAGCAAAAGGAGGAGAAAACGGTTCCCGCATTCAAGTTCCCTTCGATGTGCAGCTAACTCCAACCGAACTGAAAGTAGTTCAGTTTGTTGCTAGGGGTTTAGCTAATCGGGAAATCGCTGAAGAACTAAACGTCAGTCAGCGCACCGTTGAAAGCCACGTTTCCAATATGTTGGGCAAAACCAATTTGCACAACCGTACTGAATTAGCGCGGTGGGCAATTGAAAATCAAATGGCGTAATACCCATTTGAGATTTAACAGAAGAATCTGAGAGGAGGAAATCTCCACTCAGAACTTCGGAGATTTGCGATCGCACTCGATCACTCTTTAAATTCTAAATCGAGATTATAGCCATTTTCTTTGGAAATGGCTTTTTGCCTAATTTTTGAGACAACTTCAATATTTTGATTAGCGATCGCTTTTAATGCGCTGCTGTATTAAGCGAACAAAATAAAGCGTAGAGCGATCGCTTTGCCTTCGTAAGCATGGGGAAATGTTGCTTTGTAGAATCAAGTTTAAGATGAATTGGTGGCTTTTGATATGATATGGTACTTTTGCGGTTGATCCCAAGCGATTCGTGGAACCCTGGCTAAGAGGATGTTTAAGAAATCGCAAAGTTTACCTCTGAACCCCTCTCCAAACCTCTCCCCCCCTGGGGGAGAGGCTTTGATAAGGCTGATCTCCTGTTCCCCTTCCCTTGTAGGGAAGGGGTTAGGGGTTAGGTTTTTAAGGTTTTGATGTTAATAACGATACTTTCCAAACATACGCTAAGGAATTTTACGCTAGTTTGTACCAAAGTTTCCCAGATATCGAACTTGTGAGTGTGGAGAATGCGATCGCTGAAAATGATAAAGTTGCCTTTCGCTCTACCATATAGAACCCATTTGACATCTTTTACTGTCTTGAAGTACAGTTACCGCAAAAGCCGTATCCAGCAGCTATGCCGTACTCTAGATACTTGTCTTCAACAGTGATGCCAAAGCGTTGTACATGGATGCTGAGGATTTGCGCTCGTTCTGGAACGGTTGGTAGATCGACGAAAAAGTTTTCATCAAAACGTCCTTTCCTTTTGAGTTCAGACGGTAGGGGCTTTCATAAAGTTATCCAAAATAGCGCCCGTGCTTATTCGTTGATCAACAATTTAAGCCGCGATCCGCACACCAAATGGCGCTCCAACACCCAAGATTTTGGGTGCTAATCGTGGATCTATCGCGCCATTTGGTGTTCGCGAAGCGTCTCCGAAGGAGAAGCCTGCCCAATTTTGGACAGGTTTTTCCCAAGGCAGAGGGGTTGAAGAAAAAAAGCCTGATGCAGAAATACGTCCTGAGAGTTTTGCGATCGCCCATAGCGCTCTTGTAAAATCATTTTCAATTGTTGAGAATTCGCCCAGGAAAAAGTTTATGGCAGATATGTCCGGTCAAGACCCCTCGGAAATCACAATGGCAACGGTTGATGAAGAACGAAAAGGCGCAACTTTCAGCGGTACGGTCATCCTTGGTATAGATCCTGAGGGTGGGGAAGTCGTTTTCTTTAGAGACTTTTTAATTGAAGATTATAAAGGCGAACTTACCGCTTATCTGGCAACAGATGGCGATATAAAGAAAAGCATTGATTTAGGCGAACTCGATCATAAAAGCCCCAGTTTTAGGCTGCCAATTCCGCTGGGAACGGATACATTACCCTACAATACAGTCGTGTTAAGCGACAAAAAAAGCAAGAAAAAAATCCTGACGATCAATCTATAAAATTTGTAACTTAGCTCGTAGTTCAGCCAAATTCGATTGCCCTCCTGTATAGATCTCAAATGGGTTCTATAAGCTTGCAAGAAACTTGGTTTTTCTAAGCTTGCAAGAAACCCGGTTTCTTAGAGAAACCGGGTTTCTAAATATGCTTAAAATTCGGCACTTTGCGGTGTTCTCGGAAATGGAATTACATCGCGAATATTCCCCATCCCCGTCATGAATTGCACCAAGCGCTCAAAACCCAAGCCAAAACCAGCATGGGGAACGGTTCCATAACGACGCAAATCGAGATACCACCACAAATCTTCTGGCTGCATCCCTTGCGCTAAAATCCGCTTTTCCAACACATCTAAACGTTCTTCACGTTGCGAACCGCCGATAATTTCGCCTATTTTCGGCGCGAGTATATCCATTGCTCGCACTGTCTTTTCATCATCGCTCAAGCGCATATAAAACGCTTTGATTTTTGCCGGATAATCAGACACGATGACGGGCTTTTTAAATAATTGTTCAGCTAGATAACGTTCGTGTTCTGATTGTAAATCTAAACCCCAACTTACCGGATATTCAAATTTGACATCAGCTTTTTCTAACAAAGAAATTGCTTCTGTATAAGTTAAACGTTGGAATTGATTATTAATAATATTTTCTGCCGTTGCCAGCACTGTATCATCAATTCGTTGATTAAAAAATTCCATATCTTCCGGGCAAGTTTCCAACACATATTTGAAAACGTGTTTGAGAAACGCTTCGGCTAAATCCATATCGCCATCTAAGTCACAAAAAGCCATTTCTGGCTCAACCATCCAAAATTCGGCTAAATGGCGCGATGTGTTAGAATTTTCCGCACGGAAAGTGGGACCGAAGGTATAAACGTTACTAAACGCCATCGCCATAACTTCGGCTTCTAATTGACCGCTAACTGTTAGGTATGTCGGTCTGCCAAAAAAATCTTGAGCGTAGTCTACGGCGTTATTCTCGGTGCGGGGAATGTCTTTTAGGTTAAAACTGGTAACGTTGAAAAGTTCCCCCGCTCCTTCGCAATCGCTAGCGGTGATGATCGGTGTGTGTACCCACAAAAAGCCGCGTTCTTGGAAAAATTGGTGAATTGCGGTTGCACAAGCGTTTCTGACGCGGAAAACTGCACCAAAGGAATTGGTACGCGATCGCAAGTGTCCAATTGTCCGCAAAAACTCATAAGAATGGCGTTTCTTTTGCAGCGGGTAAGTTTCGGGATCGGCTTCACCGTAGACTTTCACCATTTCGGCTTTCAACTCAATTCGCTGTCCTTTACCTTGCGAAGGAACTAGTACCCCTGTTACTTCAACCGAAGCACCTGTATTTAACTTTTTGATGATAGCCTCATAATCTGGCAAATCTTGATTCATCACGACTTGCAAACTAGCCAGCGATGAACCGTCATTAACTTCGATAAAAGAAAATCCTTTCAACTCGCGTTTTGTCCGCACCCAGCCTTGAATTAAAAGAGATTCATCAGGTTGACCACTTCGTAATATTTCTGCTATCCGTCGCTTGACCATAGTTAACCAACATAGGACTTTAATATCCAGCCTATGATAACGCCCAATCCACCAAAGCGGATGATTTGCCAAAAAGGTTTTTTGACGCTTTTCCAGGAGAATAACTGACTTTCTAAGCTAACTTCTAGCACTTCTAGCTGCTGTTTGATGTGCTTTAACTCAGCTTTCATTTCTGGAGTGTAATGTTTATTTTGATTAAGTTCTTGGCGACGTTTTTCATATTCTGCCTTGGAGATGCGATCGCGTTGCACTTGCGTGTAGCGTTCTTTCAAGTCAACAAGCGATCGCTCTAACAACAGTAATTCTTCTTCAAATTCTAACTCTTGATTTGACTCTGGTGGCTGCGGTTGTTTAGGCGGCTTCATTTACAGGTAGTACACTAATAGTCAATAGTCAATGGTCAACTGTCAACTGTCAAAGGTCAATGGTCAATGGTCAATTAACTATAGACTCTTGACTATGGACTCTTGACTCTTTGGACTTTGGACTATCAACTCAGCACTCCTCGCACTTAATATCATGTCCCAATCCACCCAGCTGCCTAAAACCAGTCAATTAGATGAATTAAGCACTTTAGAATTAGCACAAGCTCTCATGGAGAGGTTGAGCATTTCCCCTAACGATTGGCATCGCCTTAAGTCTAACCGCAATTCTCGCGCCAGTGAACAAGCCGCTGCCGCTCTTGTGTTTCTCCTCAAAAATCAGCCTGCTGAAGCTCTTGCTAGATTAGAACAAGCATCTGGTTGGTTAGATCGCTCTATTTCCGCACCACCCTGTCCAAGTCACGGGGATAAGGGAGTAGGGAGTAGGGAGTAGGGAGTAGGGAGTGGGGGAGTGTCCGAGTGTCCGAGTGGGGGAATTAGCCATTACCCATTACCCATTACCCATTCCCCACTTTCTCTAACGTCGCAGAGATAATCTCGGTCGATTATCTAGCTGTTTGCAAAGCCTTAATTCTGTGCCTTTGCGGTTCCACTCTACCTGATCGAAAATGTGATGCAGTAGAGTCATACCCCGACCGTTTTCTGACTCATCTGGTGGTAGATAATCTGTGGGATCGCGATCGCATGTACAACATGGACTAAATCCGCTGCCTTGATCTGATATAATCCACCAATACTGATTATCTATTAAGGAAAAACGGACTACTACTGTTTTACCGGGATCGAGATGATTGCCATGTTTTGCTGCATTGACTAGGGCTTCTTGAAGTCCCAGTCGCAGCTCGGCTTGCAACTTCACGGGAATTTCTGCCAATAGTAAATCTAATATTGGACAGAGATATAGAGTTGAGGCGAAACTAATTGTGCCCCAATTACGTCCAACTGGACGGAGCGAAATGGTAATCACAAGAGAAACCCCATAGCCTTCAGTTAGCTAGACATCAGTTTGCACACGCAGGTACCCTGATATAAGTTGAGGTGGTCGTGCTGCCTTCAAACTAGCGTCTTCAAAACTAAGTTGTGAAAATACTGTGGAGCATCGGTTATCTTCATGAATTGCGGTTGCTTATCTAAAACGGCTTGCATAAACTTTCAGTTGGGCAGTTAGCAACTAAAGATGCTTTCAATAATGTAGAAGAGTATAGCGATACTCTTTTACCTGCCGATTCGGAATTTAAACAACCAAATTCAAGTTTAGGAGTAACCCATACAACTTCAATTTCTTTATAGAAATGGAATTCAATGAATTCTATGTTTAGCTTAATTCAATTTTAGCATTTTTCCTATGCACTAGACTAAAAATAAAAAATTTGAGTTTTGTCAAGGGGCTAAATACCCTTGCCAGAAGCTGATAAAACTAGAATTGCGGCTGCTTCGACATGAGCGGTTTGAGGAAAAAAGTCAGCGGGTTGGATTCGTGTAATGGTATACATTCCATCTGCACAAAGTAGTTTTAAATCACGAGCGAGGGTGGCTACTTTACAGCTGACGTAAACGATACGGGGGGGTTGCTTGCGCCGTAAGGATTCGATGACATCGCTCGCGCATCCTTTACGTGGCGGATCTAATAACACAATATCTGGCTGAATGTCAGGATGCGGTAACAATTTTTCAACTGCGCCGACAACAAAAGTCACATTATTAATATTGTTATTTCGCGCATTTAAAATAGCCTGTTCGACCGCTTCGGCTTGCACTTCCAACCCCGTAATACTACGTACTTGTTTTGCCAAAGGCAAAGTTAACGTGCCTATACCACAATAAGCGTCAACTATAACTTCATTTCCTTGCAAATTCAGTTCTCTTTGAATTTCCTGCAAAAGCGCCTCGGCTGTTTCGGTGTAAACTTGAAAAAATGTATCTGGGCGTACTTGAAATTCTAATCCGGCGAATTGTTCTCGCAGATAGGAAATTCCGGCAACGCAACGGGTTTCGTCACCAAAAATCGCATTAGTGCGATCGCTATTTCGATTTAAGCAGACTCCGACTAATTGGGGAAAGTGTTTTAACCACGCTGCGGAAAGCTTTTCAATTCCTGGTAAATTCCAATCTTTGACTACCATTGTCAGCAACATTTCCCCAGTGCGCCGTCCAATGCGTAAACTAAGATGGCGTATTTGTCCAGTGTGACTGGTTTCGTCGTAAACTTGCCATTGTGATGTGTGGATATCTTGTTTAACTTGTGCGAGTAATGGATTTAATCGTGCATCTTGCACAGGGCATTGATTTAAGTTAACTAATTGATGGCTGCCTTTTTGGTAATAACCAGCTTGAACTTGTCCTGTTGCCGATTTACCTACAGGATATGTAGATTTATTACGATAACCTAAAGCTGAAGGTGCAGGCAAAACTGGATCTACTGGTGGATGCACAAAACCGCCAATTCGTTCTAAAGCTTGAATAACTTGATTGCGTTTGGCTTCAAGTTGGTACTCATAGCTGATATGCTGCCACTGGCAACCACCACATTTATCAGCCACAATGCAACTAGGGCGGATGCGGTGGGGCGATGGTTGCGATAATGAATGCAGCTTGGCGTGGGCGTATTTGGGTTTAACGTGTAGTAAGCGTACCACTGCGCGATCGCCTGGTACTGTATCCGGAACAAAGACTACGCGATCGCAGAAGCGTCCGACACCATCCCCCGTATCACTCAAGTCTGTAATTTCAACTTCAATTAACTCTCCCTGTTGCCATTTGGGTGAATCATCTTCATCAGTGTGAAGCAATTCTGTAATCGACACCTTACAATCTCCCTTTATTTGTGTACCTAAGACTAGTTAAACTAGCAAGTAATATGTCGCGTGATTTTACTAATCATGACTGTAATTAGCCAAGTTATTCTCAAAGCCGACGACGAACTGCGTTATCCCAGCAGTGGTGAACTCAAAAACATCAAAGACTTCTTGCAAACCGGCGCACAGCGGATGCGAATTGTCACAACCTTAGCCGAAAACGAGAAAAAGATAGTTCAGGAAGCAACCAAACAGCTTTGGCAAAAGCGTCCTGACTTTATCGCACCTGGAGGCAACGCTTTCGGAGAGCGCCAACGTGCTTTATGTGTCCGCGATTACGGCTGGTACTTACGCCTAATTACTTATGGAGTGCTTGCCGGCGACAAAGAACCAATTGAAAAAATTGGTTTGATTGGTGTGCGGGAAATGTACAATTCTTTAGGCGTTCCCGTACCAGGAATGGTAGAAGCGATCGCTTGTCTCAAAAAAGCCTCCCTTGACTTACTCAATGCCGAAGACGCAGCCGAAGCTTCCCCCTACTTTGATTACGTCATTCAATCGATGTCATAATCATGCGTGGGCGCTAAACCCAAGCGTACACTTACGGTCTACTAGAGAGAGTGCAACATCTGAACACTCAACATCCATAAAATCTCTAATTTGATCATACCCTCCCCACACTTGTAGTGGCTCTGGCAGAATTTCTGTCAAGTTACCAACAGGTTGTGGGGAACTTTTATTTAAGTAGTAAGCGGCTCTATCCCTTAAAATCCTTGACATGAGCGGTAAACCGCTCACTACGAGCAATAAAAAACCGACAGACTTCTTCAAAAGGCTGTCGGCAATTAGTGTGTTCCCTATTAATGACTCGGCTAGAGTTCAGTTATATGTAATTATGCGGGTTTACCCGTTTTTAGAAGACGATCTTAATCATGGGCATCAGTGATTGTCATCACATGATTGTTGCAGCTTAACTGTATTTACCTAAAAAGAAATTTTTCACTTCGGATTTACCTAATGCACACTTTGACAAAATAAACTGTATTTTTTGTGACAATTTATTAAATTATCTAAATATCAACGCATCTAATGGAAAATGCATAAACTTATCTACGCGATCGCAAAAATACTTCTACTCAACGCTTCTTTGGGTTGCACTATACCCAATTAAGTTTTCACAAGCGACAAAATTACAGCTACACCCAATACTGTTGATGCCAGTTATAACTCAAAAATTAACAGACGGCACACTAAAATGCCATAATTTCTGTTGAAGGCGAAAAAATCCCGATTACACTGAGACTTTACCACCAATACAGTCACTTATTCACTTTGCGGCACATAATATTTTTTAGTTTTTCAAATCAAATAAAGTGAGAACTGACACGATATTTTATCAACTTTTTCAGACTTTGCCTGGTATTCTCTTTGAACTCATCGGTGAATCTGCTAATCAAGCAGAAGCTTATCAGTTTGCATCTGTTGAAATCAAAGAATTAGCCTTTCGCTTCGATGGTTTGTTTTTACCTTTAGCGGATTTTCCTGAACAACCCATCTACTTTGTCGAAGTTCAGTTTCAACCCAAAACCGATTTTTACTGGCGATTGTTTGCCGAAATTTTCGTTTACTTAAATCAATACCAACCGATTCAAGATTGGCGTGCAGTAGCAGTGTTTGCCAAACGAAGTTTAGATCCAGGCGTACCGATGCAGTACAGAGGATTGCTGATGAGTCAGCAAGTCACATTTGTGTATTTAGATGAATTAGAGTCAACAGTAAATACGTCCCTTGGTTTAGGAATAGTGCAGTTAGTAGTTGAGGAGGAAGCGACAGTTAATGAACAAGCTAGGCAATTACTTGAGAAAGCACAGCAGGAACTTGAAGATGTTGCTCTCAGGCAGAAAGTTTTAGAATTGATAGAGACGATATTGGTTTATAAGTTTACCAACTTAAGCCGCGAGGAGATAGAAGCTATGTTTGGGTTAAGTGAGTTAAAGCAGACAAGGTATTTTCGAGAAGTCGCACAAGATGCCAAGGAAGAGGGCAAACTAGAAGCCAAACTAGAAACAGTACCCCTATTATTGGAGTTGGGGTTAACTGTCGAACAGATAGCTGAAAGGTTAAGCTTGGATGTTGAAGCGGTAAGAAAGGCTGCACAAACGTCTTCTGTTGATAATTCCCAAGGTGAAGATACAGGAATTTAGTGATTTAATGAAGAGCGATCGCGCTTATAAGCTTGCTGTGATGAAGTGCGATCGCGCGAGTGCAATATAAATTAACTAGCACCCCAAAATCACTTTAACGGCATACACCAACTGAGCCACTACCTCAAGGGATGCGCCGATTGTAGTGATTGTTTGAAGCGCTGCTGTTACTGATGCTGTTATCGCCTCAATACTAGCTCCTGATACGAGCATTGGTACTAGCATACCTGCTACACTTGCGATTCCAGCAGCACCGACACCTGAAAGAACTAAAATGCCACCAACCGTAGCAATGATAATAGTCCATTCCAATGGATTAGGACTGTGACACATCTGAACTTGTCCAATCAACACTGGAATAAAGTGTATTGTATTCATAGTAAAATTCATTTTACTTCTCGACTTAGTTAATATTTGTTTTATAATTCATTCTATTTTTAATTAACATAGTAAAATTACTTGAATAATCTTTATTAACGATTAGAGAATCACGTATTTTTCCAGTTGACCATAAGAGCCACTCACCCAGCGCGATAAGCTAGAGTTAGCAGCAAAACTGATTCATAACGTCTTGCAACAAACCTAGCTTGGGGTAACGATGGCAACAGAACAAAAACACAGCATTTATTTATCAGAAGCCGAAAGTCGTTTGCGTCAACTTTCTCTTGAGAAGTTGCGAGTAGCAGTTGCAATTATTGCTTACCTACAAAAAACAGAAGAAAGCGAAGCAACTGAGAAACTATTATTAAATATTCCTGATTTTGCAGAATCCTTAGGCGAAATGGAACAAAGCGAAGACAAATTAGAAAATACTGCCTCAAATCAGATTGCCTCAGATGAAGAAGTATGGCAGGCTTATTTAGCTTCTAAACAGAAATGGCAGGAGGTTTACCGTCGCCTTGCAGACTCCTAGATTTCTCACTATTTCTCAAGTCTTAGACATTCACCAAGATGAGATAAACAGCTTTGGTGGAACATCTGGTGTCAGAGACGAAGGTTTGCTAGATTCAGCACTGGCACAACCTCAAGCCACCTTTGGCGGTGAACTTCTCCATCCGACAATTGGTGAGCAAGCAGCAGCATACCTGTACCATTTAGCGATGAACCATCCGTTTATTGATGGCAACAAGCGCACTGCATTTGCGGTTATGGATACCTTCATAACCTTAAACGGGTATAGTTTGAACTTATCGGAAGAGCAAGCTTATAACTTGGTGATTCGAGTAGTTCAGAGGGAAATGTCCAAAGAAGAATTATCTGCATTTCTGGAACTGCATTTACAGCGCCTGTAAATCGATAGAATAATTCTCTGTCCCCCAGAGTGCATTACTTCCATGACTGCAAGCTCAAAACCAGCCTTTTCCCCTGAAGAAATCGCCGCAGAAGGTTTAAAGCCAGAAGAATATGAAGAAATTGTCCGCAGGTTAGGGCGTCATCCCAACAAAGCCGAACTGGGAATGTTTGGGGTGATGTGGTCAGAGCATTGTTGTTACAAAAATTCACGACCGCTATTAAAACAGTTTCCCACAACCGGACCGCGCATCCTCGTTGGTCCGGGTGAAAATGCCGGCGTTGTCGATTTAGGCGACGGGCTGCAACTTGCGTTTAAAATCGAATCTCATAATCACCCCTCAGCCGTCGAACCTTTTCAAGGAGCCGCCACAGGCGTAGGAGGTATCCTCAGAGATATCTTTACAATGGGTGCGCGTCCCATTGCTCTTTTAAACTCCCTGCGCTTCGGTTCTCTGGAAGATACCAAAACTCAACGGCTTTTCAGCGGTGTGGTTGCAGGAATTTCTCATTATGGTAATTGCGTTGGGGTTCCCACTGTCGGTGGCGAAGTTTATTTTGACTCTGCTTACTCCGGGAATCCCCTAGTAAACGTGATGGCGCTAGGATTGATGGAAACTCCAGAAATCGTCAAATCTGGCGCATCTGGTTTAGGGAACCCAGTATTGTATGTCGGTTCCACCACCGGACGCGATGGTATGGGTGGTGCAAGTTTTGCCAGTGCAGAACTTAGCGATGAATCACTAGATAACCGTCCAGCGGTGCAAGTTGGCGATCCTTTTTTGGAAAAGTCGTTAATTGAAGCTTGTCTGGAAGCCTTTAAAACAGGTGCTGTCGTCGCAGCACAGGATATGGGTGCAGCTGGCATCACCTGTTCCACATCAGAAATGGCTGCAAAAGGCGGTGTCGGCATTGAACTGGATTTAGATAAAATACCCGTGCGAGAATCGGGTATGGTTCCCTATGAATATCTGCTTTCGGAATCTCAAGAAAGAATGCTGTTTGTGGCACACAAGGGACGCGAACAAGAGTTAATCGACATTTTCCATCGGTGGGGACTGCAAGCGGTTGTTGCGGGGGAAGTTATAGCCGAACCCATTGTTAGAATATTATTCCAAGGTGGAATTGCCGCAGAAATTCCCGCTGAAGCTTTGGCAGAAAATACTCCACTGTATGAACGAGAATTATTGACAGAACCACCAGAGTATGCTATTAAAGCTTGGGAATGGACGCCTGATTCTCTCCCCGCTTGCACAACTGCTGGCATTGAAATTCAAGGAAGCTTGCAAAGTTGGAATGATATTCTTTTGACTTTACTCGATACACCAACGATCGCATCAAAACGTTGGGTTTATCGCCAATACGATCATCAAGTCCAAAATAACACCGTCATCTTACCAGGTGGCGCTGATGCCGCCGTCGTCCGGTTGCGTCCCCTTGAGGATGGGGGGAGTGGGGGAGGGGGCAGGGGGCAGGGGGCAGGGGGCAGGGAGCAGGGGGACGAAGAGAATTCTTCTCCTACCTCCTCATCTCCCTCATCTCCCTCCGAAACCCCCACTCCCCAAAGCGCTGTTGCTGCTACAGTTGATTGCAATCCTCGTTACGTTTATCTTGACCCTTACGAGGGTGCTAAGGCAGTTGTTGCTGAAGCTGCACGCAATCTCAGTTGTGTGGGTGCTGAACCTTTAGCGGTGACTGATAACTTAAATTTCGGCAGTCCGGAAAAACCGATTGGTTATTGGCAATTAGCAGAAGCTTGTCGCGGTTTGGCTGAAGGTTGCCGAGAATTAGCAACGCCGGTTACTGGCGGTAATGTCTCACTTTATAATGAAACTTTCGACTCAGAAGGCAACCCGCAACCAATTTATCCTACCCCGGTTGTGGGGATGGTCGGGTTGATTCCTGATTTGAGCAAAATTTGCGGTCAAGCATGGCAAGCTGAAGGCGATATTATTTATCTTTTAGGATTGCCTTTAGAATCTAAAGTTGAATTGGGAGCATCAGAATATTTAGCCACTATCCATAATACTGTAGCTGGACACCCTCCACGGGTAGATTTTGAATTGGAAAGGTGTGTACAAAAAGTTTGCCGTGAAGGAATTCGCAATGGTTGGATTCGTTCGGCTCATGATTGTGCTGAAGGTGGTTTAGCTGTTGCATTGGCAGAATGTTGCATTGCTGGCAAACTTGGTGCCGAAATTAATTTAGGATTAGCATCAAGCATTTCTCAAAGATGGGATGAGGTGCTGTTTTCTGAAGGTGGAGCGCGAATTATAGTTTCTGTAGCGTTAGAACACCAAGAAGTTTGGGAATCTTTATTAAATGAACAATTGGCTAATTATTGGCAACAACTTGGCAAGGTTAGTAATTCCAACACTGATTTGGGGGTGTTAACCTCTGATAACCAAAGTTTAATCAAGGTTAGGATCGAAGATATGAGCGATCGCTATTCCCATGCGATTGAAAGACGTTTAAAAGGTGCCGAGTTAAAAGTTATGAGTTAGTCAGCGCAAAGTTATGACTTTTACTTCTTGCTTCTCACTCTGTGACTATTCATCACGAATGCTTGGGGATAGCAAGCATGATTAAGGTACTGTTATATATATATAGATTGTTAACGATTTGTTAAGGTCAGTTAATATTTCTGAAAACAATCACTTATATATCCACCCCACTGACTCAAAACCTCATCTGGAGCAAAGCTATAGCATGATTCCTAACCATTCCGTCTCCTTGGATGACCACGCCGAAATTGAAACCCGTGCTGATAAGCCAGAAGAAGCTTGCGGCGTTTTTGGCATCTACGCACCAGGGGAAGACGTCGCCAAACTGACCTACTTTGGACTTTACGCCCTTCAACACCGAGGTCAAGAGTCAGCGGGAATTGCCACATTTGCAGGGGAACAAGTACACCTGCACAAAGACATGGGTTTGGTATCCCATGTGTTTAACGAATCAACTTTGAGTAAGTTACCAGGTAACTTAGCCGTTGGTCACACTCGTTACTCAACTACAGGTTCCAGCCGGAAAGTTAACGCCCAGCCTGCTGTTGTCGATACTCGCTTGGGTTCAATAGCTTTAGCACATAATGGTAATTTAGTCAATACCGGGCATCTACGGGAAGAATTGCTAAAGAGCAAATGCAACTTAGTGACGACAACCGATTCAGAAATGATTGCTTTTGCGATCGCCGAAGAAATCAATGCTGGTGCAGACTGGTTAGAAGGCTGCATTCGCGCATTTAACCGCTGTCAAGGTGCTTTTAGTTTAGTAATTGGCACTCCAACTGGTGTTATGGGTGTTCGCGATCCTAATGGCATTCGTCCCCTAGTAATTGGCACCTTGGGAGAAAATCCAGTTCGCTACGTACTCGCATCCGAAACTTGTGGACTAGATATCATTGGTGCCGATTATCTGCGCGATGTAGAACCGGGCGAATTAGTTTGGATTACCGAAGATGGTTTAGCTTCGTTCCCCTGGAGTCAACAACCCCAAAAGAAGCTGTGTATCTTTGAGATGATTTACTTCGCTCGCCCCGACAGTATGATGAACGATGAAACATTGTACAGCTACCGACTGCGGTTAGGGCGGCGACTGGCTGAAGAATCTGCTGTAGAAGCAGATATTGTATTTGGTGTTCCCGATTCTGGTGTACCAGCTGCGATCGGCTTTTCTCAAGCTTCTGGTATTCCCTACGCTGAAGGACTGATTAAAAATCGTTACGTCGGGCGCACCTTCATTCAACCAACACAAATGATGCGCGAATCGGGAATCAAAATGAAACTCAATCCCCTCAAAGATGTCCTATACGGCAAAAGAGTGGTGATTGTGGATGATTCTATCGTCCGGGGTACAACCAGCCGAAAACTCGTCAAAACCTTGCGGGATGCGGGTGTTGTGGAAGTGCATATGCGAATTTCCTCACCCCCAGTAACTCACCCTTGTTTCTACGGTATCGACACCGACACCCAGGATCAGCTAATTGCTGCCACTAAATCAGTAGAAGAAATTGCCAAACAACTAGAAGTAGATAGCCTAGCCTATCTCAGTTGGAAAGGAATGCTAGAAGCAACGCGAGAAGACACTAATAGTTTTTGTTCCGCTTGCTTTACCGGCGATTACCCCACCTCAATTCCGGAAGCGCTCAAAGGTTCTAAATTGATATTAGAAAAAGCAGCAGTCTAGGGAATGGGGAATGGGGAATGGGGAATGGGGCAATGGGCATGGGGCAATGGGCATTGGGAATTAAAGAAGCAGCTTTACGCGGGTGCGTGTTCTAATACGATTCTTTCCATGCCCAATGCCCATTGCCCATTGCCCCATTCCCGCTCTTCAACTTTGCTGCAAAAATTCTACATTGGGTAACAACGGATCTGTAACAATGCCCACACCGCTGAAACCCCAGCGTTTCAGCAAACTTTTTACCTGCGTCCCTGGAATAGATTCTACAGAAAAGCGGCTTGCCAGTTCTGCGGCGTGGGTGTTGAGGTAGCTGAGGGCATCAAAATGTTCGCCAAATAGCAACAAATAGCTTGTTCCTTGCGAGTTAGGACGGGCAGTAAGATAACTACCGTCAGATTTTGAGCGTATTAGATAATAAACTTCCGACAGCATTGAGGGGAGGGGGAGAGGGGGGGAGGGGGAGATGGGGGGACAAGGGGGCAGGGGAGGCAGGGGAGGCAGGGGAGGCAGGGGAGGCAGGGGAGGCAGGGGAGGCAGGGAAAGTTAAAATTACCAATCCCAATGCCCTATAGCTAACAACTAACAACTAACTACTAACAACCAACTAACAAGCAACTAATTCAAATTTTCTAGGCGAATGCGCGGATCGGCTGCTTTCAGCATTAAGTCGGCGACTAAATTGCCGACAATTAGGAGTACTGCACCCATTACCAAGCTTGCCATTGCTAGAGGTACATCTAAATTAAATAAAGCTTGTAAAGTCAACTTTCCCAAACCGGGCCAGTTAAAAAACTGCTCAGTAATGAAAGCGCCGCTTAATAAACTAGCCAATTCAAAGCCCAATAATGTAATTAAGGGGTTAACGGCGTTACGAAGGGCATGAACGTAAATAACGCGGTTTTCGGGCAATCCTTTAGCGCGAGCCGTTTGGATGTAATCTTGACGCAGTACATCTAACATTTCGCCGCGAGTGATTCGCTGTAAACCAGCAAAGCTAGTGATGCTTAAAGCGATGGTGGGTAAAATTAAGTGCCAGCCTATATCTATAATTTTCCCAATTGGGGAGAGGTCGCTGTGATAAATGCTGGTCATACCACCTACGGGAAACAGGGGGGTGGTGATTTGGGCAAAGAACAGTAAAAACAAAGCGGCAATGAAACTGGGAAATCCTTGTCCGAGGTAGCTTAAGACTTGCAAAATCCGGTCGTAAGCGCGATTTTGTTTGACGGCGGCGGTGATGCCTAAAGGGATAGCGATCGCCCAAGTTACAATCAAAGAAGCGATCGCCATCAGCAACGTTGCTGGTACACGTTCCCACAACAAAGATGCCACAGAACGATTATAAGAAAAACTCGTCCCAAAATCTCCCCGTGTCAAAATATTCCACAACCAAAGTCCAAATTGTTCCAGCCAAGACTTATCCAAACCAAACTGTCGTCGCAGTTCGTCAATTCGTTCTTTAGAAATTTTCGGATTTGCCTCCAAGGAACTGACATAATCCCCTGGTGCGAGCTGCATAATAAAAAATGACAATGCTGATGCTAAAAACAATGTCAAAAGCGCCTGTAATAGCCGCTTCATGACATAAATAAAGGTTTCGCTAGTGACCAGCCTATACAGCCAATCTCGACTTGTTTCTAAGGAAATTCTGGTAGAAGTCATAGTAGTTTGTCAAAGGTCAACAGTCAACAGTCAAGAGTCAAGAGTCAACAGTCAAGGGTCAAGGGTCAATCTTTAGACTTTGGACTATCGACTGTGGACTGTATACTTTGGACTTTTGACTCTTGACTAATATTCCACAAGGCTGATAATCGGCACATCCGGCAGATTTTTTCGCCCTTGCAAATCCCGTAGCTCGATGATAAACCCAAATCCCACAAGTTCGCAGCCAATCTTCTGTATTAAAGAAGCCGTCGCACTCGCGGTTCCACCTGTCGCAATCAAATCATCTACAATCAAAACCCGGCTATTGGGGTGCAAAGCGTCCTGATGCATTTCCAAACAGTCCGTACCATACTCTAGTTCATATTCAACCGAATGAACTGCTGCTGGTAACTTACCTGGTTTGCGAACTGGAATAAAACCAACTCCTAATTTATAAGCTAGAGGTGTACCAAATATGAAGCCCCGCGACTCCATCCCCACAATATAATCAGCTTTCAGTCCGGCATCAATGCATTTTTCGGCAAAAATGTCAATAGTGTAACGCAGTCCTTGAGGATCGCGCAGCAGTGTGGTGATATCCCGAAAGACAATTCCGGGTTTAGGAAAATCTGGGATGTCACGAATCAGAGACTTTAAATCCATAAGAATAGGGAATGGGGAATGGGGAGTGGGGAGTGGGGAGTGGGGAATGGGGAATAGGGAGTAGGGAATGGGGACGCTTGGACGCTTAAAAAGAATTATTACCCATTACCCATTACCCATTACCCATTACCCAGTCCTAGATACCTGAAAAATCGTACACTATAATGTCATACGCTTGGGATCATTGCTCAAGAACGCACAATCCATTGACGATTATCAGAATCTACACCAAGCTAAAGATGGAATTATACTACCTCTTGTTGCTATTGAACTTATGTCTTAAAAACTGACGATTTCAGTATACGGAAACCTTTGAGTAGAACGAGTAATTAATCTATATATTAGGCAGTCCTACTACTGCCACGTGAAAATGTCCACTTTTTAGACTAGCTATCTTAAATTAGTTTTACCTAGTCTGTTGCGATCGCACAAGGTATTTATAATGAATGTTTCCGCTTCTTTAACGCCGTTCAACAGTAGTCCCACGCAAAAATCAGCGCCGATGATTCTGGACACTCTCCCCGATCCTGCAATTGAGGGACAAGGATGTCCCCGTACAACCCGCGTGCAAATTGACCTTATTTTACTAGCAATTGAAGCTTTAGAACTGGGTGGCTCTGAAGCAATTTTGGGATTTGCTGAAGAATTGGATCTCAAAGGTATTATTAAAGATCGGGTGAATTTATGGCGAATGCGTAGCACTAACCCGTTACGTAGAGCAAATATTCGCCGTCCTTTGACAATTCTCGAGGCGAAAGCTTTGGTGGTTATCGCTTGCTATTTGGCGCGACGGTTGACAGTTGTCATCCGCCAAATGCTAATGATTTATCAACAAATGAATGAAAAACAAATTCCCTTAGAACAAAATTTGCGGCTTTCTAATTATCTAGAGCGATTTAGAGCGCATTTTAAAAGCCGCATGAATCCCCGCCGTTCTGGTTTTTTGGCATTAACTTCTGATGAAAAAATAGATGAACTGGCGATGAATTTGTTAAGTAAATTATTATTTTGTACAGGTACAGCAGGAATGCAACGCTTCTGGATTAGTCTTTTTGACGGTGAAGTAGAATGAATATTCAACGTAAGTATAGTTTACCTAATTGCACGCTGCTTTTAGAAGGTTTAAGTGATGCCACAAGAGCGGCACACTTCCAAGAAATGCGCCCAGAATTATCAATTTTGGTAAATGCAGAATGCTATTTATCTGGCTACAAACAGCCATTAGTGGGAGGGCGAGAATTTTTTGAAAGTTTGGTGAGAGCCGTTAGTGGTTATGCTCAAGAATTTTTGAGCAGTGTACCGAACCCACTCGCACACAACACAGAATCGGAGTTAGTGCAGTTTCAGAAAATTCACAGCAATCGACATAGATTGATTGTGCATTCAGAAGTACAAAAAAGTGCAGAAGCTAAATCTAATAATGGTAAAGCACCAATTCAAATCGATTTGAATAGCGTGCAATTGTTTGATTTAGTCGAAGCGGTGGATCAGTTTTTTGCTGATAGCCAAACTTTACCAGAGTTGTCACTCGAATTACAACCTGTTGGCAAAGGTTCTGGCATGGCTAGCCAAACATTTATCAAGCAAGCAGTACCAGCGGGTGTGGGTGTATCGAGTTTGGCTGTATGCGCTCTTGCATTCGGTTTAATTCCCGCGCCACAAGTGCGTCAACCACAAGCGCAGACTAACTCTACAACACCCAGCACCACTCAAAAAGCAGCAGATGCTACAAATCCCACACCATCTGCCATCCCCACAACATCTGCTACCCCCATCGCAAATGCTACTCCCACACCAACTACCACCCCGACAGCATCACCCGCAGTTACAACAGATTTAGAATCCCTTTTAAAAACAGTTCCGGAAATTACTGATGCCTCTCAACTGCGGGCATTAAATCGCCAAGTATACAATCAAATTAATCCGGATTGGGCTAATCGCTCAGGATTAAATGAGGATTTAGTTTATCGTATTGGTGTGGCAGCAGATGGTGCGATCGTCGGTTATAAAGCGATAACTAAAGAAGCAAATCAGGCAATAGAAAAAACTCCTTTGCCTAAACTACTTTATAATCCTGCCAAACGTGGGGGCATTAACAATGAACCGATCGCTCAATTTCGAGTAGTATTTACACGGCAAGGTGTGCTGCAAGTTAGCCCTTGGCTGGGATACGCCAACACACCACAAGTTATCGGCGCAAAAATCACAGATGCCAACGCCGTCAAAGATTTAAATAAGAAGCTTTATGATACAATTCGCCAAAATTGGAGCGGTACTCCCACTTTTTCCCAAAATTTGAAGTATCGAGTCGCCGTAAACAAAGATGGCACGATCGCCGATTATGAACCACTTAACCAAGTAGCTTTTGATTATTTCCGGGAAACACCGCTTCCCAAGATATTCAACGCACTTTACGGTTCAAATGTAGCTGCTCCCAACACCAAACAACCCCTTGCCCACTACCAAGTAGTATTTCAGCCCAACGGCAATCTAGAAGTCACTCCTTGGCAGGGATATCGGTAATTGGTAATTGGGAATTGGTAATTGGTAATTGGTAATTGGTAATTGGTAATTGCAAGCTTGTTTTTTCCATTACCCATTACCTATTCCCCATTACCCATTACCCATTACCCATGCCCTATTTTGTAACTCTCCCCATATAATTTCCCCAGAGTTGGGCTGCTTGAGCGCTGCTGCCAGATGTGGGAGAATTATTATCGTTTCCCAGCCAAATACCAGTTACGAGTCGCCGACTGGGAATAAAGCCAATAAACCACAGGTCAACGTTGTCATTTGTTGTGCCTGTTTTACCAGCTTCGCCTAATCCAATTGCGGCACTGCGTCCTGTACCTCTGGAGATGACGCCGCGTAGCAAATTGGTCATGGTATCGGCTATTTCTGGTTTGAGTACGCGCTTGTTTGCTTCTGGATCTTGGTCAAAAGAGTAGATGACGCGGCAAGTTTTCAAATCCTTGGGATCGCGACAATCACTGCTATCTAAAATCCGGCTAATTGCGTGCGGACGATTCCAGACACCACGATTACCGATGGCTCCAAAAGCACCTGTAATCTCAGTGACATTAACTACACTTTGACCGAGAATTAAGCCAGGAACCGGATCGAGGGAAGACTTCACCCCCAAACGCTGTGCCATTGCGACAACTTTATTCAAGCCGACTTCTTTGGCGACTCGCAAGGCGATCGGGTTTTCGGAAAGCGCAAGACCGGTAGCAATATCTAAACTACCACCTGCACCACTCCGACAAGGTTTGTAGGTAAAACCTTGCCAGCGCAAAGAATCACATGAATAACTTCTTCCGGGGGAAATTCCTTGCTCAATGGCAGCAGTGTAAGCAAAAATTTTAAAGGTAGAACCTGGTTGTCTTTTTGCTTGGATAGCCCGATTAAACTGACTTTTTTTGTAATCGGTTCCCCCTACCATCGCCAGTATCGCACCGGTGCTAGAATCAAGAGTCACCATTGCTCCTTGGGAATAACGAAAACTTGAGCCACCGTTGTTGACAGAATTTCGCAACGCGGCTTCGGCTTGCGCTTGAATTGCTGGGTCTAGCTGAGTTTCTATAATAAAGTTGCCTTCTGTGGCTAACTCTTCACCCAAAATCGATCTGAGTTCTTGAAAGACGTAACTGTAGAAATAGGGTGCAATTGTTTTCGCTTGCTGTTCGCAAACTTTGGGGCTAACTTCGATAGGCGATCGCCTAGCGCGGTTATACTCATCTTGTTTGATTTTCCCCATCTCCAGCAACCGCTTCAGCACGCGATTGCGATATTCAATTGCTTCTAACTTATTTCGACTTTCTCCACAAAAATCAAAGCCGTTGGGAGCGGGTAAAATTCCTACTAACGTCGCTGCTTCTGCCAAAGTTAATTCTTTTGCCGACTTCTCAAAGTAAAATCGAGCCGCATCCTCAAACCCGGAGGTATCCACCCCCAAAAACACCCGATTTAGATAAGTCAGTAAAATTTCATCTTTACTGTAAAACGTTTCTAACTTCAAAGCAACTACAGCCTCTCGCAATTTTCGCCCCAAAGAGTCTTGGCTGCCGACATAATCGCGAAACAAACTTCTAGCGACTTGCTGAGTTACAGTACTAGCACCTTGCTGCACATCTCCACTGCGGCTATTAATTAATACTGCTCGCAAAATTCCGTATGGGTCAACTCCGAAGTGCCAATAATAACGGCTATCTTCTGAGGCGACTACAGCAGCGGGCAAATAAGGACCAAAGTCTTCTAAACGCTTTTTGTCGATGTGAGAAGTAGAGCGAGGTTCCCGTAATGGCTTTTGTCCATCACGAGCGTAAACGATTACCGGAGCGCGGGTGGCTGTGGGTAGAGGTCTAACCGAGAATTTTAGTGATTCTACGCCAATTACCAAGGCGAATAAGGCTGTGGCTCCACCGACACCGCAAGCGCTCCATGTGGCAGCTTTTACATACCAAGGTGGTGGATCGACGTATTGCAGCCGCACGGAAGCAGCGAGTTCTGGTGGTCCGAGGGTGAAGGTGTCACCGTGTCGTAGTTCTAGGGAAGTGACGCGACGTTTGCCGCGATAAATGCCATTAGTCGAGTTTTCATCTTTGATGATAAAAACCGGAGTTCGTTGAGTAGAATCGCGGGACAGTGACAGATGAATTTGGCTGACAACTGGGTTGCGGATGACGATATCGCAGGATTTGGAACTGCGACCTAATACGTAGCGATCGCCTAATAATGGATATACTTCCGCCTTATCCGCCCCCGAATCCTGCACCAATAATTCTGGTACTCTGGCATTAGGTCGCAGCGCGAGTTTGGAAAAATCAACTCTCGCTTGAATTGTTTGTACTGCTTGAGTCACCTGACCAAGCAAAGTTTTTGGCTTTTGAGGGGGGTGGGGGGAACTCATTGGCTATATCACACCACGATTAGTTAGTCAAGTAAACTGTCGATTTGCGCTCTTGATGCTGGTATTTCACCATTTTACTCATAAGCCAAAGTAGAATTTGGCTGTACGGAATTATTGGAATTTCATTTGACACCAATACCATATAATGTCTCCGCAGGTAGATAGTTAAATTTATGACATAGTTACCTCAGGAATAATTCTAATGCAAATTATCTAATCCCTATTTCGTAAATGACGAACAAAATATAGTTATTTGAAGTTGTATTGATAATTACTACCAATATTGGTACAAATTATGTAAATTTTATAGCTTTAGGAACTAGACAAATTTTAAATTCAAAATATACATCATCATTTAGGAAGATTTTATAAATTATATTGTTTGATTTAATAGGCGGAGTGTTCCGTTGAGGTTAAATAACATGAAGGGAAAATATCTGACCCTTATAGGTACAGCCTTTACCCTAGCAGTTACCAGCAATGTTGCTGTTGCTCAATCGTCCAAATTCCCAGAACAAAGGGAACTACTAAGCCAATCCACAAGCACCTCACCGGAGATCAAGCTAAATGCCGATGCGATGGAAATTTTGTGTAAAAATTTCCCGCTAAATTCCCGTTGTCAACCAGACACCACTGGAGCGACTCCAAGCACTCCAAGCACTCCAAGCACTCCATCCAACCTAACCGCACCGGGTCCGACAAATCCTAACGCAATTCCGGAAAACAGCACTCCCAGCAACCCGACAACTCCTGACACGAGCAATCCAGGAAGCACTACAACTCCTGACACAACCAGTCCAGGAAGCACTACAACTCCTGACACGACCAATCCAAACAGGATTAGTCCTGACAGCGGCACTCCCGGCACTACCACTCCGGAAAACAGCACTCCCAGCGACCCGACAACTCCTGATACGACCAATCCAGGAAGCACTACAACTCCGGATACGAGCAGCCCTACCAAAATCACTCCGGTTCCAGGAAGCACTACAACTCCCGACACAACTACCCCAGGTAGCACTACAATTCCCGACACAACTACCCCAGGAAGCACGACAACTCCTGACACAACCAATCCAGGAAGCACTACAAATCCGGATTCAAATAGCCCAACCAAAATCACTCCGGTTCCAGGCAGCACGATAACTCCTGACACAACTACCCCAGGTAGCACGGTAACTCCTGATTCGAGTACCCCAGGTAGTACGGTAACTCCTGAATCGAGTACTCCAGGTAGTTTGACAACTCCTGATTCGAGCAGCCCAACTAAAATTACTCCAGTTCCAGGCAGCACGATAACTCCGGATTCAACCACCCCAGGTAGCACTACAACTCCTGATTCGACGAGCACCCCAGGTAGCACAATCGAACCAAGCAGCAGTCCAAGTACACTTCCATCCGGTTCGGAAAAAATTCCTACTGGTGGATCGCAAATGTTAGAACCACGCTAATTCAAACATAATCGCATTCTTGCCACCAGGGAATAGTCGGTTTGTCTAAGTGCCGATTATCAATTTCTAATGGTGGCATTTGAAGATCGTGTTGATTAGAGTTGAAACGAAAAACGTCAGAAAAGAAAGTTAAGCCTGCTTATTGGGGTTTTCCAAAGTAAGCAGGCTTAATTTTGTGAGGAGTTTAGTCTAAATAAAATTAAGATGAGGACTAAAGTCCTCACAGGAGAAGGAATGTTAAGGCGATCGCCTACTTGAAGCTTCTGTTTTTTGAAACGAGGAAATCAGCAGGCAAACAATGCCGATACTAATAAATGAATCTGCCACATTAAATACAGGAAAGTTGATCAATCGAAAATCGAGAAAATCAACTACGTAACTTAAAATAAAGCGATCGATGCCATTACCGATCGCTCCGCCTAAAATAAACCCATAGCCTAGTTGATCCCAAAAATGTAAGGCTGGACCAAAGCACGCTACTGCTATCAAAACTAAACTTACGGCAAGTGATAAAAAGCGCAATAAATCTATATGTCCGCTAAGTATACTCCAAGCTGCACCATCGTTTTTTACGTAGGTAAAATGAAATATCCCCTGGATGAGTGGCAAAGTAGGTCTGTATATTATATTTCCTGTTTTTGATTCGATTATAGTTTCCAACTGCCAAGATTTTGCGGCTGACACTACTTGGTTTTTCGTAACTTGGTCTAAGATAACAATTACAAAGGCAGCAATCCAAAAGAGGCGATTTTTTAAACGCATGGCAAATTAGTCAAGTGTCAAAAGTCAAGTGTCATTAGTCATTAGTCACGAGCTTTTGACAAACAACAAATGACGTTGAACTAATAAAACATTAAGTGTCGTAATAGATATGCTATTACAGTGACGGCGCAGACTACAGCTAGTTGACCTGGTAGAGCCAACCAGGAGTATGTGAGGATTGCTTGCATCATTAATGGCAGAGTTTCTGTACCTTTCCAATGAAAAATATAGCTGATAATCAAATAACTAATACCGCAAACGTGGACAATTAACAAGCCACAAAAACAGCTAAACGCCAAAGTTTCTAGTTTAGGTCTAGCTTTAAAAGCTAAGAAGCCACAAATCCAAGCTCCCGGAATAAAGCCCAACAAATAGCCAAACTGAGACTCTTTGATATAACCGATACCGCCACCATTAGCAAAAACGGGTAACAAAGTCAACCCCATAACTAAATAGGCAATTTGCGATAGCGCACCCGCATTTTTGCCTCCTAAACAACCTACCAGCAGCACTGCGCCAATTTGATATTTAACACCTAAAGAAAAAGTCTCAATTCCATGCTGACTCCAACTCCAAGGTAAAGTGATACCATAAGCCTCTAGGAAGGTGCCACCTATTGTCAGGAGTAAGCCAATCATCGACCATAGTAATTGATTGGAAGCAGCAAACATTTACAAGGCAATAGTGAAAAGCAACAAGCTGTACGAGTATTAATACTTATAGCGGTATGTGCTGATTTACGAAGTAGCACATTTTCGCTCATGCCTTTTGGGAATAGATGCTATCAATGGGAGCGAACAGTGCCATCATTCCCATATTAGCTTTGAAAACGCTCAGGCTTGCGGTTTCTCGTAGTTATAATTCTTTTATTAATTAAGAATAATTTATAACTTATTTAGCAATTAGCGCTTTTGGCTTGCGATAGTTAAAAAGCAAACAAGCGCCCGCCTGGGCGCGATCGCCGTTCTTCAAATAAATATTTTACATTATACCATATAAAGCCATCAATTTTTCAAGCAAACGGTAGTGCGATCGCCTATTTATTTTATTTAGTGTTTGAGCGACCATTTCTGTCAACTTTTCGGAAAAAAACTTGAGCAAGTCGGACTTAAGAACAAAATATATGCACTTGCAAAAAGTCGAAATTTAAAACTTAATAAGTAAATCGACGCGAATATTTCAAACTTCGACGCGAATATTTCAAACTATGTAGGGTGCGTTAGCGAAGCTAACGCACCCTACTTTTACTACAGGGTGCTACTTTTACTACAGGGTGCGGTTAATTATTTTGTACCCGGATTGCACTCTTATACTTATAAACCCGGTTTCAACAAGAAACCGGGTTTATAAGGGTTAGATTTGTCTAAAATTCCCGCTTTCGCACGCTGACTTGAATATAATTTCAAATTTTTTAAAAAATTTATAATTATATCACTAAATGGGATGATTTAATTTTTGATTTTTCGATAAACAACTTAAGTATTTTTTACTTTGTTAACCTTGTGTTTACCTTAAAGCGGTATCTTAAAAGCGCTACCTAAAAATTTACATAAAGTTGACAGCAATGCTATCACGGCTAAATGTAATCAAAAGTAATCGCCTAACAGCTTCAATCTCAGTGTTAGCACTCTCCATGAGCCTAGCTGCTTGCGGCGGACAGCAAACCGCAGAAAATCCAGGTGCTACTTCTGGTACTGCTACTGAGACTACAGCTTCCAGCCCTGGCAAATTGGATTTAGGTGGAAACGTAACCTTAACTGGAGCAGGTGCATCTTTCCCCGCACCGCTGTATCTAAGTTGGTTCGATGCGTTAAACAAAAAATACCCAACCCTGAAAGTAAACTATCAATCAGTTGGTAGCGGCGCTGGTGTCGAGCAATTTACCAAAGGGACGGTAGACTTTGGTGCTAGCGATGTGGCAATGAAGGATGAAGAAATCAGCAAGATACCAGCCGATCAAGGTGTACTTTTGCTGCCAATGACTGCTGGTAGCATTGTTATGGCTTATAATTTGCCAGATGTTCCAGACCTGAAGCTACCACGAGCAGTTTACACAGATATTTTACTGGGCAAAATTAAGTCTTGGAACGACCCGAAAATTGCTGCTGCAAACCCAGGTGCAAAACTTCCCAATCAACCAATTACAGTTATTTATCGTTCTGATGGTAGCGGTACTACAGGTGTGTTTACAAAACACCTCAGCGCTATCAGCCCAGAATGGAAAACAAAAGTTGGCGATGGCAAAAGTGTAAAATGGCCCGTGGGAGTTGGTGCTAAGGGTAATGAAGGCGTTACAGCGCAAGTTACACAAACTCAAGGTGCAATTGGTTACACTGAGTACGGCTATGCCAAACAAAATGAACTCAAGTTTGCTGCATTGGAAAACAAGGCTGGCAAAATAGTTGTAGCTGACGATCAGTCCGCAGCCAAAACCTTAGAATCAGTAGCTTTACCAGCAGACTTCCGTGCCTTTATTAGCGATCCAGAAGGTGCAGATTCTTATCCTATCGTTACCTACACTTGGATTTTGGCTCACAAAAAATATCCTGATGCAGCAAAAGCCAAAGCTGTAGAAGCGATGATTGAGTACGGTTTAACTGAAGGTCAAAAGCAGGCTGTAGAACTTGGATATGTTCCTCTACCCGCAACGGTGGTTACTAAAGTAGCAGCAGCAGCCGATGCCATCAGCCCAGATTATAAAATAGCTGTTGGAGCTACCAATAATAACAGCGCTAGCAAGTAAGACAACGAAAAGTCCAAAGTCCAAAGTCCAAAGTCAAGAGTCAACAGTCCAAAGTCCAAAGTTTTTGCACTATTGACCATTGACCATTGACCACTAACCATTGACTAATAAAGGTTCGCTCCCGCATTTTCGCAACTTTTTGATTGGCTTGCGTTCGTATGACCACACAACCCCAAAATATTCCATCAGGACTTAGACAACGCTCGGAAGCTGAAAAGTCACTAGATATTGGCTTTGTTTGGCTGACTCGCATTTTTGCTTTTGCGATCGCCTTTACTTTATTATGGATAGCATTCCAAGTATTCGTCGGAGCTATCCCAGCTATCCAAAAATTTGGTCTGAGTTTCTTAGGTAAAAGCGCTTGGAACCCAGTCAATGACGATTATGGCGTACTACCTCAAGTTTACGGAACTCTCATGAGTGCCTTTATCGGTTTGTTAATCGCTGTACCCATTGGTGTTGGTACCGCTGTTGTCCTCAGCGAGAATTTTCTGCCACCCAAAGTCAAGCTGGTACTAGTTTTCTTAGTAGAACTGCTAGCAGCAATTCCCAGCGTTGTCTATGGTATATGGGGTATTTTCGTCTTGGTTCCCCCCTTAACCAGCTTCGGAAAATGGCTGAATGCTTCTTTTGGCTTTTTGCCAATTTTTAGCACTGCACCTACAGGTCCAAATTTACTGATTGCGGGATTTATCCTCGCGATTATGACTTTGCCAATTATTACCGCAATTTCCCGCGATGCGCTGATTTCCGTACCTCCTAGCTTGCGTCAAGCAGCTATCGGGTTGGGAGCAACTCGTTGGGAAACGATTTTGAAAGTTCTCATCCCAGCAGCTTTTTCTGGGATTGTCGGTGCTGTGATGCTTGCACTTGGTCGAGCGATGGGTGAAACTATGGCTGTCACCATGTTGATAGGTAACTCCAACAACATTAGTACCTCGCTATTTGCCCCAGCGAACACAATTTCTTCTCTACTTGCGAACCAATTCGCTGAAGCTGGTGGTTTGCAAGTTGCATCTTTAATGTACGCTGCCTTAGTTCTATTTGTGTTGACGCTGATTGTTAACATTTTGGCAGAGTTAGTCGTTCTCCGAGTCAAGCGGCTGTAGATAATTGGTATTAAATGATGGCTTCTAATATTTCCGGCAATTCTCAACCTGGATACAGCAGCGGTAGCCTGACTCGCGCTCCTTCGTCTCCCCGGACGATGTTCAACACAATTATGACCGTTGTCGCCTTTATTTGTGCGGCTATGGCGGTTATACCATTGGTAGCTGTACTCGGTTACGTTATCTTCAAAGGCTTTAGCAGTCTCAATCTCAGCATATTTACTGAACTACCACCACCTCCCTTAAGAAAGGGTGGCGGCTTTGGTAATGCGATTTTGGGAACAATTTTGATGGTAGGAATTGCCGCAGCAATTAGCATTCCTGTGGGAGTAATGGCGGCAATTTATTTGACAGAGTTTAGCTCTGGAAAGACAGCGCGGGCAATACGTTTTGCTACCAACGTTCTCAGTGGAGTTCCCTCGATTATTGCCGGGGTATTTGCTTATGGGATTGTGGTTCTCACATTCAATAAGCTGGGGTTAGGTTCCTACTCCGCTTTAGCTGGAGGCGTTGCTCTCTCAATTTTGATGTTACCGATTATTCTGCGAACTACGGATGAAGCTTTACAATTAGTATCACAAGATTTGCGACAAGCATCCGTAGGTATTGGCGCAACTAAGTTTCAAACAGTATCGCAGGTGGTTTTGCCAGCAGCTTTACCAGCAATTGTCACCGGATCGACGCTAGCGATCGCCCGCGCATCTGGAGAAACAGCACCACTACTTTTCACTGCTTTATTTTCTCCGTTCTGGCCCGATGGCTTATTCAAACCTACAGCTTCCCTTGCTGTTTTGGTTTACAATTATGCTATATCTCCATTTAAAAATTGGCAGTCACTAGCTTGGGCAGCTTCTTTAATATTAGTGCTGTTGGTTTTATTAACCAGCATTATCACTCGTTGGGCGACTCGTCAGAAAGTTTAGTCAGTAGCGCGAATTGATATCATTACAGAATTTGGAAAAATAATTGTGGATTGACATCTTCCTATGGGAAGATTTTGACATAGCGATGGAAATATTTCAGCCTAACTGACGATGGGTGCTTACAACCCTGTTTTACAAAACTTAAACCTTCCTTTATGACTACTAACATTGATACGGTAAAAGACACGGACACAGTATTGCGGACGGAGGGTGTGAACGTTTATTACGGCGATTTCCTAGCTGTAAAAAACATTTGGCTAGATATCCCGAAAAATAAGGTAACAGCCTTTATTGGTCCGTCTGGCTGTGGTAAAAGTACTTTGTTGCGATGCTATAACCGCTTAAACGACTTAATTGACAGCTTCCGGGCAGAAGGTAAGATTTTTTATTGCGGTAAGAATTTATACGCCCCAGACATCGATCCGGTAGAAGTGCGGCGTCGAATTGGAATGGTGTTTCAAAGACCGAACCCATTTCCGAAATCAATTTATGACAATATCACCTTTGGCGCAAAAATTAACGGCTACAAAGGTGATATGGATGAATTGGTAGAAACCAGTCTGAGAAAAGCAGCTTTGTGGGATGAAGTTAAAGATAAACTCAAGCAAAGTGGTTTATCTTTGTCGGGTGGACAACAGCAACGCTTGTGTATTGCCAGAGCGATCGCTGTACAGCCAGATGTTATCCTCATGGATGAACCTTGTTCGGCACTTGACCCGCTTTCCACCCTCAGAGTTGAAGAACTGATTACCGAACTCAAAGAGCAATATAGCATCGTCATCGTCACCCACAACATGCAACAAGCAACACGGGTGTCAGATATGACAGCATTTTTCAACGTAGAACCCACAGAAAAAGGTGCTCGTATGGGCTATTTGGTGGAGTACGACAGAACAGAATTAATTTTCAACGACCCCAAGCAGAAAGCAACCCAAGAGTACATTAGCGGTCGTTTCGGTTAAAAATTGCATCCCGATAATTCAACGTATTGTAGAGACGTTCCGGACCGAACGTCTCTACGATTCATACCACGGTATGTTGTATCTACAAAGCGGGCGGCGGGAATCGAACCCGCATTATTAGCTTGGAAGGCTAAAGTTTTACCACTAAACTACGCCCGCAAGTTTCCAACTTCAATAATATAACACAATGTGTGATAATAGTTCAAGCAATTAATCAAACTTAACGACGCTGTATTTTGATTCGCACAAAGCGATTAACCAACTCTGGTCCTGGTGTACCATCTGGGTAGCGAGCAGGCTGAAATTTTTCGCCTTGGAAAATAGAGTTAGCGAATTGTTGATATTTAGCTCTTTGTTCCGGTGCGATCGCTGGATCTTGAACTAAAACTTGGACTAAATTGCCAGCTTTATCAATCACCAAGGTAGTTAAGAACTCTTTATCTGGAAGATCCAAATTAGGTTTAATAGAAAGCGAGTCAATTTGTTTTTGGTTACTACCTATATGTTCCGGTAAAATCAGACCTTCAGGTAAAGGATTCGGGATAAAAATCCCCTGTTCGTCTGCAGTTAAAAAACGCAAAGTAGCTATCAATCCTCCTCCTGTTGAAGGTTGAGGAGTTTTGCGGGTAGGAGGAATTTGCGAATCTTCACCGATTGGCTGACGTGGAGTTTTCCGACTTGAAATTGGTGAATCTTCCCCAATTGGCTTTTGTGGAGTTCTGCGACTTTGAGTTGGTGAATCTTCCCCAATTGGCTTTTGTGGAGTTCTGCGACTTTGAGTTGGTGAATCTTCCCCAATTGGCTGAGGTGGTTCAACTGGTGTAAATTTTGGTAACGGTGTCGGCTTTCCTAAACTGATTTCTTCACGAAAGCGTTTCCAAGGAAGATTACCAAATGATGTGGGTTTCGGTGTTGGCGTCGGTATCGGTGTCGGTGTCGGTGTCGGTGTGAATTTCTGTGTCGGTGTTCGTGTTGGTGTGGGTGTTGGTGTTCGTGTTGCTGTGGGTGTGGGTGTGAATATCGGCTTGGGTGTGGGAACTGATTGTTTAGGAACGAATTTAGTATTAGGTTTAGAGGCAAAAATGTTTCTTTTTCTTTGTTGACGACTTGCACCAAAATTTATCCCGCCAGAATTTTCATTTCTTGGCGTGACTGTTGAAGACTGTTGATTTGCTGATGGTGGAGAGACTGTTTTAGCTTTTAATTGTGGTTTTGCTGGTTTAGCTTTTGATGAGGAAGGAGAAATTTCAATAACCTCAATCGGAACAATTGCTTGACTATCTCGTGGAAACCACAGACCAAACCCATTATTATAGCGCATTAGCCAGAACACCAGCAAATGCAAAGCAACTGAACTCGTGACTACAGCAATCCACAAACCCGGCGGATCGTTATGTCGCCTTGATGTTACATCTTTTATTGCAGTTTGGTCAACCGATTGAGTCATATTAGATAATTGGTTGTTGGTTGTTGGTAATTGGTAATTGGTAATTGGTAATTGGTAATTGGTAAAAAAATATTCACCACTAACTACTAACTACTAACTACTAACTCCGCTCCTCCTAACTTTAGTACAGACGTTCGGTCCGGAACGTCTCTACAACTCCTAACTACTAACTACTAACTCCTACTCCTAACTCCTAACCACTATCCACTATCGACTAACTGTTATTTCTGGTTTGACAGCAAACGTGAGAACTGTTTCATCTATTCCTTTAAGTTCTAACGGACTACCTTTAGTTATTTCATCTTCATCCAAATAATCTGCAACCGCAGCAGAAACGAGGATAGTACCAGGAACAGCAGCAACTTGCAATCTGGAGGCAATATTCACAGAAGGACCGATCGCTGTATAATCGGCACGTTCGGCGCTACCAAACATCCCGACAACTGCTGTACCTTGGTGGATACCACAGCGAAACTGTAAGCCATTACGTCCGTCGGAGTCAAATATACCTTGTTCTCGCCAACGCTGGTTTAACTCACTCAATGAGCGATGCATTCCTCTTGCTGTGTTGATCGACCGACGCACCTGTTCATTAGGCGTTAGTTCTTCCGGCGCTCCATATAAAGCTAAGATAGCATCTCCCATAAATTTATCGATAGTGCCGCCATTCTCAAAGACCACTTTGGTCATTGATTCTAAATATTCATTAAGCAATTCCGCTACACGTCGCGATCTGAGGGTGTTTGATAGTTGAGTAAAACCCACAATGTCACTAAACAAAACTGTAATCAAACGCGGTTCCGGTCGCAAATCCAAAACTAAATCTCCGGTTGCGGCTTTTTGCACCAACGCACTTGGTAAAAAGCGCTTAAGCACCGATTCTGTTAGGTAAGTATTTAACTCCAAAACTCGGCGTTCATTTTCTTTCAAAGCTAAGAGATTTCGCACCTCAGCTAGAAGTTCGCGATCGTTAAATGGTTTAGCTAAATAAGCATCTGCACCTTTTTCTGTACCTTCGATGCGGGTTTCTTCATCAACTTTCGCCGTTAACAAGATAATTGGAATTCCTTTCAACTTTTCCTCGTTGCGGATCATCCGAATCATCTCCATACCTGACACCAAAGGCATCATCAAGTCGCTGACAATCAGGCGTGGTATTATTTCCTTAGCCATGAGAAATCCTTCGGAACCGTTACGCGCTGTATGCACTCGATAGCCATTAGCGCGGAGAATTTCTGATACGTAAGTCCGCAAATCTGGGTTATCATCTACGACCAAAATTGATTCGCCAATTTTCAGTTCATTTTCTTGATTGTTAACACTATTTAATAAGTCTTTTTTAATATTTTCAAATTCGTCTATTGATTGTAATTCTAAATCAGCTAATTCAACGTTAGCGCGGCTGATGTTTACTTCACAAGGCGCTTCTAGCAACTGTTCAGACGGTAGATGAGCGTTTCCGCTGACCAGCCATAAGCTAAAGGTAGTACCTTTGCCGTAAACTGATTCTACAGTGACTTTACCGCCGTGCATTTCCACGAGTTCTTTAACTAAAGCCAAACCTAAGCCGCTACCTTCGTACTGGCGATTTTCAGTTCCTTCAGCTTGGCGAAAGCGTTCAAATAAGTGGGGAATTTGTTCAGTAACAATGCCAATTCCCGTATCTTGTACTTGCAATCTACAGCGATCGCCTTGAGATTGCAATCTCACAGTAATACTACCACCTATGTCTGTAAATTTCATGGCATTCGACAGCAGGTTATAAAGTACTTTGTCGAATTTTTCCATATCCAAATATACTTTAGGAGATGGTTCTAGTTCGGTAATCAGATTCAGTCCCTTTTTCTCGCAATAAGGGCGAAACGATTCGACAATTTGGTTGACAAATTCAACTAAATCGCAGGGACGGAAACTAGGCTGCATCCTTTTAGCATCAAGGCGTTGCAAATCGAGTAGTTGATTTACCAATCTTAGCAAGCGTCTGGAATTGCGTAAGGCGATCGCACTTTGGGCGTATGATAATCCTTCTTTTGTGGCTACCGCTGATTCTAGTGGTCCTTGAATTAAGGTTATAGGTGTGCGGAACTCGTGAGAAATATTTTGGAAAAATTCGGTTTTTTGTTTGTCTAATTGCAGCAAGCGTTCAGCTTGTTCGCGAGTTTTTTGGTATAAATGTGACTGCTGTACAGCGATCGCCGCTTGAGCTGCGACAGCTTTTGCTAACTCAATTTCTGTAGGCAGCCACTTGCGCGATCTGCTATCTTGACGCAGAGTAATACTACCGATGCTTTTGCCATCAGCCAGTAAAGGAACCACCATGAGCGATCGCGCTTTTCCTCTTAAGGGCAAATCAAACCCCTTGATTTCTGGCGGACACTGGCTCATATCCGTAATTACCACAGGCTCTTGTGTCCGCAACATTTCTTGCAGAATTGGATTAGAGTGAATCGGTGACTGAGATTGAGGGAATTCCTGATTGTCTATGTAATTATGACTACCTGTCTCCCAAGGATGATCTAGTTTGAAAGAATCCTCTGAACTGTAAGAACTTTCATACAAGCCCACACACTTGACATACTCATCTTCCTCTGTCCACAAAGACAAAACACAGCCATCGACTTGCAAGGCTTGTCCTAATTGTTGGGTGATCGCTGCAAAAATATCTTCAGGATCTAAGCTAGAGCGAATCGCGCTCGTAATCGTATTAATTAGCGATTCCCGTTTCGCCAAAGCACGCACTTGCTCGTAAGCATAAGCTTGAGACAAAGCTAAAGCTGCCTGATCCGCCACCATCACCACTAACTGCACCTCGTCTGTTGACCACACGCGGGGCTGCTTGCACTGGTGCAGCGCCAGCACCGCCATAAGTTCTTGTCGGCAAATCAGTGGAACTACCAAGCTAGAGCAAATTTTAGCTGTAGCAAAAGCAGCAGCCCGACTCAATAGTTCGGCAGTATCGCCCTGAATACGCTCATCTATTGCAACATCATGAATCACCTGCACTTCCCGGATTTCCCATACTGTCTGCGCTAGTAGAGCGGGATGGGGGGAGGGGGGAAGGGGGGGAGTGGGCGAGAGGGAGATGGGGAGAGGGGAGCCAGCGCGTTGCTCCGGTTCCCTCCGTTGTAGCGACTGGCGTGGGGATGGGGAGATGGGGGGAAAGAATTGTCCCCCTGTCTCCTTGTCCCCCTGTCTCCTTGTCCCCCTGTCTCCTTGTCCCCCTGTCTCCTTTTCCTCTTCAACCGCTCTTTGGTAAATAAAATTTTCATCCACCAACTGCCCATCTTGGAAAGGACGCAACAAGCAGACATCCACTTCCAGCATATGACCCACGGTATCCACAATTGCTTGCAGAATTTGCCGATAGTCTAAGGCGCTGCGAATCGTGTTTGTGACGGTGTTCAGCAGCGATTCTTGACGCAGGGTGCGGGTAAGTTCGCGGGTGCGGGTTTTGAGAACGTTATGGGTATCCAAAGCTTGGCGTACCACTGCTTTGAGTTCCTCTGCTTCCCACGGTTTGGTGACATATTTGAATACTTTACCAGCATTAATTGCTTCCACCAGGTCTTCGACATCGGTGTAGCCAGTTAAGATAATCCGGATGATATCTGGATATTGAGTCGCGGTTAGGCTCAAAAATTCTGTACCGCTCATCATTGGCATCCGCTGATCGGAGATGATCACGGAGACTTCTCCTTCTTGCTGAAGCAGTTCTAATGCCGCTGGACCAGAAGATGCCTTAAGCACCTTATAGTCGCGATAGAAGGTGCGGTAAAGCAAGTCAAGGTTGTCTGGTTCGTCATCGACAACCAAAATTTTCGGCTTACTGTTTGATTGGGATTTCATGCACCGCTTTCCTGCTGCAACGGCAGTCGGTTAAAGAATAATCCGATCTCTTGAGAATGTTTCTGAGTCAGGTAATAGCACATTTCGACTCCATAGGCTGTTTGGCTACATGACGGCTTCGTTCTAAAGCGTTTACTCACAGTAATTCGCCTCAATAGAAGATGCCGATCGCCATTTGCTTTGATGCACCCCAATCAATTTGGTTGTCATTACTGTTACAGAATACATATTTGCTTGCTAATCCCTTCACCTTCTATCGCGATACAGATCTCCAATCTGGCTTAAAAATCCACACAGGAGCTGCATATTAAGTTTTCCCCCCGCAACAGTTGCACTAACATTTGCAAGTAAATTTTATTTATGGCAGTCATGGTATCAGCAATATTACAAGAATAATATTTCAAACCTCAGTATACTATTAGACAAGTATAAGATTGACAATTGAGCAATGAGAACCATTTGTCAGGTGGTAGTGCAGGAAAATTGAAGATTACTAGGAATATGCGCGCCATTGTTGAAACCCAGTTACTAGGACACGCCAAGAGCGATCGCGCTATCGTATCCCAAATCAAGCTAAATGAACGCTACGAACGAAAATCTCTTGGCGGCACGAAGAGCGATCGCCTACCATAACGAACGCAAAAACCGAGTTTTTGGCGATTGCGGACGATTGTATTGTATAAGTAAGCATCCTCTAGTCAAACGCCCACTATTGTATTGGGGTTGACATCAGATAAAAATTTCGCTATGAAGTTGATTCCCAATCCAGTTATTTTTTCACAAAACTTAACTATTAGAGAAGACAAATACATCTATAATAAAATGCTTAATTATCTTTATGTCAATATTTGAGCAAAAAAGATGGCGCTCAGTTTTAATCCGGATCGCTTGCTACGGATTGATGGCAGATACTGCAAGCATAGTTTAGGATGATTGAGTTATATTATTGTCAAAAATAATCACACATCAGAATATGACCAAAAAGCAAATTTTCTGTGCTTTGTACGCTTTTACCTTTGCTGGGAATGTTTAAACCTTTATTTAGATAGATGCTTTTGAAGCATAAAGCCCTGACAAACTGCTTTTTTGGCATTTTAATTGGCTACCACGTCCCTATGATGCAAAGCTTACGAAGGTGTTTTCATCCGCAATTGCATTGCAATTGCGTATCCTAAGAGGTCAAGTTTTGTACAAGTACCGGAGCTTTGAGCGATCGCACCAAAGACACAGGAATTTGGGGATACACTCAATTCCTCATATACTACGCAAAATTAAAATCTCACGCGCTAAGTTAAATGTTTAATAGAAGAACGCAATTCATCCAGATTTGATGATGTTTTGGGATATTATATAAGATTTTCCACAGAATAAAATCAATACTAAATTAGCTTTGACGACACCCTGGTTTTTTCACCCATCCCACCAACTGCAAGTATTTGCCGCCGATCAACCTTTTAACCAATTTCAAATTCGTGCGGCTACTCCTGCTGATTTGACTAATGTTGCCGAAATCATTACCGAAAGTTTTCACTCGCCAAATGGTATCTGGGGATGGGCTTTCCCGTTGCTACGTTTGGGTATTTACGAAGACTTAAGGCATCGTCTAGCATCAAGCGCACCCCATCACGTTTGTTTAGTTGCCGTTGATACTACTGCTACAACTGATAACTTAGTTGGAACTGTAGAACTGGGTGTGCGTTTTGGTGATTCTTGGACGGCTGTTGGCAAGAGTTTTCCTTATTTGTCTAATTTAGCTGTTCACCCAAAATATCGTCGCTTGGGTGCTGCGTCGGAGTTGCTTAAAGCTTGTGAAAAAGTTGCCCTGTTGTGGGGTTTTAAAGACTTATACCTCCACGTTTTGGAAAATAACCATCAGGCACGGCAGCTTTATTTTAAGGCGGGATATCAGGTGCATCAAGTCGAATCTTATTGGAATACCTTTTTTCTGGGACGCTCCCGACAGATATTCTTGCACAAGTACTTGCCACATTCTGAGACTATCTAAATTTTTCAGTTTTGTAAATTCACTCCTCGATCGCCCCTGCATATTGCGAACAACCTATGACGCATCGCCAAAAGTGCGTCTTCTAGTAACTTGCTGTTCGCATTCAGGCAATAGAGAGGGATATTTTCTGAATGCTTAATTGTTACAAAAAATTATATCTTTTCGTTTTTTTCTGCATAAATAAATAGTTATTAATTAAGTTTACAAAATATTAAATTATCACAGCTTTTGTCATTCACATATGTACTTTGTGACAATTAAAAGGAATAATTTTTTTGATTGCATAATACCTTCGCCTTGGTCTCACCTTCTCCCACTCGTGAGAGGCGCTTGTCTGCGACACGCGTTGCGCGTTCGCCAAGAAAGAAGAAATAAATGCTTATACGTGCTTATACGTATTGTGGCAATGCGATATCGACGGGCGCGAACACTCGCTTGTGCCGAATGGGGTTTATAAGCGCGATCGCGATCGCTCGTGTACCTAAGTGGTAGTAATCACACGGAGAAAACGCTTTATTTTTATGCATCACTCTTATAGTTTTTTCCGAAATATACTATTTAATAAAAATTAAATAATCATGTAATATTTAGCTGATTTATATGATATGAATTTGAGATATCCAAATCTTAAAAAATAATTTTCTTTAGATACAAATAAAGTGATTGTGATTGTAATATTAGTATAAATACGATAAATAAGATTCAATCCCTCATAAGAACTTTGCATTTGAGATATTCATCTTTATAAAAACTTTAAAAAAACAACTCCTTGAAATCAAGACAAAGTCAGTTAAATCTCATAAAATATGATTATTTAATTGCTGAAAAAAGTCCATTTAATTTTATCTTAGTTAAATAAAGCAAAAAGTCTTGATAATTAAGATAAAACCAATCATTTTGATTTAAATCAAGTTAAGTGTTGAAGTGCAGACTACTACCAAATTCTTTGAAACTTTTAGAAAACATGGATAGCGAAAACCGCCAACGCTATCAAACTGCTATGGTATCAACTTATTACCCTGAAACTAGTTTCCTTGACTATATTGTCATGCCTGATGGAACTGAGCAATCTCCAGGCTCGGATATCCTCACACAGCTGCATAGTGGAAAGGTCTTTATCGTTAACAGTCGTCGGCGAAATGGGTTAATACTATTCAAACGCTACCATGCAGAATTTGCAGGACCCGGCGCAGCAGTGGGAGGTGATTACGATCGCGATTGTCAAAATTTATTGCCGATAGGTAATTTGCAGCTATTGACTCCCGACTCTTATGACGAGCGTCAAAAAGCTTACTTGATTAGACGCCAGTGGATTCGGTTAATCAAGCAAATTACAGAAAACCCACTGCCACAGCAACGAGTCCAAAAGATTCTCGATCAATTTGAGCAATACTTTCCACCAGAAACGGTGGATAAGTTGCCTGATATTGCCTTTGCTCTTTTGGTAGGTGTGCTGCCACAAACAGTGGGAATAGTACGGCGTTTGGGCAGCGATGAGTATACCCGGTTTAATTAACTAGCCAACATAAACTGCGTACCAGCACGTATTAAAAATTTTTCTTCCCTTTCCCCTTTCCCATGCACCCCTTTTTGAAAGCTGGTTGTTAATATTAAAGATTTGTTAAAGCAGTTTGTAGGCGACTCAGCGTGCGGAGGTTTTCCTCTGGGGTTCCTACTGTAATTCGCAATCCTCCACTGATGTGTCGCACAAGAGTGCCGGCAGTTCTCAGCTTTTGGGTAAGATTTATTAAATAATCGTCTTCTTGGTTCAAAGCATTTGGTTTTAGTCGCAGGTAAACAAAGTTAGCAGCGCTTTCGGCAACTTGTAATGTTGGGTATTGAGATAAAGCTTCGATAAGTTTGGCTCGTTCAACGAGTGTTTGGGGAATTGACTTTAATAACAATTGGCGGTTTTGCAGAGCAATTAACGCCGCAGCGATAGAGACGCTGGGAAGATTGTAAGGTAAGCGCACTTTTTCTAGAATAGCGATCAACTGCTGTTGAGCCAGACAATAGCCAACGCGATGAGCAGCCAAGCGGAAGGCTTTAGAAAATGTCCGCATTATTATCCAGTTAGGACGTTGTGGTAATTCGCTAGCTAAGGTATCCTGACTGAATTCAAAGTAAGCTTCATCAATTACTACTAAAATACGATCGCTCAAATTTATTAACCATGCTAATTCTGCTGCAGTTAAAGCATTGGCTGTGGGGGAATTAGGATGAACTACAAAAATCACCCGAATCGGCGGATTTTGCGTTTGTTCTATAGCTTTATCAGCCGCTTGTAAATCAATTTCAAAATTCGCTTCATTTCTACCCACCGTCACAACGGGAATGCCCAAAGTTTGCGCCAAAATCCCGTACATCGAGAAAGTGGGATTAGCAATCAAAACCGAACCTTCTCCCCCCACACAACTGGCAATTAAAATTGAGCGAATTAGTTCATCTGAACCATTGCCTACAGAAATATTAGCAGCAGTGAAAAAAGATGGCGCAAGGTTAGCTGATTCATTGACATAGAGAGCGATCGCATTCTTCAGTGTCTCATGTCCGCCATCAGGATAACGGTTCGTTTCGATTATTTGCTGATATTCCCACGCAAGCTTTTCTTTTAACTCAGGTGGCAAATCATAAGGGCTTTCATTCGTATCCAGCCGATCCAATTGCGATGGAACTGGTTCTGCTGTACTACTACCGGGATGAGGTTTGTAAGCACTAAATTTAGCTAAATCTGAGCGGATAAATGGCAGCATAGTTAGTTAGGAGTCAATAGTCAATAGTCAATAGTCAATAGTCAATGGTCAATGGTGCAAAAACTTTGGACTTTGGACTTTGGACTCTTGACTTTGGACTTTGGACTTTGGACTTTGGACTCTTGACTTTGGACTATTGACTTACGAAAATTGGTTATGTGAGAACTTCATATTTTACAGCTTTATGGCAATTGACAAAACAATCTAATTGCTTGCCAAATTTCTGATGTGACACTGCCTAAAGCGTGATCGCTGTCAAGTTCGACTAACTCCACCCAAGGACGTAAACATGCAAAGTCGCGGCTTGCTTGAATCGGGATAACTTCATCCTCTTTTCCGTGCAAAATTAGGGTAGGGATGGGACGTTGCAGTTGTCGTTCTTGATATTGATGCGCGTCGGTAACGAATTCGTAATGAAGGGGAAGCGATCGCTTTTCACCATAATGGTAAACTTCTAGATATTTTTCTTGTTGCCAACGCTGCAACTTTTCATCTCCCAAGTTTGGCAACCAATGAGATAAAAATCCAAATGCCGGTGCCAACAAAACCAGACGCTGCACTTGTAAATATTGTTGTCCTAAATGAGCTGCGGTTAAACCACCCAAACTCGAACCGATCAAAGTCACCTCAGCAGCATTTAAGGGAAATTCAGCGGCAACTTGTTTTAGCTGCCGCGTGATTGTCAGATGAGAAAAATCACCCAAATTCAAATCGGGAATTTTTAACGGAGTGTGAATTTGGGCAAAGCGCGAGTTTATATCCCGCGCTTTGGCAGAATTTGGACTCGAAGCAAAGCCGTGGAGGTAGATGTAATGCAAGGGGGAGTGGGGGAGTGGGGGAGTGGGGAGTGGGGAATGGGGAGTGGGGAATGGGGAATGGGGAGTGGGGAGTGGGGAATGGGGAGTGGGGAATGGGGAGTGGGGAGTGGGGAGTGGGGAATGGATTTTAGATCCAATCTGTAAATCTAAAATCTAAAATCCAAAATCGTATTAGCGCATGGTGACGAATTCTTCTGCTGATGAGGGATGGATACCGACGGTGGCATCAAAATCTTTTTTGGTTGCACCCATTTTGACGGCGATCGCTACACCTTGAATTATCTCACCTGCGCTATCTCCGACCATGTGAGCGCCTAATACTTTGTCGGTGTTGCCATCGACTACCAACTTCATCATCGTTTTTTCTTGAGCGCCCGTTAAACTATGAAACAATGGGCGGAAGCGTGTACGATATACTTTGACTGCATCTCCGTATTTATCGTGTGCTTCGGCTTCGGTTAAACCGACTGTAGCCGCTTCTGGGTTGGAAAATACCGCTGTAGGAACAGTGTCATGGCTGAATAAACGGCGGTTGTTGCCAAATTCGCTATCAGCAAAAGCGCGACCTTCACCAATTGCTACCGGAGTTAAGTTAATTCTGTCAGTGACATCACCGACGGCAAAGATATTTTCTTGGGAAGTTTGACTAAATTCATTGACAGCGATCGCCATCATATTGCTGTATCCGGGTCCTTCGATGTTACCTTCAACAAGATCGACTCCGGCATTTTCTAAACCCAATCCCTCAACATTCGGCATCCGACCGGTTGCGACTAAAAACACATCGGCAATTATCGGTTCTTGGTCTTGTTGTGATAAAGTCAGCTTTATTCCTGACGGCACTTTCTCAACTGTTTCGATCACATTCTTCTTGATCAGTTTAATGCCGTGATTCGTCATCCCCTCTTCGATTCCGCTGCGGATGTCTTCATCAAAACCTTTCAAAATTTTGTCACCTCTAGTAATCTGTGTCACCTCGGAACCCAGACCACGCATGATGCAAGCAAATTCTGTGCCGATGTAACCCGCGCCAATAATGACGATGTGCTTCGGTTGCTGTTTCAGGTGAAAAATTTCGTTAGAAGTAATGCCATATTCCATACCAGGTAAATCTGGTTTAACCGGACGCCCACCGACAGCAATTAAAATTTTCTCTGCGGTAACTTTGCGTCCATCAACTTCTACGGTGTGAGGATCTACTAAACTAGCACGAGCGGGAATGAGATCGACGCCAGCTCTTTCTAGAAAATCGATATGCAGTTGCGATAGCCTGCGGACTTCTTTATCTATAGAAGTAATGAAATGTTGCCAATCTAACTCAGCTTCACCGACTTTCCAGCCATAACCTGCGGCATCATGAAATAATGCGGGAAAGTGAGACCCGTAAACCATGAGTTTTTTGGGAACACAGCCGCGAATCACACAAGTTCCACCGACTAAATCATTTTCAGCGATCGCCACTTTTGCACCGTAGCTAGCTGCCCGCTTGGAAGCTGCTAAACCTCCAGAACCAGCACCAATGACAAACAAATCGTAATCATACGTCATAATAATTATGTTTCCTGCAAATAGGACAACTTCGCTAATTGTTTCTCTATAACTATTGAAACAAAATTCATCAGAAGAGTGTTAGCGGAGATTTCCGCCCCTAGATTGATGGTGGGCGATCGCTAAAAATTATGAATTTATTAATGTGCAATTTTTGTAGGGTGCGTTACGCTACCAAAGATTGTTTCAAGCTTGGAACACGAAACTTCGTGTTTAATATCATATCCGGCGTTGGGACACACGTTGTAGAGACGTTCCGGCGGAACGTCTCTACGATTATTGCGGTGTTGTTTGTGACTTTTTATTGACGGATACGGTATCAAACTTGAAACTTCGTGTTCGGAACTCGAAACTTCGTGTTCGGAACTCGGAACTTCGTGTTCGGAACTTGAAACTTCGAGCTTGGAACTTGAAACTTCGAGCTTGGAACTTGAAACTTCGAGCTTGGAACATGAAACTTCGAGCTTGGAACTCGAAACTTCGTGTTCAGAACTCGAAACTTCGTGTTCAGAACTCGAAACTTCGTGTTCGGAACTCGAAACTTCGAGCTTGGAACTCGGAACTTGCAGCTTTTTGGGTAGAAGTACGGATGCAGATTTTCGCATTTGCTATTCTACCCAACTACTGAACTCTAGAAAAGCTTAAAAGGGCAACACAACCCTAGGGCGTGTTTTCAAACCCCAAAAGCCTTCAGGCTGGAAGCCTGAGGCTATACGAACAAAGCCTGCGAAGGTAGGCTAAAAACCCTTTTTTCTTAGTCCGCGCAGGCGGACTAAGCTCGTATAGCCGCACCATGCGCGGGTGTCGGGCAGGAGCGAAAACACAACCCTAGTCCCTAGTTCAATCTAATGTCAAAAACTCTTCGGCTGTGGTCGGATGAATACCAATTGTGTCATCCAAATCTTGTTTGGTGATACCTTTGCGAATGGCAACCGCGAGACTTTGAATTATATCGGCTGCGTGTTCACCCACCATATGAACGCCTAAAACTTTCTCAGACTCGCCTTCAACTACTAATTTAATAGTTGCTTGCTCATCTTGTTCGGTCAGTTGATAAAATAGCGGTTGGAATTTGCTGCGGTAGCATTTTACAGATTTGCCGAACTTTTCCCGCGCTTTTGCTTCTGACATGCCGACACTTGCAGCTTCTGGACGGGCAAAAACGGCGGAAGCGACAAAATCATAACTTGGTTTTTGCGGCTTTTTGCCAAAAACTGAATTGACAAAATCAGTAGCTTCAGTTATTGCAACTGGCGTTAATTGCACGCGGTTGGTACAGTCACCCACAGCAAAAATATTTTCCTGATTGGTGCGGCTGTATTCATCAACTTTGATTTCTCCTTTTTCCCCAAGTTCAACTGAGGCTTTTTCCAAATCGAGATTCTTGGTATTTGGAGCGCGACCTGTAGCAACTAAAATTGTATCAGCGGTGATGATTTCTTCTTTGTCGCCTGTAGTAGTCAGCAGCAAACCGTCATCTGAGAATTTAATTTCTTTCGCAGTGCTGTTGCTGATAAAGCGAATTTTCCTTTTGCTCAAACCTTCTTGAACGCCAGCGCGAATGTCATCATCAAAGCCTGATAAAATCATTTCCCCGGTATCAATAACCGTGACTTCGCACCCAAAAGCGTTCATCATGCTGGAAAATTCTACGCCGATATAACCACCGCCAATAATCGCCAAGCGTTTGGGTAAATAAGGCAAGTGAAACATCTCGCGGGAAGTGATAGTGTATTCTATACCGGGAATATCCGGTTGCACAGGATGTCCGCCGACAGCAATTAAGATTTTGTCAGCTGTGACTTTGCGTCCTTCAATTTCAAGGGTATGAGCATCAACGAAAGTTGCACCACCGTGAATTATTTCAATTCCCGCTTTTTGCAACTGCTGAAGGAAAGAATGCTGAATACCTTCAAGTTTCTGGTGTACTGACTTAATAAATAGTGTCCAGTCAAAGTGCCATTGACAGTCACTCCAGCCGTAGCTTTGTGCCGATTGATTTTGAAGGGCAAAATCAGCCGCGTAAACAATGAATTTTTTGGGAGTACAGCCGCGATTTACACAGGTACCACCGAGGGCTTCTTGTTCGGCGATGGCGACGCGGACACCTAACGCGGCTGCTTTTTTAGCTGCTGCTAGTCCTCCTGGACCTGCGCCAATTACAAAGAGGTCATAATCAAATGTCATGGTTTGCTTTTGCTTTATGCTTGACAACTTGACGCATCAGACTGTTCTGTGCTTTTTCTCGCAACGAAAAAAGCGAAAATTTTATTGCTTGCTAGGCGTCAATTTGAAGCTTGACTCGTGTAAGGCAAAGCTGGCAACTTCCGAGTGACATATTCTTGGGGGTTAAATATACCTTCCTCTGGGTAGGTTGAGGAATTAGGCTTTCTTACTGGGGGTTAGGGAATAACTGCCGTTTATATTTGCTGATAAATGGGCTAGAGTCAAGCTTACCGTTGTTGCGATATGCACCTGTCGTGTTGACTGGTGTATCAGTGGAAACCAATTATTGCTTTTTTAGGGACGTTTAATTAAGTATTCGGTACTTGGAGAAATGATAAGCGATCGCACTCGTTATTTTGTGTCGAATTTAGGCGCCCTCACCCCAACTCGCCTAAAATTACCCCACCGCAAAATCTGTAAAGGAGCGCATATACGGCGTATGAAACCCTAATACAATATCTTCCTTAGCTACACCCATTTCCACTAATTCCGCCGCGATATCATCTTCAGTACCATTCCACTGAATCCAAATTTTGCCATTCTTAATATCAAGATGCATCACCGGACCGAAAACCCGCTTTCCTTTGTCCCAACCAACATAGATTAACTGATAATGATCGCGCATTGTATCAAAGACGGTTTGCATCTCCAATTCATCATCTTTGTTATGGGATGTTCGACACTGGGCGTAGTTTGTTAATACTTGTTGAATATACTGACGATATTCTTCTAATTTTGCCATTGTACAATCTCCTCCTTGGCTGGATCGAAGATAAGTAGATTGATTTGACTGCGTTGAGTTACAAATTTAATAAAACGAGTAGTAAAAAATTCTTCATAAGTGGTTGCTGGTACTGCTAAATATAGAACACGTTCAGGCTCATGTTCTTCTAAAGCATAACGATAATTGATAAATTGTCCTAACGCTGTATGAAAATCTGACATTGTAGAAGGGCTTAAAAAACTTTTGACTTCAACAGCAATTTTCTGTCCTTCTCTGTTTGCCACAATTAGTTTTTCTGCGGCTATATCAATGAACATATTAGTCAGACGATCAATAGGAATCCTTAGTGGATCGTCGGTTATCGTCCACCCATCTTTTTCAAGTGCAGTTTTTACAACGTCGTGAAATCTATCTTTGGCTGACATATTCTGCCAATCACCACCACTGCCAGTATTTTAGCAACGATAGAATAGCATCATCGCTTACCGAGGCTAGCTTTGTTTGTATAGTCGCACATCGCAAGTCAGGGGTGCGATCGCGAAGTGGCGGCTTCCGCATCGCCTTTGAGCAAGTTTATATTTATCATAAAATAACGGCGGGTGCGGGATTTGAACCCGCTGATCCCCACAATGGTGGAGATTTTAACCGATAACCCTAAGTTCGTCGTCCTTTTCAGGTAAGTTGTGAACCAGGAAAACCCGCCAAGACTGAGGTGGGGGGAGTGGGGGGAGCAGGGGGAGCAGGGGGAGCAGGGGGAGCAGGGGGAGCAGGGGGAGCAGGGGGCAGGGGGAGCAGGGGGAGCAGGGGGAGCAGGGGGAGCAGGGGGACAAGGAAGAATTATATCCAATGCCCAATGACGGCAGGTGCTCCACTTGGGGAGACCCCAAGACCGCACAGCCAAACCTATGCCCAATGACGGCAGGTGCTCCACTTGGGGAGACCCCAAGACCGCACAGCCAAACCTATGCCCCATGCCCAATGCCCCATGCCCAATGCCCCATTACAATTCACCCGTAGCTAACATCTGAATAATCCGAGGAATTCCCGGATCGAATCCGCCTAAATCCCAGGACAGCGGATCTTTCGGGTCTACCAAGGTAATCTGATAAGGTGTCAGAGTGACATACACCGCTTTGACATCGGGATTCACATGAAGCCGATACTTAGCCAGCGCTTGACTTGGATGCTTGTAACCAGCCCATGATTCTGAATCTGTCCAAAAGCAAACGACATCTGCTTTAAACTTATTCTTAATCATCCAGTCATAGGCTACAGATGCATCTGTTCCACCGAAGTTTTGATTGCTAGCTTTGCGAACAGCCGAACCAAAACTATCTTTGGCAGTAATACCCAAGTCGCGGAAGTCCGTAGCAAAGCCGCGAATCATGTAGTTTTTCTCAGCTTTTGCTGTAACTAGCGCCATTGTTGTGGCAATTTCACAGCAAGTCAGCCCCATATCCGCAACCATACCACCCATTGAACCAGAAACGTCAACGGCGTGCATGAAGACTTTATTTGTGGGTTCGACTACATCAAAAGACAATTCAACCGCTTTTTCTAAGATGTCTACAATCCGAGGAACTGGGTTCCAAGTCTTTTGGCTGCGTCCTAATTTTCCCCCAGATTGATAAGTTTTCAACGCTTTCAAAACATCAATCGGATGGATGCGTCCTTTACGCAGATGTTCTTTGTTGTTGAGAACAGCTTCCACGCGCAGCAAATTCGCACTTTCTGAGGAATGCAAAACACCCAGTTCTGTTAGTGAACCGAGGTTACGCAACATTGCACCAATTGGCATTTCAGAGAAAAGTAGCTGCCAAGCAGCTTTATCCATTTTGCCCACAGGTGCAGCCATTTCGTGGGTTAAGCGTCCTTGAGTAATCGCTTCATGAGTTTTGGTGGGATTCCGCTTTAACCATTCATACCACCAAATCTGCGCGATCGCCTGCGAAGGAATTTCCACAGGCATTTCTTCCCAACCTTTAACCACCCACTCAAACAGTTGGCGATGATCTTCTGTAGGTGGCTTGACATGAAACAACCTTAATGCATCGCGATTGGTAAAGCCTTGACGCTGTTGATATTTCAAAAGTTGATAAGCCAAGCCTTTCACATCTTCACGAGATAGCCAATTTTTACCAGCTTCGCGTACCACCTTGCCAAATCCCCGCAGAGATTTGGTGTAACTCAACCATTCGTAGAAGTGGCTACCGGTGCGGACAACTTGGGGAAAGATTTCCATAAAAGCTTTTTTGGCTTCTGGTGCTTCACCCATCGACAGCAGCACTAATGCAAGGATAGGCGCACTGTTGTTGATGGCGCGTCCATCGCTAGCATACAATATTTCTTCAGCAACACGGCGGGGATTCAAAGCGATCGCCTGCTTCAAAACCTCAACAAAATCCTCTGTTAATTCTCGCTTTCCGGCATAATAAGTGCTTTGTGCCGTACCAACTAGCAAACAGCGACGCAACATCTGCCAAATGCCAGCATCAAACATGAATCCACCACTACGTCCCTGAATCATCTCTGCTTCCCGTCCGGGGATAGGCTGAGATTGTGGTGTACCTGTCTTCTTTTTTGTAAAGAATTTATAATTCATGACTTCATCTCCCAGCCCTTACGGGCAAAATGAAAAGTGGCGGAGCAGGATTTGAACCTGCGACCTCTCGATTAACAGTCGATAACCCTCAATTCTTCGGTCTTTTCAGACAAGGTGTGAACAAGGATATTTTTAGCGCTCTATCCTCTGAGCTACCCGCCACATGAGATTTTGGATTTACCGATTTTAGATTTTAGATTTTGCGAAAATCTAAAATTGATTGGTGTAGCGGAGCAGGACTCGAACCTGCGACCTCTCGAACTTAAGTCGATAACCCTCAATTCGTCGGTCTTTTCAGACAAGGTGTGAACAAGGATGTTTTAGCGCTCTATCCACTGAGCTACCCGCCACATGAAAATTCGCTGATTTAAAATTCAAAATTTTTAATTGGTGTGGGGAGCAGGATTTGAACCTACGAATCTTGGAACCGATAACCCTCAATTCTTCGGTCTTTGCAGACAAGTTTGTGAACCAAGGAGTATGGACAATTGTCCATCCAGTGCCTTACCACTTGGCTACCCCCACGTATAAAATTTTGAATTTTAATTTTCTCTTTTGTCTGAGAGTTTTTAGTGAATCTTTTAATTAAGAATGAAGCAAAATACTTCATTCTTAATTGGTTTGCCGTGCGGAACTCGAATCCGCGCCTTCCGGTATTCCCAGACGCTCTACCATCTAAGCTAACAGCAACGATAACCCTCAATTCGTCGTCCTTTTTAGGCAAGTTGTGAACAAGGATTTTGAACTGCGATCTATAGCAAAGCCGGATTTTCACCTGCATCTCCTCTTATTTAAATCAAGGGATTATTTGTCAACGATAACCCTCAATTAAATCGTCCCTTGCGGGTAAGATGGGCGCTCTGGTAATTGAGCTATCCGCTATAAACATCAGCTTGTATTCATAATGTAGTACATGTATTATAAAGTGTCAATAGTTTGGGAAATTAATTTTTGGGTTGCGTCAGTCTGGTAAGATTTACGAAGAAAAATTCAGGAGTCAGCGTTTGCTCCCGGTGTAGATGACTATGGTTTAAAGCCTCGTGATAAGAGGTGCGCGATCGCCTAAAATAAATAATTTTTCACTTTCACCAAACTCCATCTATTTATGGATGCAGTTCTTCTAACTCCTAACTCCCAACTCCTAACTCCCAACTCCTAACTCCTAACTTTTAACTGCTGAATGAGTGACTTTTTTTACTCTTGTCTGCTTCTTTCTGCGCCGCTTCACTATACTCTCGATATAACTTAGTGCGAATCTGAGCTTCTTTATACCGACTATGATTGGATGGGACTTTACTCATTAAATCAGAGGCTCTTTGCCACCTAGCAGCTAAATCCAACCATTGAATTGATGTTTGAGCATTTTTACCGATTGTAGAAGCTTGATTGGCAATTCTCACGGCTGCTGCAAACAAATCTTCATCTAGCGTAGAATCACTTGGTATAGCCGCCAAAGGTGGTATTTCTGGTTCAGAGTTAGTCGAAGCTGGCTCGTTCGATTTTACCGTCGGTGATAAAGATTTAAGCACTTGTTGTGGCGTTAAATTTGATCTACCACCTAACCAAACATAAGCACTCCAGCCAAGGACAAATAAAAATAAGCATAAACCCACTGTATCCAGCATCCGTCCACTGGGGGATTTTCTGCGCTTATTTTTGTTAATAACTACTAAAGAACTAGAATATTGCGACTTGGGTAAATTTGGCTTTGCTTGTTCGATTTTACGCTCTTGGAAATCTTGAATTACTTGCTGTATTATTGTTGGTTGAGCTAAAATAATTTCCTCTGACCAAAGTAAATGATTTTCCGGAGCGCGGGTAATTTCCTCTAACCATAACAATTGCTGTTCTTGAACAATTCGACTGTTGATGTTAACTCGGCGAATGTTACGCGGTGCGATTGATTCGAGAATTTGCTGGATTTGCTTGACTAGAGTTGATTGTTCAAGTTTATCGACTGTACGAGCCTCACAAAGAAGTTGTAAGACTCCATCAGCAAAGATAGCTCTGGTTCTGACACCAGAATTGGCTAATTTTTCGTTCAATACTTGAATAATCGCAGCAACGCTACCCAGGTGAGCTTGCCAAGCGATATCATTTATCCGGTCTGCCATTTGAAGTTTAACGATAGCTTTTTTACCCTGAATTTTTAATAAAGTAATAAATTTATGATATTGAGGCTGATGTTTTATACACCCATCGCCATTTTACCGATTGTATGTGTAAAAATATGACCTTGCCAAATTAAATTGTAAAAATTAAGACTCATGTTCGATTCAAGTCAGTGTAGTATATTGTAGGACATAAAGGAGCGATCGCATAATTCTTATGACTCTAACCTGAACATATATAACGCCCGAAAAAAGAAGGAAAGTAAATTTTTGCTATAAGTTGTAGAAGAAGTGCATTCATCGCAAACGAAAATTGCAGCAATTAGTTTTGATAACTGTACTCATACCCGCGTCACAAAACTTGGGCAAATAAATCTATGCAATTTCAGCTATTGGTAAGAAATCGGCGTAAAATTGCCTTCGCACACAAATTATTGTGTAGTTTGTCTTTAGCTTTCGGTTTGGGTGTGGGGATGCCCTCTAGTTTAGCCGCTCAAAGAGTTATTATCCGCTTAGGTCCATTTGAACAGTCAGTAGCGATCGCCGACTTAGAAAAATACGCCAAAACTGGTAAACTACCAGAAAAGCTGGAAATTTTATCTTCTGTACTCTCACCGGAAGTACAAAAATTGCTGACAAGACGCTTGCAAGTAGATCCGGCTGTAGCAGACAAATTCATCGCTGATTTAGTGCGAACACCAGAAGGTAAACAATTAATTGCCTCCTTAGGAGTAGCAATACCTGGTAGTACAGTCGAAAGCTTGCAAGGAACACTTAACATAGCGCTGCGACAATTCAACGGTTTAAGCGCACTTGGTTTTTTACGAGCTTACCCACAACAAGATGTTACCGTAGATGCAACTGGTGCGATCGCTCTATTGGTTGAATTTAGCGCCAATCGCTTGCAAAGTCAAGCTTTGGGAGTCTTGTTAGCACGAGAATTAGCTGTTGACAATAATATACCCTTTCGGGCAACTTTCGACCCGGCGGCAAGAGGTCAAGAAACAGAGATACTACAAACCCTAACTTTTACCGACAGACAACGAAATAGAATTATTCCTGTAGATATATATTCAAGTCGAAGTGAAGCCCAAGCACCCTTAGTTGTAATTTCTCACGGTTTTGGGGCAAATCGCAAATTTTCCGAATATTTAGCGCGTCATCTAGCATCTCACGGCATTACGGTTGCGGCAATTGAACATCCTGGTAGCAACCTGACATCAGTTAATAGCGCTTCCGCATCAGGTAATTTAGCCGATTTGATGCCAGCATCAGAATTTATTGACCGTCCAAAGGATGTTACATTTTTATTGAATGAACTGGCGAAACTAAATTCTCAACCAGGACAACTTCAAGGAAAGCTAAATACCGAGAAAGTGACTGCGATCGGTCACTCTTTGGGAGGTTATACAGCTTTGGCTTTGGTGGGGGGAGAATTAGACTTAAAGGATTTACGGCAATATTGTCAAAATTCTCTTACTTTTGGAGAATCTCCGGGAGATTGGTTGCAATGTACAGCAGCACCTTTAGGAGATAGGAAAATACAATTAAAAGATGAAAGGGTAAAAAGTGCGATCGCGCTCAATCCTCTAGTCGGTAAACTATTTGGTAAAAACGGTTTAAGTAAAATTACCAACCCAGTTTTAATCTTAAGCGGCACCGAAGACTCTCTGACCCCAGCGCTAAACCATCAAATCCAACCTTTTACTCAACTGCGAGGAACCAAATATCTGCTAACTGCTATTGGTGGTACTCACTTGAGTATTAGCGACCCAGCATATGTAGGAAGTGCAGCCACCACCATCGTTAAAGAACGGCGTGGTGTAGAAACCGAACCTTTGCGTCAACTAACTCGTGGTGTCAGTTTAGCTTTTACCCTTCAACTTACACCAGAAGCGAGAATTTATCAACCTTTTCTTACATCAGCTTACGCCCAATCTTTTTCTACACCCCAACTGCCGTTGCGTCTAGTTTCCGAGTTACCAGCAAATATTAAACCGTGGCTGGAGTTTGTAGTTAAGTAATTGGGCAATGGGCATAGGTTTGGCAGTGCGGTCTTGGGGAGACCCCAAGACCGCACTGCCTCCCCCATGCCCCATGCCCATTCCCCACTCCCAAAAAAAATACTTGCCAGCGTGACACTCAAGTGCTTTAATAGCGATTGCCTTGCGTTATCGTGTCTTGCCATTTACTGCTGATTGTGATAATAAGATTACACACATTCAACACATTAGACTTAAAGGTAGGACAAGCTAGTGCCGTGTCCTTTAGATTAAATTTAAATTCTACCAAAAGCTGAATAGGAGCATATATGGAGCCAATTGTTGCTATAGTCTTAGTGCTTATAGGCTATGCGTTAGGGTCTGCAAAACTGATTAATGAAGGTAATGAAGCCTTAGTCGAGCGTTTAGGACGGTATCATCGCAAACTCAAGCCAGGTCTGAACTTTATTGTTCCCTTGGTCGATAGTATTGTGATGGAAGATACTACACGAGAACAGATTTTAGATATTAAGCCTCAAAATGTAATCACCAAAGATAACGTTTACCTAGAAGTTGATGGCGTTGTCAACTGGCGAATCATGAGTATGGAGAAAAGCTTTTATAAAATCGATGATATCCAAGTATCGCTAACAAACCTGGTGATGGTGGAACTTCGTGCCAACATTGCCGATAGAACTTTAACGGAAACCATTTCTTCTAGAAATCAGATGAACCAATCGCTGTTGCAGGTTTTAAACCAGGTAAGCTCAGAATGGGGAGTTGAGATTCTTCGGGTAGATATTCAGAGGATTACACCACCTGAAAGTGTACAGAAGTCAATGGCAGAGCAGCAAGCGGCTCAAATCAGAAAACAGGCAGCTATTACCACAGCAGAAGGAGAGCGGGAAGCTTCAATTAAGAGAGCAGAAGCAACTAAGGAATCTATTCGGATACTTTCTGACGCGATAACTTCCAAGCCAGAAACTAAAGAAATCCTTCGGTATCTAGTAGCTCAAGAAAACGTAGAAGCTAGCCACAGACTCGGTGCCAGTACCAATGCTAAAGTTGTCTTTCTCAATCCAGGAATGTCAGAGGGAGCAATTGACCAGATGATTGGTGACACTGTAGGTACTGAAGGTATTGGCAGTCCTTCTGAGAATGGTTCTGTCTAAGGATTTTGGATTTGAGATTTGAGATTATCCCCAACTTTGAAATTCGGGGGATTGAAACCATTTATTTAAATTTGGAATTTTAAACTTTTGCGTCAATCCAAAATCCAAATCTAGAATAGGCATGACAAAACCCACTTCTTAACTGATTTAATCACGATGTGGAGAGTGTCGCACAAGTGCATCAGCAACTAGTGATACATCGCGCATTTCTTTGACATCGTGAACTCTCAGGATATCAGCACCATTAAAGATAGCAGCAGAACAAGCCGCTGCGGTTCCCCAAACTCGTGCTTTTGCGTCTGGTTGATCTAAAATGCGACCAATGAAACTTTTGCGGGATGGTCCTATTAGGATAGGGCAGTTGAGTTTTGTGAGCTTACGCAAGCGGCGAAATATTTCTAAGTTTTGCTCGTAATTCTTGGCAAAACCAATACCAGGATCGATAATTATTTTCTCAAAGCCAATACCCGCATCTGTTGCAGCTGCAATTTGCCTTGCTAAAAAACTATAAATCTCCCCCATCAAATCCTGATAATCTGTGAGTTGATTCATCGTCTCTGGGTTTCCCCGCATATGCATTAGTATAATTGGCACATTTAATTTAGCAACTGTTGACAACATTTCTAAGTCAAACGTGCCCCCAGAGATATCATTGACTATATCCGCTCCAGCTTCTATAGATGCTTTTGCTACAACTGCCCTTGTGGTATCTACAGAAATTGGCACGTCCATTTCTTTTCTGAGTACTTGCAACACCGACAGCACCCGCTCAAGTTCTTCAGCCACAGATATTTGCGCCGCTCCGGGTCGAGTCGATTGACCACCGATATCGATAATATCAGCACCAGCGGCTACCAGTGTTTTTGCTTGTATTAAAGCCGCAGCAACGCTGTTAAAATCGCCACCATCACTAAAGCTATCAGGCGTCACATTTAAAACGCCCATGAGATAAGTCCGCTGTCCCCAATCGAAACAGCGTCCCCGAATTATCAAATTGCTTGGCATATACGTAGTAAGCACTTCAGTGCTTTATTTAAACACTAAAGTGCTTACTACATTCATCAAAGCTAGACGTAGCAGCCCCAAGATTTGCATTCCCACGCAGAGCGTGGGAACAAGAAGATAGGACATGGGATTACTTATAGTTAACAATTCGGGCGAAACCCGCAGCTTCTAAACTCGCTCCTCCCACTAAAGCCCCATCAATTTCCGGTTGAGCCATAATTTCGTCAATATTATTTGGCTTGACTGAACCGCCATATTGAATTGGAACATTTGGATTTGTCAACTGACTGCGAATTAAACCAATTACGCGATTGGCTTCTTTTGTTTCGCAAGTGTCACCAGTGCCGATCGCCCAAATTGGTTCGTAAGCAATCACCAAGTTAGTTTGGTCAACATCCACCAAGTCTTTTTCTAGCTGAGTGCTAATCAGAAATTCGGTTTCTCCTGCATCTCGTTGTTCCTTAGTTTCACCTACACACAAAATTGGCGTAAGACCGTACTTTTGAGCTGCTTTGAGACGCAGGTTGACGGTAGTATCAGTTTCCCCAAAGTATTGTCGGCGTTCGCTATGACCGACAATTACGTAACGCACGCCAATTTCTGTCAACATGGGACCGGAGATTTCACCGGTGTATGCTCCGCTTTCTTCCCAGTGAACATTTTGCGCTCCTAGCTGTACAACACTTCCATGCAGATTCTTGGACAAAGCGCTTAAGTCTGTGAACGGTACACATAAAACGACTTCTCGCTCGTCGGGTGTTTGTTGTAAGGTGGGCAGAAATCCTTCTAAAAATTCTTGGGATTCTGCCTGAGTTTTGAACATTTTCCAGTTGCCGGCAATAACTATTTTTCGCACAGGTAATTTTGTCAAGAATAATAACGCTACTCTAGATGCATTTTTCAATGTACTACTTTATGGCACAGGTGTTTAAATCACATCTTTCCTTAGTTTGGATACGCAGTTGCATGTTATACAAGTTGTACGTTACAACCTCACGCCGTCCTATCGGATACTTTTCTCGTTATTGCGTAAAATCGTGGCGAATTGAGGGTTGAAATTTAAACGCACTCGTAGCGCGGAGGTAAGCGCAGAGGTACGCGGAGAATTAAAGGCAATACCCGATACAATCGCATTGTCACCCGATACAATCGCATTGTCACCCGATACAATCGCATTGTCACCCGATACAATCGCATTGTCACCCCTACACTAAAACGCCGACATTACCGGACAGCCTTGTATTAAAGATCCTCAAAACTCCACGACTATTTCAGCTATATGGCTGTCCGGTTT
>NZ_JTCM02000080.1 GCF_000817785.2 Hassallia byssoidea VB512170 | reverse complement strand
TGAGTCTTTGAACTTGATTAATGAGTCTTTGAACTTGATTAATGAGTCTTTGAACTTGATTAATGAGTCTTTGAACTTGATTAATGAGTCTTTGAACCTCATTAATGAGTCTTTGAACCTCATTAATGAGTCTTTGAACCTCATTAATGAGCCTTTGAACCTCATTAATGAGCCTTTGAACCTCATTAATGAGTTTATCCTGGATGCACTCGTCCTTGCCAATGACGCGATCGCACTCGTCTAAAGTCATGAGAGTATAGAGAAAAGCGATCGCACACCAGAAGCGATCCTCAATGGCAAACCGATGGGAGTACCAGTATTGTTTCCAAATTCTCTGCAACTTTAACGTAATTTAAAACTGAATTTCTGGGATGATAAATTTCCTGGCTGTGATAGATTCCGTAGCGAAGTCTGCGCCCAAGGACGTGAACCTGGACAAAAATGGACAGGCTTCATCTTGCAGGTTCGTTGGGCGAGGTCTTCCCTAGACAAATGTGGACAGCCTTCATAAAAAAATATTCGTGGGGACCTGTGGATCTACAAAACAAGGCTGTCCACATTTGTCGTGGGTTATTGCAGGGGCATCGCGGATCTTTAAAACAAGCCTGTCAATGAGTGAAAGAGTGTTTGTGAATCCCCTCAAGGAAACCCAGCTTTAGTTGTGTCCTTTCCTTGAGCATCAGTAATTGCCACATATTTAAATGTATATACAGTTTATTTCTATACCATTAAAATAAGATATTCGAGATATATCCGATGACTAAATATATTCTGGCATTCGATCAAGGCACTACCAGCTCGCGCAGTATTATATTTGACCGCAATGGCGATATGCTGACCATTGCTCAGAAAGAATTTCCACAAATCTTTCCGCAGCCTGGTTGGGTGGAGCATGATGCTAACGAAATATGGTCTTCCCAAATTGGTGTAGCAAACGTTGCTTTAGCTCGGATTAATATCCAAGCTAGTGATATTGCTGCCATTGGGATTAGCAATCAACGAGAAACCACGATAGTCTGGGAGCGAAAAACAGGCAAGCCGATTTATAATGCGATCGTCTGGCAAGATCGCCGCACTGCTGCTTACTGCGATGAACTTAAGGCAGCTGGACATGAGACAACATTCCAAAACAAAACAGGACTGGTGATTGATGCTTACTTTAGCGGTACTAAACTCAAGTGGTTGCTTGATAATGTGCCTGATGCTCGCTCTAAAGCCGAGCGAGGAGAACTGGCATTTGGAACCGTCGATAGCTGGTTGATTTGGAAACTAACTCAGGGGGAACTCCACATCACAGATGTAACTAATGCTAGCAGAACATTGTTGTTTAATATTCACACTCAGCAGTGGGACGATGAATTGCTGTCCATTCTCGATATTCCGCGTTCTCTTCTTCCCCAAGTGCATAGTTCGTCACAAGTGTATGGGTATACATCTGAAGGTATTTTCGGTAGCCGCATTCCCATTGCCGGAATTGCCGGAGACCAGCAGGCTGCAACCTTTGGGCAGGCATCGTTGCAATCTGGTATGGCGAAAAATACTTACGGTACAGGCTGCTTTATGTTACTAAATACAGGTGATCAGCTGATGCTATCCAACCACAAGTTGCTGACTACGATCGCCTGGTCTATAAATGGACGCACCACTTATGCCCTAGAAGGCAGCGTATTTATTGCCGGGGCAGTTGTGCAATGGCTACGCGACGGACTCGGCATTATCAAGCATAGTGGCGATGTTGAAGCTTTAGCTTGCAGCGTGACTGATAATGGTGGTGTGTATTTTGTGCCTGCGTTCGTCGGTTTGGGCGCACCTTATTGGGATAGCTACGCTCGTGGTACAATTGTAGGTTTAAGTCGCGGATCAACCAGTGCCCATATTGCCCGTGCAGCCCTAGAAAGCATTGCCTATCAAACGGCTGACGTGATTGATGCTATGCGTCAAGATTCTCAGCTTTATCTGTCTGAACTGCGGGTAGATGGGGGTGCATCCCGCAACGATCTGCTGATGCAGTTCCAAGCTGATATTTTAGGTGTGCCGATTGTCCGTCCCAAAATCACCGAAACTACTGCTTTGGGTGCTGCTTATCTGGCAGGTCTAGCTGTTGGCTATTGGGATGAAGCAGAAATTGTGCAGCAGTGGCAGGTTGAGAAACGGTTTGAGCCGAACTTCAGCGCTGACCATCGCTTAACACTACTAGACTCATGGCATCAGGCGATCGCCCAGACGCGGCATAGGTAGGGGGACAAGGGGACAAGGGGACAAGGGGACAAGGGGGACAAGGGGGTTCCAAAAAATCAGACAAAACGGGACAGCCTTCTCCTTCAAAGACGCTAGCGCGAACATCCTTTGGTTGTCGTGGGGTGCCCTTGGATCTATTAAACAAGGCTGTCCCGTTTTGTCCAGTTTTAGTGTAGGGGGGCATTACTCAGTTTTAGCTTTTTACTACTGCACTCCTGCCTCAGCAAGTGCCTCTAGATGAAAGGCAAGATTGTTGACTTGATTTGAATTTCGTTACTGTAAGAAAGGCTTCTCCACCTTCGAGTCGTGGCATTATCAAGCGCGGTTGTATCCAAGTATCGCGCAAAAACTACTAGCCTCTGTGAGTCTGTTTCGGCTAGCGCCAAATCTTCTAAAAATTCTTGAGGTGTCATAGTTTCCAACTCCATTCATGTTCACGTTTCCAGCCTTTATATTTTTGCCACACCTGCATTTAAATTTCTGATATCAGCTTACCCAGATTCAAAGGCTTGAGCGAATGAGTTTATCCTGGATACACTCGTCCTTTCCAAGCACCCCCTCGCCCTTGCCAATGACGTAAAGCTGAGTCTAAAGTCATGAGAGTATAAAGAAAGGCGATCGCACTCAAGCAAAATACCAACCACACAGGACACTTATAAAAGCGGATGGTGGGTAAATAAGCCAAACTCATCAGCAACCATGTCAACAAACCTGTAAATGCGATTCCCCAATTCCCCATCAACGCACCCCAAATAATCCCCAAAGGTGGAACTATATAAATCAAAGTCATCCCCACCAAAGTCAAAACTAACAGCAATGGCGAATAATTCAATTGCGTATAAGCAGTACGCGCAACCATATCCCAAATCGTAGTTAAAGAAGGATAGGGACGCAAACTGCGAGTTAAAGTACTTAATCCCAACCAAATGCGATCGGTTGAGGAAGTAGAGACACAGGTTATCGCGTCTGTACAAAAATGGGAAGTAGAGACACAGGTTATCGCGTCTGTACAAAAGTCGGGAGATAACAGAGAAATTCCCCCTTGTCCCCCAAGTCTTCCTTGTCCTCCTTGTCTCCCCCTCCCCCCCTCTCCCACTCCCCCCCTCTCCCTCCTCTTCACGGCAGAAGCAAGGGCACAATCATCAATTAAAGCGTGTCGTACAGCTTTAAGTCCACCGATGCGATTTAAGGCTTCTCTACGAATTAGAATACAGCCTCCGGCGGCTGCGGCTGTCGTATTATTTGGATCGTTAACCCAGCGAAAGGGATAGATTTTTTGAAAGAAAAAGACAAAAGCCGGAATTAAAAGTTGTTCCCAAAAGCTTTCACAGCGAAGTCGCACCATGACCGAAACTAAATCTAAATTATCTTTTTCGGCTTTGGCAACGAGTCGGCGCAGGTTTGCTATATCATGCTCAATGTCTGCATCGGTTAGTAAATAGTAGTCGGGTTTTTGTAAAGACGCGACATGTCGCGTCTCTACAGCTTGAATGCCTTGTTGCATTGCCCATAGTTTACCAGTCCAGCCGGGAGGTAGAGCTTGGGCGGAAATAATTTGTAATTGCTGCGATTTATTTAAAGCGTATGCCACACATAAAGCTATATCTGGAGTGCCGTCTGTGCTGTGGTCGTCTACTAAGAACACGGTGAATGAGCCATGATAATCTTGACGTAGAAGCGATCGCAAACTAACTGGTAGCAAATCAGCTTCGTTACGTGCCGGAATTACCGCACACACCGTCGGTGATGATTCTAGCATTGTTTCTCCTACCTCTAGTCGCTGGTCTGTTCGCCAAAACTGACCCCGCAAAGTTAATAATCCAATCCAAATTGCCAAAGATAAGAGCATCACCCCGAATATAATTCCTTCCATAACCTCTTGCCAATTCACTGCCTCTGTGAGCAAAATACTATGTTTGCTGATTGTGTGCAAAGAACTTTTTTCTTCAATGCTGTGTCGGTAATATTGTTAAGATTGAGTAATATTACATGCAAACTCAACATAGGGTAACAGTCAATCAAGTTACAGAAGCGATCGCTAAGAGCCAAAATCATCTTCTCTCGATTCAAAATCCCGCAGGTTATTGGTGGGCAGAGTTAGAATCTAATGTCACTATCACCGCTGAAGTTGTCCTTCTACATAAAATTTGGGGGACAGATTCGCAAAGACCTTTACACAAGGTCGAAACCTACCTGCGTTCTCAACAACGACAGCATGGTGGCTGGGAACTTTTTTACGGTGATGGCGGAGAACTCAGCACTTCGGTAGAGGCTTACATGGCGCTGAGGCTGCTAGGTGTCTCTGCAAGCGATCCGGCAATGAGAAAAGCGCGAGATTTTATTTTACAGCGTGGCGGCATCAGTAAAACTCGCATCTTTACAAAGTTTCATTTAGCACTGATTGGCTGCTACAAGTGGCGGGGTCTTCCCTCGATTCCACCAGCAATTATGCTTCTGCCAGATGCTTTCCCATTTAATATCTATGAAATGTCGAGTTGGGCAAGGTCAAGCACTGTCCCTTTATTAATTGTCTTTGATGATAAGCCGATTTATCAAGTTGATTCAGCGATCGCTTTAAATGAGTTGTATGTTGAAGGTGCAGATATCCAATTTGAATTACCTCGCAATAACGATTGGACAGATTTATTCATCACCCTGGATAATGCTTTCAAGTTAGCAGAAAACTTGAATTTAATGCCTTTGCGGTCAGAAGGTATCAAAGCCGCAGAAAAATGGATTTTAGAAAGACAAGAAGCAACCGGTGATTGGGGCGGAATTATTCCGGCGATGCTAAACTCAATGTTAGCTTTGAAGTCGCTCAATTACGATGTTAACGATCCGATTGTCGTTAGAGGTTTGCAAGCACTTGATAATTTTGCGATTGAAACTGAAGATTCCTACCGAATACAACCTTGTGTTTCTCCAATTTGGGATACAGCTTGGGCAATTCGTGCTTTAATAGAATCTGGTTTAGGAGCAGATCATCCGGCGATAGTTAAAGCTGGAGAATTCTTGTTAGACAAGCAGATTTTGGATTATGGTGATTGGGCAGTTAAAAATCATCAAGGTAAACCGGGTGCTTGGGCATTTGAGTTTGAGAATCGCTTTTATCCAGATGTAGACGACTCTGCCGTAGTTGTCATGGCGTTGCAGATAGCGAAACTACCGAATGAAAAATTAAAGCAGCAAGCGATCGCACGCGGTATTAATTGGATTGCTTCGATGCAATGTCAAGCCGGTGGTTGGGCTGCATTCGATCTCAACAACAATCAAGATTGGCTTAATTTAGTGCCTTATGGTGACTTAAAAGCGATGATCGATCCAAACACCGCTGATGTTACCGCCAGAGTATTAGAAATGCTGGGCGAATGTAAACAGTCAATTGATACTCAAAGCTTTGAGAAAGCGATCGCGTATCTCATCAACGAACAAGAACCGGATGGTTCTTGGTTTGGTCGTTGGGGAGTAAACTACATTTATGGAACTAGTGGCGTACTTTCCGCTTTTGCTTTAGTTGCACCGCAGACTCACCAAAACAGTATCTCACGCGGTGCAACTTGGTTACTCAAATGTCAAAACCCCGATGGTGGTTGGGGTGAAACTTGCCGCAGTTACAACGACCCCAGTCTTAAAGGGCAAGGAAAAAGTACAGCATCCCAAACCGCTTGGGCAATAATAGGGTTGATAGCAGCAGGTCAGGCAACAGGGAAAATAGCGCTACCCGCAATTGAAAAAGGAATTAACTACCTTTTAGCAACTCAACAATCAGATGGTACTTGGGACGAATCAGAATTTACAGGTACTGGCTTTCCCGGTCATTTTTACCTGAAATATCACCTTTATCAACAATACTTTCCTTTAATAGCTTTAGGGCGCTATCAAAATCTCTAGTGTTTGATACTTTCGTAGTGAGGGCTTTAGCCCTCATCTAAACACTCAATTCCCTATTACCTATTTTCAAAATAACTATGAAAAAAATCAAAACTTTTAATAGTGCTGGTAAACTCACAGCACTTTTATTCTTAATAACTATATTCCTCACTCCTTTTGTAATAATCAACGCGGGACAACGCGGCGTATTAATGCAATTTGGTGAAGTGCAATCCACAATACTAGGAGAAGGAATTCACACAATCATTCCTATAGTTAATACTGTCCAAAAATTGAGTGTTCGAGTCCAAAGCCAGGAAATTTCCGCAGAAGCATCCTCAAGAGATTTACAAGATGTCTTCACCGATGTAGCGCTCAACTGGCATATTATCCCAGAAGAAGTAAATGCCATTTTTCAACAAATTGGAGATGAAAAAAGTGTTATAGACCGGATTATAAATCCAGCGGTTGAAGAAGTACTCAAAGCCGTAATAGCAAAGTATACTGCTGAAGAAGTTATCACAAAAAGGGGGGAAGTGAAAGCAGGAGTTGACAATGCACTAACCACACGTCTAGCTGCTTATCATATTGCAGTTGATGATATTTCTTTAGTGCATATCCACTTCTCAGCGCAATTTAGCCAAGCAGTGGAAGCAAAACAAATTGCCGAACAAGAAGCAAAACAGGCAGAATTTATCGCGCTGAAAGCATCAAAACAAGCTCAGGCAAAAGTGAATCTTTCAAAAGGAGAGGCTGAAGCGAACAGTTTACTCCGTGAGACTTTGACTCCAGAAATACTCCAAAGACAAACAATCGAAAAATGGGATGGCAAGTTGCCATTAATTGTTGGTAAGGACGTTCCCAAATTGTTGAATTTGAGAGATTTGGTAGATGCTAATAAAAATTGATAGTGTTGTTTGTTAGTGGTTAGTTGTGAGTTGTTAGTTGTGAGTTGTTAGTTGTAAAAAGTATTCATAACCACTAACCACTATCCACTAACCACTATCCACTATCCACTATCCACTATCCACTTTTCATTAACTATTAGAAAATAAAACGGGAGTATCAAGAATCTTAAACTGAATTAATAGGATAATCACTAGAGTAAAGACTGTTGAAGAAACTAGACCAGTGAATAACTCTTTTTTCAGGTTACGTTCTTTGGGTTCGTTTTGAAAAACATCTACAGACCCTAATTGCATTAAGACAATTCCGACAACGTTAGATAGCCAGTAGCCGATAATTGAACAAGGTATAAGTAACTTTGGGGAAAATAAACTACACATATACCCAAAACCATAAGCAATTGGCAGATTGAATAATAAATCATTCCACCAACATAATGGGGATAGTAAATATCCAAGCACTAGAAAGAATCCACCTCTAAGTTTTTTCCACATGTCTGGTTGGATGACGACCTGATTCGCGGTTTGTGATGATTCGTCAGAGGTGGTTTGTCCGGTTACGCTCAATTGAGTGACTTCTTGGATGCTTGTCATGTTATTACATAAATCCTATCGGCTTACCGTAGTTTATATGAAAACGCAGAAAAAGTCTACTCTACCAATAGAAGGATATCTATGCAGTGGAGTGCGATCGCCTGTTACCAGTTGCCTTGACATAACCGGATAATTTGTGTAATTTATGACAATCTTTCTACAGAGAAGATGTTGTGCGAACGCCACCAGGTCTGCGGAAATATTTCAACATCGAAACATTTAAAATCATTTTTCTACCTTTCCCCCTCGGAGGTAATAGCTATAATAAAAATGATGAATGAACTTAATAATATGACTAATTCCCCTTTAACAACTTTCTTTTTGATATCGGGAATAGTTTTCCTGACAATTTCTGTTATTGGACAATCCAAATTGTTTTTTGCGGAAATTAATCCAGGTTGTTTTGGTCGATTTTTAGCTTTGATTATCGGTATATTCAGCTTAATATGTGCTGTTTTCATAGGAGTATTTCCCCTAGAAAGTGTTGATTTAGTGAAAAATTATTTAGCGCAGCAGCTTCAACAAAATATAAGCTCGATTAACCAACTTTTACTTGGGTCATAACAAGAGCGAATGTGAAAGTTTAATAATATATTAATTGGGGTGCGTTAACAAAACGCAACGCACCCCTTAACTGAAGACTTATGTAATTAGTATTAGTAATAAGCACCTATCAAGCTGTAAGTCAAAGCCGCTAATACAAACAAATTCACAAAAATGTAAATCAAATCACGCCGGCGAATAAAAGCCAAAAGGGAAACTATCACCCGAACTATGGGAGTAGCAATTAAAAGCAGCAGTCCAAGTTGAATAATCCCACGGCTGCTACCTGAAAAAACAGCTTCTACCACACCTGTAGGAGACCGAAACTGAGATGGTGTTCCGCGAAAAAACTGATATTCAGCAGGTTCAGCACCGTGGCGAATTAAATATAGAATACCGCCTAGCAAAACTACAGCACTAGCAATGAAAACGCCATATTTGAGAAGATTGCTAAGTAGATTTTCTAGTTGCTGCTCACTTGATGTTTTCGTGATGCTATTACTATCAATATCATCAGTTATTTTGTGAGCGCGTTCTGTTAACTCTTGAATATCAGAATCTGGTTCTGACTGCAAAGGTAGTGCAACTAGTTCAACCTTTGATTGTACCGATGATTTCCACTCCCAACCCGACGAATTAAATTTATACATTTTACAGCCCCCCTAATAGACTGTTGTAGACCATCTTCAAAGCCATTACCACCAGCACAAGGCTGAAGATAATTCGCAAAATCTGCGTTTTAGCACCTACAAGAACTTTTGCACCCAAAAAAGCACCAGGAAGTACCCCTAACATCACCGGCATTGACAATCCTGGATCGATGTAACCCCGTGCTAAGTAAACCCCTGCTGATGCAGCTGCTGTCACACCGATCATAAAATTGCTGGTAGTGGTGGAAACTTTGAAGGGTAGACGCATAGCTTGATCCATCGCTAATACTTTGAATCCTCCCGAACCAATTCCCAGCAAACCAGAAAGCACTCCAGCTACTAACATGACGCTAAACCCAGCCGGGACAGATTGAACTTGATAAGACATCAATCCATCAGGAGTTGGGTAAGTACCATTGAGTTTCAGATAGTTTGCCAGAAAGTCAGTTGACTCAGTTTCGATATTTTCTGGTCTAGGTTGTTGTGAAAGGTATGCGGAATAAATTAAAACGATCGCCAACACAATCGTCAGCGCTTTGATAGAAATAAAACTAGCAATTAAAGCCCCAACTATCGCACCAATTGTTGTTGCCACCTCCAAAAACATTCCCAAGCGTAAATTGGTATAGCCTTTTTTTATATAAGTACATGCTGCACCGGAAGAAGTCGCAATTACAGACACCAATGAAGCACCAACAGCGTAGCGGATATCAACGCCAAACATTGAAGTTAATAAAGGAACAATTACTACTCCACCCCCTAACCCAGTCAGCGCACCCAGAAAACCAGCGCTAAATGACCCAATCCAAACTAGTAAAGAAAATTCTAAGATATTCAAATTTTATTTTCCTCTGTTTTGAAATGTATATAACAAGACCGAGATAGTTTTTTATGCTTTCTTTAAATTTAAATGGCAGGCGGGTGAAGGCAAAGTATTATTGGGCACAAAAAATGATTTTTTTGTCACTTTCTGCGCCAGCTGACGATTTTTATGGGCAATAATCACAAAGAAAGCGAGATTTCGCCATTGAATAAGTTTAATAGAGTCAACGTGCCACTATCTACTACTATAAAAGCACCTAATGCGATTAGCACAAAAGGCATAAACTTATTGCCATAGCCAGTCATAACAAGAGCGATCGCTTTGTTGTGGGTTAATTTATATGCTGCATAACACAACACTCCTACCAACAGAAAAAATACGCATAGAATTACCAGCAGACTTTCCCAAGTACTGCTAGCAAACAAAGGCAAATAGATGCTAATGTTGTCAGTACCATTAGCAACCGTGACGGCTGCCACACTGTAAACTTGCACATTGATTAACTTGGCAAGAAACGAGTTGTTATGCGCTGTTTCTCCCTCGTTTTCTTCTGATGCATCTTCAAAATTGAGCAAGCATTTGATACCGATTAGTATTGGCAGTAAGCCAAATAGTCCAATCAAAGGACGCGGTACAATTAAACCGCCAAAGAAACCGGGAATACTGAGGATTATTAGCGTTGCAAAGCCTATATACTGACCTGCAACGATATGCCAACGACAAAACGTAGCATTCACTTGTGAAAAAAACAGCGTCAGGAGAACCATATCATCGATGTTGGTAGCACTGAAGGCTGTTACCCCTGTCAAAAGTGCAGTAACTAACTCGCTCATATTAATTTTTGATGCGTGAATTTTGTGGATCGTCAGCTTTTGACTTTCCCAGACGGATGCGTTTTCTGTGGAAAGTCAAAAGCTGGAAATTTTATATTCCAAAACCAGGCACAAGTTGGAACGTTCCACTTTTAATTAGGATGGAGAATCCCAAGTAGATTAATACAAACGGAAAGATTTTCCGACCATAGCGAGCTACAACCGGAGCTGCCAGACGATTACGAGTCATGTAGTAAGACAGAAAGCACCACAGCCCAACAGTCAAATAGCAAACACATAGAATTACCCCCAAACTAGAAAGATTGCTACTGGCAAACAACGGCACGTAGATTCCAATGTTGTTTCCTCCATTTGCAATGGTGACAGCGGAAACGCGGTAAGTTTGGCGATCGCGTATAGTTGCCCATAGTGATTGATTGCGACGCTGAGGTTCATCATCAGAGTTTAAAACTGACACAGTTTGCGATCCCTCTTCTTCTCGACTGATTAAATTACTGATACCAATCGCGATGGGAAGGAAACCTAACAATCCAATCCAGGCAGCTGGAAGGATTAAACCCCCCAAGAAACCAGGGAGACTAGCAACAACTAATGCAGTGAATCCAATAAATTCACCGAGAACAATATGCTTGGGACGAAAGTTACGATTGACTTTTCCGAAAAAGGCAGTCAAGTATAAATTGTCATCAAAGGTGGTTGCAAAAGCGGCAGAAATGCCAATAAATAAAGTACTAATTAGCCAACTCATGATCGTTACAATGATTAAATGCTGTTTTTCCTAATTTTTCTCTGCTTCTCGATGTGAGGATCGTTCAGAAGCGGTGCGATTGGCAAACTGGGTCATGTTGATACTGACAAAAACTAGCCCAATTAAACCAACCAGAAAACTTAGCCAGATGCCGTTGACAAATATAGGCAACGATTAAGCCGATGTTTGATGCTGCGATTGTCGTGGGTGTAAGAACAGCGCTCATATTGAACTACGACTTCTGGGAAATATTGGCAATCCGGCTTTAAGCCGTGTGTACTAGGTAGATGCAATTTGATTTTCCTTTGACAAAATTTGTAATGAGGAATGACGCATGTATTGATTGGCTTCGATGCATTCATAGATAGATCCAAGGCAGAATCTTCCTTTTATTCAATTTCTGACTTTTACTTTCAGTTCTTAGAAATCTATCTAATGAATCAGTCTTATCGTTATTTCTATTTCTCAAGACAGATTAATCCTACACGATGTTTTTTTCAGAATCAAGTATTAGTAAAAAAAATATTTTAATTTTTCCTGATAATAGTTGATTACCCCGAAGCACATCGGAATAGTGGCTATTAAATTTAGTCAACCTTAAATAATTATTAATATTAAAAAATGGTAACAAAACATACATAATCTCATGACATGATTTAGGAAACTTAACTCATCAAATCGCCTAATTTCAACGTTTATAAGCGATTTTAGCTAATAAGGATGACTGTAAAAAAGCAGTATAAAAGTAAATTTTTTTGCGAAACTTGCGAAAATAAAGCTCAAATGGTAAGGTGAAACATGAATTGTTAAGTAGCAAACAAGCGTTGTTTACAAAAATTCGCTTTTGATAGCCTCCATAATGTCGAGAATTATGTAGAATCAAAAGCTGTAATTTATAGAATTAGGGGCAAAGAATCATGAAAAATTTCAAATACATTTTGATGGTGGCGCTATTGCTAGTAAATCTAGTATTTGCTCCACCTTCATTAGCAGATGCGCCAAGTTTTACCAAAAATCCTGACTACATCGCACTAACTAAAGAGATTAATAAGTTGCAGACTCTTAAAGAAACACATGCGGCTGTAGAAGGTTTCACAACTGAGGAAATTGATAAGAAACTCAATGAATTAGAGTTTCAAAAATATGCCTTTGAGTCAGGCATTAACTGGGGGCAATGTCGTAACGAGACAGGAAAAACTTTAGCTGTCTACGGACCAGATCCAAATCTGGACGATGACGATGATGAATACTCCTTGGGTGCTTCACTGTATTTTTTGGCTGATGGTAAGACAACAAAAGATAAATGGGATTGCAAAGGAGTTTTTCTCCCCAGCGATATCAAAGCTGTTGCCCTCACTCCTGGTGGACAAAATCAAGACTTGAATGGTGGTGTTGTCATCAAGGTTCCCAATGGAACTAACTTAGTATTGAAGACAAATGCAGATACCGGGGCAATTGAATTCAATCAGGCTGGTATTCAAGTCCTGAAACCAGGTGAGGTAAACTGGTTTATCCCGAATGTGTCGCAAGCGATTGTAGATGCACGAGTGACCAATGCACCTACTAATAAGGGTTGAGGGGATAGTGGGCTTAGATCAGCACCTCATCCAGACTTGATATTATATGAGGGCTAAAGCCCTCACTACGAATAATTCCCAATTCTTCAAAGTGAATTGGGATTGCTATAATTGTGTTTCTTCCGGAAGTAATGAGGTTTCCTCTACTGGTTGTTCATTTACATCGCTTGCTTTAGTCAAATGCGGTTTAATAATCAGATTTACCCCAATTGCCCAGGCTAATGCAACCATCCATCCTGCAAGAATATCACTAGGAAAGTGAACGCCAAGATAAAGTCGCGTCCAGCCGATCGCAACCACGAATAAACTACCGAAAATCAAAACTAACCAACGCAAGTTGCTATTCCAAGCCAAAACTACCAAAACTGCTATCAGTGTCATACTCGTCATTGCATGACCGCTAGGAAAGGCATAACTGAGTTCATGAGCGCTTGATTCCCACAAGTCAGGACGCACTCTATGCATGAATTCCTTAGCTGTGCGGTTGATGAACGCGCTTCCCAATGCGCTCAGGAGTACATAAGCTAGCGATCGCCAACGCTTCAGCAACAATAACACCAGTGCGATCGTACTAAAAATTGGTATTGCAGTCCAAAACGACCCAAACTTAGTTAGTGACAGTGCAAAAATATCTAACTGGGGCTGTGCTGTTTTGTGAATTGCTATCAATATTGGCACATCCCACGGAAAGCCACCTTCATGTTGCCATACTTCTAACGCAAGTAACCCAAAGACTTGCAAAGGTAAATAAACCCCAATAAATAAAATTAGCAGTTCACGCCAGCGAGCAATCAACAGTTTTTTGATAAAGCTCAAAGGCGATTTTTGTTGTTGGCGATCGCCTGTGACGTTTTCTAATTTTTCCATATTAAATATGCCTTTGGACTGAGGTAAACAATTCGTAAGATGCGATCCAAGTCATCATGCAGAAAAAGTTGGATTTTTTGCATAGCATTTGATTACATTAATTTTAAAACTTTATTCTTAATTTATACATAACGTAACACTCCATTCCCAATAACTCATTAAGTATTTTTTGTAACCACCCCCAAGCGGGTATTTAGTTTCACACGATATTTCATCGATGTAATTGGGTAATCTACAACACAGTGGACTAGACGTTGGCTTATGATTATGATTAAAATACGGTAAGTCACTCGGATTTTAGTATTTTATATGTAAAATGCGAGAAAAAGAAGTCAGCAGGAAGAGTTTAGCAGGAGAAGCGTCCCATCGGCAGTTAAGACCTGCTCAAAGAAGGGAAAAGTGCGATCGCCCTGAAAAAACTCACTCCAACGGCTTTTTTGGTCAGGATCTTAAATCCTCAAAACTTTCGCTAAATAACCTTTGTGTTTCTCATCCAATTAGAAACACGAAAATTTGTGGTGTTTGCATTACCACAGTTAAAAACCCCCATTTTGGATAGGAGTATGGACTATTTATTACTACCACTGTTAAGCTTCGGCGTTGGCATCATCGTTGGTTTAACAGGAATTGGCGGAGCATCTCTCATCACCCCAATGTTGATTTTTGTATTCCAAGTTCCCCCTTCGGTGGCTGTTAGTTCTGATGTTGTTGCTGCCACACTAATGAAGATTGTTGGCAGTGTCAAGCACTATCAACAGAAAACCCTTGACATGCAAGTTGTCAAATGGCTGGCATTCGGAAGTGTCCCAGGATCGCTCTTTGGGGTGGGGATTTTGCATCTAATTAAGCGTAATGGTGGATCTAGCCTGGATTATATTCTGCTGCGCTTGCTTGGGGTGATGATTCTGTTAGTTACAGTCTTAGCACTCGTACAATTGCTACTTTTTACCTTTTTCCCCAAGTTTACGCTACCCGACCTGCCAAAGTTTGACTTAAAAACTAACTTGGGTCGTTTTCTGACGATGACAATAGGAGCAGTTTTAGGCTGTTTGGTCGGTTTAAGTAGTGTTTCTTCCGGTTCAATGTTTGCACTAGTATTGATTGGCTTTTTCCGCCTTGATGCTCGTAAATTGGTGGGTACAGACATTTCACAAGCCGCAATTTTATTATTTTTTACCTCCCTCGGACACCTCAGCTTGGGAACAGTTAATTGGAGTCTGGTAATACCGATTTGGATAGGCTCAGTTCCAGGAGTATTACTAGGTGCTAAAATCTGTCAAATCGCGCCTCAACGCCCACTGCGGTTTATCATTTACACAATATTGATGATGGTTAGTTGGAAGTTAGTTTATCAAGCGTAATGGATAGTGGTAATGGGTAATCGGTAATGGGTAATGGAAAAAACAATTCTTCTATTAGCAATCGAAAATTTGTTAGGCTTTGACCCACGGTAGTAGGTTTAATGTACCTCTTTCATACATTATAAAAAGTCCCAAGCAAATTAAGACATAGGGGACAAGAATGTTACCGTAGCGAGTTAAAATATCAGCAATCGTAGGTTGAAGGGTTAATAGGTAAGCAATAAAGCACCAAACCCCTACCATGACAAAAAATACACTCAAAATCACTCCCAGACTGGCAAAATTATGACCAGCGAATAAGGGAATATAAATACTGATATTATCACCACCATTGGCAATCGTTACTGCCGCTACTTTATATGTATTAGGATGCAAAAGACTCAATATAAAAGATATTATGGGGTTTCTGTGTGGGGACTGCTTAAAATCACTGGTTACTGTCTGAACTTCTGTTGTTTCTTCTTCCGGACTTAGCAGTTGCTTAAGACCAATTACTATTGGTAGTATTCCGAGTAATCCAATTAATTCTCGCCGCACTACCAAGCCACCGAAAAATCCTGGTAAGCTAGCGATGATGATGGCTGTAAAACCAAGGTACTGACCAAAAAAGATATGTCGGCGACGAAAGTTAGTATTTATCTGTGAAAAAAATAGCAGCAGGATTATGATGTCATCGATATTAGTAAAGAAGAAGGCGATTATTCCTTCTATGAAAGCTGTCCCTAGCTTGTTCATGTTGGATTGTCGGAAATTCTTATTTATATAGTAAATTAAACGAACCGCAAAGACGCGTTCGCAAAGCGTCTCGAAGAGAAGAACGCGAAGAAAGAGTCAGAGAAGAATGAATGAGTTAGTTGCTGCATTTGGTGCTGGGGTTACGGCGTTTACTGCTACTAATATTGATGATATTGTGATTTTGTTACTGTTTTTTTCACAGGTAAGTGCTAGTTTTCGCCGTCGTCATATTGTTGTTGGTCAGTATTTAGGTTTTACGGTGTTGGTAATTTTTAGTCTTCCCGGTTTCTTTGGGGGGTTGATTTTATCGCCACACTGGATTGGATTGCTAGGTTTGATGCCAATGGCAATCGGTATTAGTAGTTTGGTTAATTCTGAAGATGCTTCGACTCAAGAAAAGGCGGAAATAGAAGAATTTGATGATTTGAATGTTACTAGTTTTTTTGCTCCCCAAACTTATAGTGTAGCGGCTGTGACTATTGCTAATGGTAGTGACAATATTAGTGTTTATGTGCCTTTGTTTGCTAACAGCGGTTTTGTCAGCTTCTTAATAATTATTATTATATTTTTTGCGCTTTTAGCTGTTTGGTGCTATGTAGCAGATAAATTAACTCATCAGAGTACAATAGCTGAACTGATAACTCGCTATGGTAGTTATCTTGTACCTTTTGTGCTGATGGGTTTAGGTGCTTTTATTGTGTTGAAAAGTGAAGCGTTAAGTCTAACTAAATTAATTCTTAGTTGTATGTGTTTGACTGTTTTGGTGAAAAAGGACGGGGATTCTGTTGACAAGGTATAAGGAAAAAACTCAATTTTAATAAATAAATTTAGACAGAAGTTGGAACAAAGCTAGTAGTGTGTCATCGCAATTAGGCGATCGCACTATCTTTATGCTTTGCCACAAGGATTGCTGCATCTAAAGCTGCTAGAGTAGAAATTCTATAAGGGCAATCTTTCATATGTGGCTTCCTGACGACTAGCTGACACAGAGCGCGTCTTTGCTCATCGTATCAGGTATTGTTAGAATAAGATGGTAGCCCTGTGCCACCATAGAATAAAGCAATTCCGGTGTTACAGGAATAAGCTTGACGACAAGAAAGCGCTTTGCGCTTTGGATTGGGGAATCTTTTTCAACTGAACGCGCACGAGTCCGTCCGATTAACTCGCTCGTATATGAGCGCAATCCACATATGAGTATTCTTCAATCGCTAAATGTAATACATCGGATTCTGCTGTGTCCTTTGATCTCTTTCTTGACACATGTCTTGCAGTGTATAGCTGCTCAAAACTTCAACCGCAGCATTGTTAGCTTGTAGCCAAATGTCTTGCACCAGATTCTTTTCTAGAGTGGGAGGTTCTGAGCTTTCTTTCGGTTTGCGATCGCCTTCCACCAAAGTGACAATTTCTAGCAAGGTAATTTGCCAAGGTTCACGAACTAAAAGAAAGCCTCCCCTAGAACCGCGTTGACTCTTAACCACACCCGCACGTCGCAAGCTGGTAAGAATTTGCTCTAAATAGCGTTCTGGAATCGGTTGCTTGGCAACAATCTCGCTCATCGTCAGAGGAACTTTTTTATCGTGATGGCTTGCCAGTTCTAAAAGTGCTAGCAAAGCATATTCGACTTTAGAAGACAGATCCAAAAGAGCGTAATTTGGGCTATTCAAGTCTCTACTCAATATACTACGGTTTATCGATAGATTTGAGGTATATAGCGGCAATCTTAATTTTCTTCAAACTAACGGATGTGATAGCATCCCAATTATCACTGATGAAATACCTTTAATCTATCGACATACCGTAGATTATCCATCATAATTCCTGTCTTGGGAATTAATTATTTAGGTTTTTGATTTTATCTTTCTCAGCAACAAAGATCCAAACTTCCTTATGCTACTAACTGATTTGCGAACGATTTATGAGCGCGATCCAGCTGCCCGTAACTGGCTGGAAGTGTTGTTTTGCTATCCTGGACTTCAAGCTATAGTGCTTCATCGCCTCGCACATCGGCTGTATAAAATACAGATGCCCTTTATACCTCGGTTTATTTCCCATCTCAGTAGGTTTTTTACGGGAATTGAAATTCACCCAGGAGCAACGATTGGCAAGGGTGTTTTTATTGACCACGGTATGGGAGTAGTCATTGGCGAAACAGCCATCATCGGCGATAATGCCCTAATTTATCAAGGTGCGACCCTTGGCGGTACCGGGAAACAAAGCGGCAAGCGCCATCCAACTTTGGGTAATAATGTGGTTGTCGGCGCAGGGGCAAAGGTATTAGGCAACATTCAAATCGGCGATAATGTCCGCATCGGCGCCGGTTCGGTGGTACTGCGAGATGTGCCCAGCAACACAACTGTAGTCGGAATTCCCGGACGTGTAACTCGTCAAGACAACACAAGTGTTAATGCTTTGGCTCATGATAAAGTCCGGGATGTGGAAGCCGAGGTCATACGCGCTTTATTTGAAAGAGTCAAGACTCTAGAGAAACAAGTTGTCCAGATGGAAACTGAGTTACATATGTCCGTCATCCAAGATAACGGACAAACCGATAACAGTAAGTGCAATACAGATTCGGTAATTGAAGATTTTCTCGATGGTGCGGGAATTTAGCAAGAATGGGCAATGGGGAGTGGGGAATGGGGAATGGGTAATGGGGAATGGGCATTGCCTCGTTCCCAGGCTTCGTCTGGGAATGTGATACGGGAGGCTCTGCCTAGAGTCAAGGAGTGGAGGCAGAGCCTCCTGAAGAGCATTACAAGTCAGAGCCTTGTAACGAGAGCTACTCCGCTCCTCCCCACTCCCACTCCCTACTCCCCACTCCCCACTCCCCACTCCCTACTCCCCACTCCCCACTCCCTACTCCCCACTCCCTACTCCTAACTCTTTCTAAGCATAAGCCGGAAAAACTCTTGCTTGCTTGGGTTTAACGTAGACTCGCTGGTTTTCTTTGAGTGGAAGTTGATTGAATTGCTCTCGGCTGAGGTGAGCATTTATCCTTTCCCCAGACTCTAGAATTAACTCGATGCGAATTTCCCAACCTAGGTGAATGATGTTGTCAACTTTGGCTGGTGTTGCATCTTCGACTCTCTGGGGTTGAATGAGAATGTCATGAGGACGTAAGAATACGCGATCGCTCGCTGTCACAGAATAATTGCCTGTTTGAATACCAGCGTTACCGGGTAAGATATTCACTGGACCAATAAAGCTCATCACAAATGGTGTTGCTGGGTGGTCGTAAATCTCTGCCGGTGTACCAACTTGCTCGACTCGACCTTTATTCATGACGACAATTTCATCAGCAACTTCCATTGCTTCTTCTTGGTCGTGGGTGACAAAGACTGTCGTTACATGCACATCTTCATGCAGACGTCGCAACCACATTCTTAAATCTTTGCGTACTTTCGCATCTAAAGCACCAAAGGGTTCATCTAACAGCAGAATTTGCGGTTGAACTGCTAAAGCACGCGCTAAAGCTACTCTTTGCCGTTGTCCCCCAGATAGTTGTGAGGGATAGCGATCGCCTAATCCACTCAACTGCACTAAATCTAAAAGTTCCCCTACTCGCACCTTTATCCTGTTTTTCGGAGCTTTGCGGAGTTCTAGGGCAAAAGCGATGTTCTGCCGCACTGTCAGATGCTTAAATAAGGCATAATGCTGAAATACAAAGCCAATATTACGCTCTTGCACCCGCTTGTGAGTGGCATTTTCACCAACTATCCATATTTCACCGGAACTAGGCGTCTCTAATCCAGCAATCATCCGCATTAATGTTGATTTTCCTGAACCAGACGGACCCAAAAGCGCAACCAGAGAGCCAGTTTTAAACTCCAAACTCACAGAATCCACAGCATGGAAAGAACCATAGTGTTTGGAAACATTCTCAACCGCTATCCCCATAGTAAATCCTTCCAGAAACTGATATATTTTTCATACTACGGTTAATGTATCGGATAATAGGATTATTTGCAATAATGTCTTTATACTCGGCTCCTGCAAATTCTTTAAGTAAGAATACTGTTCAATCTTTTTCCCGTCGCTCTTTGTTGCCACAACAAACTCATGGTCTGTGGAAAATTGAAACAGGGGTTGTACGAACATTTACTTATCTCGAAGACGGTACAAGCGTCACTCTGGGAGTGTGGGGATCGGGAGATATTGTTGGCAAAGCTTTGTCAAAAGTCGAACCGTATCAGATGGAGTGTCTCACGAAAGTGCAAGCGACAATCTTTGATTTGCAAGGATGGGATCAAATTGCAGACGTATTGCTAGCACACATCCAACAAGCTGAAGAATTGATGATTGTTCGTGGCTATAAAACAGTTGATATCATGCTTGTCAAGCTGTTGACATGGTTATCTAAAAGGTTTGGTCGTGAAGTTGAACAAGGACGTTTGATAGATATGCGTCTTACTCATGAAGACATTGCGGAACTATTGGGTTCAACTCGCGTGACAATTACTCGTATTTTGAGGCAATTAGAACAGGAAGGCTTTATTCACCGTCTGAGTCTGCATCGAATTGTGCTGCGAGAAGAAGAAATTTGGCACTATGAGATTTGAGGTTACAGGGCAGGCTTATACGCGCTCCCGTTACGGATCTTCACTTTATACCGAGGGGGAATCAGAATTTTGGCAGGTGCTTGATACTTTTATCGGGGTACAGCCGGGATACGTGCATTCAGGGGTTGGGATGAACCCGGACAAAAACGGACAACCTTATACAAAATCCTCAGTACGGGCACAGCAATGCTGTGCCCCTACAAACGATGAACGGGCGAGCTTTCTTGATGCGGTTATTGACGAGATTCAAGGGCAATCAAACAGATCAACCGCAACAAGAAAGCCTTCGCTCCGCGTCTCCCTTTGGGAGAAGGTTGTCCGTTTTTGTCGTTTTAAAAATGAAGCGGACACGTTGTTAAGTTATGTAAAGCAACCACAACACTTATCACAATTACTGTACAGTGACTTTTTATTTGTCGCTGTACAATTACGCTTATCAGTGGGGTAAGAAAATGACATACTATGACTTTATAGCTCAGGAGTATAAAAAATCCAAACAGTTGCCGTTTCGCTTACATATTGAGGCATATACATACTTTCATCTGCTCGGTAATCTGGTCGGAAAATCAATTCTCGACCTGGCTTGTGGAGAAGGATTTTACACCAGACAATTCAAACTTCAAGGTGCAGCACGGGTTATAGGGGTCGAAATCTCTGAAAAAATGATTGAACTGGCAAGACTGGAAGAAACCAGACAACCCCAAGACATTGAATATATCCCCGGTGATGTACTTGAACTTGGTAAAATCGGCAGTTTTGATCTGGTGGTGGCTTCCTATCTACTTAATTACGCCTCTTCGAGAGAACAACTACTTAAAATGTGTCAGAACATATTTGCCAATCTTAAACTGGGCGGTCGTTTCGTCACCATGAATAATAATGACTCCCAATCCCCTATCTCCTATCTGACTACTGAAAAGTATGGATTTATCAAAAGCATAGATTCACCATTAGTGGAAGGCACACCTATAAAATACACATTCACAAGCTCTGATAGTGACCATAAATTTAGCTTCGATAACTATTACCTCAGCAGAGCTACTTATGAATGGGCATTCCAAAGTTTAGGTTTCAAAGAGGTTCGCTGGCACAAACCAATAGTCTCTCCTCAAGGAGTGGAAGAATTTGGTCAAGAGTTTTGGCAAGATTTCCTTGACTGTGTGCCTATCGTTGGTATTGAGTGTCTTAAATAGGTAAATGGGTGCTTTCCTATCAAGACTTTTGCGATCGCACTCAAGCAATCCAGGAAACAATACTTTCAAAAACATGAGTTCTTTGGTATGTATTATTGCACAGTGACTTTTTATTCGTCGCTGTGGCAAATTAACTATCAATTTTTATCCAGTGTAACCATCTAACCGTAGATTTAAAAAATTGTCAGTATAAATATTAACAATTCTGTCTTTTGGCAGATGTACAGCACTTTTGTTGCCGTGGCAATGGGGTATTTTAGTCAGGTAATATAGCAGGTTGATCGCGTCTACGCTATATATATAATGTGCTATTTTTTGGAATGATATATTTTTAGCAAAAAAAACATCAAATCAAGTAAATGTATAAAACTTATGTAAAGCGAATAAATAAATTTGAGAAAAGTGTAAAATTTAAAAAATAAGCATTTAAATCGCGCATCGTAGACACCTTTAAATGATGGGTGCTTTTTTTATGGACAAGGAAATAAAGACAAGCATTTGATGAAATACGCTAACGTTTTACAATACAGTGAAGAAGATTGCGGTGCTGCTTGTCTAGCTTCTATTGCCAAACATTACGGACGTACTTTTACCCTAAATCATATCCGCGAAGCCGTAGGCACTGGACAATTAGGCACAACTATGTTAGGGCTGAAACGGGGAGCAGAAACACTTGGGTTTAATGCTCGTGCTGTGAAAACTTCGCCACAATTATTAAATAGGATTAATGAAGCACCCCTACCAGCAATTATTCACTGGAAAGGGAATCATTGGGTTATTTTATATGGCAAGAAAGGCAAAAAATGTGTAGTCGCTGATCCAGCGATAGGTGTTCGTTATCTTTCATCTGAAGAGGTAGCAGAAGGTTGGACAGATTGGTTGATGTTATTACTGGAACCCGATCCGGTAAAGTTTTTTGCCAACGAGAATGATGAAATTGGTGGGTTTTGGCGTTTCTTTAAGCGCGTTTGGATTTATCGCGGTATTCTAGCGCAAGCTTTACCCATCAACTTTATTTTGGGATTGCTATCTTTAGCTTCCCCTTTTTTGCTGCAAATCCTCACAGATGATGTGCTGGTTCGAGGTGATACAAAGTTACTTACTACAGTAGCAATTTCTGTAGTAGTGATGAATTTTATTTCTCGCAGTCTTTCATTTGTGCAGTCTAACTTAATCGCTCACTTTGCCCAACGTCTGCAATTAGGATTAGTTCTGGAATTTGCACGGCAAATTCTGCGATTACCTCTTTCTTACTACGAAGCGCGTCGCAGCGGTGAAATTGTTAGCCGTCTGCGAGATATTAACCAAATTAATCAATTAGTCGCTCAAGTTGTAGTTAGTTTGCCCAGCCAATTTTTTATTGCGCTGGTTTCTTTTGGTTTCATGGTTTTCTATAGCTGGAAACTAACATTAGTGGCTGTATTCATTGCTATAGTCATGAGTTTATCTACAATAGTCTTCCAGCCAACTTTGCAACAAAAAACTCGCGAACTTTTAGTTCAAGAAGCTGAAACCCAAGGTGTTTTAGTAGAAACTTTTAAAGGCGCACTTACCCTCAAAACTACCACATCGGGACTACAATTTTGGGATGAATTCCAAGTTCGATTTGGTCGTCTTGCTAATGTTACATACCGCACAATTCAGATTGGAATTATTAATAATACATTTTCTGGCTTGATTTCTGGTATTGGTAGCGTTATTTTGCTTTGGTTCGGCGGCAATTTGGTAATTAACCCGGCAGAAAATTTGAGTATAGGGCAGCTATTTGCCTTTAACTCAATGAATGGCAATTTTGTCGCCTTAATTAGTACTTTAATCAGTTTTGTCGATGAATTTACTCGTGCAAAAACAGCTACCCAACGCTTAACAGAAGTTATAGATGCAACCCCAGAAAATGAAAACGATGGGAAAAAGCCTTTTGCAAATATTCCTGGAGATGCTGACATTATTTGTACAAAGGTTAACTTTCACTATGCTGGGAGGTTGGATTTAATAGAGGACTTTTCTTTAACTATTCCCGGTGGTAAAATTGTTGCCATCATCGGTAAATCTGGTTGTGGTAAAAGCACTTTAGCTAAACTAATTGCTGGGTTATATCCGGTGCAATCTGGGAATATTCGGATGGGACTTTATAACCAACAAGACCTTTCTCTTGAATGTCTCAGGCAGCAGGTGGTTCTTGTTCCCCAAGAGCCTCACTTTTGGAGTCGTTCTATTGTGGAGAACTTTCGCTTAGGAGCACCATTTGTAACGTTTGAGCAGATTGTCAGAGCTTGTAAAGTTGCTGAGGCTGATGAATTTATCAGTAAATTGCCTGAGAAATATCAAACTATTTTAGGAGAATTTGGTGCAAATCTTTCTGGTGGGCAACGTCAAAGATTGGCAATAGCAAGAGCGATTGTTACAGATCCACCAATTCTTATTTTAGATGAATCGACTGGTGGATTAGATCCAGTAAGTGAAGCGCAAGTTTTAGATAAGTTGTTTGAGCATCGTCGCGGTGAAACCACTATTTTGATTACTCACCGTCCTAAAGTAGTTAATCGGGCTGATTGGATTGTATTATTAGACCAAGGAAAGTTGAAAATTCAAGGAACTCTTTCAGAGTTACTCTCTCAACCAGGAGATCATATAAGCTTTTTAATTCCTTAATTATTTGTTATTTATTAAAATTGACAATGTTTCACACCGATGAGAAAAAATTACTTCCCGGAATTGATGGTCAGGAGTTTCTGCCTCCTATTAGTCGTTGGACATCATTAACCGGCATATTTATGGTTGGGACTGTTTGTAGCGCGATCGCTCTTTCTTCTTGGGTGAAATACAACGTCATAGTCAAAGCTGCTGGTACTGTGCGTCCTACAGGAGATGTCCGGGTAGTGCAAGCGGATATGGAAGGAACTGTTAAAAATATCTTTGTTAAAGAAAATCAGAATGTCAAAAAAGGTGATGCGATCGCTATCTTGGATGACGAGCAACTACGCATCAAAAAAAGCCAACTGCAAGGCAATATCCAACAAGGTATATTGCAACAAATTCAAATTAATGCCCAAATCAAAACTTTAGATACTCAGATTAAGGCTGAATCTACAGTGATAGAGCGCTCAGTTTCTGCTGCTACAGCGGATTTGGAACGCAACCAACGCGAATATCAAGAGCGAATAAGTACAACTAATAACGAATTGCTAGCAGCTCAAGCAGATTTACAAAAAGCTAATTTAGATATGCAGAAAGCCAAAGCAGATTTAGAATTTGCGGCTGTTGATCGCGATCGCTACCAGCAGCTTTCGCAACTTGGGGCAATTGGTAAGCGTGAATTTGAGCAAAAAAAACTAATTGTTGTCCAGACAAAATCAATACTCGAAGCTCAAAAAAAATCTATTGAAATCGCTAAAGCGAAAGTTGCATCAGCCAAAGTCGCTCTTAATCCTAGTAAAGCAACGGTAGCGATCGCTTTGAATAAAATTGCTCAAGAAAAAGCCAAAGGTGAATCAACTATCGCTACTTTGAATAAAGAAAAACAAGCTTTAATTCAGCGGCAAGCCGAAATGCAAAACCAAATAAATCAATCTAACAAAGAACTGCAACAACTTAAAAGTTTATTCAAAAATAGCACGATTCGGGCAACTAGTGACGGTATCATCTTCAAACTAAATTTACGCAACTCCGGTCAAGTGGTAGCAAAGAGCGATTCTATTGCCGAAATTGTTCCTGATAATGCTCCTCTATTAATTAAAGCAGCTATACCTACTACTGAAATTAAAAAGGTCGCAATTGGTCAAAAAGTGCAATTGCGAGTTGATGCTTGCCCTTATCCTGATTACGGTACTCTTAAAGGTGTTGTCAACGCTATTTCTCCAGATGCAATCGCACCTCAAACCAACAATACAGGTGCAGCAACACCTACTGCCGCTAGCTATTTTGAAGTGACAATTAAACCTGAAAGCCGTTCATTTGGAAATAGCTCAAGTCAGTGTCTAATCCAAGCAGGAATGGATGCCAAAGCTGACATTATTTCCAAAGAAGAAACCGCACTGCAATTTATCCTCAGAAAAACACGGTTAACTACAGATTTGTGAGCAGTTATCTACTCAAATCAAGACAAAAAAATTACCTAAATCAGCAATACCAACCATCTCCATCAGCATTAGGCTTGCCTTTAATTGTCAAATTTAGAGATTCTAAATAAGTCAGACCACTGCTAATCTGTGATGGGGTTCCTTGAAGTTCTAGGTCAAAACATCCATGTCTATCTGTATTTTCTCCCAGCATTGCTTTAGTAATATTCACAACTAAACCATGAGCAGAAATTAACCGCGAAATCACAGGTTCTTGCTGATAGCATTGGGGAATATGCAAGCGCAAACGAACTTTAGTAAGATTATTTTTTTGCAAAACTGGGGAAATCAAAGATGGTCTGGTTAAAAGTGAAACTTTATGTTTATTAAATTTATTCATTTTCAATTAATTGCTATCAGGAATTGAAACTAACCAAAGCGGTAACTTTAATTTTTCTAAGTAACTCAGACTAGCGCGAAGTTGTTGCGGTCTACCCCACAAATCTAAGTCAAACCAACCATCATCTTGCATGTCGGGATTTAGCATAGCACTGGTGATGTTGACTGTGAGCATATAATGAGAAACCAATTCGGAAATTATCGGTTTATGGTAATAGTTTTTCAAGATGCACAGTTGCAAACGCACTCGATTTGTCTGAGCGATCGCATTATATGTTGGTTCTTGTTTCAACAAAGTTGATGCAGATTCTCTGTTAGTTAAATTGCTTCCTTTGTTAGGGAAAGGCTGAGTGTTTTGTGATTGAATGTGATTGGCGATCGCTAATTGCAGCAAATCCACACCCAATCCTTGTAAATAAGATAGGCTATTTGCCAATTCTGGGGGATTTCCCGAAAGTTCTAGGTCAAACCACCCATCATCGTTACTGTCTGATGTCAGCGATGCTGCGGTAATATTGACGGTTAAATTATAGCGAGATACAAGCCGGGAAATTATCGGTTGTCTATTATACCGCTGGGGTATGCGAATCCGGCTGTGGACTGGAGCAGGTTTTTCAAAGTTGCACAAAAGACATTGCACTCCTTCACGATGATGAATTGCTTTTCTCGGTGATTGTAATCTACGGTAAGTTTATCTATTTACAGTACTTACTACTGATGTAAAGGAATGTAGCACAAGAGCGACTAAAAAACAATGCCCCAATAGTGCTGAATATACGGTTAATAAAGAATTATATTTTTGTTCAGAACCCCGACTTCTTAAAGAAATCGGGGTTCTTGCTGTTCACGCTTTGATTTAGGAGTGCTATATAGTAAATGAAGGATAATTAAGTTTGTATCCTTACCAAATACCTGTTTCGCTGTTGTTATCCCAAATTTGCAAACCCAAATCATGGAGATAGCTTAAAGCCCGGTCAATTTGTCCGATTGTCCCTTGTAAATCTAGGTCAAACCAACCATCACCAACAGCATTGGCGCCGAGAACAGCAGCAGTGATATTTACAGTCAAACCGTAATCAGACACCAAGCGAGAAATCACAGGTTGAGAGTGATAGTCTTTAGGAATTCTTAAGCGAATCCGTTTATGGGTGAGCGCAATGTTATTAGCCATAATGGATAGTGGATAGTGGATAGTGGTTGGTGGATAGTGGATAGTGGTTGGTGGAAGCGTTGATATTGGTTGGTGGTTAGTAATTGGTGGATAGTGGTTGGTAGTTGGTGGTTAGTCGATAAGAGTACTTTTTAACAACGCTCCAACCAACAACAAACAACTATCAACTATCAACTAACAACTATCCACTATCAACTATCAACTATCAACTAACCACTATCAACGCTCCAACCAACATCCTATTCAACATCTTTAATGCGGGTTTTCCGTTCGAGAATCTCCTTCAACACCAAGGTGACAACTGCTAGCAACGCTAACAATACAGCAGCAGAGTAGGCAGCTTCGGTTTCATACTGCTTGTAAGCGTCTTCGACAAATAAAGGTAAACTTTGAGTTTTATCGGCGATGTTTCCCGAAACTACGGAGACTGCTCCGAATTCACCCATTGCTCTAGCATTTGTCAAAATTACGCCGTAAAGTAAGCCCCAGCGGATACTAGGTAAAGTGACCCGCCAAAATATCTGCCAATCCTCTGCACCCAAGGTTCTGGCTGCTTCTTCTTGGTCTTTGCCGAATTCTTCTAAAACCGGAATTACTTCACGAGCGACAAAGGGCATGGTAACAAATGCTGTAGCCAAAATCATCCCAGGAAAAGCAAAGATAACCCTGATACCATGCTCCTGGAGCCAGCCGCCAAACCATCCATTTCGCCCGTAGAGCAGTACAATCATCAAACCCGCGACAACGGGTGAGATAGAAAAAGGCAGGTCAATAATGCTGAGAATGAAAGCGCGACCGGGGAATTTGTGACGGGTGATCGCCCAAGCTGCACATAAACCAAATACTGTATTTAAAGGTACAGTAATTACAGCCAGAATCAGCGTTAGCCAAGCTGCATGGAGAAAGGCAGGACGGGTTAAGTTCGAGAGAAATGGACCAAACCCTTTTTTGAAAGCTTGGAAAAAGACGTTGGCAGCAGGGATGTAGAGAACTAAAGCTAAATAGGCGATCGCTATCCCAATCAAAATAACTGGAACCCAATCCCTTGATTTAACAGGTCTTTGCGGCTTTGGATCTGTGGCACCTGAATGAATCCGAGGTGGAAAAGAGGCTTTATTTTGTGTCATATCTTCTTGCCCAAGCTTGTAAAAGATTAATTCCGATTAACAACACCAAGGAAATCAGCAGTAACACAGTACCAATTACAGTTGCCCCAGAATAGTCATACTGCTCTAATCGCTGGAAAATCAGTACAGGTGCAATCAAATCTTTAAACGGAGTATTGGAAGCGATAATCACCGTCGAACCATATTCCCCAACTGCACGGGAGAAACCCAAGGCAATACCAGTCAAAATGGTCGGAAATAAAGGCGGAAAAATCACTTTCCAGAAAGTCTGCCATTGACTTGCACCTAAACTCCAGGCAGCTTCTTCAATTTCGCGTTCCATTTCCTGAAGTACAGGTTGCACTGTCCGCACGACAAAGGGCAGTGAAATATACGTCATCGCCACCGCTACCCCCAAACGAGTGAAAGATACTTTGATACCTAAGGGTGCTAGTAAGGAACCAACCCAGCCATTATCGCTGTAAACTGTTGCCAGAGTTAACCCCGCAACCGCTGACGGCAGCGCAAAAGGTAAATCTACTGAGGCTTCAATAATCCGTTTCAAAGGAAATTTATACCGAACCAAAACCCAAGCAATCAGAGTACCAAAGACCCCATTAAACAGAGATGCAATTACTGACGTGGTAAAAGTGACATCATAAGTTGCCAGTGCGATCGGACTAGTCGCGATTTGCCAAAACTTAGCCGGGGGTTCCGTACCCGCTTTCAGGAACATCGCAGTTATCGGGACGAACAACATCACAGTGAGGTATCCCACAGTAATTCGCCATGTCCAAGGAATTCTAGACAAATTACTTAAGAATTTTTTCCACACCGGAGGTTCTGGGGGAATGATTTGCCGAGGAGAAGAACGAGGTGAGGAGACTGCCATTTTGATGAGAGGGGGGAGTGGGGGAGTGGGGGACAAGGGGGAGTGGGGGACAAGGGGGACAAGGGGCACAAGGGGGACAAGGGGGACAAGGGGGACAAGGGGGACAAGGGGGAGAAATATTTCTTATTTCTTACCCTTTCCCCTTTCCCCTTTCCCCTTTCCCCCTCTGAAAAATAACTATTTCTTTTGAGCTTGAATTTTGTCAAAAAGACCGCCATCTGCGAAGAATTTGTTCTGCACTGTATCCCATCCACCGTAGTCACCAACTGTACCGAGGGTTTTGACTTTGGGATATTTGCCGGCAAGTTCTTTAGTTGCAGGTGCTGTCTCGTCTACTGGACGGAATCCCAATTTGGCGAATTCTTGCTGTGCTTCGGGGCTATAAAGGTATTTGACGAAACCTTCTGCTACTTCTCTTGTGCCGTGCTTATCTACGTTTTTGTCTACGACTGCGATCGGGTTGTCGATGGATATGTTGACATCAGGGACGATATAGTTTACTTTTTCGCCCTTTTGTTGTGCCAAGATAATTTCGTTTTCGTAGTTAATTAAGGCATCTCCTTGACCCTGCTTGAAGAAGGCATCGCTAGCTTCACGGGCATCTTTGGTCAAAAGAGGCACATTTGTATAAACTTTGGTGACAAAATCAGTGGCTTTCGCTTCGTCTCCACCAGTTTTAACTACTGAATTCCATAGTGCTAAGAAATTCCAACGCGCAATACCCGATGTTTTCGGATCGGCGGTAATTAGCTTGACACCATTTTTATCCAAATCTGCCCAGGTTTTGATGCCTTTCGGGTTGCCTTCTCTGGTGACTAAGGCGGCAACTGATTTTGAGACAATGCCATTATTGGGGGCTTCTTTTTCCCATCCTGGTTGAATCAATCCAGCTTTCTCAATTTTTTGGGTGTCTAATGCTAGTGCTAAGTGGACGACATCCGCTTCTAAACCGTCGATGACTGCGCGAGTTTGCGAACCAGATCCGCCGTAGCTTTGTTTGAAGCTAACGTTTTGGTTATGATCTTTTTTCCACTGTTCGACAAATTTAGGAATAATTGCTTCGTGAACGGCTTTGGTGACTGCAAAGGAAACGAGGGTTAATTCAACGTCTTTGTTGTTGGCTGCTACAGTACTAGCACCAGAATTTCCCGCATTGCTAGCATTATCGGCATTTCCACCAGAACAGGAGGCGATCGCTACACTCAATATCGCTCCCACCAAAAACATCGATACAAAGCCTTTGAAGGAACGCAACTTGAGTCTGCGGCTCAAATGCTCAATAGTCAGTCCCGATTGCTTAACTCGGCGTTGCCATAAACTCATTTCTTATACTCCTATCAATCTACTCTTTATCAATCTAGATACCGTGCAATAGATATTACAGCGGTGAAGCTAAAAATGCAAGAGAATAACTCCACATCGTTGATAGATAATATGTAGATTTGAGAATATAAAAAATTTGGGCATTGGGCATTGGGCAATGGGCATCGGGCAATGGGAATTAAAAAAACGGCTGTACGTAATGCGCGAACGATGCGAGGATTCTTTCTATGCCCCATGCCCTATGCCCCATGCCCTATGCCCCATGCCCTATGCCCCTGCAACAACCCACGACAAATTAGGACACATTGTTTTAAAGATCCGCAACACCCAACCAATTACTCGGATGTTCGCGCTTCGCGTCTCCCCGAA
>NZ_JTCM02000079.1 GCF_000817785.2 Hassallia byssoidea VB512170 | reverse complement strand
ATCTGCCGCACTCTAGCAGTATTTCATTCTATAGGTTTTTAGTCTTTACCACTGGCTGCTCAACTCTCTAGCAAATTTTGCGGTTCTAGAAAAAAACACCAGCGACTACGAGATGGTTAAAGAAATTTTAACAGAATTTGAACTAATAGTAAATAGTTGTGAGCAGCCTAGAGAGCGACAAGCGCGAGTATGAAGAGCAGAAAAAGTATTACTCTGGGAAGAAGAAAAATCATACAATGAAAAACCAACTTATCGTTTTACCAAACGGGGATGACATTGTTGATGTAGTAGCAGGTAAACCGGGACCGAAAAGTGACATAAATTTGTTTAGAGAATGCCAAAAAGGATTTGACCCCAGACAAAGGTTCAACGGCGATAAAGGTTATGAGGGAGAATCATCAATTAAAACTCCCAAGAAAAAGCCGAAAAAAGCTGAACTAACCTTGGAACAAAAAAACCAAAATAAAGAATTAGCATTATCACGCATATTTGTCGAACATTTGATTCGTATAGTGAAAATATTTCGAGTTGCTTCTGAAAGATTTAGATTGAAACCAGAAAAATACGAACAAATTATTATGACGATATACGGACTTGTAAGATTGCGGATCGGAACATTAGTTTTACATATATAAAATAATGAATTTTACCCTCATGAAATGAGCGTGTATAAAGACTGAATTTTGGCTGATTATCAACAGTAACTGTCTCAATACCTGATTTTTGCGTTGAGACTGGCTAACGTTTGCAATTGGCGATCGCATATCGAAAGCCAGTTATGGAGCAGTGTTAGCATTTTCCGGAAATGTCTAATACCTATGAATGACCTGTGTCTTTACCAGCGGATGTTTGTACCTGCACAGGTTCGTAAACTGGAATATCGAACAAAAGTGTATTTTTACAGAACTTTTGCCATTCAGGTGTTATATTGTCAAAAATGATATTTTCATCCTTAAAAATACCATCTGTGACTACATAGTTTTCTTGTAGATAAAGAAAGTCATCATCAGTCAACACCCTATTAACTTCGACTTCCTTACCATCGACTTCTTGCTTTTCTTTTCTGGTATTTTCAGCACGCTCTGTCCACTGACTGAACTCACGTAATTTTTTGAGTGAGTAAGCTTTGCAGTACTTTCCCATTGTTGCCATAGTTTTACTTCCTTTATCCAGTCAAAAAGTATGGGCTAAACATCCTTAACGTAGGAAATCCAAGTGTAGAGCTTATAAAAGCCAACGGATTCGTAAAGCTGCAAAGCACCATTCGGGTTATAAAAATCGACTGACAGCTTTGCCATATCCATACCAGCAGCTTGCAGGTGACGCATTCTAAAGAGCAACATTGCACGTCCCAGCCCCTGCAAAAACCCATCGCCTTATGGGGACAGCCTTCAACGCCCATAAGGCGATGGGTGGTTGCGGATCTATTAAACGAACGCTTGTGCCCCATAAGTCGAGTGTCAGGTGTCGCCCTATCCGGCGAAAACCACGTCTTGTACCGAGTTCGTCGATCCAACCTTCGTTGTGTCCGGTGCTTTGTATTACTCTCTGGGTTAATTATGCACTTGCAGCAGGCTGCTTGCATTGCCATCAGGAGCGATCGCCACCAGATCCAAATCGGGTCTGTATGCGGGGTGACTTTGCAGGTATTTGTAATATTCAACCGTTAAATCAGAGTGATTCCACTCGTCGATAAACGTCTGATTGTACATTTCTACCCATGCTTCGGCATCCTGTTGAGCTCTAACTTGGCATCATTGTGAAACTTGCTGGTAACTGCGGTTCTGAGATGGGTTCAAAAAGCGATCGCTTCATTGTCAGCAAGTAACGCTCAGACTTGAAACCACTACTTTCTGTGCAGAGCAATAAAACCTGCTTTGTCATCACGAGCGTCAGCACGCACTTTAACACGCACACCCCGCTCTTGCTGAACCTCGTGCATCCGCTCCTCACCCCAGGCGATAATCTGCCTTTCCAAATTACCACTACGGGCGCCCTTGGTGGACGCGGCACGAGAGAAAGCCATCAATGACCTCATCTGATGTGGAAATTTCCAAACGACCAATGCCAATTAGCTTCCCGTCGGCATCTTCCCACAGACGGATATCACGCGCTTTGTCCAGGGATGGATCATCAGATGCCTGCCGCAGTTCAAAGACGGATGCCCCTTGGTTCAGTTTATCAACTGCTTCACAAGCGTTTAGCAGGTCAGAAATCGCCTGTAAATCAGTTTCGCCCTGATAAGAGCGGATTGTTAGACTAATCATCAATTCCTCCGAACAGCTTTCATGTTTTAGCCGATTTGTCAGAGGGACTGGGCAAGAAACCTCCGTCTTGCAGTTCCCTTACACTATCCTTAATAGCCTGAATAATGAAATCAAGGTCTTCATCTGTATGGGTTGTGGATAGTGCATGTAATGACGATCGCAGGTAAACTCCTTTATCGAGAAGGTGATGATATAGTAATAAATTTATCATCTGCATCTTCTCTAAAGAATCCGAATTAGCTTTATAGGCTGAATTTCCAAAACGAACAGAGTTAAATATTGAACCAAAATTCCCAAGTCTGATGGGTATTTCATCAGCTTCAAAGTAAGTATTCAGCGTTTTAACGAACTGCGATGTGCGTTGATTCAACTGTTCCTGAAGGGCAGGTCCTTCACTCTTAAGACGCTTTAGTACAGCTCGTGCAGCAGCCATAGCTAACGGATGCTTACAGAAGGTGCCAGAAAAAAATGTCATTTCTGCCTCTGGCTGAGGATAAGATAAGTCCCCATAGTTCCACATACCACCGTCGATTTTATCCATGTAGGTAGCCGATCCTGCGATGATACCAATTGGCATACCGCCACCGACAATCTTTCCGTAAGTAGCTATATCGGCTTTAATATCAAACCAAGCCTGCGCGCCACCTAAATGAACCCGGAAGCCAGTAATTACTTCATCAAATATTAAAACTATCCCTGATTTTTTTGTCAATTGCCTCAGTTGCTGGAGAAACTCTTGAGGTTGTAAGTCTGGTCGGCTACTCTGTACTGGTTCAACGATAACAGCTGCTAATTCGTGCTCATGCGCTTTTATGATTTCAAGCGACTGAGGATTCACATAGTCTAGAACTAAAACATCAAGAGCAACATTTGGTGGTACTCCTGGATAACCTGGTACTGAATGTGGATAGCCGTCTGCTTTTTCTGCTTTAACTAGAGTGCCATCAGAATGCCCATGATAAGAGTCTGAAAACCGAACAATTTTATAGCGACCTGTTGCTGCTCGTGCCAAGCGTATTGCTGTCATTACAGCTTCTGTGCCTGTATTACTAAAGGTCACTCGCTCCATCCCCGTTAGTTCACTGACTAACTCAGCAACCTCACCAGCAAGATCTGATTGTGGTCCGAAGTGTATGCCTTGTTCAAGTCGCTGTTCCAGAGCTTCCTTAATAAACGGGGGGTTGTGACCAAAGAGATTCACCCCAAACCCCATTACTATGTCTATATATTCATTGCCATCGATATCCCAAACTCTAGAACCCAAAGCGTGCTTACCAATAACGGGATAAACCATCTCTTTCACGAGAGGGTAAAATCCTTCTAAACCTCTTGGGTCAGCCAGAACCGGACGATAGGCTTGCGTGAGTTGTTTTGAGGTTTTTGTGCGCTTGGTATAGCGTGCAATTAAAGTTTCTAAATGTTTCTGTTGACGGCAATTCGGACTTTCTGCTGATATCTGTTCGGGAGATTGTATTGAATTAATCTGCGGCTGAGTTTCTTGGAAGTTAGATTCTTTGCTTTTCATAAAATTGTATGTTTATTGACTTTAATGGAAAAAATGGCGATTCACAAGGAGGAAGGACTTTTCCTACCTCTTTGGCTGTAGCCTGGTCTACGTCACAGTTTATAAAGATAGACAGCAATAATGAATTTACGGCAAATTTATACTGAATATTCAACTTGGTTTACGACAAACAAAGCAGACCATATCAGCTTCTGGAATTAATCCTAAATCAAGTTGTAAATCATAGACAATAACTTTTGTAAAGCCGACCTTCTCTAGAGATGACTGGACTTCATCCTTTGAATAACTCATGAGTGAAAAACTAGTGTCTAGGCGTTTCCAGCAATCTCTTTCTGTTAATTGAAATGTCGTTACAAAAACTCGACATTCTTTGCTTTCTGGATGATAAATGTTTTTCATAGCCCAAGCATAATCATCCTTAACATCGCCTAATACACGATTGTTTAAAGTGGAACTATATGCATTTTCTAGACGTAAGTCGAATACAAATACACCGTTGCTATGAAGTGCGTTGTATACATTGTGAAAAGTATCTGTTAACTCTTGCAAATTCAGAATATGATTAAAACCCAAACCCATTGAAGAAACTGCATGGAAAGTAGGCGGCAATTGAAAGAAGCGCACATCGCTAAAAATAAATTTACAATTAGGTGCATTATGACGAGCATATTGCAACATTCTCTGGGAGCGATCAATTCCAGTCACCTGATAACCTTTATTTAGCAGCCATTGTGACAGTTCCCCTGTGCCACAACAGAGGTCAAGGATATTCGCTTTCTCAGGAATATAAGGTAATAGTAATTTTTCTAAGGTTGGCAAGGCTATTTTGTTGTAACTTGGTCCCAAAGTCTCGTTATATATTCGGGCAAATGGTTCATCAAATTTGTTATAGCTAGTTGCTGAAGAAGGCATAAAAGATTTATCCTTGCTTTACGTGTTGCTTTGCAAGCCTATCATTGCCAATGTTGCGGAGAGAGCCGAAAGACCTCTGTTGTTTTATCTTAAGTATGTGTCTTTTTCTTCTAGTGTTAGAGCAAACCAACAGTTAATAAAACTCTGCCCAGAAACGGAAATTTCACAATTAGCGGAAAAAGATGACCTTTTATTGGATTCCGCTCTAAAAAACCTTGACGAACTAAATCATAACTCCATTCATTCATCGTGTTGATAGCCAAACCGATTGTGTTTTCGAGGTTTTTTAGATGATGCCACCAATCCGGCGGTATGTAGAGCATTTCTCCCTTATTTAGTATGCATTCCACTGGTTTGGCATTGGCGTAGAGTGGAAACTTTTGTAAGTCCGGGTTAAAGCAGTCAACTTGACCTTCGTACAAATATTTTTCTTGATCTGGTGACAACAATACCACTTGCTTCTGCCCAGAAATCACTGCAACCCATGCATTATCATGACGGTGATCGCAGTGAAGACCTACCGATGTATTTTTCTGACCAATCTGGATGTCATAGGTATCGTTGATATATTTTTTAAAAATTTCTAATGGGATTTTTCTATACCAATCGTTGAAATATATTGGATCTTTGCAATCTTCCCAAAGTTCGGGGTGATCGCCAACATGGAATTCCGATAGGTAGAGCAATTTGTCACAAGTACCACTAGTTATGACATCTATATAATCAGCAATATTCATTGACATGTAAGTTCGACCCCACATCTTAGTTTCAGCCTTATAATCCAATACAAAAGCCTCGTATGAGCCGTACTCTGACTTGAAGAAATCCATATTCCACTTCGTCAAAGCTTTCCAGTTTTTCATCGCATCAGTGATGATGACAGGCTTTCCAACAGATGCGTACTCCCGAACAAACTCTTCATACGAGAGGTTACTGCGACGTTCAACAGAATCAACTGGCGTCCATATCAACTTAGATTTGTTATTGTACCGCACAGATTTGGAATAGCTAGTTTGGGAATAGCTAGTTGCTGAAGACGAAGACATAAAAGGTTTCTCCTTGCTTAATAAACGTCACTTGCTTCAACGGGGGGAACCCCACGCCAGGTGCCTCAACGGGGGGAACCCCCGCACGGCACTGGCTCCGCAACGCAGTGACTCCTAATGAAAAATGACAGTTTACTCGCGTTAATGTGCAAGTTAAATGTGAAAGAGCTTATTAAAACTTAAGGTTACTTAGGGTAGTAAAAACTTGCCGTCGGTTATCGTTAAATGCTCCACGACCGTGTAGAAATCTTGAATTATCCATCATCACTAGATCGCCTGCTTGCCACGGTATCTTCTCCGTTAACTTGTCGAAGATTGTTTCAATTTCGTCAGCGACTTCATCAGAAGCTCTTGAACCGTCATCAAAAATTGCTTCTTCTGTTTTTTTCTGATATACCCAAAAGTGATTGGCAAATGCATTTTGGTGACTATATTTGTTTTTTACCACAGCTGAACAAGTATATTCGACAGAAACAGTTTTATCATCGTTAAACTGATAACTTACACCGTCAAGACTGTCCAAGATTCGCTTCATATCATCTATAGTATTAGCATTTGAACCTAAAATTTTCTTCAATCTCTCAACCGGAATCTTATTATAAGAAAACTTTAGTTGCTTGGAAAGAAATAACTCTTTCGACTCTTGACTTAGTTCCTCCCACACTCGGACACCATCCCAAAATAAAGTTTCCCCTTCTTGTTCGGCTGGGACAGTACAGCAAAACCAAATAACATCAGGTCGAAAGGGAAAACAAGAATTTTCACTATGAGGAATAAGACTATCTGTCCCGCCATCTACAAAGTTGACAAACTTGTCAGAATCAATGCTTACTTTTGTAAAGTCTATGATATGTCTGTCACTAAATCGTTCTGAAAAATCTTTCATCTGTTTGGGAGTTACCCCAAAACCTCGAAAAAGAATAACCCCAGATGACTTGAATAGCTCCATAGTCTCTGCTATGGAGAGGTCAAAAATATTTTGGCAATCACTACTATATAGTATCTTTCCTGTGCTAGTGCCTAATGCTTCGATTTTACTGTTCATCGGATGAATCTCTCTGATTTTTTAGGATTTGTCTGTTCATTTTTTAAATAAAAATTACTGTTAAAATAAAATTTAAAAACTATCCAATTTACAAAAAAGTTATAAACAACGATATTTTCTATTTTGGAAAACCTCTGTTTTCTTTAGGTTTGATTTAGAAAAAGATTCAACTGCTCAACCACAACTTGTATATGAGGCTTGGTAATGATTGTGTAATGATTGGCAGGGATAGTAATAATCTCTATTGGTTCACATGAAAGTCCACCCCAAATTAAAGTGGGATTATGAAAATCATTAGATACTTCATCGCTAGCTTGAAAGTATACAATTTGGTTTGGATAAACTTGTGGTACATAACTCTGTAGAGCTACTACGTTACTCTTAAAAACATTCAGAAGACAACGAAGCTGTTGAAGTTCAAAATCCGGAGGTAAGAGGTTAGCTATCCTTGCTTGCTTTAAAAAATAGTTCAACTGCTCGTCCCGCGTAAGTCCCTGAAGTTGGTCAACCGAACCCGATAGGTTTTTCCCAGCAGACCGTGCCATATCCATAGCAAAATCGACTAATATTTTCACATCGTCGTAGTCATCAATCTCTGCGGTTTGATTGTTGAGAACTGGTGCTGGGCTGTCTAGCATGGCAAGCATGGCAACTCGATCGCCATATCTTTGTAACTGAGTTGCCATTTCAAAAGCTACAACGCCACCCATAGACCAACCTCCGAGAAAATATGGACCATTCGGCTGAATCTCGCGTAGTGCTTCAATATACTGGGTCGCCATATCTTCTATTCGGGTGTAAGGCTCACATTCCCCATTCAAACCTAGTGCTTGCAGCCCGTAGAGTGGTTGATCTGAACTTAAATGAAGTGACAATTCGTAGTAGCAGAGAATATTCCCACCTACTGGATGGACGAAAAACAGAGGTGGCTTGGAACCCTGAGGTTGAATTGCGACTAAAGGAGACAAGGTCTGGTTATTAGCTTGCTCGTGCAGAATATTCGCTAGATGTTTGATAGTCGCTCCCTGGAAAAGGGCAGATAGTTGAATATTTTGCCCCAACTGTTTCTTAATTTTTGCCATGAGGTGTACAGCCAAAAGTGAGTGACCTCCAAGCTCAAAAAAGTCGTCGTGAATGCCTATCTGCTCAATACAAAGAATTTCTCGCCAAATGTCAGCAAGGGTTTGTTCAACATGAGTGCGGGGAGCAACGCAATCATTTCCCAGATTGGGGCGGGGATGGAATATTCTGGCAAGACTTGTTGATGCTAATTCCTCTTTTGTGTCCCCAGCAAAAGAGGTCTGCTCAATATCACCTAATAAAGATTCTAGCTTAAGCCATTGGTCGAATCTAGCTTGTAAATCTCCTGTGGAGACAACAACTTGAGTTATTTTATCACTTGTTAAGATACGTTGAAAAGCTTTTATACCTTCTTCTGGTGTGATGAATAATTCAGCCAATGTTGTTCTATTAGCTGTATTTTGTTCTTCTCCAAGTTGCCAGCGATCGCAATTAACACTAATCCAGGGGACGGGATTTGTTTGATTTTGCTTGTGAGCAAAACTATCCATAAAGATGTTCGCTGCTGAATAAGCGGCGTACCCTAACCCTCCCAAAATCGATGATAAAGAAGATATCAACAGATAAAAATCAAGCTCTCTCCCTTGTAAAACTTTTTCTAGTACGAATAGTCCATTAGCTCTTGATTTAAATTGACACTGGTAATCAGTTTGATAAATTTCTTGAATAGATTTTTGTGAGTTGTCGCCGACAATCTCTGCTGCGTAAATAATACCATGTATGTTGCCAAAGTGATTTGTGACAAATGCGATCGCACTTTGCATCTGTTCAAAGTTGGTCACATCCGCGCTCAAAACTAAAACCTCGGCTCCTAACTCCTCTAACGCTTGGACTTTCCTAATTTTGCGGCTCACTTCATTCTGGTCATTATGAGTTGCCAGCCACCCTGACCACTCATCTTTTTCAGGAAAACTATTGTGTCCAATCAAGACCAGCTTTGCCTGCATCTGAGCTAAATACTCCGCCAGTATCAGTCCAATATTTCCCAGACCCTCAGTAATTAGGTAAACTCCGCCGTTGCGTAATCTTGATGTTTTTCCGTTAGCTTCTGACAATCGCACTGGCTCAAAAGTTTGCACCCAACGATTCAAACCACGGTAGGCAATAACCAACTCAGAAGATTTAGTTTGTAGCTCGTCTAGCAAATAATCTACAAGTTTCTCCTCTTGCCAACTTCCTTGCCGTGGAAGAGCAATATCAATACTACGACAGCTGATGTTTGAGTATTCTTGAGGAATGACTTTAACAAGTCCGAGTACAGTCGCTTTCTCTGGGCACAACATTTCTTCTGCTGTCACTGACTGTATGTTGTTGGAGACAACCGTGATTTGAAATTCATCAGTCCAATTCTGTTTTCCAAGTGCCTGGGTGAGAAACAGCAGGCTGTAGAATCCCAAATATTGAGCGCTGTCAAAGCATTCAATTTCTGATTCTGCACAGTCGTCTGGTGTGACACTCCATAAATGAACAATTGTCTTGGGGATTTTGTTTTGTGCTACAAGTTCATTGAGCAACGCATCGTAATCATTACTTTGTCTTGGATTAAGGGTATATAGGCGATCGCTTAGTTTGGAGAATTTTGATCCGATCTGGATTGCGATCGCATCCTGACCTTGCTGTTCCAGTTTTTTCACCAGTTGAGAACCCAAGCCGCACTCATCAATAAACACAAGCGTGCAGGACTTTTGCTCTGCCAAATCTCCTTTACCGAGCAGCCTTGGAGGTACGGATTGCTTCCAAAAAGGTAGGTAAAACCAGTCGGCAATATCTGACTTTTTACTCAGTGATACTTGCGTAGCGGGGACATCGCGTGGCTGTGCTTGTCGCGAAATCCAGTAACGCTGACGTTCAAATGGATATGTTGGTAAGGGGATGCGATGACGCCGTTCGTTGGCGTAAAAACCAGACCAATTCACCTGAACTCCAAAAAGCCAGAGTCTACCTAAAGTTTTAAGTAAAAATGCTACATCTGACTGTTGCTCCTGGGGATGCCGTATTGAAGTCAGCACCACTGGTTCCAAATTATAATGTTGTTTGGCGAAGGTACTTAATGTCCGTCCGGGACCAACCTCTAGCAAGATTCGCTCTGGTTCTTTAAGCAATTCAGTCATCCCTTCACTAAAGCGTACAGTTTGCCGTAGATGCCTTGCCCAATAGTGAGGGTCTGTTGCTTGTGCTGTGGTAATCCAAGTACCAGTGACGTTGGAGATAAATGGAATTTTCGGGGGATTAAGCTTGACTTTTTGTATATATTGTGTATAAGGTTCGATGACGGAATCCATCATTTGGGAATGAAAGGCATGGGACGTATGCAGCTTTCGACAGCCTACATCTTTCTCCAGTAGTTGATGATGTAATTTATCGATCACCTCTGTCGAACCAGAAACAACACATAAGGAAGGACTATTGATTCCTGCAAGAGAAAGCTCTTTTCCAAGCAGGGGTTGCACTTGTTGAGATGAAAGTTGAACGGAGAGCATAGCACCTTTTGGAAGTTGCTGCATCAGTCGTCCTCTGGCAGCTACTAGCGCTAAAGCATCTTTGAGAGAGAAAACTCCAGAAAGAGTTGCAGCCACATATTCCCCAATGCTGTGACCAATCATCGCTTCTGGACGCAAGCCCCAAGCCATCCACAATTTGGATAAGGCGTACTCAATGACAAATAGCGCAGGCTGGGTAATAGAAGTTTGTTTTAATTGCTGTGTAGCTGTTTGGGTTTGTGCTTCGCTGGGATAGAGAATATCTCGTAAATCTAGCCCTAAGTGAGGTTTTAGTATCAGGCAGCAGCGATCGACTTCCTCAGTAAATTTGGGTTCGTGGTACAATTGCCGAGCCATATTCACGTACTGCGCTCCCTGTCCAGGAAACATAAATACGACAGGGCGATCGCAGGGCTGCTGGTAGTGGGTGAAAACTCCTTGAGGATCGAGAGAATGCAATGCCTCAACTGCATCATCAATTGTCTCACACACCAGTATCCGGCGATGGTTGAAAGTCTGACGACCAACTTGGAGAGTGTAAGCCACATCAGCCAGGTTTAGCTCTGGATGCTGCTGAAGATGATTTGCCAGATTCACCGTAGCTGTTAAGAGTGCTGATTCCGTTTTGGCAGAAAGAACTAACAGCTGATATTTCCTCCCCTGCTCCAGAAATAGCTCCTCCACAGGGGCTTCTTCAACAATCACATGGGCGTTGGTTCCACCAAAACCAAGAGAAGTGACCCCAGCTCGACGAGGAATTCCGTCCGATTTCCATTCTGATAGTGCGCTATTAACATAGAAGGGACTGTTAGCAAAGTCGATCTGCGGATTGGGTTGCTCACAATGTAAGCTAGCTGGTATTTGTTTGTGTTTGAGAGCCAGAATTGTTTTAATTAAGCCCGCAATACCAGCAGCCGCATCCAGATGTCCAATGTTGGTTTTCACTGAACCGATAGCACAGAAACCGCGCTTGAGTGTACTGGTACGAAAAGCTTTTGTCAGAGCTTTAATTTCTATAGGATCGCCTAGGGGTGTTCCTGTCCCGTGTGCTTCTACGTAAGTGATAGTCTCGGCTTCTACCCCAGCAGCAGCTATGGCTTCTGCAATGACATCCGCTTGACGTTCTACACTGGGCGCTGTGAATCCAGCTTTCAAAGAACCGTCATTGTTGACGGCAGAACCTTTAATTATTGCATGAATGCGATCGCCTTCAGCAAGAGCATCCTTTAACCTCTTGAGAACCACAATTCCTACACCGCTACCAAAAATAGTTCCCTTTGCCTTAACATCAAAAGCGCGGCAGTGTCCGTCAGGAGACAAAACCCCATCTTCTTGATAGAGATAACCACTTTTTGGTTGCATATCTAATATCGAAATGCCACCCGCCAAAGCTATATCACATTCGTAATTGAGCAAGCTTTGGCAGGCAACGTGGACGGCAACTAAAGAAGTGGAGCAGGAAGTTTGAATTGCATAACTTGGTCCAGTTAAATTTAATTTGAAAGAGACGCGCATGGGAAGATAATCGGGATGATTTCCCAGGCTAATTTCCACATCGCTGACTGATTCTCTAATATTGGAGTTTGAATAAATATTGAACAAATAATTACTCATAGTTGAACCAGCGTAAACCCCTATTGAACCAGAGTAAGTTTGGGGGTCATAGCCAGCATTTTCAAGTGCAACACACGCACACTCCAAAAAAATGCGGTGTTGGGGGTCCATAATTTCAGCGTCCCTAGGGTTATAGCCGAAGAATGACGCATCAAACAAATCTATATGTTCTAGTGGAACTGCTGCTTTTACATAGTTGGGGTCACTTAGCGTAGCAGAGTCTATCCCCGCAGACTCTAATTCTTGAGCAGAAAAAAATGAAATTGATTCTACTCCGTCTCGTAGATTTTGCCAAAATTCTTCAATATTCTGTGCTTTAGGAAATCGCCCAGATAGACCGATAACAGCTACATCTGCTTCATCTACGTCATTAATTTTTTCTATTTTATTCATAAAAATTTATATTTTTATTATTTGATTGTTGTTAAAATTAACTATTTTTTATCTGACTATCGTTGACTTCTTTTCTCTCTTCGTCTTTGACCACGAGAAATACTTTGTTCAGCAGAAATTATTTCATTTTGTTCAGGGCATATAATGTTCGCAAGCGAGTTTATGGTTGGTGCTTCGTAAATGCTTTCTATAGGGATTGCAACGTCTAATTTTTTGTTTAACAAAGAAATAGCCTGAAGAGCTGTTAGAGAATCACCGCCCAACTCAAAGAAGTTGTCGTGAATGTTCACGTCAAAACCAAAGAGTTCTTGCCAAATGTCAGCAATAGTTTTCTCAACCTTTTTACGGGAAGCGGCATAAGTATTCCCTAAAACGTCAGGCATTTGCTCAATCAAGGTTTCAAACAACTCATCAGCGGACTTTGCGTTTGAAGTAACCGGGAGAGATGTAGCTAAGTTTAAATTTGATAATCCACCAGTTTGATGGGTTATCAGTTCTCCACTATTTGTTGAAATGTGTTCAGATGGGAAAAATCCCCCTTCTTGCATTTCAACTACGCTTTCCTTGACCGCCCAAATCACCTGCTCAATATCTTCATCAGTATGAGCTGTCGATAGATAAAGGGTGCGTCCTTCCCAGACATAAATCCCTTTTTCAAGCAAGTGATAGAAAAGCAAATTACTAAGTTTAGTCTGGCAATTAAAACGGAAGAGAGAGCCAAAATGAACGACTCGAATCGGTACTTGCTTTTGTTCAAAGTAACTATTGAGAGTTTCGGCTAATTGCGTTGTCCGTTGATTTAACTTTTCCTGAAGTTTGGGTCCGCTGTTCTTGATGTGATTTAGTGCAGCCCAGGCGACAGCCATGACGAGAGGATGCTTGAAAAAAGTACCAGCAAAAAAAGTTGTTTTCACTTGGGGATAAGATTCATCTCCATAGTTCCACATACCTCCGTCCAATGCATCCATGAAAGCAGCTTTGCCAGCTATCACCCCAATCGGGATGCCAGCAGCAACAGCTTTACCGTAGGTCGTGATATCTGCTTGAATACCCCATAAAGCCTGGATACCGCCTGGGTGCATCCGAAAGCCAGTAACTACCTCATCGAAAATTAAAACAGTTCCAGTTTCTTGAGTTAATTGTCTTAGCTGAAACAGAAATTCTTTGGGCTGCAAATCTGGGCGACTGCTTTGTATCGGCTCAACTAAAATTGCTGCTAAGTTATGAGCATGGTCTTTAAGAATATTCAGAGATTCGGGAGTACCATACTCCAGCACGATCGCATCCTCTGCCAAGTATGATGGAATACCTGAAGTCATCGGGACAGAACGCAGGGTTCCGTCGTTGGTTGTTACTCCTTTGACCAAAACTCCGTCAGAACCGCCGTGATAAGAACCAGCAAATAAAGCAATTTTTTCGCGTCCTGTAACAGAACGTGCTATGCGTATGGCTGCCATAACCGCTTCTGTGCCATCGTTACAAAAAGCTGTCCGTTGGGCACCCGTCAACTCGCAAATTAACTCAGCTAGCTGACCGGAAAGACGCGATTGTGGACCATTTAGTATGCCTTGCTTGCTCTGCTCTTGGAGAGCTGCGATCGCAAAAGATGGCGAATGACCAAATAAAAGCGTACCAAACCCCATTGAAATGTCTACGTATTCATTGCCATCGACATCCCAGAGTCTAGCACCCTCTCCACGCTGTCCGTGGATTGGATATACCATCTCCTTAATAAAGGGAAAGAACCCTGATACCGCCCTGCTATTGGCATGGTAAGAACGATAAGCTTGCGTCAGTCGTTTGGATTCTTGAGTACGCTTGACAAAACGTGCGATTAATGCATCAAGATGTTTCTGCTGGCGGGGACTCAACATCATCGATTCTTTCTCAGTCTGTTGAGAAGCAGCTTTGGGTGTAAAAGCAATTCTCTGGTCTTTGGGCTGTTGCTCAAACTCTGCCCTAGTAGATGTAGAGGAAAAGTCTGTAGACTGATTTACACCAAACGCAGAGGCATTGGTTGAGGTTTGAGCAATTTGCCCATCTTGATTGAGAGGAGAAGATTGGATAGCTTCGGGTAAACTTCCCTGTGATAATAAGTCTACCAGTTTAGACATCACCTGAAGATGCTGTGAAATTATCTGTTCAATGGCTGTATTTGCTACAGGTTTGTTGTCTTTTTGGTTGACCAAACCATGCAGGGGTGCAGGGGGCAGGGGGCAGGGGGAAGGAAGAAAATCGGTATTTGGGAAAGTCGCCGCGTCCATGCAATCAGGTCTGGTGCCCCCGAATTTATTCGTGGAAGTTCTCCCTTTCCCCTCATCCGCCATCCAAGCCTCCAAATTTATTTGTGGGGTTTCCCCTCTGCTCCCTGCTCCCTGCCCCTCTGCCTCTTCTCTGACTACTTGCGTATCTGGAGCTTTAATTGATAATGGTGGCTTTGAGTTGGTTATGACATCTTTTGGTTGAGACACAGAAGTTTCCTTTTTAGCCGATGGATTGTCATCATTAGCTAAGATAGGCTCAATCCAGTATCTTTTTCGCTCGAAAGGATATGTTGGCAAGGGAATACGATGACGTTGCTCGTGAGCAGAAAATTCTGACCAATCCACATTTATTCCCTCTAGCCAAAGTCTGCCCAATGTATTTAGTAAAAACGCCACATCTGATTGTTGGTTCTGTGGATGTCTTAGTGAAGAAAGAACTACCATGCGGGCGCATGATTGCTTGTTAACTAAGGTACTTAATGTCCGCCCCGGACCGACTTCTAAAAGAATTCGTTCTGGCTGTTGCAGCAATTCGGCAACCCCCTCGCTAAAGCGTACCGTTTGCCGTAAATGCCTTGCCCAGTATCTCGGGTCTATTGCTTGTGCTGCGGTTATCCAAGTACCAGTGACGTTAGATACAAAAGGAATTTTTGGAGCATTGAGGCTAATTTTGCTCACCTGTTCTTGAAATGGCTCTAGAATTGAGTCCATCATTTGGGAATGAAAAGCATGGGAAGTATGCAGACGGCGACACTCCACACCTTGCTCGGTCAATCGGTTTTGTAAGTCATCAACTGCTTCTTCCACTCCAGAAACCACGCAGAGATTTGGTCCGTTGATTGCAGCTAGAGAGAGTTTCTCGCATAGCAGGGGTTGGATTTCTTTCTCCAATAGTGGTATTGCTAGCATTGTCCCTGAAGAAAGTTCCTGCATCAGTCGCCCGCGAGTAGCTACCAGCACCAATGCCTCTTCTAAGGAGAACACACCAGCAATGCAGGCTGCGACATATTCCCCAATGCTGTGACCAATCATTGCAGAAGGACGTATGCCCCAAGCCATCCACAACTGAGCTAGAGCGTACTCAACTACAAACAGCGCTGGCTGAGTAATATGAGTCTGTTGTAGCTGTTGTGCTGCTACCTGTTTTTGTTCTTCTTGCGGATATAGTAAGGTACGCAAGTCCAATCCGAGGTATGATTTGAGAAGGGATGAGCAGTAATCAACTTGTTCTCGGAAAATTGGCTCAGTTTCGTACAACTGTTTACCCATGTCCACATACTGGGCACCCTGACCGGGAAACATAAATGCAACTTCTCGCCCAGAGGGTTCAGTGAATTTGGTGAAAACCCGTTGCGGATCTGGGGGTTCTAGGACTTTTACCGCATCGTCAAGATTTTGGCAAACTACTATCCGGCGATGCTCAAAAGTTCGACGACCCACACGCTGGGTGTAAGCGACATCAGCGAGGTTAAGATCGGGATGCTGCTTGAGATGCTGAACTAAATTTGCAGTAGCAGTCTCTAGTGCTGATGCTGTTTTGGCAGAAAGTACTAATAACTGCCAAGGACAAGAAGAAAAAGAGGGTTCGGCAACTGGGGCTTCTTCAAGAATGACATGGGCATTGGTTCCACCGATACCAAAAGAACTAACTCCTGCATAGCGGGGGGTTCCATTCGTTTTCCATTCCGAAAGCGTGGAATTGACGTAGAAGGGACTGTTGGCAAAGTCAATCCGGGGATTAGGCTGCTTAAAGTGCAAGCTGGATGGTATCTGTTTGTGTTTGAGTGCGAGAACGGTCTTGATTAGACCTGAAACACCAGCCGCAGCATCTAAATGTCCGATATTGGTTTTTAGCGAAGCGATCGCACAAAAGTTCTTTTTATCTGTGGTGCGAAAAGCTTGTGTCAGTGCTGCAATTTCAATCGGATCTCCTAAAACTGTTCCCGTGCCGTGAGTCTCTACATAGCTGACCATCTCAGGAGAAATTCTCGCCATAGCAAGCGCTTCAGATATTACTTTCGCTTGTCCATCTACACTGGGAGCCGTATAGCCAACTTTTAACGATCCGTCGTTATTAATAGCTGAACCCTTAATTATAGCATGAATATAATCTCTATCTGCTAGAGCATCTTCTAACCGCTTTAGAACGACAATACCCACACCGTTGCCGCTAATAGTTCCTTGTGCTTTGGCATCAAAAGCACGGCAATGTCCGTCGGGAGACATAATTCCCCCTTCCTGATAGCGATAGCCCGCTTTGTGTGGCACTTGGATCGAAACTCCACCGGCTAGAGCGATGTCACTTTCGCCGTTAAGCAAGCTTTGGCAAGCTAAATGAACGGCAACTAATGAAGTGGAACAGGCAGTTTGGACATTAATGCTTGGTCCTTTTAAATTCAATTTATATGAAACATAGGTAGGCAGAAAATCTTGACTATTTCCAATCGAAGTTCGGTAACTGCCCACTGATTCTATAAGTTCGGGGTTTGTATAAATTTTTGATAAAAAGTATGTATTTAGACTGATACCAGCGTAAACACCAATCCGACCTGCATATGTTTGGGAGTCGTAGCCCGCTCCTTCAAGAGCTTCCCAAGCACACTCCAGGAATAAACGGTGTTGCGGGTCAGTAATTTGAGCTTCTTTCGGAGAAAAGTCAAAGAATGAAGCGTCAAACAACTCAATATCTTCTAATACAGCTCCTGCTTTTACATACTGAGGTTGACTCAACTTAGCTGGATCAATCCCAGAAGACAATAGTTCTTCATCACTGAAAAAAGAAATTGACTCTACCCCATCTCGCAGATTCTGCCAAAACTGTTCTATATTTTTGGCTCCAGGAAAACGACCAGTCATGCCAACGATCGCTATTTCATCAAGGCTATCAAATGCATCTGAGTTATTCATAGAAAGCCTCCTGCTACTGATTTGTTTCCCGATGTTTTTGTCTGAGTTGTCTTTGTTGCTTCTTTGATTCTCTACGAGTCTCAACTAAGTCATGAGTTGGTTGAAAAGATGGCTTTTCTTCTAATTGTTGACTGAAATGTTTCGCCAACGCGCTAATAGTTGGATATTGAAACATTTCCACAATTGGTATATCTCTGTTAAGAATTTGATACAGTTTGCTATGTACCTGAACCATCAGTAATGAATGACCGCCGAGATCGAAGAAATTGTGATGAATGCCTACTTTCTCGACATGAAGCACTTCTTGCCAAATTGTTGCAATAGTTTGTTCGAGTTCGGTCTGGGGAGCGACAAAGTTTTCTTCCAGATTAAGCTGTGGCTCGTCAGGTAGCACCCGACGATCTATTTTGCCGTTGGGCAACAGTGGCATTTCCTTCAACAGAACAAAGGCTGAAGGTATCATATATTCAGGCAGCTTATCTAACAAATAGCGGCGAAGTTCGCTTTGGAGAAAAGCTGGCTGCTGGTTGGCAACTAGATATGCCACGAGGCGCATATCTTTAAGTTCATCCTTCTGGGCTATAACTACAACCTCCCGCACCTGTGGATGTTGACTCACTACTGCCTCAATCTCTCCCAGTTCAATGCGATAACCCCGGATTTTAACCTGTTGGTCAAGCCTTCCAAGAAATTCAATGTTCCCATCGCTCAGATAACAAGCTAAATCTCCCGTTTTGTACAGCCGCATTCCTGGGCGATCGCCAAAGCAATTGGGAATAAACTTTTCGCTAGTTAGAGCAGGCTGATTGAGATAGCCTCTAGCTAAACCATCACCACTGATATAGACTTCGCCGGTAACGCCGATGGGAACAGGACGCAAATGAGAGTCAAGTATATATATTTGCGTATTAGTAATGGGAGAACCAATAGAGATTTGCTTTCTAGTTTGTTGAGAGCCGCAATGATATACACTACTCCATACTGTTCCTTCTGTTGGTCCATACTCATTAAACAGAGATGTTTCTGACAGCAACTGGTGGTGATGTTGCACCAACTCTGTTGGACAAGGTTCACCTGCAACAATCACGGTACGAAGTGATGTTAACTGTTCGGGTTTTGATTCCAATAAAAGAGCATACAGAGAGGGAAGACTTAATAGATGGGAGACGTGATTTTGAGCGATTAACTCTAACAGTTTTGGTATCTCCAGTTGTAAACCTGACTGGGGAAGACAAAGAATTCCTCCAGAGCAAAGTGTCCAAAAAATACCCGCAACAGAACTATCAAAGGCAAATGAAGAAAGCAATAAGAAGCTGATAACTGCTTCTTGGTAGTAAGTAATACGAGCAGTTGTTGAATGAACTAAATTTCGATGTGCAATCTGCACTCCCTTAGGTTTGCCTGTAGAACCGGAAGTGTAGATGACATAAGCCAAGTTTTCAGCACACGTTTTCAAAGCGGGATTTTCGTCACTCTCTTGAGCAATAATTTCCCAAGCTGTGTCCAAGCAAATCGTTTGAGCGTTGTGAGCAGGTAAACTTTCCTTTAGTTGCTGCTGAGTTAATAATACTGGTGTTTGGGTATCTTCTAATATGAAGGCTAAACGCTCTTTAGGATAAGCTGGGTCAAGTGGTACATAAGCTCCCCCAGCTTTGAGAATGCCCAGGATACCAACAATCATTTCCAGCGTTCGCTCAACACAAATTCCCACCAGTACGTCTGGTTTAACTCCTTGCCGTTGCAGGTAGTGAGCTATTTTGTTGGCACGAGCATTTAGCTCACGGTAGGTGAGTTTTTCGTCAGAAAATGTAACGGCAATATTGTTTGGTGTACGCTCTGCTTGTTCTTCAAATAAGCGGTGAATACACTTGTCTTGTGGGAAATTAGCCTGTGTTTGATTGAACTCGATGAGAAGTTGACGGAGGTGGCGATCGCTTAAAATTTCTAATTCACTAATCGCAGCTTCTGGATGATTTGCGGCACTTTCTACTAACTTGTGAAATTGCTCTGCTAAACCTTCAATATCCTTTGTATAAAACAGGTTGGAATCATAATGAAATTCTGTACTTAGGAAATCATCCCTTTGCCGACAAGAGAGCTTTATTTTGAAACGCTCAATGCAGCTGTAACGCTTGTAAATTGAAAATGCTATATTATCTGCAAAATACTTTGGTTCTTCTGACTCAAAATCAAAGCCAAAAGGTAAAAAAGACAAGTTCTCTGATTTTGTATCCGATGATATTTGTTCCCAAGTAAAACCCTCCTGCCATTTGTAGATAGATTCTACAGATTTATGAATTTCCTGTAGAATTTGACTAAACCGTAAATTATCTTCTAAATTACAATGTAATGGTAAGTATTTAGCAAACAGCCCTAATGCTTTTTTTAATTCATCATATTTCCTGCCATCAACAGCTTTGCCAACTATCATTTCGGATTGTCCAATAAGCCGCGAAAGCAGAATCAACCAGCAAGTTAAATAAAATATAGAAGCAGATGTATTATACTTCTGGGCTAATACTTCGATTTTTACTATTAGTTCAGGTGCAATTATTGAGCTTACTAATTTTGGTTCAAATTTCTGTTTTTCTGAAAGATACTTTTCATAAGGAAGCTGGAAATTTTTAATAGCAGAAAAGTCTTGCTTGCGCCAATAGTTTCTTCCTAGTGCCGTTTCCTCTGCCTCAAGTATTTGATTTTGCCATTCCGAAAAATCTGCGTATTGTAGTGGTTCAGATAGTTCATTTGGCGATTGATTCAAATAGAAAATAGCAATTTCTTGTACTAGATTATTCAGACTTGCATTATCTCCGCTCATAGCAGGCAAACTGAGAAACAACAGATGTTTCTCTGGCGATAAAGTTATAAGGGATGTCTGTAAAATTGAATTTTGCTCATAGTCAAAAGGCAGCTGGTTAAATTGCTGAAATATTCCCTCAATCTTAGCTTCTTGTTGTTGAGGATTCAAACTACTAAGATTGTGTGTGTCTAATTTTAACTTGCGGTTTGTAATTACCTGTACTGGAAGAGTCATCCCAGGCAGACAAGGAAAACAGGTACGGAGTATCTCATGGCGATCGCCAATATTTTGTAATGCCAATTCTAAATTATTTATATCGAGATTACCTTCAATTAAAATCGCGCAATTGCTACGATAAGCTTCAGTTTTATCAATTTGTTGCAGTAACCATAGATGCTCTTGCTGAGGTGAAAGTTGAAACCCCTCCATACTTTCTACTTGCATGTTTATACCTCTGTGTCAATTAAATGCATTGGGGAGTATACGGTTCAGCCATTCCTACTAAAATTTTTCTGGGAGGGACAAATGGCTTGCGAGCATGTATTGATAACATATTGTCCAGCATCAATACATCTCCTTTTTGCCAGGAAAAGATAACCATTTCCTGTTGATAAGCTTCTCTCAAATGAGCTAACACTGATGGTTCTATTGGGGAACCATCTCCGTAATATGTGTTAGTTGGTAAGTCTTCTTCTTGTAAATTTGTCAACAATGAATCGCGGACTGTTGGTTCCAATGTGGAAACGTGGAAAAAAGTTGCATGATTGAACCAGACAATTTCACCCGTTTGAGGATGTTTGATAACAGCGGGTCCAACTTGTCGAGTTCTTAAGCGATTATCTGTTTTCCATTCAACCTCAATTCCATGACTTTTGCAATACTCTTCTACCTTTGTTTTGTCTGTTGTTTGAAATACAGTTTGCCAAGGAAGACCAAATCCATCACCAAAATTACGCATATACATCACTTTGTTTTCGATGAAGCGATCGCGAATCTTAGGATGAATGCGCTCAAACACTTTTCGACAAGAACCAATTGGAGTTTCTCCTCCTGACTGCGCTGGAGTCATGCAAAAGAAGAATATTTTTAACGGGAAGGTAGGAGAATAAGCGTGTTCGTTGTGAGGAAAGATACTTTGTTCAGCAGGGTAGTCAGTTGAAGTATAAATTCTACCACCTACTTGAGTTCGTGGAGATGCCCGATAACGATACTCCATTGCTTCTCCACAAATAGCTGCGATGATTTGCTCTAATTCTTCGACTGATTTGACTTTGAAATCTCGAAAAAGTATAGCTCCATATTTTAATAATTCGGCTTTTAACAATTCCCGATTGTTCTTAGCCCAGTTTTGCAGATTCACACCTTTTATGCTAGGTTTTATCACCAAAGGAAAGTTGGTTCCTGGCTGGAGAAACTCTGTTTTTATTAAGTTTTCTTGGGATATGTTGACAGCTTTGCGTCTTACAGAAGCTAAAGATTCAATTTTTGTCATAATTTGTATTTCCTTCTGCTTGCGGTTTGCTATTAGCTCTACGTTTAATGTTTCTTAATTTTTTCTGTATAGTGCTTTGATAGGCTTCTTCTCTGGTGAGATTCTGCTGCTTGTCTGCTTCACAGAGAAATGCTTTTAGCTCATTTAATTTGGCTTGTGGATGTGTCGCAATCTTGCCTAAAAGTGCTTCAAAATTTCTCGACATCTGGACAACACTGGCAGTGTCAAATAAGTCTGTATTATATTCCCATACACCAAATAGTCCTTGCTCTGTCTGGTTTAACTCCAGGAGCAAGTCAAACTGCACTGTTTTGTTTTCGACCTTCAAGGAGCTTATAGTCAGACCCGGAAGCTCGAAAGAGGGGGTTTGGGTATTTTCCAAAACTAGCTTGACCTGAAACAACGGTGAGCGGTTCAACTCGCGTTTCGGATTTACAACATCTACCAGTTTGTCAAAGGGCAGATCCTGATGAGCATAGGCTTCTAGTGTCATTTCACGGACTCGTTCTAATAACTCTAGAAAAGTAGGATTTCCTGATAAATCTGTACGCAACACTAGTTGGTTGACAAAAAACCCGATCAATTCCTTGGTCTCGGCTTGGTTGCGGTTAGCGATATCAGTACCCACGACGATATCTTCTTGCCCTGTGTACCAGGAAAGCAAAGTCCCAAACGCTGCAAGCAGTATCATAAATAGCGTAATGCCTTGGCGTTGATTGAGAGCTTTAAGCTTTTCGGATAAGGTTTTGGGTAATGCCAGAGATTCTCTTGCCCCAGAGAAAGTCTGGATTGTTGGTCGGGGGCGATCGCACTTGAGTTCCAGTACAGGTAGTTTACCACCCAGTTGCTGCTTCCAGTAAGCAAGTTGAGTTTCTAGTTGCTCTTTTTGTAACCATTGTCGCTGCCAAACGGCAAAGTCTGCATACTGGATGGATAGTTCAGGAAGCGGTGAGGGTTTTCCCAGAGAAAAGGCTTCATAAAGGGCTGCGATCTCACGAATAAGCACGCCTATTGACCAGCCATCAGAGATGATATGATGCATTGTCAACAATAGCGCATGATCTGTCTCGGTTTGCCGCAGTAGAGTAACTCGGAGTAAGGGACCGTTGGCTAAGTTGAAGGAGTGTTGAGCTTCTTCATGAGCAAGTCGCAAAACCTCAGCTTCCCTCTTGTCTTTGGCAAGTTCTTGCAAATCTATCACTACTAGCTTGAAAGTAGGGGTCGAAGCAATAACTTGTATCGATTGACCATCCACTGTAGTGAATGTGGTTCTTAAGATTTCGTGACGCCTGATGACTTCTTTGAAGCTTTGCTCCAACACCGCCACATTTAGCCATCCTACCAGACGCATGGACTGGAAGATGTTGTAGGCGCTATGACCAGGCTGCAACTGGTCGAGAAACCACAGGCGCTGTTGGGCAAAGGATAGGGGGAATGAGTTGGACTCTCGACTTTGAGGGATTATTTGCGATCGCAACAAGACCTCCCCTTTTTTGTTATGAAGCCTTTGCAGGAGAAGCTGACGTTTTCCTGGGGTAAGAGCAGCAATTTTTTGGGAAAGGTCACTCATTTGTAGAAACCAATATCAAATAATAAATGTAAAAGCGTTAATTGTTTGAGAAGTATTGAGTTTAAAGTAAACCAACAGCAAGCATAAATCTACTCAACCAAGGAAACTCCAAAATTAATGGTAGAAAATAACCTTTGATAGAACTCCCTTCAACAAAGGATTGGAACACTAGTTCTGAGTTCCATTCGTTCACAAAAATATTTCCCATGCCGATGCTGTTTTCTAGGTTCTTGACTTGATGCCACCAGTTAGGCGGGATATAAATAATTTCTCCTGGTTCAAGTGTGACTTCCACTGGCTTTGCTTTGGCGTAGAGTGGAAACTTTTCTAAATTAGGATTGAAAGCATCAACTTTTCCACCATGCAAAAAATCTTTTTGCTCTGGTGTAAAGAAAATAATTTTTTTCCGTCCAGAAATCAGTCCCAACCAAGCGGCACAACTACTAGGGTCTTTGTGAAGACCGACCGATGTACCCTTATGACCTATAAATATTTCTGGGTTATCATATTCATATTTTTGTAAAAGTTTTCTTGGTAGCCTTTGAAACCAATTAGAAAAGTAAACAGGTTCTTTGTAGTCTTCTAAAAGTTCAGGGTAATAAGAAACTACCCAATTAGCTAGATATAGACATTCGTCACTATCTTTGACACTCATATAGTCAATGTAATCAGCAATAGTCATAAAAGCGCGATCTTCATTTTTGTCGTTTTTTACGACGTGTTCAATTGAGCCGTAATGCGACTTGAAAAAATCCAAAGTCCACTTTTTCATCGCTTTCCAGTCTTGCATCACGTCAGTGATGATAACAGGTTTGCCAACAGATGCGTACTCCTGCACAAACTCATCATATGAGAGATTACTGCGACGCTCAACAAAATCAATAGATGTCCATACCAACTTGCATTTGTTCTTTTGCCACATCCTCTTGAGTAAATAAACGATTAGGCGTATGGCAACAAACAATGTAATTAAGACAAAACTCAACTTAATAATATCGAAAAAAGAAAGAGATTCTATAGCCATATCAAGTCCGATTAATTAATTTATTGAAAAATTTTCAACAATTGATTTAAGTACTGTGAATCTTGTATTTGGTTGTATCCACCTTCAATTCCTAGCAAATTGAAATCTGTGAGTGCTAATTTTAGTAGAGTTTGTTCAATTTTTGTCAGTTCAGGATGATATAAATCTAACATCAAAACTACTCTCTTTTCTTGACCTTTATTCCAGGCTTCGTGTGTAAAACTATTGTCAAAACATAAAATCTCTCCTCTAGTCCAACTTCGTGTTTCACCTCCGACTTTTATACCACAACCCTCTGGGGTTTTTATTCCAAAATGACAGTTTAAAGAAAGATTTATTTCCGAGTCAGCGTGTGGTGGTATGACAACTCCAGGTTCCATGACCAAAAACGCCACTTCTCCGGCTAAAGGATATATAAAAGGTTTCAGCTTGGTCACAATATTTACTGTCTTTGGAAAAAGAGACAAAGCTGCTTCTGTAAATTTACCCTGTGTCCAAATTAAATTATATTTCCAGCTTTCATCTTTATCCTTGAACGATTCTCCAAATATTTCACTTGGCTTGTGTTTGGGAACAATACTATGAACACTATGCCCAGGTGAAAAATAAGCCATGCACTCATCTTCTATATCAGTGAATCCTTTTTTGAGAGTGTCTGATACAAATTTTAAAATATTATAATCATCAGATTCATACCAGGGTTTGTGAGTAATACCATAATAGACAAATTTGCTTGATTTATCAGTTAAATTGAGAGTTTGTCTAGCTATTAATTTAATTGTCTCTTCAAAACGGTGAACATTTCCTTTTGGGTATAAAAAATTTAATAACTTAAGCAACCGAAGGAAGAATGTAATTTTTGTGGAATTTAGTTGAAGCATCATGTACTCCTTAAAAGCTATAAATAATTTTCTTGATAACTGGTGCTTTTTATTTGGTAGTCTTTTCCGAAAAAACTTAGATGAAACCAATAGAAAATAGAACTTGACCTAACCACGGAAATTTCAAAACTAATGGAAAAAGATAGCCTTTTATTGGGCTTGCCTCACGAATAGTTTGGAAAACAAGTTCTGAGTTACATTTATCTATCAAGAGACTTCCAATTCCAATGGAGTCTTCGAGGTTTTTCACTTGATGCCACCAACCTGGTGGGATGTAGATAGCTTCTCCTGGTTTTAGTACGACTTCCACTGGTTTGGCATTTGCATACAGCGGAAACTTTTTTAAATCTGGGTTAAAGACATCAACTTTCCCATCGTAAAAAAGTTCTTCTTGGTCGGGTGTGAATAAGACAATTTGTTTGCACCCACAAATTATTCCCACCCATGCGGATGCATTGTATTGATCCTTGTGAAAACCTATTGATGTATCTTTATGACCTATAAAGATATTGGCGTTGGGCAAGTCATATTTTTGTGGAAGCTTTTTGGGTAGTCCTTTTGACCAATCTGGGAAATAAATAGGAGCTTTGTAGTCCTTAAAAAGCTGAGGATGATCACAAATATTCCAATCGGCGAGGTAGAGACGTTGGTTGCTTTCAGGTGAAGTCATGTAATCCAGGTAATCAGCAACAGTCATTAATGAGTGAGTATCGCTACTGTTTTCTTTCACTATGACCTTGATTGACCCGCACTCTGATCTGAAAAAATCAAAGTTCCATTTGGTTGAGATTTTTAGGTCTTTCATTGCGTCAGCAATGACGACAGGTCTCCCAACAGAGGCATACTCCCGGATAAATTCATCATACGATAGGTTACTGCGATGCTCAACAAAATCAACAGGCGTCCATACTAACTTGCATTTGTTTTTTTCCCACAATCTTTTAAGCAGATATATAACTAACGGTGTGACAACAATCAGCCCAATTGTCAAAAAACTCAACCCAATAATTTCAGAGAAAGAAAGTGGTGATTGAATAGTCATATCAAACTCAGTTAATTACTTAAGTTTTGCGAAGCAAGTATTGTCTGCGCCTCATCCTCTGATAATTGTTCAATATCTGCTAAAGCTCTAGCTAAATCTTCCAAATCAGTCTGCTCTGACAGCTTTTGTACAATAATGTCAGCCAACTCAGCTACTGTCGGTCCATTAAAAAAGCCCTTATAAGAAAGTTCTATTTGGAAAGTTTTGCACAGTTGAGAAACGAGCTGAGTGGCAAATAAAGAGTCTCCTCCCAATTCAAAGAAGTTGTCATGAATGCCTACCTGTTCAATACCTAAAAGTTGTTGCCAAATCTCAGCAAGGCTACGCTCAACTTCGTTGCCAGGAGCAACATAAGCATTCGCAAGATTGGGGCGGGAGTGGGTTGGTTTGGATTGACTCAGCTGGGCTAATTTTTCCTCCAAGGACTTAGTTGATTCCTTTGGCTTGATCAGGCTGGAAAAATCTTGGGTTGATATAATGACCTGAGGAACTGTACTACTGCACAAAATGCGTCTAAACGCTTCAATGCCCTCAAAAGTAGTCATTCCTCCTGTCAACTCTTCTCCTGTTATCTCCTTATGCCGTGCTTCGACAGGAACTGCCATTCCTAAACTGTTCCATCTATCCCAATTAATAGATTTGATAAATGTGCCATATTTGGAAGCACTGTAGTGAGCGAAAAAGTCAAGGAAGGCATTTTCGGCGGTATAATCTACCATCCCGGATGCCCCAGCAAATGAACTCAGTGATGAACACAGGACAAAGAAATCCAACTTGGTCTGTTTGAAGAGAGCTTCAAGTACTCGCGTTCCCCGCACTTTCGGTGCGATCGCATTTGCTGCATCTTCTTTTGTTTTTAGTTGAATCATCCCTCCGCCAAACACCGCTGCTGCATGAATGACTCCATTGATCTGACCAAATCGTTGATTTACTTTTGCGATCGCCACCGACATTTGTTCAGAGTTAGCAACATCAGCACCGATCACCATGACTTCTGAACCTAGTGCTTCGATACTTTGCAATTTGCGAATTTTAGAACTGATGTCATCTTGCTCATCATGAGTAGATAGCCATGTTTCCCACTCGTCTGGTTCCGGGAAAGGCGATCGCCCTAACAATACTAATTTTGCCTGTATACTCTGTGCCAAATATTCTGCTAGTGTCAAACCAACTCCCCCCAATCCACCAGTGATGAGATAAACTCCTCTTTCTCTTAGTCGAGGATTTTCTGCAACAGTTGCATCTAATCGGACTGGTTCAAAATCTTGCACCCAGCGGTGGAGTCCACGGTAGGCAATAACTTGGTTGCAAGTTTGGCTAACTAGTTCCGCTAATAGTTGGTCGATAAGTTGCTGCTGTTGGCTACTTTCGGATTTGGGAACAACAATATCAATGCTACGGCAGCTGATGTTTGGGTACTCTAGCGGTATGACCTGACATGGTCCAAGAACTAGTGCCTTCTCCGGACACAGCACCTCTGTACCCGTTACTGCCTGCATATTGTTTGAGATAACTGTAACTTGAGAATCAGTTGGATTGTGTTCTCCAATTGCCTGGGCAAGAAATAGTAAACTGTAAAAGCCTAGTGCCTCAATTTTTTCCTGTAACTCAATTTCTGATTCTGCTTCAATGTCGGGTGTGACACTCCATAAGTGAACTATCTTGTCGGGAATCTTATTTAGTTGACGCAGTTCTTTAAACAGAGTATCGTAGTCATCTTGTTGTTGAGGATGAATCGTATATCTGCACTCACTCTCACGCTCAAATTGCTCCCCAATTTTTACAGTTATGACATCCTGACCCGCAAGTGCTAGCTGCTGCACCATTTTTTCGCTCAAGCCGCACTCATCCACAAATATTAACCAGTATTCCGGTTGATTTTTCCCAGTTACAGGTATAAATGATTGCGGCGGCATCGAGCGTTTCCAAGAAGGAATGTAAAACCAGTCGGCAAGATCGGGTCTTTTGTCTGGAGATAATTGAACATCTTCTCTTTGAAGCACGACTGTAAATGCAGTAGGTGCTGAGTCAGTTGCCGAAGCTTTAGCTAAGAATATTTCTTCCCCGAAAGCTTCTGTTTCTGAGAAAACAGCTACCTCACTAAACCCATGCGATCGCAGTTTTTCTTGCCATTGCTCTTTAGACAAAAATGGATTACCTCGGCTGCGTTCTTCATCCTCTAACGGATTCATTAGCAGACCGTCTGTAATGTCAAAATCTAATTGAGGTTGAGTTATCTCCCAGAGCAACAAAAATCCTCCAGGAGCCAGCAAAGAGCGTACACGATCTAGAGTTTTTTCAATATTACGGGTGACATGCAATACATTGACAGCGATGACAACATCAAAGTCGCTGGAATAACCTTGCTCAGTAAGAGATTTTTCAATGTCTAGGAAACGATACTCGACGAAAGGATAAGCAGCAAACTTTTCTTTGGCTCGGTTTAAGAGCAAACCACCCACATCCGTAAAGGTGTAGTTTGTTTGTTTTGGAGGCAACACAGGCAATAATTCTGCCGTGGCAATACCCTGTCCACCACCGATTTCCAAGATTCTTAAGTTCACGTCTTGCGGTAAGGACTTCACCACTTGTTCCAGACTTGCCCGGAGAATTCCTTTTAAGTAAGTATTCAAGGGCAATTCAGATTCTGATGTTTTTACCTTTTGATCTGCCGTAGCAAAGTACAACTCTAACGGTTCTTTTTCCCCCTTAAGCACATCTGGCAGATTTTCGCCACACTGCTTAATTAAATTTACCATTTGGGGTGTGTCTGCCCATCTGTGTTTAATTTCTTCTAGCAGAGTATTTAAATCCTCAGTAGAAAATGGTACAAACTTAGTAAACAGTTTCTGCTTTTGCTGTAAGTGACCTTGCTCTACTAGCACATCCAAAAAGCGACATAACAATTGCTGATAGCGAGGAATAATATGGCATTGCTCAAATAACTCTTCAAAAGAATACTTATCATCGGGGTTGCCAAAAGCACCTAAACTCCTCAGGGCAAGGTTAATGTAAGTAGTGCATAAACGATCCAACCACTGTTTGTTCTGTAAATAAGTTTGTTCGTCAAGTGTCGCGATAGTTGCACGAGCCTGCGTTTCCCCTGCTTCTACCAGAGATTCCCACAACTGGGTTGCTGTTAGTCTAGGCTGAAATCCCCCTAAAAGTGCCTGTTTTTGTGGTTCAATCCAGTAACGCTGACGCTCAAATGGATAGGTCGGCAAGGGAATATGATGGCGTTGTTCATTGGCATAAAAACCAGACCAGTCTACTTTGACTCCGAAAAGCCAGAGTCTACCTAAAGTGTTATGTAAAAACGCTACATCTGACTGTTGCTCCTGTGGATGGCGGATTGAAGTCAGCACTACTGGTTTGGAATTATAATGCGTAAGCGCGAAAGTACTCAAAGTTCTTCCTGGACCAACCTCTAGCAGTATGCGCTCAGGTGTTTTGAGTAACTCAGTTATTCCCTCGCTAAAGCGCACAGTTTGCCGTAGATGTTTTGCCCAATAGTTGGGGTCTGTTGCTTCTGCTGTTGTAATCCAAGTACCACTCACATTAGACACAAAAGGAATTTTCGGGGGATTGAGTGTGGCTTTTTGTAACGAATGAGAAAATGGCTCAAGAATTGGCTCCATCATTTGCGAATGAAAGGCATGAGATGTATGCAGTCGCCGACAGCCTACAGCTTTTTCTTGTAGCTTTTGTTCCAATCGTTCTATCGCCTCGGTTGAACCAGAAACCACACAGTACGCAGGTCCATTGCTTGCGGCTAAAGACAGTTCTCTTTGCAGCAGGGGTTGTACCTCTTGTTCGCTAAGTTGAACAGAGAGCATTTCCCCACTGGGGAGTTGCTGCATCAGTCGTCCTCGGGTTGCGACTAGCGCTAAAGCGTCTTCAAGCGAGAAAACTCCAGCTAAAGTGGCTGCCACATATTCCCCAATACTGTGACCAATCATCGCTTCGGGATGCACACCCCAAGCCATCCACAACTGAGCTAGGGCGTATTCAATGGTAAACAGCGCTGGCTGGGCAACAAAAGTCTGTTTCAGTTGCTCTGCTGCTTTTTCTTTCTCTGCTTCATCAGGATACAGTACATAGCGAAGGTCAAAACCCAAGTGCGGTTTAAGTAGTTCACAACAGTTATCAACTGCGAGAGCGAAGGTTGGCTCACTCTGGTAAACTTCCCTCCCCATATTCACATACTGCGTTCCCTGACCGGAAAACATAAAAACAATCGGACAATTGGAAGGCTGCTGGTAGTGAGTGAACACTCGTTGTGGATCTAAAGTAGAAAGCACCTTCACTGCATCGTTAACGTCTTGGCACACCACCATCCGGCGATGGTCGAAAGCTCGACGACCCACACTAAGAGTGTAAGCGACATCAGCGAGATTAAGATCGGGATGCTGCTTTAAATGCTTAACTAAATTTGTAGTGGCACTTAAGAGTGCTGATACCGTTTTGGCAGAAAGAACTAACAGCTGATATTTCC
>NZ_JTCM02000078.1 GCF_000817785.2 Hassallia byssoidea VB512170 | reverse complement strand
CCCGATGCAATGCCAATGCATCCCGATGCAATGCCAATGCATCCCGATGCAATGCCAATGCATCCCGATACAATGCCAATGCATCCCGATGCAATGCCAATGCATCCCGATGCAATGCCAATGCATCCCGATGCAATGCCAATGCATCCCGATGCAATGCGATCGCATCTCGATACAATGTTAATGCGTCAAGATGCAGAAAACTGTACTAAGCAATGAATTGCTGACTACGAGCTATATAAAACAAGCAGGAGAATGTACACTCAGTAAGTTGGTAGCTGATACTACCCTTTTCCCCCTTCAACCTCACATAGCAAGGAGCCAAAAAATGGTTGCCGAAACTCAAGAATTTGATGCTCAAGCATGGATAAAGACTCGTGCTTCCCTCGATCCCACCCAATCAACCTTTTTGGTTTGGAAAGGTGCAATTTACGCTTTTATACCAGGTGAGAAGAAAAAACTTCTGTTTGAAATGTTGGGAATGAGTGTGAGTAGGTGTATTCCCACAGAAGAGGGTAGCTGGGATTTTACCTCTAGAGAACTGACTTACTACCTCGACCCAAAGACAAGCGAGATTGTGCAAAAATGGGAAAATCCTTGGACGGGTGAGAAAGTGCCGGTGATGCATGTTGCGAATAATCCCGTACAAGGTCAGTTTAAAGGTAAGTTTCCCGCACAAGTAGATGGTGACATTACAACCTTCGTATTTGATATATTTCCCACTTACCCCAATCCTCTGGCAGACGATCCAAAGTTTGCTGAATATTGCCCAAATCCAACTTATCAGGCAGCAGAGTTATTTAAAATCACCGTCCCCACCGCAGATTTATTAAACTCAGAATTACCCTCAGTTTCTCAACTTAGGTTGAGTTGGGATAGAATCGGTCAATGGCTTCCTTGGATGAAAATGGGAGCGCGTGAGGGTCATTTGATATACAGTGCTTATGGTAGTAAAGTCGATGGCTTAAGCGAGTTACCGCAACTGCTTCAAGATGAAATTAATACCCGCGTTCCTCTATATAGGAAGGCACCAAAATCCTTTATTGAAGGAGAAGATATGACCTCATGGCTGTACTTTCAACATAATTATGAGGCTTATCTAGCCGGTGAAACCTTCCCGCTACCAGCAGGAGAGGAATTATAAATTGATTTGAAAGAAACGCTAACCGTAGTGAGGACTTTAGTCCTCATATATAAGATGAGGACTAAAGTCCTCACTACGAAGAAAAATATGCTTATCCGAGAAGCGAAGTTAGCTGATGCCAACGCGATCGCCAAAGTGCATATAGACACTTGGCGGACAACTTACCGTCATATAATGCCAGAAGATTTTCTGGCAAATTTATCTTATGAAAAGCGAGAGACAGGATGGGCTCAAATTTTGAGCAATACAGTTCAGGATAACTTTACCTACGTTGTTGAGGATGTCGGGCAAATTGTTGGTTTTGCTAATGGTGGTTTAGAACAAACTAACGACCCAATATATAAAGGTGAATTGAATGCGATTTACATTGTGGAAAAATACCAAGGTCAAGGTATAGGACATAACCTTGTATCTACTATTGCCGCCAGACTTGTGCAATTAAATGTTAGTTCAATGTTAGTGTGGGTTTTGGCGGATAATCCAGCATGTAAATTTTATGAAAGCCTCGGTGGTCAACTAGTGAAAGAAAAGCTAATCGAAAGAGGCAAAGTAGAGTTTGTTGAAGTCGCTTATGGTTGGACAAACACGCGATCGCTCTTAATAAATTCGTAGTGAGGACTTCAGTCCTCATATATAAGATAAGGACTTCAGTCCTTACTACGAAGACAAATATGCTTATCCTATAAGCGAAGTTAGCTGATGCCAACGCGATCGCCTTCATTACATATTATCGGGATAAACCCCGAATAGGTAAATAAGGTGTGCAAAAGTGTAACATTTGGAGAGAAAGATAAGTGAAATATTATTTTGTGATTATTTTCACTAATAATTACGTTATATTGCGTAGATAAGATAACAAGCCTAGCCATAAAGACGATAGTGCAAAGCGTTATCGCAACCTGCGCTCGTTAAATAAAGAAAGTGTTTAGGTTTGCATAAAAAGCTCAAAACATGAGCAGAATTGGGCGTGAAATGTTAGAGATAAGCAAGAAAAATGGAAACAATGAAGTCTTTGAGCGCGTGGTCACGAGAGCGTTTTTTAAAGTAGCGCTTACGCTTCACCACAATCCCTCAACTACTTGTCTATTCTGAGTTGAACGTGATTTTTCATCACAGCAAATATTAAGCGAAGACTTGTTAATAACACTCAATTTATTTACCTCTTTAGATGTATTGACAAAAATCAATTGCATTTAACTTGTTACCAATGAGTCAAGCAGTTAAAATACCTTAAAACTTTCTTTCCCCCTACCCTTTGCCCCCTTAATGATAAGTTTTTAACCGGACATGATGTGAGGCGATCGCGTGACTACCTAATTTTTTTAGTTCACTCTTAATTGAGATTAAGCAAATGAATTCACAACACTTGAATATGCCAGCAAGAGCAAACCAGCAAACCTACGATCTGTTTGCATCAGGAGCTTTGGTCAATTCCTATCCACTCTTCAAACGGATGCGTGAAGAAGACCCCGTTCACTATTGTGAGTCTTTTGGCTACTGGATTTTGACACGCTATAGAGATGTTGAGGCGGCTTTACGGGATGAGCGTTTGAGTTCAAACCGCACAGCGTTGTTTATCAATCAGTTAGGTTCTTTGGATGTCAACCTGATCCAGAATTTCCTTGATCTGATAACAAAAATAATGGTTGAGCAAGATCCACCAAAGCACACCCAACTACGGAAATTAGGCAATCAGGGATTTACAACTCGTGCTTTGGAAAGCTGGCGATCCATTATCCAGAACACCACCGATCGATTGTTGGATAACGTTCAAAATCAAGGTGGCATGGATATTGTATCCGATTTGTCGATACCACTACCATTGTTCATTCTTCCTGAGATATTTGGCGTGCCAGAAACCGACAGAGCGAACATGCTCGAATGGACAATGAATATTGGCACATTTTGGGGTGCACCGGGCGGCTCAAATATTGAAATTGAAGAATTTGCACTTCATGCAGACCGAGCTGCCGTACAGTTTTCTGCACTAATCAGGCAACTGATTGAACAACGGCGTCGGCAACCCGGAACTGACATGATTAGCCTACTGACCGTGGCTTACCTTGAGCAGGGATTTAATTTTGAGGAACTCCCATCTCTATGCATTCAAATCTTAGGTGCAGGTCTGTTAACCATCACAGACATGATTTCCAATGGGGTGAATGCACTGCTGCGTCATCCCGACCAACTGCAAAAACTGCAACAAAATCCGGCTTTGATCAATTCCGCTGTCGAAGAAATGATCCGTTTCGATACCTCCGTTCCTTTTTTCTTTCGGATTGCAAAACTTGACCTGACGATTGGCGGTAAGGATATCCCTAAGGGTAGCGTCATCGCACTGGGGCTTGGGGCAGCGAATCATGACCCCCAAAAGTTTGACTCACCGTCCGTTTTCAATATTACGCGATCGCCCAACGAACACCTTGGGTTTGGTTCAGGCATTCACTCTTGTCTGGGAGCGGTTTTAGCTCGCATGGAGTTAACTATTTGCTTGACCACATTACTTAGAAGACTACCGAATCTCAGGTTCGATCCGGATAAGCAAGCTATTCCAACAAAACATAAAAGTCTGCTCTTCAAGGGATTCGATTCGCTACCCGTAAAGTTCTAGCAAGTAAGGACTTCAGTCCTCATATATAAGATGAGGACTGAAGTCCTTACTACGAAGAAAAATCGAGCAATTCCTTAGCCTTCGTATCCTGACTAATGATTTTACCTTGACGGTCAAACAAAATTACCCCCACCTTCAAAGAGTAATCTGCATACTTTTTCACGTAATTCTCTGCTTTCTGGCTAATCTTTTCAGCCAAAGCAGCAAACACCGCATCTGCCAAGTTGAGTTCCACCAACTTTTTATACGCTTCATCAGCTGTCTTCAGTTGCAAAATTGCCTGAACTGCTGAGATATCACCTATAACAGCAACAGCAGCTGCAATAATTTCTAACTTAGCATCCGCCAAGTGACTTGACGTATTAAAAATTCCCCCTGCTAGCTTAATTAACTTTCCTTGGTATCCCAGCAACAGCACTGATTCAGCTTGATAAAGTCCCGCTTCTACCAGCATTGCACCCAGCCAGTTACCCGTTGAAACAATAACTTCTTCTGGAATCCCCAAACGCTGCGCCACAGAGTAACCATTGCTACCAATACAAAATACCAAATTGCGAAAACGCTGCACTTTATCTTGTAAAATGGCGCGAAATTCTTCTAAGTGGTCAGCAGCACTCATCGGTTGAGAAATCCCACTAGTTCCCAACAACGCCAAACCCTCTAAAATACCAAAAGCTGCATTAGATGTGCGTTCAGCCAGTTGACGACCTTCAGGAAGGATAATCCGCACGATCGCAGTTTTATCTTCAGGAATTAGCGGTAACAAATTCGCTTCAAAAAGTCGTCTCGCATAACTATAAATAGCAGCTTCTCCCCCTGCCGTTTTCCCCAATCCCTCACCCGCTTCTAAAACCAAAGCCTGGTCTTCTCGCGGCAATAACTTCACCCAAGCCCAAACAGGAGTATTCCTCGTCAAATCCAAATTATCACCTGGGTCAGACAGAGCGATCGCCAACGCACTAGTTAATTCTAAACTAGCCACTTGCTCAACTAAAATCTCTGCATCATCACCAAGCAAATCCAGCCGAACCGACAATATCACATCTGCACTGTTTTGCAAACGCAATAAAGCTGCCTTTGCCGCTGCAACAGCGAAAACCGGGAGAGTGTAACCTTTACGCGCCATTCTATGCTGAAAACCGAGAAATATTCTTATAGTACTTACGCAAAAACTCTCCCCAACTCTTATTTCTCCGTGTCCTCCGCGCCTCTGCGGTTCGTTCTATCATTCCCATCTTAATTTTGCCACTCTCAAACACACCTTATACAGTTGATAAAAATATTTTATCTTGTCAAGTACTTGCAAAAATTATTTACATAATGTTACATTCTTTAACAAGAAAACAAACTTAAGGAAAAAGACCATGACATCACGCAGCTATGTAGTAGAAGAACAAAACCGCCTGAATAACTACGCCATTGAGCCAAAAATGTACGTAGACCAGAATCCCGGCTTTGGTTTCACCGAGTATGCAGAAAAGCTGAATGGTCGTTTAGCAATGATTGGCTTTGTTGCACTTATCGCCATCGAAGTTTTCACCGGACATGGTGCGATCGCCTGGTTGACAATTTTGTAATCTAGCTACGCAGACATCAACAAATAAATTTAAATTAAATTTGGAGAAATACAATGAGAACTGATTTTGACTTTCCCAAAAAAGATTTACTCGGACCCGTTGTATTTAGACCTGATTTCAACAGCTTTAAGACAATCAATGTCAACCAAGCTTGGTCATTGTTTTTCACAGCGGGTAAAGAAGATAAAGTATTAGGACAAAACCCGGAATTTGGCAGATTTTTCACCTATTTATTAATTGCTATTGGCGCAACAGGTTCTCTTTTGGCAGGTGTTTTTATCCACATCGTATAAGGATTTTTGTCCAGCTTTTAATATTTCTGAAAGTTCTGGTTTTCGCAACCAGGACTTATTTTTTATAGGACTTACGCACAAGTAACGGAAAAACGAACTGTAAATATCAAATCTTTCCTAAATAAGTTGGCTCTAAAAGTGTTTCTTTGACTGTCTCACCTATCTTTTCCAACCGATAAGCTTTTGCATGAAGACGAGAACTGACGATTTTCTCTAATTTATCTTGGATAAAGTGCAAACCAACTCCATCATCAGCTGCGTATCCTTCGCTAATTAACCCTTGTGATAAAAGTCGATGGTAGGAAGGTCTTCGTTCTTGTTCTCCATCATAATGCGGACAGTTACTACCTTTAAGAAAGCCAAGGCATTGCAAGACAGTCATTTGTTTGGGGATAGAATCCGTCACTGCTTGTTCAAACCAACAAATAGAACCTGCACTCAAACCACAGAGAATAATTCCACTTTCCCAAGCTTCTCTCAAGATATGGTCAAGTCCCCACTCCTTCCATAAAGCAATTAGATTTTTAGTGTTTCCCCCTCCTACATAAATTATGTCCTGCTCAAGCACGAAAGACCTCAGGTCATTTGTAGGTGGGTTAAACAAAGACAAATGAGATGGTTTACAAAGCTGTTGGACAAAAGCTGAGTAAAATCGAACTATATATTTATCAGAATCACCGCTAGCTGTAGGAACAAAGCAAATTTTTGGTATTTCCTTTTTCGATAGTCCTAAGATGTATCTATCCAGTAGAGGGTTTTCCGGTTCCATTGAAAAGCCTCCACCACCCATTGCAATGATTTGTTTGTATATATTTTTAGTCATTTAGAAAGCCTGTTGTGTGATATTTTGCTCAAATCATCTATTTAGACAAAATCTGTTTCCACTCATCTTTTGATAAGGGTTGCAAAACTAATTGAATATTAAAACAATCGCTAGCTGCTGCAACCAAAGCAGCAATAATTGTTTCTCTAGTTAGGTTTTGGGGAAGTTGCACAGAAGTAAAAGATTCTGCACCAAATACAGCCGCAAACAATTCTGCATTCGGTTGCAAGCGTATTGAACCATGTTGTAAAATTGCGTTACCACGTCGCAGTTGAGCGCTACCTATGAGTTTGCAATTATCAACTGTAACTAAATCTGCACTAGTTGCAGTGCCAAAACAGTTAGGATTGTGAATGTAGCCGCGTCCTGCTGTACCGTAGTGCAATTCTACGTTAAGCGATCGCCATCCTTGAATCAAAAACTCGCAAATTTTTTCATACATCTGAATACGACTCCCAGCAAGTCTGGAAGTGACTACAGCATAAGTTAAATCACCTTGATGCAGCACAGCGCGTCCACCTGTAGGACGCCGCACTAATTTTAGTTTCTCACCTTGCCAAACAATATCTTGCCAAGATTCGGGATATTGACGTTGATGATAGCCTAAAGAAATAGCGGGTGGCGACCAAGTGTAAAACCGCAAACTTGACGGATGTCCCAAGATATGCTGTTCTAGTAACCAGCAGTCAATAGCCATCTGCACATGTCCCGGTGCTTCTAGTAGCGGAATTAGTCGCCAAACCGGATAAGTATTTTGGATTTTGGATTTCGGATTTTGGATTATTTGCTGACCTCCAATCTAAAATCTAAAATCTAAAATCGTTTAAGTTGCACCAAACTCAGATTGTAACGCATCGTCGTTGTTATCGGCGATACTTGCGACGACGGTAATTAAACGGGAAACTTCGCTAGCAGACAAGTCCGCGAGAGTGCGTATGGCGATGACAACTACTTGATTTTCAATAATACCAAAACGCGCTTCAAAAGTGCTAGAACAGTTCATTTCCAATAGTTGCCGCATCAACTTCGGTTCATCTTTGGCGGGTAACTTTAACACCGCAGACCAAACGGTTAAAGTGTCTTCATCGGTTTTGCCGCCAAGTTGGACAAATACTTCCACACTACCGTATTTAAACTTCCACAAAGTACCGCCTTCTGCGGCGTGGTTTACCATTGCACTGTCATCTTGTTCTAGAGTATCGATGACATTTTCGATTATTTCCACATGGTTGATGCCAATGGTTTCTTCGTCGGTAGCGATCGCTTCAGGATTACTTTGGTAGCTTGTCATATCAATTTTCGCCTCAATAACTTTATGGTTTCATCTAGACATACTTTATAGCTTGTAGCAAGGTTAGTTTTAGCCCCCTTAGGTAATAGCTTGGTTATAAGCGCTTTAACTATACCTTAATTCCGTCAGACTGAATGCGGCTATACAAACAAAGTCCGCATGACTTGGACTAAGTACAGTATTTCATTATTCTCCGCGAAACTCTGCGCTTAACTCTGTGCCCCTCTGCGTTTAAATTTGGAATTTTGGGAACACTTAATGTAGAAAAAATCTGCCAACCATCCCTAGTATGATTTATTGCCTCAATCCCAATTGCCAAAAGCCGCAAAACCCAGATGCAACAAAATTTTGCTTGACTTGTGGCTCACAGTTGCTCTTGAAAAATCAATATCAAGCGATTCAGCCAATTGGTGAAGGGGGATTTGGCAGAACTTTCTTAGCTGTTGATGCATATCGGCTAAATGCTCGTTGCGTCATCAAGCAGTTTTTTCCTTCACCAGAAATTCAAGGCAATTCTCAAGCAATGACCAAAGCGACCGAGTTGTTTGAACAAGAAGCAAGGCAATTATTACAACTGGGAGAACAGCATCCGCAGATTCCGACGCTGTTTGCCTACTTTGAGCAAGATAAACGCTTGTATCTGGTGCAGCAATTTATCGATGGGCAAGATTTATCACAGGAATTGGCACAGCGCGGCGCTTTTAGCGAGTCACAAATTCGGGAATTGTTGCATGATTTGTTACCTGTGCTGCAATTTGTCCATCAGCAGCAGGTGATTCACCGGGATATCAAGCCAACAAATATTTTACGCCGTCAGATAGATGGCAAGTTGATTTTAATCGACTTTGGCGTTGCAAAACAGTTAATCGATACTGCTTTAACCAAAACTGGGACAAAAGCTGGCACACAAGGATATGCAGCAATTGAACAACTGCGTAGTGGTAAGGCTTATCCTGCCAGTGATTTGTATAGTTTAGGCGTGACTTGCATACATCTACTAACTCAAGTCGAAGTGGATGAACTTTACGATCCGCTAGAGGGTAAGTGGCTTTGGAGAGAACATCTGCGGCAAAAAGGCAAAGATGTCAGCACCCAGTTGGCTGAAGTTTTGGATAAATTGCTGAAAGACTATGTGAAAGAGCGATATCAGTCAGCTAATGAGGTGCTTGCAGCATTGAAACAAGTAACCACCCCGACAGCGAAAAGCAATCCTACTCCAAAACCAGCGCCGATAATTGTCTCTCCCCCACCACCACCAAAACCAGCACCGAAAATTGTTTCTCTACGACCAAAACCCCGGAATTGGCGACTTGTTCACACACTTCAGGGTCATTCCGACTTGGTTCGTGCCGTCGCTATAAGTCCCGATGGTGAAACCCTTGCTAGTGGGAGTAATGACAACACCATTAAACTGTGGAATTTGCCAACTGGACAAATAATCCGCACCCTACAGTGGCATTCCGACTGGGTTTGTTCCCTTGCTATAAGCCCCGATGGTATAACCCTTGCCAGTGGTAGTGCTGACAGGAACATTAAACTATGGAATCTGGCAACCGGATGGGAAATGTCGAATTTGGACAGGCATTCAAACTCGGTTCGTTCCGTTGCTATAAGTCCCGATGGTGTAATCCTTGCCAGTGGGAGTTGTGACAACACCATTAAAGTGTGGAATTTGGCAACTGGACAGCAAATCCGCACCTTACAGGGGCATTCCTACCCGGTTAATTCTGTCGCCATAAGTCCCGATAGTAATATTGTAGCTAGTGGCAGTGTTGACAGGACTATTAAACTGTGGAATTTAGCAACTGGAAAGGAAATCCGCACCATCAGGGGGCATTCTGCCTGGGTTTATTCCGTTGCTTTCAGTCCCGATGGTGTAACCCTTGCCAGTAGCTGTGTTGACAACACTATAAAACTGTGGAATATAACAACCAAACAGGAGATCCGTACCCTGACAGAACATTCCGACTCGGTTCGTTCCGTTGCTTTCAATCCCGATGGTGCAACCCTTGCCAGTGGCAGTAATGACAACAGCATCAAACTGTGGAATCTTGCAAATGGACAGGAAATCTGCACCCTGAAGGAACATTCCGAGTCGGTTTATTCCGTTGCTTTCAGTCCCGATGGTATGACCCTTGCCAGTGGCAGTCTTGACAAAACTATCAACATTTGGCGGTGCGATTAACTGGTAAAATATAGACAAAATGTACAAAATAGCCACGCATCAGTTCTTACCATGCAGACCTACACTCTTACAGATGCTCGCAACAAACACGGTGAGGTATTTGACAAGGCTGCTATTGAGCCAGTTTTACTGACAAAGCAATCACGACCAAGCCATGTGATAATCTCGGCTGAAAGCTACCAGAAATTAATTAATCGGCTCACAGAATTAGAGGATATGCTTTTAGGTCAAGCCGCTGAAACTGCCCTAAATCAATCAAAAATGCTTGGTAGTGAGGCTTTTACTGCTGCACTCTCAGGTTTAGCTAATAGTGAGGCTTGATGGTCTGGTAAGCGTTCTTGATTTTCTCAACGGTTTGCAGCCTAAGATAGCAGCGCAGACTGCTAATAAGGAGTATTGTTTATGACAGTGAATGCCAATATTGAAGAAATTAAAGCGATGATTTTTCAGCTACCAGTTGAAGAACTTGTAGCACTGATGGCAGAGATTGAAGAAAGGCTCGAAACCGTGACAATGATGCAACTTGCCGAAACAGGATTTAATGAGTGGAATGACCCAGAAGAAGATATCTATAATGACGAAACCTAAACCATTGGAAATCTGGTTAGTTGGTTTCCCTTTTAGCGATTTAACTTCCACAAAACTTAGACCAGCCGTTGTTTTAGCAGTTCATCGAGAAGAGTTAATTATATTAGGTATTTACTCAAAAGTTCCTGCTGGTGAGTTGCGTGAAACTTGGGTGTTGATTTCAGACACACATCCTGAATTTCCACAAACAGGTCTGAAAAAAACATCTTTAATCAGGGCTGATAAAATTGCCACGGTAAGTGAGTCGGTGTTTCAAAAGCAGTTAGGAATCTTACCATCAGATATATTGACTTTGGTACAAGCAGCACTGAAAAAATCTCTTAATATTAGTTAGATGGTGCGATCGCTCTCTCACAGCTTGCATTCTCGCAAATGCTAAAATCGATGCAATTCGAGAGCGTGGGAAAGGGCAAGGTCAGGTTAATCAGTTACAAAGCGATTATCAAAATATGAAAGTTGGATAATTAGCAAATCTTGCAGCCGAGGGAGACGAAGAAGCCGAAACTGCAATAAAAATTCTTAAACAAGAAAGAAACGTGAAAAATATGGCAATAGATGAATTTCCAATCGGAGAGACTTTAATAGCAGTCTCAATTGTTGAAGATAAAGAATTTGCTGGCAATCAACTCTGCTTTGACCAAGTTAAACTATTCTTTCAAAATACAACAATTACACTATTACCAATAGCTGATACTGATGAAATAGAGATAATACAGGAAAGCACTAATACTCCTTCTGTAGTAAATACTTTATATTGGTGTGAGTCTTTTATTGGTAAAAAACTTATGACAATATGGGTATGTGAAAACGACCACGGTTATCGAGTTCAGGTAATTTTTGCATTTGAGTATCTACGTCCGAGCATAGCTTTTGTTGCAGAGGGTTCAGTTATTAAAGCATTCCGCTTCGAGCAAATCTACAAAATAAAAGCATCTGAAACTGACTTGCAGCATAGCCAAGTATCTTGAAAAATATGAAAAGTAAAGTAGTTAATCTCACTTACGAAATTGAACTTAAACCTGGAGAAAAGTTGACTCTACCTGAATCTTTGGTGGAAAGCTTGGGTGCAGGAAGTTGGATAATTACCATTCAACCAAAGTCGAATTCCCCTGTTATTACTCGCACTCATGATGCATTTTTAAAAGGCTACGCACCAGAAGACGAAGGACTCTATGACGACTATCCAACCGGGTGAATTTTGGGTAGCAGATATTCCTTATACAAGCGGTACTGGTTCTAAAAAGCGCCCAATACTTGTACTCTGGTTGGATGGAGACGACGTTGTTGCTGCAATAGTCACATCTGCAAAACCTCGCACACAAACTGACGTGTTACTTACTGATTGGTTAGCCAGTGGTCTGCGAGTGGCTTCAACTGTGCGTTTATCTCGATTGGACTGCTTAGAACAGTCTTTGTTACTGGCAAAAATCGGGCGAATTTCTCAAACAGATGCAGAGCAGTTGAAAAGAGTATGGGATATGTATATTAAACCTCAATTCTAGGATACCAAAAATAAATTAAAGCCAACTCAATGAATGAGCAGGATACAGTAAATCCAAATGCTAAAATCGCTGCATCACAGATACTAAAAGATGTTACCCCGTGGAAAAAATAGAATTGCAACTCGACGAAAAAACCCTTGAAAAAGCACGTTGGTTGGCAAAATCGCGCCATTGTGACTTGTCGCAACTAATAGCATACGCCATTGATAAACTAGCGGTGACAGAAGCTGACAATTACCCCTTACTGGGACTTTATGCCGACGAACCTGAGCTAATAGATGAGATACTTGAAGAAATCATGAGAGATCGAGCAGCACACCCATTAAATCAACGCTTTGGACAAAGTACTACTTGACACAGACATTCTTTCTGAAAGCCTTAAACGTATAGATCAGCGCGTAGTATCTAGGGCTACTGTTTACCTAGGCGTTTTTGGTCACTATACCATCTCCACTATCACAGTCTTGGAAATTGTCAAAGGCTGGCATAAGCGCCAACGCGAAGATAGAATTCAGCAGTTTTTTGCCCAGATTGCGGCTGCTGAGGTGTTAACATTGCAACTTCCTGATGCGGAATTGGCAGGACGGATCTATGCAGATTTAGAACGGACAGGACAACCGATAGGACTTGCCGATTGTATGATCGCGGCGATCGCTATCCAAAATAACTTAACCTTAATTACAGGTAATTTACCACATTATCAGCGCCTTCAATCATTTGGTTACAGCCTGAAGCTAGATAATTGGCGAATATAAAATACACCCCTGATGGCGATCGCTGCGGCACAATAAAGACAGGTATCCCAAAATCCTCAACATGAGCTACTGTCTCAATCCCCGTTGTCCAAAACCCCAGAATCCTGATAAGATCAAGTTTTGCCAAACTTGCGGCTCCAAATTACTCCTCAAAGACCGCTACCGTGCTATCAAACCGATAGGACAAGGTGGTTTTGGCATTACTTTTTTGGCAGTGGATGAGGATAAACCTTCAAAACCGCGTTGTGTAATTAAGCAATTTTACCCTCAAGCGCAAGGCACTAACACCGTACAAAAAGCCGTTGAATTGTTTACCCAAGAAGCGATGCGCTTAGATGAATTGGGCAAACATCCGCAAATTCCCGAACTTTTAGCATATTTTACCCAAGACGATCGCCAGTTTCTCGTCCAAGAATTCATCGACGGGCAAAATCTAGCACAAGAACTAGCACAAAACGGCGCTTTCAACGAAACGCAAATACGGCAATTACTGAATAATTTATTAGCAGTGTTGCAATTTTGTCATCAAAGACAAGTTATCCATCGCGACATTAAGCCAGAAAATATTATTCGCCGTGCAAGTACTAACGAACTAGTTTTAGTAGACTTTGGTGCAGCTAAAATTGCTAGTAACACCGCCTTAAATCAAACTGGTACAAGTATAGGAAGCCCCGAATATGTAGCACCAGAACAAATTAGAGGAAAAGCTATTTTTGCCAGCGACATATACAGTTTGGGTGCAACTTGTGTTTGCTTATTAACAGCGCGATCGCCTTTTGACTCCTATGATATCAACAACGATACTTGGATTTGGCGGCAATACTTGAAAACTCCTGTAAACGAGCAGTTGGGTAAAGTCCTGGATAAAATGCTAGAAAGCATCCCCGTGCGTCGCTACCAAACAGTAGAAGAAGTTCTTAGAGATTTGAATCAACAGCCTTATATAGCCGTCACACCAGCAAAACCTGTAATTCAACCACCACCAGCATCTACACCTGCGGTTGTTACAAAAACTAACAGCCAAATCGATCTGGAATTAGAAGAAATGAAAACACAATTTCTTGGCGGTAGCAAACCTCAAAATAACATAAAAACACCATCACCACAACCGACATCTCAACCTGCTAGCAAAAGCCAAATAGATGAAGAATTAGAAGAATTAAAAAAGAAATATCTGGGAAATAACAATCCCTAAAATTCCCAAAAAAGGCTATAGGTGTAGAACATAATTACCAATTCCCAATTACCAATTCCCAATTCCCAAAAAGAAAGTGACCCTGAAACTCAGAGTCACCTCAAATAAAAGAACCTGAACGTTTTAAACTTTCACAAAATGTAGAGACGTGAAAGCTTACTTAGTTTCAGCAATAGGAACCCATTCAGTGTGGAAAGTACCAGATTTATCAGTCCGCAAGTAAGTATGCGCCCCAAAGTAGTCGCGTTGTGCTTGAGTGAGATTTTGGGGTAGGCGATCGCGTCGATAGCTGTCAAAATAATCTAGTGACGCACTAAATGCCGGTACGGGAATACCCAATTTTGCTGCTGTTGCCAACACTTCGCGCCAAGCTGCTTGTCTGTCGAGAATCGTCTGCTTGAATTCCGGAGCCAACAACAAGTTAGGTAGTGCAGGATTTTCGTCAAAAGCCTTCTTAATTTTATTCAAGAATCCAGCGCGAATAATACAGCCACCCTTCCAAATCCGCGCCATTTCGCCTAAATTCAAGTTAAAATTATACGCTTTGGAAGCTGTACTTAAAAGTGCCATCCCTTGAGCGTATGAGCAGATTTTCGAGCAATATAGAGCATCGCGCACCATATTGATAAAGTCCTTGGTCTGTCCGTCATACTTGCCAGAAGGACCAGTCAGAATCTTCGATGCTGCAACCCGCTCATCTTTAATCGAAGACATAATCCGCGCATTTACTGCCGCTGTAATTGTGGGAATCGCAACCCCCAATTCTAACGCAGTTTGCACAGTCCAGCGTCCAGTTCCCTTTTGCCCTGCTGCATCCACAATCAAATCCACCAAAGGTAGATTTGTATCTGGGTCAATGTAGGGGAAAATATTCGCTGTAATTTCAATCAAAAACGAATTCAGTTCATCGGTAGTGTTCCACTCAGCAAAAACTTCGTGTAGCTGATTATGGTCAAGACCGGCGGCATTTTTCAGCAAATCGTAAGCTTCAGCGATAAGTTGCATATCGCCGTACTCAATGCCGTTGTGTACCATTTTTACATAGTGACCGGCACCACCAGGACCCACGTAAGTTACGCAAGGACCATCATCGACTTGTGCCGCGATTTTCGTAAAAATTGGCGAAAGATACTCATAGGAACTTTCCGTACCTCCAGGCATGAGTGAAGGACCGTTTAACGCTCCTTCTTCACCACCACTGACGCCCATCCCAATAAACCGAAATCCGGCTGGTTCTAATTCCTTAGTGCGTCTTTCAGTATCTTCAAACCAAGAATTGCCACCGTCAATAATAATGTCACCTTCAGACAGCAGAGGTTTTAGCTGGGCAATTACTGCATCCACTGGCTTACCAGCTTGCACCATCACTAAAATTTTGCGGGGACGTTCTAAAGAGGCAACAAACTCTTCCAGGGTAAAGGCTGCTTTTACGTTTCTTCCTGGGGCACGCTGTGCCATGAAGGCGTCGGTTTTCTCGCGTGAGCGGTTGTAAACTGCAATTGGAAAGCCATTACGCTCGACATTTAGAGCGATATTTTCACCCATAACGGCTAATCCAATCACACCAAAGCTTTGTAGTGTCATAAATTCTTTTGGCTAACTTTTGCAGATCCTTTTATCTTTAAGGGTAGTCCGAGATTTTCCCTTCTCTCCTAAAGAAGAGATTAAGAGTTCCTTAGGACTGCAAAAAATCACACTAACAATAGATAATTAATTTTAATTTGTATCTTATTCAACAATTTTCTCGCAAAATTTGCAAAATAAGTAGGGGCGGGGTTTCCCCGCCCGTACACTAAAGGTGGGGTTCCCTCGCCCGTACAGAAGTCAGGAGAATCTGAACCATAAACAGATACAGTATTAAAGAGGTTTTGAATTTCTTTTCCCTTGTTCAAAGTAAATTCGCTTTCATTAACGAGTCATACGCTAGTCTCGTAGAAAGTATTCTGGCTTCTGGCTCCTGACTTCTGAATTCACAATGTCAAATGACACAGTAAGGAGTAACCACAAAATGCTGGCATATGTCCTAGCTTTGGCGGTCGGTCTTGGTAGTTTAGCCATTTATTTAGCGGCTTTCTTTTTTCCGGAAATCCATCGCAAGAATGACTTTATTTGGAGTGGAGTAGGATTTTTCTACGCATTAGTATTATGGGTGTTTGCCCGACGCATTACTGGGGGTCTTTTACTTGGTCATGTGGCTAGTGTGGCGCTTTTGGGTTGGTCGATAACGCAAACTCTGTCACTACGTCGGCAAGTGACACCAAAAACGCAACAAACCCCGATCCCCAGTACAGAAACGGTGACAAATACCATTGAAAATCAAGCTTCTAATATCTCACTTCCACAGCGGCTTGCCCAAATCCAAAAAGGCTTTGGCAACATTTTCTCTGGAGTGAAAGATAAAGCACAACAAACTTTAAATAAAAAGACTCCGCAAACAACTTCTGTACCTACAAGCAAAACTCCTGTTGAGGTTGTTGACAAACGCACCCCCATATCAGAACAAGCTGTAACCACTCCCACAACTTCTGACATCGCTACACAACAAGCTGTAACCACTCCCACAACTTCTGACATCGCTACACAACAAGCTGTAACCACTACAGACACCGAAGCAAAAAGCGAAACTCCCCAAGCAATTCCCCCTCACCCCCCAGCACCCGAATTAGTAGAAGCTGCAAAAGAAGCTGCTGTTGCTGAAGAAGCTGCTGTTGCTGAATTAGCAAAAATTCCGATGGAAGAAATGGCTCCCGATGCCGTACTTGCTCCCCCAGCAGAAGAACCCACGGATACGCCAAACGAAGGAATTAGATAATTTGTAGTAAGCGCTTCAGCGCTGAAGCGCTCACTACAAAATGAATGTAAATATACTACAATAAAAAGAAGTGGGATGTATTACCATAAACTCAAGATTAGGAATCTTTCCTGCGGTAGAGATGCTTGCTGGCAAAGCATCTAAATTGAAGACATGAGAAATTCTCACGGATAATAGTGAGAATCAAACTTTATTATTCTTTGAAAATCAGCACCGTGACAGAAACTGGAAGCTACAAAGATACTGTAAACCTGCCCAAGACTAACTTTGATATGCGGGCAAACGCTGTGAAGCGTGAACCGGAAATCCAAAAATTTTGGTCAGAAAACAAAATTTACGATCGCCTGTCTCAAGAAAACCCAGGCGACTTATTTATACTGCATGATGGACCACCCTACGCCAATGGTTCGCTGCATATTGGTCACGCTTTAAATAAAATTCTCAAAGACATTATTAATCGCTACCAGTTGTTGCGTGGGCGTAAAGTTCGCTACGTCCCAGGTTGGGACTGTCACGGATTGCCGATTGAATTGAAAGTTTTGCAGAATATGAAATCGGCAGAACGGCAAAATTTGACACCTTTACAACTGCGACAAAAAGCGAAAGAATTTGCCCTCGCTGCCGTAGATGACCAGCGTAACAGTTTTAAACGTTACGGTGTTTGGGGCGATTGGGATCATCCTTATCTGACTTTGAAGCCGGAATATGAAGCGGCGCAAATCGGTGTCTTCGGTGAGATGGTGTTAAAAGGCTACATCTATCGCGGTTTAAAGCCAGTGCATTGGAGTCCCAGTTCTCATACCGCTTTGGCTGAAGCTGAGTTGGAATATCCAGAAGGACACACTTCGCGGAGTATCTACGCTGCTTTCAAGATGGTGAGTCTGTCGGATGCGGTGAAAGCTGCGCTGGGTGAGTTTTTGCCGGAGTTGGGTGTGGCTATCTGGACGACGACACCTTGGACTATTCCAGGAAATTTGGCGGTAGCGTTAAATCCGGATCTTAATTATGCCGTGGTGGAAGTCTCACGCAGAGGCGAGGACACTTCTGTGGGCGGCTCCGCCGACTTGAAGAACGTGTCCGTCGCAGAGACGCAAAGATATCTTATTGTTGCTGAGGATTTAGTAGAACGCTTATCGGCAACTTTGGGCAGTGACTTAACCGTAAAAGCCACAGTTAAAGGGAAAGATTTAGAACATTCTACTTACCGTCACCCGCTATACGATCGCGAAAGTCCGATTGTGATTGGCGGTGATTATGTAACTACTGAGTCGGGTACTGGGTTGGTACATACCGCACCCGGTCACGGTCAAGAAGACTACATCGTGGGGCAGCGTTACGGTTTGCCTATCCTCGCGCCAGTTGATGATAATGGCAATTTTACCTCTGAAGCGGGACAGTTTGCAGGGTTGAATGTGCTGGGTGATGGAAATCAGGCGGTGATTGATGCTTTGACGGAAGCGGGTTCTTTGTTGAAAGAGGAACCGTACCAACATAAATATCCTTATGACTGGAGGACGAAAAAGCCGACGATTTTCCGCGCTACTGAACAATGGTTTGCTTCGGTGGAGGGATTTCGGGAAGAAGCTTTGAGGGCGATCGCGCAGGGACAATGGATTCCCGCACAAGGCGAAAATCGCATCACCCCAATGGTTGCGGAACGTTCTGATTGGTGTATTTCCCGTCAGCGCGACTGGGGTGTACCAATTCCGGTTTTCTACGATGAAGCAACTAACGAACCGCTGCTAAATGCGGAAACCATCGCTTATGTTCAAGCGATCGTCGCGGAAAAAGGTTCTGATGCTTGGTGGGAATTGTCGGTAGAGGAATTATTGCCAGAACAGTATCGCAATAACGGTAAATCTTACCGTAAAGGTACTGATACAATGGATGTCTGGTTTGATTCTGGCTCATCTTGGGCGGCTGTCCTCAAGCAGCGTCCAGAATTGCGCTACCCTGCTGATATCTATCTGGAAGGTTCCGACCAGCATCGCGGTTGGTTTCAATCAAGTTTGCTTACTAGTGTGGCGGTTAATGGTATTGCACCTTACAAAACTGTGTTGACTCACGGTTTTACATTGGATGAACAAGGACGCAAGCAAAGTAAATCTTTAGGCAATGTGGTTGATCCAGCAGTCATCATTCAAGGTGGGAAAAATCAAAAAGAAGAACCCCCCTATGGTGCTGACGTTTTGCGCTTGTGGGTGTCGTCGGTAGATTATACCTCTGACCAGCGGATTGGGAAAAATATCGTCAAGCAACTTGGTGATGTGCGGCAAAAGATTCGCAATACGGCGCGGTTTTTGTTAGGTAATTTGCACGACTTTGACCCAGAGAAAGATGCAATACCCTTTGAAGAATTGCCAGAACTTGACCGTTACATGCTGCACCGGATGACGGAAGTGTTTGCGGAAGTAACGCAAGCGTTTGACAGTTTCCAATTCTTCCGCTTTTTCCAAACGGTGCAGAATTTCTGTGTGGTGGATTTATCCAACTTTTATTTGGATGCTGCTAAAGATAGATTGTACATCAGTGCAAGTGATGCTTTCCGGCGTCGCAGTTGTCAAACGGTGTTGCAGGTAGCTTTGGAAAATTTAGCACGAGCGATCGCACCGGTATTATCCCACATGGCAGAAGACATCTGGCAATATATACCTTATAAAACGCCTTACAAATCGGTGTTTGAAGCCGGCTGGGTGCAAGTAGACGAAAAATGGCATAATCCAGAATTAGCTCAGGTATGGCAACAAATTCGGCAAATACGCACTGATGTAAATAAGGTGTTGGATACTGCGAGGGTAGAAAAAATGATTGGCGCTCCTTTAGAGGCGAAAATCTTGCTTTATGTAGGTTCTGACAAATTGCGTGCTTCAGTAAAAGCACTGAATCCTGATGTTGGTAATGGTGTAGATGAATTGCGCTATTTATTTATCACCTCGCAGGTAGAAGTGTTGGATACTCCGGAAGCATTGCAAAAGTTGAAATACAACTTGCAGTCTGACGCATGGGGAATTGGGGTAGTAGATGCAGAGGGTGAAAAATGCGATCGCTGCTGGAACTATTCCACCCATGTGGGAGAATCAACAAAACATCCTTTAATTTGCGATCGGTGTGTTGCAGCCTTGGCAGGCAAATTTTAATCGTAAGGGGCGGGGTTTCCCCATCGGTATAGTTTTGTAGGGTGTGTTATGCCGTAGGCTAACACACCATCCCAAATTTTCGGTGCCTTAGGACGTTCCGCCCATAACGCACCCTACCAGATTCTAACTCCTAACTCCTAACTCTTAATTTACAGCTTTTGCAACAACTCCTGAGTTAATTGCATAAATGCTTTTGATCCCGCTGAGTTGGGACTACTTAAAACAGCAGGCATAAAACTATCAACAGCCTTAGCAACATTTACATCAACTGGAATCTGCGCCTTACAAATTTTTTCCACGCCAAAATCTTCAACTACACGATGCATTACTTGTTTGTAATATCTTCCGTTGAGAATGTTGTTGCTTAACATACTGAAGACGATTCCCAGCATTTTTATATTAATTTTAGCCTCATGTTCGTGACTGTCTTTTAATTGGGCAATGCGTCTTTCTAGTAGTTGAATACCTACTACAGATAAAGGTTCTGGTTTTGCAGGAAGTATGTAGAAATCACTGCAAGCTAAAGCGCTACGAGTTAAGAGATTATAGCCTGGGGCACAATCCAAAAGGATAAAATCATAACTGGCGCGAACTGGTTCTAAAATTTTACTTAACAAGACTCTTTCAAAGCGATTCCAAATAGTTTCAAAGTCTTGTTCTCCTAAAGTAACTGCTTGTTGATGCAGCATTTCGGAAATGACAAATTCATCATACAAATCAATATCTCCGGGTAAGATATCGAGATTTGAAAGATTGCAAACGCCGGACTGAATAATATCGTGAATTCCCTGTTTTGGGTTTGGCTGTGGATTGATAATTTGGTCTATCAGATATCTAAATGTCCGCGATAGTTTGCGACGTTTGGCAAACTCCAGTGGTGGCATCAGACTGAGTGTGGCGCTAATTTGGGCATCTAAATCAAGGACAAGTACCCGTTTGCCATGATTTTTCGCTAAACAAGTAGCCAAATTGACCGTGAGGGTAGTTTTACCTACGCCACCTTTCATATTTGCGGTTGCAATTATATATCCCATAAGTTAAGTCCTCTGATAAGGCATTTTTATTTAGGTAGCGTATATGTCTAGTTATCAATTGATAATTTTTACTTAATTTAAGGTTTGGCAGTACGCAAAAAAGTATCTTGAGCGATATTTCCGTCAGATTATAGCAGGGTGGGGTGCATGGCTGGTGCATAAGGGCTAGATCCAGGCGTAGATATTCATCTCATCCCAAAGCTGTCAAAAGTATTTTGCTAATAACAAAAAAAAATTTTACACACTGAGACATTAGTAGATAAAATTGTACAGTAGGATTTTTTGCGATGCTAGTATGACTTCTGACTATGCTTCGACTCTGGGAAACATTTTTCAAGCGATCGCTCCTCATAGTAGTGAATCAGATGTTGAACAGAAGGTTATAGTCCCACTTCTTTTAATGCTCGGTTACAGTCATACTGATTGGGAACCTCAAGCTATAGTCGGCAAATCTAAACTTGACTTTTTGGTACTTCCACCAACCTCAGCCATACCATACGCACCTTATTTAGTAATTGAGGCTAAAGCTCCCAATAAAAACATTGCTCAAAATGTTTGGCAAATTAATAAATATATGCGTCAAACCGCAGCTATTTTGGGGCTTTTAACGAATGGCTATCAGTTTTGTTTACTTTATAATTACAATCAAAATCCTACAACAATTTTAGATTATTCCCAAAAAGAACTAATCAATAATTATAAATTAATTAATCAAGTTTTATGTAAAGAAACAAGTTTAAAACTCTATCAAAAATTCTATCATAATGAAAAACAAATTCGACTGAAATTCATTAGCTTGATTTCTCAGCTATTTGCCAATGAAGATATGTTTCAATCATTTACAAAAACCAACAATTCTGACAACGAAAGCAAAAAAACTTTTGCAAGTGTAAGAAAGTTAGAAGAAACACCTTTAGTAACTGAAACTCAAAAGGAGCGCCAAGCGATGATTATTACAGTGTTTAACAATAAGGGTGGTGTGGGTAAAACCACAACAACTATTAACCTAGCTGCTGCACTCAACAAACTGGGTAAACGGGTACTACTGATTGATATTGATGCTCAAGCTAATTTGACAATGGGATTGGGAATAGATCCATTGGAGGATGTTGAACGACATGGGAAGAAAGATATTACCCATTTATTGACTGAACCAAGAATAAGTTTAGAAGAAACTATTATTCGCAAAACTTGGGATGATGTTGAACTAGATATTGTTCCATCTCATATTCGTTTAAGTTATATGGAAGCTACGCTAATCAATACATTAGATATTGATCGCGTTTTAGCAAAGAAACTTAAGAAATATCGCGATCAATATGATTATATATTAATTGATCCACCCCCTTCATTTGGTAAAGCTAATACTATTTCATTAATGGCATCTTCAGCAGTGTTGATTCCTACGCATTTATCTCCTTATCCTATCAGAGCATTAGAGTACGTTATTAATAGAGCTATTGCAGTCGATCAATCTAGAGATGAAAAACTTCCGATTTTGGGTATTGCAGTTAGTATGTACAATAGAGCAGCAACTAAGGTTGCTCTATCTATGACTCAACAGATTTTTGATATTATCTCAAAGAATCCCGAAAGTAAAAATGTAGATTTATTTCCCCAAGATACATGGATTCCCAATCTGACTATAGTTTCAAGTACACCAAATAAAGGATATCCAATTTGTTTTGCAGAATTTGATAACGAATTAAGCTCAAAAGATAAAGAGACTGCACAGGATGCCTTTAATTGCTATATGAAACTAGCTAAACATTTAATTTTTGTAACAAAGGAAAAGCAGTAGGAAAATGAAAGAAGCAGAACGTCGCGATCGCATTGTTGAGTATTTGCGGATAAAGCCAATATCCCACGGTCAAGTTTACACTTTTCAGATTGCTATACCAAAGTCGGAAGATTTAGAAATTTCTTCAGAAAGACGCGAAAACTTAGAAAGAAGTCTCACTCAACAAGGTAGTAATTTAATTCCCCTAATTGTACGTCGTACTGAAGCGTACAGCGAGGAAGAAGAATACGAAGTGGTTTACGGTGCTGATTTGTGTCATGTTGCTAAAAAACTTGACATTGAAAAGCTATGGGTTTGGGTCTTTGATATGACTGATGAGCAAGCTGTTACTGCTAAAGAAGAAATGCAGCAATTGCTAAGTTCTTCAGGTTCAATTGCTTCTTCAGTACAACCACCTTCTGAAGAAACAGAATCAAATAAACATATAATTCAAAAGCTTGATAAATTATCTCAGCAAGTAGAAACTTTTAACAAAAAGATTGAGCAAGTTACTGCATCTGTTAAAAGAATTGAGGGAAGTGAAAGCAAGCAAACAAGCAATGATGATAAGTTAGAAAGTATTAGTGATAAGGTTGAACAAATTGCTGATGCTATCAAAAAACTTGAATCTAGTGAAAGCAAGCAGACAGCTATTGATGACAAATTAGTTCAGCAAATTACTGAAGTTGTAAAAAGGATTGTTGAAGACTTTTTGAGTAAGCAACAAGAAATTAAACCTGTAATAAACAAGAAAACTACAACTGATAAAACTAAACCTACAGGTTATCAAGCCAAGACAAAAGACGAACTCAAAAACATTGCAGAAGAAAGGGGGATAAAAATTACCACAAGGATGACTAAAGATGCCATTATAAAGGCTCTTGAACTAGTTGACAAAAGTTAGTAACTTTACGCTGCTACGAGTGCTTGATCGCATCATCCTCGCACATTCCGCACCAACTCAAAAGCCTTACTCCGCAACCCAATCGGCAACATAGACAACCCTAACCCAGTCCAAGCTTTAGCAGTTGAAAAAGACTTTCCTGCTAAAACTAACTCTCTTCCTTTTTGCGTTTCACCTGTTTCAATCAACCGCAAACCTAACAATAACTGCGTCTCAGCAAGTCGATTTTGCCTAATTCTTTCCAACTTCTCAGAATCAAATCTATAACTTTCTAAATATTCTATTTTATCAGTTAAATAACGAATTCCCCGATTAATACCTTGCTGTTCGGCGTGAACGCGATATTCCATCAACAATTCTGGTAAATAATAACCTTTTTTCCCAGCCAAAGCTAGCCGCACAAATAAATCATTATCCTCACAGTTTTGCATATTGGGCAGCATATATCCCAATTCTTGCAAAATTTGGCGACGAAATAAAGTTGCACCTATTTGGAAGCTTTGTTTAACAAACACAACTTCCAACAAATTATCGACAACACCCTCTGATAAACTTTTTCTTCCCCAGAAACGAGAATTTTCTTGAGTTTTCGCTTCATCCCTGACATTATTAATATCAATTATCCAGTGGTCAGTACCTACAAAACTAATACTCAAATCTTTATCAAGAATTGCGACAGTACGCGCTAGAAAGTCTGAGGTTAGCCTATCATCATCATCAAATTTCATAAAATATTCGCCTGTTGCACCTCCAAAGCCAGAGCGCATATTATTGCTTTTACCAATATTTTGCGAATGACGAATATATTTAATCCGGCTATCTGTATATTGTGACATCAACTCAGGTGTGTTATCAGCAGAACCGTCATCACAGATAATTAATTCAAAGTCTTCATAAGACTGCTTGAGTACACTTTCAATTGCGAAAGGCAGTAAATTAACTCGATTAAAAGTGGGAATGGAAACAGTAACTTTAGGCATATTTTATCAAACTAATATTGACTACAGTAGAAATACTGATTTTTAATTTGCTTTCCTCAGTATTTTCTTTAGATTAGAAATAGCTGACAACAATTATATCGGTATAATTATGATGACATAAACTATTGACTAAGGTCATTGTATATATATCATCCCTGTACTTGGTATTATTCCCAGATAATTAACTGTATGAACATCTTGATGCTATCTTCCACGTTTCCCTATCCACCAACAAGGGGGGGAACCCAGGTAAGGACGTTTAATTTACTCAAGTATCTCAGTCAACGTCATGCTATTACTTTAGTGACGCAACGCGATCGCATCTCGGTAACAGATGCAGAAATAGCCGGATTGCGGGATTGTGTCGATAATCTCGTCGTTTTCGATCGCCCCGCCGATTCTGGCACCGCCACAGGTATACTAAAAAAAATCCAGCGTTTCAGCACATTTCTAAATCAAGGGACACCTCCGAGTGTCTTAAATCGCTACTCAGTTGAGATGCAAAACTGGATTGATAACTTTGTACAAGCAGGGAAATGTGATGTAATTACCTGCGAACATAGCGTTAATGAAATTTATATTCGTCCTCAATTTCAGAAACAGGTGCGGACTTTAGTTGATGTTCATAGTTCTGTTTACGGCACTTGTCTTAACCAACTAGAAAATGGCATTTCTGAAAATAAACTCAGAGATAAAATTAATTTACCACTTTTGCGTCGTTATGAACAAAACTACTGTTCTAAATTTTCGGTAATTGTAGTAACAACCGAAGAAGATAAAATTCAATTACAAGAATTTGCGCCGAATACTAAAATTACAGTTATTCCTAACGGTGTAGATTTAGTTTCCTTTCCCAACCGCAGCAACGATCCGGGGGGACAGCACTTAATTTTTATTGGTGCAATGGATAACTTAGCAAACATTGATGCTGTTTGCTTTTTTAGTAACGAAGTTTTGCCAGAAATTCAAAAACGTTACCCAAATACAACTTTTGATATTGTCGGTTCTCGTCCGACAGCAGAAGTTTTAGCACTTAAGGATAAACCAGGAATTACTGTTACTGGGCGCGTGCCTTCGATGGTAGAATACTTACATAAAGCCACAGTCTGCGTTGTGTCGATGCGGACGGGTTTTGGCATTAAAAATAAAACTTTAGAAGCAATGGCAGCAGGTGTGCCGATAGTAGCAAGCGATCGCGGTTTAGAAGGGCTAGCCGTAGATAATTCCAGTGTACCATTAAGCGCATTACGGGCAAATAACCCAGCAGAATACGTCACCGCTATTAGTCAACTATTTGATAGTCCACAACTGCGAGACGAATTATCTCGCAACGCTAGACAACTAGTAGAAACGGAGTTTACTTGGGAAAGTGCCGGTAAACTTTATGAACAAGTTTGTCTAGGGGGTAATGGGTAATAGGTAATGGGTAATAGGTAATCTAAAAAAACGTATTTCCAATTACCAATTACCCATTACCAATCCCAAATCGTATTACTGTTCCATTGAAGGTGCGGCAAAAACTCTGCTGGATATTGGAATACGCGGATTAGGTTTAGTTGCAGGTATGGGGTTGCTAGAAGCAATTGGTTTATTATTAGTAGAATTTGTAGAATTGCTCGATGTATTTGATATATTCGTATCTACAGCAATAGGTGACTGGGAAGATACAGGAATAATATTATTAGGATTTTCACTCTTTGATTTTACTGGAGTTTGCGCTTTGCATGGAATAACAAGCCAAGCGGAATTGGCTACTAAAGCAAGCGCTAGCAGATTACGGATATATTGATTCATGCTAATTGCTAAGATTTTTTAAACTTATTTAAGATGAGAAGAGTGTTTTTTCTTGTTTTTCAAATGAATCATTGCGTTGTCAAGCAATAATTTTATTGGAAAGTCTTAGCCTGTTAAGCTAATAGATGCAGTCTGAAAATATGCGTTTTTTAACAAAATGATACAGCGCAACTATCAATAATTTACTTCTAACTCTATGTTTGAGAATAGAGAAATTGTACGAAATTTTCTTTTTGTGTATAATTTTAGATAATCAAGTATTAATTCGCAGACTTTATCAAATATATAATAATTTATATAAAGTATTTATCAAGTGTATGGGTAGAAATAAATTGATTATTTTTAAATTTGTAGTAAGCACTTCAGTGCTTATTTTAAGCACTGAAGTGCTTACTACTAAAATGTGAAGCTACTACGCAAAATGCCGATGGTAATTGGGTCGCTATCTGGTGTATGACCAGGTTCTAGGATATGAATAATACCTGGTGTGATGGTGATGTTATCTGTTAGCTGGAAGCGATAAAAAGCTTCGATTTGAGTGGTGGTTCCTGGTTGTCCCCCTCTGCGTCCTAAACCTGTATTGATAAAGTCTGGGACATTGTTTCCTACAGGTAAGTCGCTACTGGTGATTTTTGGAGGTTGTCCGATATAAATTCCGCCTAAATTACCTTTTCTAAATAAATCAGGGAAATTTAGATAAACCATGTAATTTGTGGTTTCCACATTTCCCGATCGCCCAGGAATATAAGAATTAGTATAACCGCCCCAAGCACCTAAGGTAAGACGGGAAGAAATTTGCCAATTGACAGTAGCACCAACAGCGTTTGTTTGTAATGGTTCTGATTTACCTGTGCTATTAGCCGCAGTTAAACACTCATCCCCAACGAAAGTCAGCAAACAACCATTTGAAGAATAATTATTAACGTAATATAAACTGACATCAAAAGCATCAGTTGGTGTGACTAACAATTGTACGCCAGTAGTGGTGTTCCCATCAAATAAACCGTTGCGTTTACCAGGATTTTGCGGATTATAACTAGAATACAATGCTTGCAAACTAGCGCGTTTGGCAAATTGCCAATCAAAAGCTATACCAGCTTGACCGAAACCCATATTTAAAATCGGGTTGCGTTGAGCAAAATAAGATAGGGGTCCTGTGGCAGCGTTTTCTACTCGGTTTGGACCTCTAAATGCAGTGGTCATATTTACATATGCTGTTCCTATCATCACTGCAAAGTTGTCAGTAATCAATCGATGATAATGGAGGTCAGTTAATATTAAGCTGTTATTTGTAGGATATTCGTAACCAAGTATAACGTCGTTGCTAAATCTGGGTGCGCTGGAACCGTCAGCCGCTAAAATACCTGTTACCAAGTAGCTGCGCGGGTCGAATTGAGTAGTTAAATATAACTGTGATAACGAGATAACATTAATATTTGTACCCGCATCTTCTGTGTCTTTTTTGCCATCTCTGGGAGCAACATCAGCACGATTGCGGCTTCTTCCTTGAATACCAACTATCGTGATACCGCTGAGTTTTGTTGTTGGAGAAAATTGGTTGGTTTCTATTTGAGTTGCGCGGGCTTCTAAATTATCAACTCGATTGCGTAAGGTTGCTAATTCCGGGGCAAATTGTGACTGTAATTTTTGCAAAGTTGCTAAATCTTCGCGGCTGACTAAATCACTGGTGGCGGTAGCAATTAATTCATTGACTTTATCTAAACAAGCATTCAAACCGGCAGCAAATTCATATCGAGTTAAAGCGCGATCGCCTCGATAAGTTTCCGAAGGATACCCTGCGATGCAACCATAGCGTTCAACTAAAGACTGTAACGCTTGAAATGCCCAATCTGTAGGTTGTACGTCTTTAAGTTGGGAAACCGATGTAACTTGCGCCATCGGATCGTCGTTTGACTGGGGAGTGGGGAATGGGGAGTAGGGAGTGGGGAGAGAGGGGGATGGGGAGATGGGGAGAGGGGGAGAAAGGAAAGAATCTTCCTTGTCTCCCTTGTCTCCCTTGTCTCTTTTGTCCCCTTGTCCCCCTGCCCCCTGCCCCCTGCCCCCTGCCCCCTCTCCCCCTCTCCTATCCACTTGAGACATCGCTTTTTGTGTAAATCCGTGAATTCCCGCAAGTAATAACAATGCGAAAATTAAGGCTTTACTTTGATTGCGAAGCAGTTTATCTTTCAACTTTTTACACTCTACACACACACACTCAAGGGGTGAGTGTATTCAAAAGTTTCTGGTTTTGACATGAGGAAATTTACTGAACTTCTCCAAAATCAGACTAAGAAATTTCTGGGCAAATTCAAATAAAGACGAGTATAAAAGTAAAAATACTTGGCAGAAATACCGATTGCATTTACTGAACGAACATGGCAAACCGCACGCAAAAGCTGATACCAAAACCTTCTAAACCTAATATGCAAGGTGCAGGTGCGATGAAACGCGCTGTCAAAAAAACGCCGAAAAAGCCGGTTAAGTCTGTGCGACGAGAAGCGAAACCGCTGGAAACTTCTGTGAAAATGGAAAGTTGGCTATCGTCAATGTTAGCTGTGGGGATTTTGTCGGGTAGTGCTGCTTTAATTGCGCTTTTTGTTTGGATTAGCCTTATTTTCATACTCAATCCCGAAAAATTAAGCTGGTTGAATAATGTTTTACCAGAATGGGCAAAAATATCTAGCCAACAAGAACACCCGCAAACTCTTTCACAAATTAAACTAAATCTGAAAAAGCAGAGACAAATAGCCGGGGAAATTTTACCTTTGGATGGTGATGTAGAAAATTCTTTTTTATTGCCAGTTTACAAGCAGCGGGCAAATTGTCAGTCAGATTGTAAATACGTTGTTGAACTCAGAGTCTATCAGTCACAAAATACAGAGACACAATCTTCCACAGAAAAATACTATCATTTAGCAACTCAATTGCCTGTAACTGGACCTGAAGAATCTTTTGTAATTGCCCCTTTGGTTGATGCAACATCGGAAAATCAAGGTTCTAGTATTTCTTTACCTTTAAGTGAAGTGAAACGCTTTGAAGGCAATACATCATCAGGGGTTTGGTTTTATTGCAAAGGACAGCGCATTGAAGGAACGAATGCGATCGCTTACGGTCACATTCTGCATTACAATCCCGAACGTAGCAACTTACAATTGATGTTGTCTTGGACAAGTCCTAACGGACAATTACCCAAATGGCAGCAGGTTACTAATAATGGTACAAAAGAGTTAATTGTCGATCAAACTGTCGGTTTAGAACCGCAATTACGAGTTTACCAAGTTCAACCAGCAAACTCTTTTCTCGACCCGATTCAACTAGAAGAAATTTCTCTCAAACCTCCAGAACTCAACAATTCAGCTTACCAAGATGCTGTGTCAATTGCCCGCACCGGTCTTTGGACACCAGCTTTTGAATGGTTGCAATTTATTAAAAAACAGCAAAAAGAAAAAATACCGGCGGCAGCGCAAGCGCAAATTGATTTGATTCGCTTGCATTCTCAACTTACCAAAATTCAAGCTGATAAAAGTTGGGCTTCTCCCAGTCAACAAGTACTGACAGATTTGATTGATGGTCGCTGGGAAAAAGCTTTACAAGTGTTTGAGGCATCGCCACAAAATGCCCAAGAAATTGCTACTTTATTGAAAGCTGATGAAGGACGGTTGTGGAATCGCACCAAAGCAGCTTTGCAAGTTAATTCTAATAGACCAGAGGTGCAAGCTTGGGCTGCTTTGATTTTAGCAGCTGGGCAAGGGCAAAATCGGGCGAATTCCTGGTTGGAAGAAGCCAAAATCACACCAGATAATTTGACGCATATTCAAAGTTTGTTGAGACAACTTAATGGTGAGGTGACACCGATTTCTTCTACTCACCCCAGCCGAATTATTGGTTCGGTACAGCCAATTTCTTCTATTAACTCTGCGGAGTGGCTGCAACTGTCAAAAACAGATTTGACTGTAAATAATCAATGGTATCAAGTGGAAGTGAGTGCATTTCATGACGGTAAACGCTGGCTAAATTCGCCTTTTGCAACTTTGAGCTTACCGAAAACTTCGCCAGAGAAGTTTATTTGGTCAACTTTGGGGATAAATTCCGATGCGGAAATTCAGATAGTTGTCTGGCTAGCAAACGGAGAACAGCAAACAACTACCGCTACTATCAAAGGAGTGCAACTGCGAGATGGGGTTTTGCGGGTGTTGGCTGCTGGACAAATAATTCCCCAAAGCAGCAATGCTGTGCAACCGCATTCTTTAGCTTTGACAAACGCAGCTTTGGAATGGGTGCAACCATCGCCGATAACTCTCGAACAATTGGAACAACAAGATCCGCAACGAGTAAAGACAATATTACCGACTATTTGGCGATCGCTTCAACAATCGGGTAATCTGCCGGCTGGTACTATTCCTAACTTGCAGCAAATGCGACAAAAGTTAGGCTATTGGCCCATTCAAGAAATTGATTTAACAGGTAATAATAAACCCGAAA
>NZ_JTCM02000077.1 GCF_000817785.2 Hassallia byssoidea VB512170 | reverse complement strand
CCCTTTCAACCTGACCCTCCCAAAAACTTTTCCTGGTGTTAATTGCGCGGTGGAACCACACTGAACCCATCCCGAACTCAGAGGTGAAACACAGCAGTGGCGACGATAGTCTAGGGGTAGCCCTACGCCAAAATAGCTCGATGCCAGGATTTATAATTAAACAATTTGCCTTCTCTAAATAATTAGAGGAGGCTTTTGTTTTTGCTATGATTATTTAAACATGCGGTGGATTACTTTCATGACATTACCCACCATCACCCAAGATACGATTGAACTTGCTCAGGGAGATGAGTTAATCCTGCGATTTAGGACTTGGCATGATTATGAAGATTTGCTCACCCGTCGGCTGGATAAAGCGGGACTAAAGATTCGATATAGCAGCGCTACTCAAGAAATTAGAATTATGTCACCTTTGCCGGGGCATGGCAAAAATACTGATATACTAGCAGACTTGGTGAAGGCAATGTTGCGACATCAAGGTAAGGACTGGGAGGCTTTTACACCTATTACTCTCAAACGAGCAAATCAACAAGGAGTAGAACCCGATTACTGTTTTTATATTCAAAATCGAGAGCGCATCTTAGGAAAGGAGCGCATTGACTTTGAAGTTGACCCTCCTCCCGATTTAGCAATTGAGGTTGATTTAACTTATACTACGAAAGCAGAGGACTATCAAGCGATCGCCCCTACTGAACTTTGGATTTATCTGAGGAATAATTTACTTATCTATCTGTTCGAGGGGCAACAGTATCAGGAAAGTCAAACGAGTTATAATTTTCCTGATTTTGATGTGAAAAAACTGATATCGCAGTACGTTGAACGAGGATGGCAGATTGGTTCTAGTGTTGCAGTGCGAGAGTTTGAAAGGTTTTTGAAAGAAGGTAGTTATTGACTCAAAATTATTAGTGATATTGTAAGTTGGTTAAGTTAAGTGCAATTTAATCAACAACATAACGAATTCAGTCCGGCTTGAGGTCGAAGGCAGTCCGGCTTGAGGAACCCACCCTTAAAAGAGTGGGACTTAGGCTGTGGACGCTTTATACCTCGCGCTGCGCGTCTTGGTATAATTCTGGTTTTTATACTGGGCTTTATACCCAGAACTAAAGTTTTAATTAATACTTTTAACCTTCTGCCTCCTACCTCAAGCCGGACTGCCTTTTTTGTAATTATAAACATTTTCTATTATCTGTAACTGCTTAGTTATCTCCTCTTGTATTTTAATCCACAATTCTTTTATAAATAGTGCTATTATATGCCATAAAACATGGGAATATAAATAAGTTTAATAGCTGTCCAAAGAATGATATGAGACATCATCACTCCAAGTCATCCTATTTATCTGATTTGTTGCACCACCCAGCATCAGTAACTTCAAAAAAATCATTCCTCTATACCCTTTAACAATCTGCCAACTTCGTTAAAGAGATTGTACAACAGAAGATTTTTCAATGATGATTGTTTGCAGGTAAAATATTAAGGAAAATCCTAGATACATTGCTGGTATTATAAAAAGTATTATTCCCATAATGACAATAATTCAGTATAATCCGGATTTTATAGAATTGGTATAAGTCCTACTTTTTATCGTGCAGAGAAAAGTTGGAAACGAAAAATCACCCCCCTCTTTGCAATTAAAGAAGGGGGTAAGAGTGTGAGGTGCTATTCACTCTAGTAGGCGTCTTGCATCTCGTAGAAATCAGGCGAGATGTAATCTTTACGCAAAGGAAAACCTACCCAATCTTCTGGCATCAACAGCCGTTTGAGATTCGGATGTCCTTCATAGATAATACCGAATAAATCGTAAGATTCACGCTCTTGCCAGTCTGCGGTCTTCCAAATCCAGTAGACCGAAGGCACTCTGGGATTTTCCCGTGGTAGGAACACCTTTACTCGCACTTCTTCAGGGCGATCGCTATTATCACCGACTTTAATCAAGTGATACATACTGACCAACTCCTGTCCAGGTCCAGTATCAATACCACATTGACACTGAAGATAATTAAACCCGTAGGCATACAGTGCAGTAGAAATTGGCAACAAAAAATCTGGCTCAACCTTAATAATTTCTACCCCATTATGGTCGGGTGCCAAAAACTCATGAGCAAAGCCATTTTCTGTTAACCATTGGGAAACTTTACCCGCTTGTACCAAAGACTCTTTTTCTACTGGTACTGGTTTGGATTCTTCATCAGCCACGGCTAGCTTCCTCCTTTTGCCCCTGTGTTAGCAGCGCAGGTGGTATCGGCATACCTATAGCTTCCGTCAATTCCTTGGGCGGAGTGAAGCGAGTTTCTGACTGCATATATTTGCCAGTGAGAATTTGCTCGGCTTGCTTCATGTTGTGAGTCGTGCTGTAATAACGGTGAGTTTGCTTAATCAAACTCCGCTCTTGCATCGAATCATTAGCTATCTTTTTCCGCAGCTTGATGATCGCGTCAATAATTGCTTCTGGACGCGGTGGACAACCGGGTAAATACACGTCCACGGGAATCAGCTTATCAACTCCACGCACTGCTGTGGTAGAATCCACGCTAAACATCCCACCAGTAATCGTACAAGCTCCCATAGCGATAACATACTTGGGTTCCGGCATTTGTTCGTAAAGACGCACCAACTGAGGTGCCATCTTCATCGTGATCGTCCCTGCCGTAATAATTAAATCAGCTTGCCGGGGGCTAGAACGAGGAATTAGTCCGAAACGGTCAAAGTCAAACCGGGAGCCAATCAAAGCTGCAAACTCAATAAAGCAGCAAGCCGTACCAAACAACAAGGGCCACAAACTCGAAAGCCGCGCCCAGTTGTATAAATCATCAACCGTAGTCAGAATTACGTTTTCTGAAAGGTCTTGAGTAACTGTAGTCCGCTCAATCGGGTTGATAATTCGCTCTTTATCTTCGGTAGTTGAATTAGTATTCAAGACCATTCCAAAGCTCCTTTACGCCATGCATAAACTAGGGCAACTACAAGAATCGCAATAAAAATCAGTGCTTCAATAAATGCCAATAACCCCAAACGGTGGAAAGCGACCGCCCAAGGATAGAGAAACACAGTCTCCACATCAAAGACCACGAAGACCAGCGCAAACATGTAGTAGCGAATATTGAACTGAATCCAAGCTCCACCGATGGGTTCCATGCCGGATTCATAAGTGGTGCGCCGTTCCGGGTTGCGACCACTGGGTCTGAGAAGCTTCGACGCTGAAAGCGCCAGGGCAGGCACTAGGCTACAGACTAATAAGAAGCCTAGAAGGTATTCGTAACCGCTGAGGACAAACACAATAAATATCTACCTACCGCTATTGGTGTAAATAACTCTGTTACCTTCTTTTACATTATTATATCTTTTTGATGGATGCTGAATGCTGCGAAACAGACAGGCTTGAGGTATTTGATTCGTTTTTGATTGTGATAGAAAAGTCTAACAGTTATGTCATAATTTTTAACGTATATTTAATATTTGCCCCTTAGCCGCCATGAGTGAACAAGCTGTTGAGACTCAAGAGTTAGACCGCTACGAGTGTCGTGCTTGCGGTTACATCTATCAACCTGAAAAGGGAGATGACAGCAATGACATACCCCCAGGAACACCTTTCGCCGAATTGCCCATAACCTGGCGCTGCCCAGTTTGTGCTGCGAAAAAGAACGCTTTCGCCAACGTCGGTCCCCAAGGCACAGCATCCGGCTTCAAGGAAAATCTCGGTTATGGATTGGGTGTCAACCAGCTGACACCGACCCAAAAGAATATCCTGATTTTCGGTGCATTGGCTCTTGCCTTCTTGTTTTTTTTAAGTCTCTACGGTTTACAGTAGGTTGGGCGTTTGCCTTACCTACGTAAAAACCGATTACTTAAAGTAACCTTTGAAAAAACCCCTAGACAAATTTAGAAGAAACTAAAAAATACAGATGCATTCAATTGTGAGAAGTTGGCAAAGAATAGTTGCCTTGTTGGTAGTCGTCCTCATGTGTATAGGTTGTAGCAAAGTTCCCTCTACCAGCTACAATCCTTGGGAAATCATTACTGTGCCAACACAGGCGAAACTGCTGGATATTGCCTTTACTGATAACCTTCAGCATGGCTATTTAGTCGGTAGCAGCGCTACTTTGTTGGAAACAAAAGACGGTGGTGAAACTTGGAAACCTTTAACACTGCAACTTGACGATCCGAAGTATCGGTTTAACTCAGTCAGTTTTTCGCTTAAAGAAGGGTGGATAGTCGGAGAGCCAGGTCTGGTATTGCACACCACTGATGAAGGTGCTTCGTGGTCGCGCATTCCCATAAGCGAAAAGCTACCCGGTGGTCCAATTAGCATTTTGGCATTGGGAAAAAACTCAGCCGAGATGGTTACAAATGTAGGAGCAATATATAAGACTACAGACGGCGGTAAAAACTGGAAAGCACAGGTAGAACAAGCAGTCGGTGTGCTGCGTAACATCAAGCGATCGCCTGATGGTAAATATGTTGGCGTTTCTGCCAAAGGTAACTTCTACTCAACTTGGGAACCGGGACAAACTGCTTGGGTTCCTCATAACCGCAATAGTTCTAGACGAGTTGAAAATATGGGGTTTACCGATAATGGGCAATTATGGATGCTAGCACGAGGGGGTCAAGTCCAATTTAATGACCCAGAAAAACCTGAAGAATGGCTAGAAGCTCAATATCCAGAAGTCTCTACAAGCTGGGGCTTACTAGATATGGCATATCGCACACCCGAAGAAATTTGGCTAGGTGGTGGTAGTGGTAACTTGCTGCGGAGTGCTGATGGTGGCAAAACCTGGGAAAAAGACCGTGACGTGGAAGGAGTTCCGGCGAATTTGTATAAGATTGTGTTCTTTTCTCCGGAACACGGATTTATTATTGGCGATCGCGGTATTTTACTAAAATATCAACCAAGTGTTGCTTACTCTTTGAAGTCAGACGCAAAGTCTTAATCTCAGCTGGGTATTTCTCCGCAATTTATGAGAAGTCAGTTGCAAGTTGTAACTCTTTCTAAACTTTGTAGGATAATATTCTCAAGAACAATCTTCACTAAGGTAGGAATCACGCATGTCAGGTACCACTGGAGAACGTCCGTTTTCGGACATTATTACCAGCGTTCGTTACTGGGTAATTCACAGCATCACCATCCCCGCATTATTTATTGCAGGTTGGTTATTTGTCAGCACCGGACTGGCTTATGATGTATTTGGCACACCTCGCCCCAACGAGTATTACCCAAGAGCGGAGCAGGTAGCACCGCCAATTGTCAACGATCGCTTTGAAGCTAAAAAGCAAATTGAGCAATATACAGGAAAATAGTTTGACATGACCACCGGCAATAACGTTAATCAACCAATTACTTACCCCATTTTTACGGTTAGATGGCTTGCAGTTCACACCCTAGCTGTACCTACCGTGTTCTTTTTGGGTGCGATCGCTTCAATGCAGTTTATTCAACGCTAGGAGGAACTCATGGAAAGATCGCCAAATCCTAATAAACAGCCGGTCGAACTAAACCGGACTTCGCTTTACCTGGGACTACTACTGATTTTTGTTCTGGGGATTCTATTTTCCAGTTACTTCTTTAACTAACAAAGAACCACTGGTATTAATCCTTGTTTATTTAACAAGCACTGATTTTTTTATTAAGGGAGGAGAAAAGCTGTGTCTGGAAGTGGAAGAATTCCCCTGTGGGTTGTCGCTACAATCGCAGGGTTAGGTGTAATTACTGTTGTAGGCATTTTCTTTTACGGGGCTTACGCCGGAATCGGTTCTTCCATATAATTGTGGCTGGAACTGAATACCGCTGCTGTGTGAATTTTAAGCGCAATTGTTGAGAAATCAGCATAAAAAAACCGCCTGTCTTTTAAAGATAGGCGGTATTTTAATTTTGAGTAGCCTGATAAATCTGCAAAAAATCGATGAAAAATTAATCATCGGTTTTTGGGATTGGGGATTTATCAAACTTAGCCTACATCGTCACGTTCAATGTATATAAGCATGAACGCAAATGTCACTGCTGGAAAAATTAAACCAGTCAGAGGAACCAAGATAGAAGGCAAAAATGAAGCTGACATAGTAAAGATTCCTGTTAAATCTCACTGCAATTCATTCTGGAGCTTACTGCAAATTGTGCCTCATTTTTGAAAATCTATCATATTTTTAACAAATTGAGATTTTTTGACACTCCCCTGGCTGCTTGAATAACGCGAGTGCTCATTCCCGCAAAAAGCCAGGGGATTCTTGGTTCATCCAGCAAGCCGTAAACCTTCGTATCCTACAGTTCGTCGCCGACTTGTGCAGGCAGTATCTAAACCAAATACCCGTCGCGTAGAGTGATCAAGTATCGAGCCAGTTTACGAAAGACCTAGAGGGCATCTGTCCACGCCACATGCTTCAAGTCGGGAAACCCGCCCAACGCAGTGGCTCCCAAGCTTTCGAGTACTTTTTGGTAGTGCCTTAAAAAGCCGTTTTCTACCTTTCCCCACGTTCCCGTGTGCCCCACGGTACGTTGTCTTTTAAGTTGTTTCTTTTCTAGGTTCACGCGCAACGTGTTAGGTAGCGACTGGGTTTTTAAAGAGGACTTTCCCTACCCTCCGAGCATTACTACTTTACTAGCCAGTCGCTTGGGGTCGCCCCAGAGTTTTCATTGTCGCGTGCTAGCGGTTTTTCAGCCTGTACTCTATACTCTTATTGTAGGTACAAACGTGGGTATATGTCCAGAGAAAAAATGTTAAAAATCAGGGTTTCTGATTATGAATTTGAGCAACTAAGACAAGAAGCGCAAAAGCAAGGTGTTTCAATGTCGGATGTTGTTAGAAAATACATCTCAAAACTTCCAAAACCAGATATCACCGCAGGGTAAACCCTGCTTTAAAGTGGCTTTCATCCCTTGGCTAAAGCGGAAAGGTTTTCAACCTACCTTCTATATAAGGGGGTAGGGATAAAAATTTTCCCCTTAACTCCCCGCAAGCTTATATTCCCAGCAGTTCATCTAGCTGCAAAGTTGGCAAATCTGGAGGAATCACAGTCCTTGTGATTGTAACTTTATGACTCTCCTGTTGAGTTGCCATATCTATAGCGATCGCTTCTAAGCGAATTTCCAAACAGCCAAAGGGAATACTTAACTGAGTCATCACCTCCAAATCTCCCAAAGAATTAGGTAGCAAATTCTTCAGCAAATGCGGACCGTCTAGCAACCACCGAGTTTGACAATCCTTAACCCATAACTTTACAGCCATTTGCTCCCGCACGTAAGGCAGATGCACGCGCACCCTGACAGACTTACCAGCGATAAGTTCACCTTCTGGTACATGCAGTTGCGGAATTGGCAACGGATTCCAATTTGCCGCTGCTATAGCTAGAGAAACCGATAAATTTGTAACAGCTTCATGCTTTTGCTTCAACAAACCACTTTGCGTAGTATCGGCTTCATATTCATCTGCTGTATCATCTACAACAATCTCTTGTGCTAACCAAGTCGGCTGTATTTGCAGATGAGAAGCAGGTGGTAATTGTGGTACTTGCGGTGATAAGGAAACTTCTGATACTTTTTCCTCAGGTAGCGTGTCCGTATCTTCTTCCACAATATCGCCTTGTTGTGTCTCCATATCAGATACTAACGGCGAATTAACATCAGCAGTCAAAGTTTGTTCGTCCAAAGAAACCGGATGTTGTTCAGAAATAGTCTGGTTAGCTGGAGTATAACTATAGTAGTTCTGAGGCTGCACATCGATCGGTTCAGGCAACGAGTAGCCTTGAGTCTGCATCCACTTTCTGATTAAAGGAGATGAATAGGGGTTGTCTGGTGTGATTAATTGAGAAGTTTGCGGAAGAACTACTTCTGCAAAAGAATTATCCGGCGATCGCGCATCCAGTTCGACTAATTCCGGTGCATCTGGAGAGCCTTCTAAGTCAATTGCATTTTCTGACTCAGCTACAGTAGTATTAAGCTGCGGGGATTCCTCATGAGTTTGATAATCCAAAGCATCTTGCACGTTGCTTTGAACTGCTTCAAAGTCAGTAGGTAAAGGTTTAAGCGGTGTCAAATATCTAAAAGTCGAGCCTGCACTCAGAGAAAGTCTTGTTTGTTCCTCAATTATTGGTACTTGAGGCTCAGTTATAGTATCTGTGTTCTCTAAATGCTGCGATTTTGACGCGGCTATCATTTTAGTTTGCCCGTGAGAAAACGTTGGCAATTGTGGCGATGTCTTTTGACAAGAAGCAGAGCTTTTACGCACTGCTGCTGATTTCCTTAACGTTCGCGGATCAATTCGCGGTGGTAAAGCTTTTTTCGGCGATGTCTGAAAAACCAAATTCCGATCATATCTTACGCTTTTTACCAGATTAAACAGTTGTAAATCAAGGGTTGATGGTAATGGTTCTTTAGAAATAGTAGGCGGCGCTAGCTGGTAATCTAGTTCTGGTGTACTATGTTTGACAGCAGTGGTAATTGCCAGTAATTCTGTCACATCTGCTGTAATTGTGAAAGACTGACTGGCTAACAGTGTTACCTCACCAATTCCAGCGAGTGCGCCATAGAAACTCATGTCTGCTAAAATCAGCTTAGATTCGCAATCAGCGGGAATTTCAATCTGACTGCTAATAGTACACGGTAAAATCTTTTCAGGTATTGGTTGCCTGACTTGAGTTAAGATTTCCGATTTTTGGGGCGATCGCATTTCAATTCGCACTTCTGCCGCACAGACGCTTTCTAAATCTGATGTGTCACTCAGCAGCTCTTGTTTTAATTCTACGCGCCCATTGACACAGAGAGTTTCCCCCCAACGAGCAACATAAGTTTCCTGCTCTAAGGTTAGCAGTAGTGGTGGCGGTGCTTGCTCTTCTGGAGTTTGTTCAATCGCTTCATCATGAAGCAAAGATTCAGAAGCGGGTAAAGCTAACTCTAATAAATTTTGTAAAATTTGCTCTGCCGTTTCACCTTTAACCCATACTGGGGTAATAGGTGCATCTTCTTCTTTTATAGTTGGCAAAGGCTCAGTAGTCGCAGCGTTACTTTCTCTAGTAATTACTGATGCCTTAACGGTGATAGTGTTATGTATGGTACTATAAGTTTGGGCTGCGGCTGTTGATAAGCTGTTGCGATGAGAAAAAGTATCTTCGCGATCGTCATCGCTCTGATGATGATGGTCAGAGTCGTCCATCCTGACATCCGATAAAACTGTTGATTCGGGCAGAACTTGTATTTTGATAGTATGTTGCCAGGATTTACCGAGCATATCAGACATCAAATCGCCAGAGCATCGTAACTCCCAAACTCCCGGTTTCAAGTGGGTGAAGGGGATAACTGCCATTAAGCCTTCATTGTTAGTGCGACGCGATCGCTTTTGAACTCGTCGCAGGAGAGGAACTTCTTGAGTGGAAGAGTGAATTACGCGCACTTCTACATCTATATTAGGACGGTTAGAGCGAGCCAAAACTCGATACCGACCTGAGAGTATTTCTAAATTTGGCGATTCCAAGGTATGCCAAGAGCGATCGCCCTGTTTCTGTATTAGAAATTGCCAGTGTTCCATTGTGGGTGATGCCGAAACCGAAGGGAAGCACAGTAATATTTTGCATTACTTTGCTAGCCAGTGTAGCTCAGTAATTTGTAATTTCATCACCTGTTGATACAAAAGAACAATTAACCCAAGTTGCAACTCCCGTGTACTTTTTACTTTACTTCTGTGACTTCACCCAAGCGGGTAAAGCGAATTTCAATGCGTCGTCGTGTGGCATCTCCCTGACGCTGGTTTTTTGGTATAGGGGCAAACCCCCCATTTGGTAGTATTAACTGTGCAGCTGAATAGGCACGAAGATTAATTCCTTGCATCCTACCCTGTTGTTTTTGGATGTCAAGCAACACTCTGACAACTGCGAGGGAACGCATCAATCCTAAGTCGGCGTTAGAGCCTGCTTTCAGATTGCCGACTGTAATTTCACCACTAGCTACTTTTTCTAAATTCTGGTCTAAATTGCTTGCGGTACTACCAATAGATTCTTCATCAGTATGACCGATTATTTCAACCGTATTTATTTGAAAATTTTTTGTATTTTTTTCAATATCAGGTACGATTTTATTTCTGATATAATCAGACATTGCCCTTGGTATTTCCGCGCTGCCAGGGTCAAATCGGTAATTTTCATCTTTTATCAACAAAATTGGCGGTGTGCCTGTATTTTTATTCTTAGATATTTGCGATATTGTATACTTGGCGCTAGCTATTAACAGTAAGAAAAGAAGTATCATGAAGGCATTGGACATTAAGTCTGTGAAAGCAGACCAAATATTCAGGTCTTCATTGTAATGAGTATTGCGCGAGCGACGAGGCATAATTGAAAATTTAGGTTATTTTATCTAATATATTTAAGAGAAAATTTAAATCTTTCCAATAAGTCGGAAAAATTATCTACCTGACTATTTTTGAATTTAGATTAATTTATGCTTTTTTAATTTGAGAAAGTTCTTCCTTAATGTTGCTAAGTTGTTGAATACATTCTTGAATTTTTGTTCCTAAATTTTGAGAAAATTTGATATTATATTCAGTTGCTTCTTGAATTCCTCCAAGCAAGCGATCGCTTACCTTTTTGTTTTCTGAAGTTGCTTTAGCATTATTGTCTTTGAGTAACTCCATCAAACTGTCAATTTGGACGTTTAACTGATTTGCATAACCTTCTAGATTCGAGACAATAGTATGAAATTGTTGGTTGTTAGTGTCGAGTTGCTCAGATAAGTTTAAAATAAAGCGATCGCCTAAAGATTCAATTCCCAAATTTACCCCTTCCGTATAGCTTCTGACCATACCTACCAACTCTGTTAGAGTAACTTCTACCCCATTGAAACTATCAGCTTTATTCGCAATTTTTTCCTCTAAATTATCAATTTTTTTAGTCACCCTTCCTAAATTAGTAGCACCTTGCTTAAGTTGAGGAATAATCTCGCTAAGAGAGTTTTGGTTAGTTTGATGCAACTCTAATACTTTCACTGAAGTTTGATTAACACTTCTTATTTCTTCTCCTAAACGCTGAACTTCACTGACTGCTGTTGCAATAGATATTACAGTCTCAGCCAAACTTGCAGCAGACTGAGAAAATTTCTCTTGTGTGTTAGCTAAATCTGCTGTAGCATCTGATAATCTCTGAGGAAACTGGCTTTTTTCAAATATTTCAGCAGCTTGTTTAAATATCTCAGATTTTGCCTTCAGTTCTTCACCAGCAATCTTAAATTCAGTAGCAGCAGCAGATATAGTTCCAGAAGATATTGTAAAACCCTCATAAACTTGTTTTGCTAATTGATTGGCTTTTTTATTTTCTTCAGCAATTTCTCTGGCTACTTTTCCTAAAGATTGCTCAACGACATCCCGAACATTCTTACCAAAGTTAGTTAAAAATTCATTTTGCAGATTAGCCATTCTGTCAACAGCTTTATCAAGACGAGTATGACCATCTATTGTTGGTTGATAAATATTGTCTAAGTAATCTTCTAAAGAACTAATAAGTCGATACTTGGCTTGGCTAGTATTTTTAAACGAGTTAAATACCGTCAAGACAACACTAAACAATAGTCCTATTAAACTAGTATAAAAGGCAATGTTCATGCCTTGTAATGGTTTCTTTAGTTCAGTCACTAAAGTAGTTAGATTATTAGTAGTCGTTTGATTGATTGTTTGATTGATTTCTGACAAACTATTTGTAATACCCCAAAAAGTACCGAATAAGCCAAAAGCTAGCAATAAATTAGGTAGAATGCGGCAGAAATAATCGATTTGGTCACAACTAACTTCTTGAGTAAAAACTAAGAAATGCACTTTAATCTTTTCTTGGCTATAAACTTGGTCAATTAAAGCTGCCGTATTAACATTATCTAATTGAATACTAGCTTGTTTAAATCTGCTTTTGAGATTTTTGACAGTCTGAGGTTCTGTTACGCTTTTGTTTCCACCAATCAGCATTTTAACTTTGTCAGCTTCTCCAACTAAATGTTGATAAAGAGTCCAGCGTGAAACAAAAGCAGCTATAGATGGCAAAATTACGAGTACAATAGTGAAAAAAATTAAGTAAGGTGGTATGAATGGCATGAAAACACTCTTAATATTTTGGGAGTAGATTAAAAACTAGTAGGTTGTGTTTTGTAATTGCGATGCAGGCGCATCACAACTACAAACTAGCTAGATTACACTGGGTATTTATTGAAAATTTCTTGACGCTTGCGATCGTACTCTTCTTGACTGAGAATACCATCATCCAAATCTTGTTTTAAATGCTTGATTTCTAAACGCCGTTTTGTCATATTATCGCTATAATATACAGGGTAATCAACAACTATCTCCCCAGAAATAGCTTTCTGATTTAATTTATTTGTTGGTGGAGCAATTTGCGGTTGTATTTTAAATCGCTGCTCTAGCTTTCTACGGAAACGATTAATAATTCCCTCTTTAGCTGTGGGATCATTGTTTGCATAAGTTCCTAATACTTTAACTTTATAAGGGTAATTAGGACTATCTTCTGGTAATTTATCAACTTCGTTGACAAACTGCCGCAGTTTAGGCAAATATTCATTGTCCCAAAGTTCAGGTTGTGTTTCTATTTGAGCAATTTCATCATTCAAACGTTTCTGCAAAGCTTCACTCATATTCTTGCGGTTAGCAAGTTCCTCCAAAGCTTGACTCCACTCAGGATTCAGAGACGCAGTATTATAACTATAGCGAGATTCATCATAATATTGAAATTCTAATTCATGGTTTTCCTGGTTTTTTTCTAATAACCCAAACGCTAGGCAAGGATAGAAAATATCCTCTAATTCCTCGATTCTTCTCGCATCAGGAGGGATGATATCAGGAAATGTTGCGCGATAGTCATTATGTAGAAAAGATGTCGCAGAACTCTGTTCACGGATGTAGGGGTTTCTCATTTTTTCTAGATTGCCGATTAATCTTAGAGGAAAACCAGCGTACTCATTCACAATTAAAATTTCGTCGTCAGCTTGAGTCGGTTTGAGTACACTTGTAGCAATTCCCAAATCCTGTCCCAGCAAAGTTTTAAACTGTTTTACTTCTAACTCATCTGTATCCTTAAATCCCACTAATTTACTACTTTTAGCAAGGTCATCGTGGAAGTAAGGGTCAGTCAAATTAAGACGCAGCAGGGGTTCAGCTTCTTGCATAATTTGTGCCAAGCGAGTTGAACGCGCTGCAAGTGAGTAGTTTTGCATGAAGCGCTTAATCACATTAACTATATTGATACCGCGAGAAGTGAATAAGCTGTCAACTTTGAGATCGACTTCTTTTTGCAGTTGGTATGGAGTCGTGCGATCGCGGTCTATAAAACTTGCTAAAGATTGTCCCCGTCCCGTTGGTTCTGTAATTGCTGAACTGACAAACACTAACTGGTGGCGAACATCATCTTCTGGTAACATATTTTGGTAACAGCTATCAATATCTTCACTATCAAATATTGCTTCACCGCTCATTTCATCAAAATTCAGTTGTCTCAAATTCCGCTCTTGTTTCTCATAAACACTTTGCAAATTTTCTACGCTTGCATTAAAAGCAGCTACTTGAGTTGCTCTTTCTTGAACATGTCTTTGCAACTCACTGACAATTCGTAGCGCTGACTGAAAGACTTCCAACTCAAAGTTATGCTTAATCAGGTCATAGACTTCCCGTAGCACCCTTTTAGCTTCAACTTGTACTTGGCTATTTTTATTGTTGAGTAAGGGAATACCAGCTTTCTGCTCAATTTCTTCAATTATTTGTTCAGCATCACGCCATTTTTTATCTATATCTTCCAAGCGTTTCATACTGCCCAAATTGGTGATTTCTTCCTGGATATTGCGTTGATAGTTATGCAATTCATGTTGTAAAGCATCTAGCCAGTTACGGGTGCTTTTAATCGAGAAATTAGGCTCTATGGGAGTAAGTAATTGATTGATAAACTCGTCAATATTTGTTTTCAGCTCTTTGCTGATGGTAGGACGAATTTGTTGCACTTTTGTTAGCCAAATTCCCCTGCTACTTTCAGTCTCACCCGGTTGAATTTTCCTAAATTGTTCGCGAAACTCTCTTGACAACTGTTGTCTTATACCATTCCGGTCATCTTTATTTTGGCAATCAGAGATTGACCGTTCTAATTTATTTCTCCAAGCGTTGATTATATTACTAAAATTTTTATTAGATTCTTGGACAGATTCAGTTAGTCGGGTAGTTATACCATCCTTTTTCGCTTGGTCGCTATGCCAACGATATTGAATTAGAAATTGTTCAAGTAGACTTGAGGGGTCTGGACTTTGACCTTCGCCATTTAACCAGAATTTTACTAGTTCTAAACTGACACGATTTAAGGCGATTTGAACAATGGTATCGCGAGGGAAATAAATAGCCGCCAGTCCAAATGTTAAAAAACGCTGGACATTCTGACGTGGGTGTTTATCGCACTGAATCATGTGTTGCAGAAAGTTGTCTCTGTTGCCTTTAACTACTGGTGCTAATTCACCAGAAAAGTCTAAAGCAATCTTATGAGCAATGACGTTGCACAACTTACCTTGTGCTAAAATTTGATACTCGCCACCTGTTTGACTTGAAACTAAATAACTGTAGTCAAAAGGGGGTCGAGGCTGCTGCACATACACCAAATTTTGAATATCATAACAAGCCTCAAACTTTGTGCCGGAAGTGCTGTAATAATTTAATTCTTTGAGAGCAGCATAAGTATTGGCACTCATATTAGGAGTGTTACCATACAATTCTGGACTAATCACTAAATAGCCAACAATTTGAGCGCTTTGATCGCCATAAAGATGCCTAAGACTATAAGCAACGTCTAAAAACATTCCGCTTCCTGTACCGCCGCAAAGAGAACCCACGACAAAAATATTGAGTCCCGATTCCACTCTTAAACCTTCTCTTAGCAATAAAGAATCATGTCCTCTTGTACGTTTTTCTGCTGTTTCAATTGCTGTTTTAATCTTTTGGTAATTGTGGAAAAAAGCCAGTCTTCCAACGGGTCTAATACCTTTTGCACCTTCTTCTACTGCTTTAATATTTCGTAGTAATTGAGGGGGAAACCATCTACCAATATGGTCATAAGGTCCATAGCCAGTGTATTCTGAACGCCGCTCCAATCCTTCCACAAACATAGTAACTTCAGCAGAGGACATGGTAGCACTGACTTTTTCCGCTTCCCGAAAGCTGAGGTCAATTCCATGATAAGTACTTCCTGTACGAATACCAGTTACTTGGGTTGCGGCTTTATCGGTATCGATATGGACAAAACTAACAATTGGTAAGTTGTTTAAATCGCCATAGCGGTCTACAATTAACCGCCGAATTCGCATCAAAACATCGCGTCCAGTACCGCCTAATCCTACACAAATTGTGCGATTTATTCCGCGATATTGAAGTTCATTTGCAGTGCTGTTAATCATGCTTTAATTCCCTAATTACTATTTTTTAACTTTAATTACTATTTGGTAGTCGCGGTTTTTATATGGACAATTTATCCGGAACGTAGAACTAGAGATGAAAGTGCGCGACGTAATTTCTTTATTGTTGTAATAAATTGGTGCTAAATTAGTTGGTACTAAATATAACTTCTCGCCTTTCCTCTCTAAATATGCTCTGACTTCTGAACCTGGACAGTCAATAGAATCTGTACAAGAAGCATCATATTCACCAATTGCAATGCGTTTGTTGTTTGGTAATCTGCATTTTTGGTCTTCGGGGTTTTCTGTCGCTTCAAAATCAACTTTCAATTCCCACTTCTTTTGTAGACGCAAGAATTTAATTAACCCAAAAACCAAACCCGCGAATATTAATAGTGAAATTAAACTTGGTAGCCACAACTGCTTAATTAAATAAGAAGTGACTAAACAAGTTTCTTCACCCCCTGGTGCTGGCGTACAAATTTCCTGGACAGTAGGCGCAATATCAACTACAGTGAGTTTATATTCTTTGTTATTATTGGTTGTAATTGAGCGCGATCGCTCTTTTATCGGCAAAGCTTTAATCCAACTTTGTCGCTGTTGACTTTCTGGGGAGTTTGCTATCCGAAAAGGACTAAGCGCCGGAGTCTCCACCCACACTTGTGAGGTAATTCCCGGTTGGGTAAATAAAGGTGCGTCTGTAACCCAAACAACTGACTGCGGTTTGATTCGTTGACTTTTATAAAGACGATTTTGATTGATTTGAGCGAGACCTTGATAAATACTTAATTCAGCTCGCTGAATATCTGTACCGTAGCGGTTTGGATCGAAGGCGAAAGGTATTTTTGCTAATACTTTGTCAATATTTTCTTGACTTTTACTACTAAATTGTATGGGTGTTCCCAATGGATTTACACCGGGTGTAACTTCTTCTAAAGCTACATTTTTATCAAAAGGAACAACGTAAACTGAATCTCCCGGTTTTAGGCTATCTTCAACAATCTGACGTAAGCGAATACGACCCTCATCATTCAATCCGACGCTTTCCGTCAAATCAATAGCCAAGACAACATCCCGTTTGCCTGGGAAAACTGAGACTAAATTTAAACCGATTTTTTGTACTGAGCTAAGTGGTTGTCCAGGGATAACTTGTGTAAATATCACAAATAATATATTTACTAATCAGTATATTAGACTTATTGCATAAAATACTCAGCGAATGCAACTCGCGGCACTCCCTTTCATCCCCGTCAGTTAAACAAGAGAATTTTACGTATGTACTTACTTGCTGTGCATTACTCCTCACTAAGATAACGCACGCAAACTTCAATGCATAGTGATTTTAGTCACAAGTGTATTATTCTATATTAGATATCTCCAGAAAAGACGTAGAGACGTAGCACTTGGTAGTCTCTACAAGGGTTTAGGGCAACGCATAATAAAAGAGCGGTCGATGTCTATTGTATATATGATATTGCTATTGTTTCACCACAAGCTCTGCCAAGCATCTGTAAGGACATTTTGGTCTAACAGTGAAGGTTTTCTTGTATATGCGGGTACTTATCTAAACCAAAGCTTTTGGAGTCTTTTATAACTATTTGACACTCCCCGCCTTAAAAGGACGGGGATTCTTGGTTCCCTGACTCGCCATTAGACAGCAGGCTTGCGCCAACCGCCCAAGAGGGCAAATCTCCCCAAGCGTAAGTTCCCGTGTGCCCCACGGTACTGAGTCCCCTTTGCAGGATGTTGATGGCTGCGTTCACGTCCCTATCCTCCACAAATCCACAATGCGGACAGACATGAGTCCTAGTGGATAGAGATTTCTTCACTTTCTCGCCACAGTTAGAGCAGTTTTGGGTTGTGTTATGGGGAGGTACAGCAACTGTAACCTTCCCGTACTTGTGACCAAAATACTCCAACCATGACCGGAAAGTTGACCAGCCTGCATCGCTGATTGATTTAGCTAGATGACGATTACGTACCAAGCCCTTCACATTTAAGTCTTCATAAGCTACCAAATCGTTAGATTGGATGAGGAGGTGTGCAACACGCTTGCAATACTCTTTTCGTTGCCTACTTACTCTTAAATGCTTGCGGGCATATCTTTCTCGTGCTTTGTGGTAGTTGGTTGATTGTGGTTGTTTCGCCTTTTTCTTTTTGGAGTCGTACTTGTTGGATTTTTTGCGATTAGCACGATTCAATTGTTTTTCAGCGGAACGGTAAAACTGGGGTGATTGTTCTACATTACCTTTATCGTCAGCAATAAAGTATTTTAATCCCAGGTCAATACCGACCATCTCTTTTGTAGGCTGAGTCTCAACCTTGACATCAACATCAATCGCAAATTGGGCGTAATATCCGTTACTCCGACGCACCAACCGGACACGCTTAATCTGTTTGATGTTGTAGTAATTGAGGTCATAGGTTCCCTTTAGCTTTAGGGTTCCAATGCCCTTTTTATCTGAAAAAGTTATGGCTTTACGGGTATTAGAGAGTTTCCAGCCGCTGGTCTTGTACTCAACCGAACGACAATGTTTTTTAAACTTTGGAAAGCCTTTCTTACCTTTAACCTTTTTTTTACAGTTATCGTAAAACCGAGCTATCGCGCTCCAAGCACGTTCAGCCGCAGATTGCCGAGCCATTGAATTAAGTTCATCCGCACTCGTGAACTCGGCAGCAAGTACAGCGCAATGTTTATTGAGGTCGTACCTATTCAAACTAGTTTCCTTGTTATCCATCCAGTAACGCAAACACTTGTTTTGAATGAATTGACTAGTGCGAATAGCATCATCTATCGCTCTATACTGCTTATCTTTCCCTTTGACTTTGAACTCGTAAATTATCATTTTGGCTCGACCTAACCAACACTTATCTTATGTTAGCACATCGACATAAAGCCGTCCTTCTAGGACGGGGTTTTAGACCCAAATTTTCGATAACAATTAGCCGCCTCACTTTCATAGGTGTGCGGGAATTTTTTATTGCTGCTAAATTTATGAAAGGCGATCGCCGAAAATATTAAGATTCTTAAATAACAAATAAGTTAAAAACAAACTACCCAACAAACCAATCAAAGCGTTGGGTAGATCAAACTTCACCCCAATAAATCTTGAGTAGCGGACTAGTTCAAAAACTTGATATTACCTTAATTCGTCAGACACCATAGCGATTTTGATAGTAAGCCAAAATTTCCTTGACACGTTGCCGACTTTCTGCATTAGAGTTTGGCATCCAAGATATCTCTAAGCTGGCGATTTGGCTTTGATTGTAATCAAACTGTGGAGACGACTGGGGAATTAAACCGACTTCTACCCCTTCGACTTGCCGCAGATGAGCCGCTATTTCTTGATAGACTGCTAAAGGCAATCCAGGAAATTCAATTTTTTCCTTTGTCTCCATCTTTATCAAGCTCCGGTACTAGTAGGATTTTGGGGTGGTGTTGTCACTGAAACAGGGTTTTCCGGTGTTGTCGCGGGCGAAGCTGCGTTGATAGGCGATTCTCCTACATTTCTAGCAACTTCCATACCGTATTGTTCAAAAATCACGACTGGGTTAGAGCCTTCATTCATTTCAATACGTTTTACCAGTACACCGTTTGCCAATCGCTGTCCTGCCAGCACATAGCGACTCGTCGGTTCATTTGGTACTTTGATAATTGCCTGGGGTTCTTGACCAATTAAAACTACACCTGTGACAAGAACTGCTCTTGCTAATTCAGGTTGTACTGGCGGTGGTAATACAGATACTAGAGTCGGGTTGGGGACAACTAAAGGTAAAACCTTGGGTACGACTGGAGTAAAACCAGGGCTAGGTTTTGGTAGGCGTGCAGAAGCGATCGCTCCTTTGTTTATTTTATTTATTTTATTCTTTTGTGCCCTCAAAAGTTGTGGCTGACTCGGTATTCTAGTTTTGGCTGATATTACCGCGCTGCGTGTGGGAACTTTTCTTGACGTAATTATTGCACCCCTAGCAACTGGTAGGGGAGGTAACACCGGAACCGATCTGCCAAATGTAGGCGTATTCGTGTTTGCGTTTGTGTTCGATGCATACGTCGGCGAGAAAAGTTGTCCAAACGGGTCAGGGCGACCTTTTGACACTACAATTACCCGCTCTGTGGCATTAGTTGGTTGAATTAAGTTAGGAGTTGTAGAAGCTACTATTGGAGCCTGTTTAGCAGGTACAACTGGATTTTTAAACGATTGAATCGCCGATGGGGGCTGAGTTGGTGCGCTGTTGGGAGTTGGCGTAGGATTACTAGCTTGTTCTGATTCGGAAGCACAAGAGGCGATCGCTAAAGCCAAAATAGCTGCCACTGCAATTTTTAAATTTCTGCCCATTAACCGTTCTCAAAAGCTATAGGAAAATTTGTTAATTGAAATCTACCTTGTGAAATTTACATCAAAGGCGAAATCTGTTCCTTTTATAACCTACTTTTTTATTTTTTAAAGGTGGCTTGAAATACTGTCAGTAAGCGTGAAAATACGGTGGAAAAATTACCGATATTATTTGCATTTAATCTTCTGCCACAGACATTAAATGTTTCAACAAGTCCAGCCCTTTTTTAACTCTCCGGGAAACTGTTACTACACTAATTCCTAAATGTTCTGCAACTTGCTTTTGTGTTAAATCCTGTAAAAATACGCATTCTAAAACTTCGCGGGTGCGTTTTTCTAGCTGAAATAGTGCTTGTTGCAGGCGAATTTGGTCTTCTTGCGCTAGTTGAAAGCTGCGGTAACGGTTATCTGGAACCAATTCTCCCAAGTTAGTAGAATTTTCTTCTCCGTCCTGTACAGGCACATCTAGGCTTAATGGAGCGCGATTGACCCATGCTAATTTAATTTCTTGCCATTCGCTTGTAGAAATTAAGAGCGCTGCTGCTAATTCCGAGTCAGTTGGCTGACGATTGTATTTTTCGCGCAAAGAACGCGAAACTCCTATTGACTGCTGTTGCAGCGCTAACCAGCGTCGGGGAATCCGCACGGTGACACCTTTATCTCGGAGGTAGTGTTGAATTTCACCCCGAATGTAAGGAATGGCAAAGGAACTGAAAGCATGACCTTTGCAAATTTCAAATTTTTCAATAGCTCGAATTAAACCTAAACAGCCCACCTGGAGCAAGTCTTCATAGTTTTCCTGACATTGATTCATCCAGTAGTGAGCTTCTTTTCTCACCAGTCCAAAATTAAGTTTTACCAGTTGATTGCGAACAGTTGCCGAGGGGGATTGCTGATATTCTCGCAACAACTGCCAAATTTCATGCTTCAGTTCGTAGGTGACAGTGGTTGGCATAGCACCGCTTTTATAAGTCAAACAGACAATGAAAAAGAGGGGGAAAGGGGAAATATGAGTGTTTTTTTATTTAGCTTTGGGATGACCTATAGCTTTAAAAAAGTACCTAGACAAAAAATATAAAATTTGTTACTAATTCTCAAACCGAAATTGTACTTAATTTTTCTTTCTTAACGATCCGGTTTTCGTCTAGAGATAAACTGAAGCTAAAAAGGATTTATATAGATACGAGCAACTTTTTTCAGCAAAATTACTGAAATTTAAAAAAGTCATTCATGACATCTTTAAATTGGGGACTAGGGATTAGGGATTAGGAACTGGGAAAACTTTTTGCCAATCGCTAGGACTCTTGATATTCACCCAATAAAAAAAGGGCTATATAGCCCTTTTTGGATTGAAATTAGTTGTGATGATGCCAGGTAAGTCAAAACTAGCGCCATCAGCAGAGGAAAAGCCTTAGTCCCATAGCATTTCTCAGATGGAATATGAAAGGGGAAGAAGGTGCGATGCGGAGTACCGCAACAGATGCGGAACGCCTGATTAACCTAACGCGAACAAAATTACCGTCTGTGAGAACCATTTATGTGTGGATACTCAATCTTGATTTAAGCACTCGGTTCAACCCGACCGTAAAACAGACCGCGAATTTTAACTTCTTTAGGTTCGCCGGCGCCTAAATCGGTATCGGAGGGCTGGTCACTCTGGAAGGTACCAGCAATTTCACCAGTAGCACTGTCTACTTTGGCAATCGACAGAGAAATTCTCCCTTTAAGAACTTCTGCACGCTTAACATTAGTTCGGGTAAGGTCTTTCTTATCTGCTTGGGCAGGTAGAGCCACAGCATTATCATAGCCACTGACGACACCGCGACCTTTAGGATCTAAAAAGGCAGCACCGCGATAAGAAGGAACTTTGAATTCGCCTTCAAAATCTGTGGAAGTATTAATACTGGTCAAACCAGGTTGTGATTTCGCAACCAAGTTTTTGATGGTGAACAGGAAAGGTACTCGTTCACCGCCAGGTAGTTGTACAGTGGTGGCTTGGAAGTCCAAACCATCTTTTTCGACAAAAGTCAAGCTATTATCTGGGTTGACTTTTATATCGCCTTGCACCTGATCAATGGTGGAAGTGTATCTGGTCAACAATTTGCCCGCAATAAATTCAGCTTCTTGCCGTTTGTTAGCAGGTTCTTCTTTGATGAAGTAATTAGTCGGTTCCAAACACAGTTCTTTGAGCACGTAAGACTGGCTAGAATCAATGGGAATGGAACCACGGCTTGTTTCTGTTAATTGGGGGCATTTGTTAGCCAAGCCAGTGCCTCGAATTTGTTCGTAAGTGAGTAAATCCCTGCTGCTAGAAGAGGGAGCATCACTACAAGCTGTTATTAGTCCCAGGCATAAAGCCAAGAATGCAACAATTAAAGCGCGATACCTCATGGTCAACCTCAATTTCGTCAAAAATTAATATCTCAGTTGTAAAACTGGGTAGGGTCAAGGAAAAATATGGCTATTCTTCTTGTCCCATCCGAAGCAGTGCGTGGGATTTTTATCCCACACGGCTACAATCATGCGTTTTTACCCTTTTGTCATTATCGGGCTTCAGGCTGCCATCAGTAACAGTTTTTTCGTCATGGCATAGCATCCATAGCGTAGACAAAAGTCTTTGGTTGTTACGTAGATGTCGCCACTACATGTCTTATGGAATTAAACTAAGCCAGATCATACGATTTTTTTTAAGGAAAAATCTAAGGACTTTGATCTAAGGCAGGAAAATAGCGAAAAGCGCTTGCAAATTTTGTTGCCTAACCTTTCTCAGGTAAAGCATACAACAAGCGAATTAATCGGTTTTACCCTCACATTTCGTTGCTTGCCTATGGTGGCACTTTCCTTGGGAACGAGAGGACTTTGAAAACCCCAAAGGTACAGATGTCGTTTAGAAGCGATCGCTACTGACTTTCGTATACATAAATTTATACTTTTCCCTAACTGAGGTAGAAGGGCAGCAGAAAGCTATAAGTATTTTTTCACACTGAGGTTTGCTAGCAAACAAATCAAAGCGAAAAATCTCCGGTAAATTTGAGTAGACCTCCTAAACAGATATACGGTGGCATGAACAACGGCATTAATGTTGATTCAAAGAAGTTGTCTTTTAAATTGCAAGCGATCGCAACTGCGGTACATGATGCATCGGAAATTTGTCAAGGGGATACTATTGCGCTTTTGGCGTTGCTACGGCAGTTAGAACAGTTACACCGAGAGATCCGAGATGGGGTATTTCAAGAAAGTTTGCCTGATAACCGTCAGGCACTGTACGCACTCCTGAAAGACATTGAGTCTGAGGGGGGCTGGCCTTATATTGAGCGCATGAGGCTACAAGCCTATATAGCAAATATGCAGCAAGAAGCAGCTTCAGAAAACGAGGAACTCAAAGAGAAGCGATCGCAATCTTGATTGGTAATGGGGCATGGGGCATTGGGCATGGGGCATGGGGCATCGGGCATAGGGCATGGGGCATGGGGCATTGGGCATGGGGCATTGGGCATGGGGCATCGGGCATTGGTAATAATTCTTTCCCCTTTTCCCTTTCCCCTTTACCCTTTGACCCAAATTCAAAAAGCCCATTGCCCATTACCCATTACCCATTACCCATTACCGATTACCCATTACCCAATTAGCGCCTTTGAGTAATATCATCACACATATGGCGATCGCGCTCTTCAACATTGTGGTTGTGCTTGAGGTAATCACTCATCCAGCTACAACCACGAAGTAGCAGGTCGTCTAAGTCTAAATTCCACAAAATTATCGTGTTGTCATCACTAGCCGATGCTAGTGTATTACCTTGTGGGCTAAAGCTGACACTTAATACTGCACCAGTATGTCCGTTGAGGGTTTTGATCAATTTGCCTTCATGACTCCAGAGTTTGACGCTGCTGTCCCAACTAGCAGAGGCTAGAAGTTCGCCGTTAGGACTAAAAGTGACAGCGTTAACACTATCGCTGTACCCCCTTAACAAGGTTTTCAACAACGTACCATCCCAGCGCCACAGCTTAACTGTGTTGTCCCAACTGGCAGAAGCTAGCAGGCGATCGGTAGGGCTAAAACTCACGCCTAAAACCCAACTTTCATGGGGTAAAAAACTTTTTAACAAAGTACCATCCCGTCGCCAAAGTTTGACTGTTTGGTCATCGCTGGCAGAAGCTATAACTCGACCATCGGGACTGAAATTAACGCTATTTACCCAACCCTGATGTCCTTTCAAGGTTTTTAGCAAACTTCCGTCACGATTCCAAAGTTTAATTGTCTTATCTTTAGAAGCCGATGCCAATAACTGACCATCTGGACTGAAGCTGACGCTCATCACACTATTACTATGCCCTTGGAGAGTATGAAGTAAAGAGCCGTCGCGCTGCCAAAGTTTCACAGTTTTGTCATAACTTGCTGATGCTAGCATTTGACCTTTTGGGTCAAAAGTGACACTAGCAACTCTATCAGTATGTCCCAAGAGAGTTTTATAAAGTCGAGTGACAACGCCTTTGCTAGTACTTTCTCGTTGCCAGAGTTTGACAGTGCGATCGCGACTGCCTGAAGCTAATATTTTGCCATCCGCACTCCAAGCAACGCTCAAAACACGATCCTTATGTCCAGTAAGGATGGGCAGCCTGGGAGGATTTAAACTCCATAGTTTTACGCTTTTGTCGTAACTTGCTGATGCCAAAATTTTGTTATCTGGGCTGAAAGCGACACCAGCGACAGCATCGCTATGTCCTTTCAAAGTTTTGAGTAACGTACCGCGAACACTCCAGACGTTGATGGTATTGTCATCACTTCCTGAGGCTAGCTGTTGACCATTGTCACTGAAGCTGAGGCTCCAAACTGGACTTGTATGCTGCCGTAAAATTCTGTAAGGACGAAACTTGAGGACATCTTGAGTACTCTTGCCACGTCGCCAAAGCATCACTTTTTTGTCTCGACCTGCTGATGCTAACAGTTGACCGTCGGGGCTGAAATCGACAACAGTCACGCCCTTTTCATGTCCTGACAAAGTTGTGACTAAACTACCGTCTCGATGCCAGATTTTTACTGTTTTGTCATCACTTGCCGAGGCGATGAACTTACCATCGGGACTGAAAGTTACCCAATTAACCCATCCCTTATGTCCTTTCAGTATTTTTACTAAAGTCCCGTCGCGCCGCCAAAGTTTGATGGTTGCGTCTTTACTGCCAGTAGCTAACAACTCACCGTCAGGACTGAAATTAACGCTATAAACCCAATCACCGTGTCCTTTTAAGGTTTTGTATGGTTGGGGGTCAAATTCGCCATTGGTGGGGTTTCTGTGCCAAAGAAGCACTGTTTTGTCGAGACTGGAGGAAGCCAGAGTTTGACCATCGGGGCTGAAACTGACGCTGCTAACAGCATCGCTATGACCTTTAAGGGTTTGGAGTAAGGTGCCGTCAGGACGCCACAGTTTCACTGTTTTGTCACGGCTACCTGATGCCAGTAACTGACCATCGGGGCTAAAAGTTATACCCCAGACAATATCAGCATGTCCTTCCAAGCGGTTTACCTCGGTTACTCCATAAACTGCCTGCTGGAGTGCTGTGACTACCCGCATCCGAGTATCTGGTTGGATTTTATCTGCAATTTTGAGTCGTTGCCAAGCCCGCAAACTTTCTAAGAGAGCATCAAACTCTTTATTTGAGGCAAATAGCGCTTCACTAGTAGCAGTGAGGGCACTAATTTTAAAGTTGCTTTCGCTGCGTTCGGCTCGTAAAGTTTGGAGAACTGCGGCTCTTTTTTGTGAGTCTGCTTGCCACCATAATGTTGCAATTGTGCCTAGCATGATGAAGAGCGATAAGCCTGCTATACGTGCTTCTCGCAGTCGGCGATGCAAAACTAAATTTAATTGCTCTTGAGAGAGTTTTTGAGCTACTTCTGCTCTAGTTTTTTCAAAGCGAACTTTTTCTAGTTCGGCGACCATTCCATAATCGTTTTTTTGGCGAATTGGTTCAACTAAATAATCGTGAACTAGCTGGTAGCGATCGCCTGACTCTTCCCATATTCGCAATACTAAGCCTGAACCCACCAAAATGTCTAAAATCAATTCCATCGAGACACTCAGGGGCGTAATTTCTTCTTTTTTATTGTCTTTCTCTGACTCGACTTCTTCTATCTCTACAGGAAATTCCTCTTCACCGCTTTTTAGAGATAACTCGTTGTCTTTTATTACCACAGTCACCAAATCAGCTTTTGTTTTTAATGGTCTTGTGCCTTTTTCATCAGTTAACTCAAACAATAATTTCCAACTAAGTTGTTCGTTTTCTTGACCGCAATCTTTAATTACTTCCTCAAGCCATCGCTGTACTAGTTTTTTCGACCCGCCACAAAGCTTGTATTGTTCAAGTGTGGTAATATTTTCTGCTTGAAGTTGAGCGCCGACTATTTGTAATTCTATTGGATGTACTTCGTCCAGTTCTCCTGCTAAATCCTCGACTAGTTGGTGAATTAATTCATCAGTTAGTTCATAATGCGAACGTTGAGTCAAACTGTGGATAATGCTGATTGCATCTTGGCTAGAGAAGTTTCCTAAGTAGTAACGAATATTCTTATCGAGAATATTTTTATTAATTATTCCTAAATCGTAGAAATTACCTTGCTGTTTTTCTTGGCTCAAACGTTCAAATTCTAATAAATAATGTAAATAATCTTCTCTTAAAGAAATAATTATTTTTACAAAGGAAATATTGAGACATTCGCTAAATAAATTGTAAAATTCTCTTATTTTTTGGGGATGCTTATTAATAAAAAACAATTCTTCCATCTGGTCTAATATAATAACTATTATATGATTCCGCTCGGCTAACAACCGAATTTTTTCTAGCAGTATGCTGGAAGAATTTTCTTGAATAATTGAAAGTTCCGTTTGTACCAATGCCTCATTAATAGTACGTCTTAAAGCTGTAAGCCAATCAGTATAAACAGATAATACAATCGGCAAAGGTATGCGTTCGCCAATTACTTTTTCCTTCAAAACTGGTACTAAACCAGCTTTGAGAATTGAACTTTTACCAACGCCTGAGGGTCCATGAATTACTGTAAGTTTGCAGTCAGCACGGGAAATTCTTTCAATCAAGCGATTGATATCTTGCTGCCTTCCAGAAGCGGCTATTTCCTGAGCAAGTCCCGACTGATTAAACGGTCTTTTTTGCGGCTCCAAAACTGGATTAATTCTGTAGCGTTGTGACTGTAATTGACTAGGACCGATAAAGGCGCGAAAGCCGTACTGATGTTCTATTTGAATTTTTTCTTGCTTGAGGCTAAAAGCTTCGGTGTAATCATGGCGTCCAAAAAAGTAGAGCGATCGCAACTGCTCTAAAATCTGCAAATATAGCGATGGCTCGTATTGTACTTCACAAACTACTCTCGCCCATTCCAGATTATTGATCGCTTCCTCACACTCACCCAAATGTCGCTGAGTGCGTGCCAGCAATAAAAGATACCAACTTTCCTGCTGTCGGGAAACGTCGGCGGCATTTTCGGAAATAGAAAGTGCTTTATTTGCTAATTCATGAGCTAGTAACCAATTAGACTTAGAAGCCGCCACATCTGCTAAAAAACCATAATCTTGAGCCACTTGTGCGGGAGTACCATAAGTTTCATGCAGTTGCAGAGACTTTTCGGCTAATTGCTGCAATTCTTCCCAGGCTTGTAGGCGTTGTAGCATATCAAGCGCAGGCAAAATAAACTTAGCAACTAAGTCTTTTCTTTGCGCTGTTTCCAATACCTCAAGACATTGCTTAAACCACAATAAAGCATCTTGCCAGTAGGTTTTGCCCAGAGTTGGGTATAAGTCTGCCATGCGGCGATAACACAGCCCTAGGTGGAATAGTACTACCGCTTGCCCAAGTTGGGGGGCTTCGGGGTCCCCACGAAGTGGGGTTGGGGGGAATGGGGGGATGGGGAGAGGGGGAGTGGGGGATGGGGGAGATGGGGGGGATGAGGGAGATGAGGGAGATGAGGAAGTAATAGTAGTTTCCTCCTTGTCCTCCTTGTCCTCCTTGTCTCCTTGTCTCCTTGTCTCCTTGTCCTCCGTGTCCTCCCTGTCCCCCACTCCCCCACTCCCCCACTCCCCCGCTCTCCTTGCCTCCTTCCAAAGTGCTAAACTTTTTTGATAATGAATTAAAGCATTATCTATTTGGTCGTCGGCGTATTCGTCGCGACCCAGCACGAATTCTAAACTCGCTTCTAACTCTGGTTCTAAAGTGACGTTATATAGGCGTTGCAAATCATTACGGGCTGACTCAATTTCGCGGCGATGTTGAGATTTGCGAGCTAAATTAAGAGCAGCATTAGATAAAAACTTTTCGGCACCAGCTTCTAAAACTTTGGCAAAGATAAATTCTGTTTCTTGCTGCACTAAAGTAATTAAATCGTATGCAGCCATTTCAAATTTAATGGTGGTTGCCGCCCAGCTTTTAAAATCGGGTGCTAATCGAGAAAGCGATGTTGCTACTTCATCTTGCAGCCATAAAACTAATGGAAAAGGAAGACTCGTAGCGTAGATATCTCGTGCTTGGTTGATGTTAGTGAGTAGGTCTTCGAGGTCAATGACTGATTCTAGACCAGAAATCATCACAGCTGAGGGCAATGAATCTGTGGCAACGATAGGATTATCTAGAAATAGTTCTGATACTATTGTGGTGTGTAAGGCAGTAGTTGATGGCTGAAGAAAGATTTCTCGTAAATTGATATCTTTGGTGAGAAAGCGCAGATGCTCTAACATTGAAGTGCGTAATTGCTGATAATTGCACCTAACTAAAATCAGAGCAAATTGATTTTTGGAAAGTGCGATCGCCCGAATCAGCCTTTGTAGAGAATGCTGATTTTCGCTTTGTTTGCTTGCGTGTGTTAATTGCCGTGTCATAACTAAAAACTGGGCTATTAAATAAAGGGAAAAAATGCCACATCAAAAACTCAAGTATGCGCTGGCAGCATACTTGAATTTTTAAGTTCTCAGTTGTTGTATATACAGCTAAGACCAGAGATGCATCGCTTAGAGGCGCTTATACTTTTGTTTTATTTTGCTGCCAAGTCACGACTTTTTCTGTTTCTGCCAAGGCAGGACTGATGCCAAACCAGCGTCCGATGCGATCGCGATATTCAAATACCAACATGCTTCGCAGTAATCTTTGGTAATCAGATTCGCCTTGAACGCTTTGCTGGTGTACTACTTCAAATAACAATTCCCATTCTTCTTCGTTAATCGCTAACAGCAAATCGTCACGGTAATCTTTAATCACTGCTTCTAAACAGTTTCTAGTAAAAGGTGGGTCTTGCCGTTGCAGGCAACTATAAAGCAGTCCTAGTAAGTTACGGATATGACCGCCACTCACGCGGCATAGACGATCTAGTGTTTCTGGGTCGTCGAATAATTCGCCTACTAACGAGGGTCTGGTATTCCAAGGAACTTGAGGAAAGGCTCTGGCTAATACTAGCTGGCTTAGTAGTGACATACCTGGTTCGTAGTCAATACCATCTCTTTGCCGCACCAACACCATTGGCAAGACTTTGGGAGCAATACCTCCACCCAGGCGATTTTTTAATGTTTCGTACTCGTTCGAGAAAATTAACGGTAGAGGAATTGTGTAAACTAGATGGCATTTGAGCCGGCGCAGTTGTTCGCCTCGGTCGATGAAGAGATATTCTGGTTGCGATCGCCCGGATGCTAATGTACGCATATCTACTCGATCCAAGTTATCGACGATGACAACCAGTCCTTTTTGACCCCGAAGTTTTAGCTGTTCTATGCCGAGGTCTAAGACTTCTTCGTTAATCGCTTGCAAAATACTATTGGTACGCGGTTCCAGATATTGCCTGAGCTGAGTACGCATCTGAGGGCTATCTTTTGCTTTGGCGCTGATTTTGGCAATACCTAAGGAAAACTCTGCCTCTGCTGATAACTGTATGGGTGTTTGCAAAAAATCCCCAATATCTTTAAACAAGTTGGCAAAGTAACCTGGTTTCAGTTTGATGCCAATCGCTTCTAAACTGACACTCACTTGACGGGCTACACTTAGCAAAATGTCGCTAATATCTATATCCGCCATGTCCAAATCTTGACTGGACTCAAAATAAACGACATGAAATCCTGCTAACTCCAACTCGGCTTTGAGGCGCTGCAATTCTGTTGATTTACCGCAGCCAATATGACCTGTAAATAATTGGCAGGTCGGCTCATCCGGAGAAATACGCACGATTGTTCGTTGCAACTCTTCAACAATCTTGCAACCACGTACATCCGAAAAATCTATGTAATACTGCCGATCCAGCGCATTACTCATATTTAAGGTGTAGCTTGGGTTACAGGCTTTATAAAAAGTTGACAAATTTAGTGTGGTTTTCATGTAGATGCAATTAACTGTACGTTTATATACAACTAATCTCTACCTAAAACTGTGGTTGATTAACTCACAAATTAGGTCTTAAGAAGAACAGTGCCGGACGCAAAAATGCGTAACCAGTGCAACTATCCTGCTCATAGCAGAGGTTTAGTTGTTGTCCCTGATACATTAAGTCTATCTGTTATTTTTACAGATACTGTTGCCCTTTTAACAATTTGAAGTTAAACAAATCATCTGTAACTGAGTTAATCTTGCACAGAAACCTACTTATCGGTAGAATCTTCGTTGGTATAAATGCCGATTAAGTAGGAATTGTATTAATTTTAGCAAGATGCCAATAATTTACATCATGGTTCAGTACCATTGTATTGTATTGATGTCATCATACTTAAGTATATATTATATTATATGTCTAATCAAGAATTTGCAATCTTTTCCAGAAAAATTTTCCAATAACTTTATGTACCAAATATCACTTCTTCATACAAGTTTGGCAATATTTTTTTGGTTGATTCTTTGATCGGCATCCAAATTCACGCACAAGGATAATGCCTTCGCCTTGGTCTCCCCTTCTCCCAAAGAAAGAGGGTTGCCAAGAGGCTTCAATGAGGAGGCAACATACGGGCGATCGCAGTCCGACGATGCGCGATCCATAAAAATAAAATAAAGCGTTTTCTGGTGTGTGTTTACGTGCCACTTGGGTACACTCCTCGATCGCTACTCGGCACCTTGAATGCGCTTCAGTGTCGATGTGTCGTTGCCACAATACCTCACTTTCTGAGCGCAAAACATATCTTCTGTAGCGATAATTCATGAATTATCGCACTCGTAAATTAAGGAACTACGCCGATTTTTTGCGTAAGTCCTATACCTATAAGCAAAAAAAATAACAAGCAACAGAATTGCATTTATTTCTTCACCGCACTCCGCGATCGCCCCTACACTAAAACCGGACACTCCCTATCCAGCCTTGTATTAAAAGGAGCAAACACACTCGCGAGTCACTCAGAAGAAGGCTGGATAGGGAGTGTC
>NZ_JTCM02000076.1 GCF_000817785.2 Hassallia byssoidea VB512170 | reverse complement strand
CAGGCTAGTTGCCTCTAATTGTGGTGCGATCGCTGGCAAAGATGGTAGTAGCTTCACTTATACCGGACGTGGTGGTTTACCGGATAGCCCTGACGATCCCCTGACTAGTGATGTAGTTTGGTCGGATACACGCTTAACCAATATCCGTAGCAGAGAGAATATCTCTACATCTACTTCAAAGCCAAAAAAACAAACAGCATCGGGCCCAAGAGCGATCGTATTTGCCACTGGTTGGGTATTCAATAAAGAAGGCGAAGTCACCCTAATTGCATCACAAAGCGAAACAGCCAACTTTATCGGTACGCCTACTACCTGCCAAAGCGAAACAGTTCCATTAGGAAATAATCTTAATAATCCCAAATAAGCTAGTCTAAACTCATAAAAAATATAATACTTAACATTTCATAATGTAATTATAGGAAATTTTCGACAATTTTCCTTTATAATTAATAACTGAATATATGCACAATTTCGCCAACTAAGTATGGAGAGGGCGGCTGTTAGTCCAATAACTAATGGGGTTTTAGTCGCACCTTTATTTTTATGAAATCCCTTTACAAACAAAGATTGTGGGCAAAACTATTATTTGTAGTTTTCGGGTTGTCTTTCCTGATTCCTTTTACAACCGCAGAAGCTCGAATAACATTTAAAGCACCAGAAGGTCTACAAGCACCTGGCAGACGCACAGCAGGTGGCTCGCGAGCTCCGCAAGAGAAAAGTTGCTCTTCCGGGCAAAATCCTCTAACTGCTGTAGTCCCCAACTCTAACATAGGGCGAACAACACAAGCAAATCCTACTTTCTTTTTCTACGTACCGCAAACTTCTGCAACATTAGAGCTTGTATTGCAGGATCGAGATAAAGAATACAAGCAAACCTATAAATCAAGTGAAAAAGGTGGAATAGTCAGTTTTCCCTTTAATCAGGCTTCACTGGAAGTAGGTAAGGTGTATCGTTGGTCGTTCTCAATAGTTTGCAACCCTAAAGAACGCTCCAAAGACAAGTTTGTCGAAGGTGCGATTATGCGCGTTAAAACAGAACCTCAACTAGCGAGCAAGCTAGCAACAGCAAGTCCTCAAGAGAGTGCCAATCTTTATGCAGAATTCGGCATTTGGCAAGATAGCGTTGCTAGTTTGGCAAAGTCGCTTTCCTCCAATCCCAATAATGCGGAATTAAAAGCAGAGTGGCAAGCATTGCTAAGTTCAAAGAGCGTAGGTTTGGATAATTTGGTCAATGAACCGTTGCTCCCAGGTCAGTTAAAACCTGAAGTTATTACAACCAATCAAAGCAATTAAAAAGCAAGGATGTTTGTAAAGCCACCTTGAATAATCAGTTGAAAAGAGACACTTATTTTTGTAAGCTGTCTATTTTTTTGCGTTGCTGAACACAAGTCAATTGCCTTCCATTGTCAAGCAATCCTAAGAATTTGAAGATTGCTTAAGATTGCTCTACGCACTTTTACGCTCTTGCAACCATACACACAAAGCAGCGGATGAACCATAATATCATGTCCGGTTAATTAACACTAATAAAAATATCGTAACCAACGCTCATAGACGTTCAGTCCGGAACGTCTCTACAATATATGTAATAAGCCTGTCATGGTATAAGTGCTTAGGTAAAGGTGATGTGAGCGAGAATTTATGAAGCTTTACAAGATTTTATTTTATATTTGCCCTTATTTTTGATACTTTCAGAATATGGCGGGTTTCACTCATGTTAGACACGATTCGGACAGTGCGCCTCATGCATAGATCTGTGATGCTTCATGAATATTCCAAAATAAGCCTGTCCATTTTTGGCTCTTGTTTAGCCCAAGGGTGAGGCAATGGACATGGGGCATGGGTAATGGGGAATGGGGCATGGGGCATGGGGCAATGGGCATGGGGCATGGGGCAATGGGCATGGGTAATGGTAAAAAACGCACTCTCAATTCCCATTAGCCATTCCCCCTTCGGGTTCGCGCCTTGCCGGCACGAGGGAAACCCTCCCGCAGCGCTGGACTCACCATTCCCCATTCCTTTCTCCAGGAATGTAGCTTTTCCATCAAATGACCGATGCGTAATCCTTTACTATGTAGTAGTACTTTTCCTTATGGTCTAGTTCGATTTACAGAAGTCAAAAGTGAGTTCCTCTGGCAAAATTAGATACTATAACTATCTTTTGTCGGAACAACTCGGTGAAACATCAACTTGAATCTAACGCCGCTTAATTTAGCTGACAGAGATATTTACTTTAATTATGTTGTTGTTCTTGATTTGCAATATAAAAGGACTGTGTTATGTGTGGAGCAACTAGATTATGAAGAAAAAAATCCTTGGCGTTGCACCACTGCTAACCGCCACTCCTGTAGTAGGTCAAGCTAGAATTCAACCTGCACAAGCCACTCAGGTTTACGAAAATTCGTTCACCAAAGATTTTCAAGGCTATGAAAATAGTCCTAACAGCGGCGAGCATAGTTTGTCGGTGATTCTTATTTTAGTTGGAGTTGGCTTAATTTTTGGCTCCACCGTTAATTCAGTTTATAAAGCCCTGAATCCGGGCAAGCCATCTGCAACAACAGCAGATTCTGTGCCTATACCAAAAAAGGAACATAAAAGTAAGGATTCAGTTGGTATTGCGTCCGTTACTAAACAGAGCCATACTGCTGCATACGTTGAACAAGCTCGTACCTTTTTTAAACAAGGAGACACTCAAGGAGCGATCGCTCAATTCAATAATGCAATTCGTACTCGTCCAAATGATGCTTACCTTTACACTGAACGCGCTAACTTGCGTCGCAAAAATCTAGAAGATAAAGACGGAGCACTTGAAGATTACACTCAAGCGATTAATCTTCATCCAGACAACCCGCTGTTTTACCTTTGGCGCAGTCAGCTTTATTATGAGATCGGCGATAAGTTAAAAGCAATGACAGACTATAACACAGCTATTCGTCTAGCTCCTGAAGGTAGAATGTATCACTCTTTTCAAACGAACGGAAACTCATTAAGACGCTGAATGTAATTAAAATAGGCACGAGCCAGTTCCTACAGCCTGATTTAACAATCAGCGTAAAGTTACGTTAATTTTCCGCGCATTTGATTATCGTGCGCTCCTTATTTGCGTTTTGTGATCGTAAAATCTTCGGAGTTTGGAAAAAACAGCCGCAGTCAATGAAAAATTTGACAGTCTTATTATCCTCCCAAAGATAGATAATTCCAACATTTTTCACCAAACGTTTGTTTTCCTGAGAAAATACTGTAGGTATTATTTTTAATTAGTTCTGAGAAATAATTGCCCAAGGTTACGGTTACAGGTGAGATTACTGAAATATCGTAGGAGAACCTGACTGATATGGCTATGGGCAGAAAACAGGGATGCGCGAGTTTGTCTTGGGTAGTAGTTTTAGGGCTAGCAGGAGCGCTGAACGCATCTGCAAACGTGCAAGCTCAACAAGTAGTACCAGATACCAGCTTACCAGTTAACTCTGCGGTTACAGTTAACGGTAATAACTTTACAATTAATGGTGGAACTCAAGCAGGGGTAAATTTATTCCACAGCTTCAGTGAATTCTCTGTTCCCACCCTAGGATCGGCTTTTTTCAACAATGCCCAGACGATACAAAACATCATTAGTCGGGTAACTGGTTCGTCTGCATCTAGTATTGACGGGATTTTGGGGGCAAATGGTACAGTTAATCTATTTTTACTCAATCCCAATGGAATTGTTTTTGGACCGAATGCCAGCTTGAATGTCGGGGGATCGTTTGTAGCAACTACAGCAAATGCAATTCAATTTGGCAATCAAGGTTTTTTTAGTGCCTCAAACCCGAATAATCCTGCTTTATTGACAGTAAATCCTTCCGCGTTGTTCTTCAATCAAATTGCTGCTGCATCAAATCCGAATATCTCAACCACCGCTACTAATCTAAGTGTTCGTGATGGTCAGGGTTTGTTTTTAGTAGGTGGCAACATCAACATCGATAGCGGAAGACTAAACGCTTTTGGTGGTCGAGTGGAGTTAGGAGGATTAGCAGAAGTAGGAACTGTAGGCTTAAATTTGAGCGGTAACAATTTGAGTTTGAGTTTTCCGGATGCAGTAACGCGAAGTGATGTGTCACTGACCAATGGCGCTATAGTTGATGTGAGTGCTGGCAATGGTGGTAATATTGCCATTAATGCAGCCAAAGCGATCGTATCTGGTGGTGCTAACTTAATTGCCCATACCTCCGGACAAGGAAATGCAGGTAGTATCGCGATCGCTGCTAGTGATGACATTTCTATAAATGGCAACAACACAGCTTTGGGTAGCCAAGTGTTGAATGATGCCACAGGCAACGGTGGCACGATTACCCTAAATGCACCAACAGTAAGAATATCAGATAATGCGGCTTTGATAGCCGACTCACAGGGCAGAGGTAACGGTAGCAAAATTGCCATTAATGCTGCCATTGTGACGGTATCTGATGGTGCTAGCATGACAGCAAACACTTTTGGACAGGGAAATGCAGGTAGTATCGCAATTACCGCTAGCGATGACATTTCTATAAATGGAGATGGAACAACTTTAGGTAGTAGCCAATCATCAAGGGATGCCACAGGTAACGGTGGCACGATTACCCTAAATGCACCAAAAGTAATGGTATCTGGTGGTGCTAACATAGTTGCCCATACCCTTGGACAGGGAAATGCAGGTAGTATCGCGATCGCAGCTAGTGATGATATTTCTATAAATGGCAACAATACAGTTTTAAGTAGCCAAGTGTTTCCTCTTGCAGTGGGCAACGGTGGCACGATTACTCTGAATGCACCAAAAGTAACGGTATCTGGTGGTGCTAACATAGTTGCCCATACCTTTGGACAGGGAAATGCAGGCAGTATCGCGATCGCTGCTAGTGATGACATTTCTATAAATGGCAACAACACAGCTTTGGGTAGCCAAGTGTTTCCTGATGCAGTGGGCAACGGTGGCACGATTACTCTGAATGCACCAATAGTAAGAATATCAGATAGTGCCGCAATAATAGCCGACTCACAGGGCAGAGGTAACGGTAGCAAAATTGCCATTAATGCAGCCAAATTGACGGTATCTAATGGTGCTAACTTAGCAGCAAACACTTTTGGACAGGGAGATGCAGGCAGTATCGCAATTACCGCTAGCGATGACATTTCTATAGATGGGAGAAATACGGCGTTGGGTAGCCAAGTGTTCGCCAATGCTACAGGCAACGGTGGCACAATTAACCTAAATGCACCAAAAGTGACGGTATCTGATGGTGCTGCTTTGATTGCCAATACCTCCGGACAGGGAAATGCAGGTACTATAACAATCGATGCCGCCAATTCTTTGTTGATAGATGGGCAAGGCACGGGTGTGGGTACTCAAGTGTTGGGCGATGCCACAGGCAACGGTGGCACGATTAACCTGAATGCACCAAACGTAACGGTATCCGGTGGTGCTGACATAGTTGCCAATACCGAGGCAAAGGGAAATGCAGGCACTATAACAATTGATGCCGCCAATCTGTTGATAGATGGGCAAGGCACGGGTTTAGGTACTCAAGTGTTGGGCGATGCCACAGGCAACGGTGGCACAATTAACCTGAATGCACCAAACGTAACGGTATCCGGTGGTGCTGACATAGTTGCCAATACTGAAGCGCAGGGAAAGGCAGGCACTATAACAATTGATGCCAAACAAGTATTTGTGGATGGACAAGCAAGCGACGAACAACCTCATGGTATAGGCAGCGCCGTGTTTGGGTCAGCTAGTGGAAATGGCGGACAGATTGTCATTAACACAGGGTCGCTTAATCTAACTAATAACGCTCTACTAATTGTTAGCAGCATTGGACAGGGAACTGCGGGAGAGATAAAGATTGACTCTCGCTCTATTGAACTCGATAACCAGTCAGGTATTCGAGCAACAACTGCATTTGGTAATGGTGGAAACATTTCCCTAACAGCCAGAGACTTATTACTGCTACGTCGAGGTAGTCAAATTTCTACTAATGCGGGTACAGAGCAAGCCGGCGGTGATGGGGGCAACATAACCATCAACACGCCATTTCTCATCGCTGTACCTAATGAAAATAGCGACATCTCCGCTAATGCTTTCAGTGGCAGAGGTGGCAGAGTAGACATTACTGCAACAGGTGTATATGGGATTGAGTCCCGTCCCCAACCAACCTTAGAAAGTGACATTACTGCTAGTTCTACATTAGGTGTTGCTGGTGTCGTCGAAATTAACACCCCAGATGTAGACCCCAGTCGTGGATTAATCGCCCTACCCGCGCTTGTAGTAAATTCACCAGAGCTGGTTGCCTCGGAATGTAATGCTTTTATCGGCAAAGAAGGTAGTAGCTTCACCGTCACCGGACGCGGTGGTTTACCCCCCAGTCCTGATGATTTCCTTAGCGGTGATGTGGTGTGGTCAGATACTCGTAATCTCGCTACCGCAAGCAGTGTATCTAATTTGACGTTATATCGACGCGGTTTGAGAGCCTCAACTTCTGCTGCAATTTTGCCCAAAACAAAAGAGCGCATTGCGATCGTACCTGCTACTGGTTGGGTATTTAACAATAAAGGCGAAGTAACGCTGATTTCTAATGTTAGTACTACTGAGCGTTTTGGGTCTAATAATGACACCTGCCTAAGACGCTGAACTTTAATATTTCATCATTTTTAACAAAAAATAAAAGTTTCTGGGAATATACTGTAAGTATCAAGTGAATGGGCGAGAAGAACTCGTAGTGAGCGGTTTACCGCTCAAATATTCGGATTTAAGGACTGAAGTCCTTACTACGTATAAAAAGTGAAATTACAGATAGTAGGATTGAGGCTCTATGGCTGGAAACTGGAGACACGGTTGCTGGCAGTTGGGGTTGGTGGTGGTTTTGGGAGTGGAAGCAGCGATCGCCTCCACTGTCAAAAATTGCGTCTACGCTCAAGTATTACCAGACACCACTTTACCCGTCAATTCTACGGTTTTTTCTACTGGTAACAACTTCACAATTAATGGTGGAACTCAAGCCGGGGGAAATTTATTCCACAGCTTCAGTCAATTCTCTGTCCCTACTAACGGTTCGGCTTTTTTTAACAATGCCCAAACGATACAAAATATCATCAGTCGGGTAACTGGTTCGTCTGTATCGAATATTGACGGTATTTTGCGGGCAAATGGTACGGCTAATTTATTTTTACTTAATCCTCAGGGGATTGTTTTTGGACCCAATGCGAGATTGAATCTCGGCGGTTCATTTGTCGCAAGTACAGCAAGTAGTTTAAACTTTGCCGATGGCACTAAATTCAGTGCAACAACACCTGAAAATGCACCCTTGTTAACAGTCAGTGTTCCCATTGGCTTGCAATTTGGCGAAAATCCCCAAAGAATTCTCGTGCAGGGTAATGGTCAAGGATTGAGGAGGATGGAAGATCCTATAATTGATACGCAGAATGCTCTGCGAGTGCAACCCAATCAAACTTTAGCCTTGGTAGGTGGTAATGTAGCGCTAGAAGGTGGAACGCTAAAGACAGCTGGAGGACAAATTGAAATCGGCAGTATCGCTGCACCGGGTTTAGTAAGTTTAATTCCTACCAGCAAAGGTTTTTCTTTGAACTATGATAACGTCAGCAGCTATGGAGACATTCAACTATCCCGTGCGGCAGCAGTAGATGCTAGCGGATCTGGTGGTGGTGATATTCAATTGCGCGGTAGACAGGTGACGTTACAAGGTGGTTCCCAAATTGAATCGAGTACATTAAACACTGCACCTGGGGGAACCTTGAAAATAACTGCTTCAGAGTTAGTAGAAATAAGTGGCTCAACAGCAGATAATCCCCAAGATAATCGTCGGTTTCCTAGCTCATTGTCTACTGACAATCGAGAAGCCGGAGAAATTCCTGGAGAATTGACAATTAATACCAGACAATTAATTGTCCGGAATGGTGCAAGAGTTTCCGCGAGTACTTTACGCGCCGGTAATGGTGGAAATATCAATGTAAACGCTTCTGAATCTGTGCAACTGATTGGTACTGGTATCTCCCCAGGTGGACTGCGTTCTAGTGGATTGTCTGTTCAGACTCGCGGTGCGGGAAATGCCGGAAACTTAACGATTAATACCAGACGCTTGATTATTAAGGATGGGGCAGAAGCATCAGCTTCTACTTTTGGTAGAGGTAACGGAGGTGTTGTCAGCGTCAAAGCTTTCGATTCAGTTGAAGTAAGTGGCACTTCCGCAAATGGTCAGCTTCGCAGTCGATTAGTTGCTGGAGTTGGCAATCCAGCAGATATACTTAGAGAAGGCTCTCCTCCCCCAGTTTCGGCTACGGGAAGAGGAGGAAATCTGGCGATCGCAACATTCAATTTGAATGTTACAGATGGTGCGATCGTTGCGGTAAGTAGTAGAAGCACTGCCCCAAATGCCCAAGGTGCAGGCAATTTACAAGTAAATGCCAAAAATATCCGCCTGAATAATCAAGGGGCAATTTCTGCGGAAACATTCTCAGGTCAAGGTGGAAATATTACCCTACAAGTTGAAGATTTTTTACTATTACGGCGTAACAGTCAAATTTCTGCTACTGCGGGAACTGCCCAACAAGGCGGCAATGGCGGTAATATCACCATTGATACACCATTTATAATTTCTGCTCCCCTAGAAAACAGCGATATTACAGCTAATGCTTTCAGCGGTCAGGGAGGGAAAGTTACTATCAATGCTACTGACATCTTTTTTCTAGAATCTTTGAGCCGAGATGAACTTTCGCGGCAGTTGGGAAGAAGCGGCACGCAATTAGATCCAAATCGCCTGCAAACAAATGATATCACTGCTATTTCCCAAGACAACCCCAACTTGAACGGTCAGGTAAATATTAATACCCCAGATATTGACCCCAGTCGAGGATTAATCGCCCTACCCGCAGTTGTAGTCAATTCACCAGGGCTGGTTGCCTCTAACTGTAATGCCTTTATTGGTAAAAAAGGTAGCGAATTTACGATTACCGGACGCGGTGGTTTACCTCTTAGCCCTGACGATTTTCTCAGCAGTGATGTGGTGTGGTCTGATACTCGTTTGTCGGCAATGACGACACAAAGGCAAGACTTGAATACTAGCACTGCCAAGTTTGTTGCTCGTTCTCCAGTTGCGATCGCTCCTGGCGGGTCTTTGACCATCGTACCTGCTACTAATTGGATATTTAACAACAAAGGCGAAGTAACGCTGATTTCTCAAGTATCTGATGCTACTGCTGAACATTTCACTTCTACTTCTGCTACCTGTCTTAGACGCTGAAGTTTCGGAAAAAACGGTAAGTAGATTATTTTTATACATTGGAAAAATTGTTCAATATTATTAACAACAAATTAAAGTATCCGGGAATATACTGAAAGTATTAACTCGGAGACTTCACAGTATAAGTTCGCGCAGAGTTAACACAATAAGCGAGCCAGTCGCAGTCTTGGGCGGCAGCTTTCACCTGGGAGCTTTTCCCAGAAACGTGCCTTCGCTTTGGGTCAATTGCGAACTGGCACTCCCCAGAGGGTAAAATTACAGATAGTGAGGACTGACCGAAAAATTGGGATACAAGCCCCGCCCTTTAACGCCAGTGGAGGGCGGCTTTTTATTTGTTTTGTAGTGTTATGAATAAACACCATAACATTTATTCATTATGCTATGATGCTTCTATGAGCATAACAGTAAACTACGAGTACAAACTCAAACCTAACAGAGCGCAAGTCAAGACTTTTGATGCCTGGCTATTTACGTGCAAAAAAGTCTATAACTATGCGTTGCGCGAACGAAAAGATTGGGTTAAGTCTCGGAAATCACCTGTTAATGCTTGTAGTCTAGTCTCGGAGTATATACTACCGACCGATACACCACGCCCGACTTACTACAGTCAGTGCAAATCTCTAACAGCAGCTAAGAAGAACATAGCTGAACTCACAGAACCACATATCCACGTTTTGCAGCAAACTTTAAGACAGTTAGAAGCTGCTTTTGTGTCGATGTGGGAACGTGGTCATGGCTTTCCAAAGTTCAAAAAGAAAATGCGTTCTTTCGTCTATCCAGACGTTAAACAGAATGCAGTTGAGCCAGGGAGAGTCAAGCTGCCAAAGATTGGTTGGGTAAAGATGAGAATGTCGCGTCCATTACCCGAAGGCTTTATTTTAAAGCAAATTAGGGTAGTAAAAAGGGCATCTGGTTATTTTGTTATGCTTACTTATCAGTTAGGTGTGCAAGTACCAGAGGTTCCAGCACACGGGCATTTTTTAGGAGTAGATATCGGACTAGACAAATACCTAGCTACAAGTGATGGGGAATTAGTTTCTAGACCTCGATTCTTTAATGCACTTCACCGCGAGTTGAAATTACTGCAACGAAGATTAAAGCATAAGAAGAAAGGTTCTAGTAATTGGCTCAAACTTCAGAACAAAATAGCTAGGATTCATCAGAGAATTAACGACACTCGAAAGGACTGGCATTTCAAATTAGCCCATCAGTTATGCGATAAAGCCCAATCGATATTTGTTGAGGATATCAACTTCAAAGCTTGGGCAAAGGGCTTATTTGGAAAGCATACAAGGGACGCTGCATACGGGCAATTCTTCAATATCTTGTCCTATATCTGTTGGAAGCGAGACGTATTCTTTCTTAAGGTAAACAAGGAGTACACGAGTCAAATGTGTCCTAACTGCGGGACGTATACAGGTAAAAAAAGCTTGAGTGAAAGAACCCATTGTTGCAGTAATTGCGGATATACCACTAATAGGGACATTGCCGCAGCGCAAGTGATAGTTCAACGTGGAATCTCTGCTGTCGGACAGCCAGTGGAGTCAAAAATTGCTTCTGGAGGAGTTCTGCCGGGGGTTAGTAGCAATGCTAGTCTAGGTAAGATCCTGTGAGAGAAGAATCCCTGCGGCTAAAGCCCAGGGAGTGTCAAGCTCTATGGCTGGAAACTGGAGACACGGTTGCTGGCGGTTGGGATTGGTGATGGTTTTGGGGGTTCAAGGAGCGATCGCATCTTTTGATTGTGCCCAAGCTCAACAAGTAGTACCAGATGCTACTTTACCGATCAATTCAACGGTGAGTGTCAATGGCAACAACTTCATAATTAATGGTGGAACTCAAGCAGGGGGAAATCTATTCCACAGCTTTAGTGAATTCTCTGTTCCCACCAACGGTTTGGCTTTTTTTAACAATGCCCAGACGATACAAAACATTATCAGTCGAGTCACTGGTTCGTCTGTATCTAATATTGACGGTATTTTGGGGGCGAATGGTACAGCTAATTTATTTTTACTTAATCCTCAGGGGATTGTTTTTGGACCCAATGCCAGATTAAATCTCGGCGGTTCGTTTGTAGCAAGTACAGCAAGTAGCTTGAATTTTGCCGATGGTACTAAGTTCAGTGCAACGACACCTGAAAATGCACCCTTGTTAACAGTGAGTGTTCCCCTTGGCTTGCAGTTTGGCACAAATGCCGGAAGCATCCAAAATCAATCTGGTGTTTTAGTAGTTCAGCCAGGTAATACTTTGGCGCTGGTTGGTGGCGATGTCAGCTTAGACGGGGGAATTATTGGGACTTTAAATGGTCAAGTCGAGTTGGGAGGATTAACAGCACCGGGAATTGTCGGGCTGAATGCTGATAATCTGCGCTTGAGTTTTCCTGAGAAAGTGCAACGAGCTTCGGTATCACTTACCAATGACGCTACAGTTGCTGTATTTGGAGGTGGAGGTAATATTGCTGTCAATGCCCGCAACCTAAATATTTCCGGAGCTAGTCAGATTGTTGCTGCTATACCGCAAGGTGTGGAAGCAGTTGGTAGTAAAGCAGCAAATATAGAGATTGATGCTACTGACACCGTGACACTTGAGGGGACAAGTTCTACAGCATCCCCTAGTAGTATCGCTAATTTTGTACAAGGAGTTGGAACTGCGGGAAATATCTTCATAAACACAGGTTCCCTAAATATTATTGGTAATGCCCTAATAAGTTCTGTGACTCAAGGACAAGGTGATGCTGGTAGCGTGACTATTCGCGCTCTTGATGCAGTTTCGCTGTCAGGAACAAATAGCTCGATATTGAGCGTTGTAGATTCTGAAGGGATTGGCAATGCAGGTGATATTAATATCCAAGCGCGATCGCTTTCATTATCAAACGGTGCCCGAATAGGTTTTGTGACTAACGGACAAGGCGATGCTGGTAGTGTAACTATTCGCGCTCTTGATGCAGTTTCGCTGTCAGGAAGAAATAGTTCGATATTCAGCGCTGTAAAAGACTCAGGGATTGGCAATGCAGGTGATATTAATATCCAAGCGCGATCGCTTTCATTATCTGACAATGCCCAAGTAGCTACAAGTACCCTTGGTACAGGCAATGCGGGGAATATCCAAATTAATACACTTGATAACATTTCTATCAACAACGGGTCTTTAATACGAGCAGATACATTTAGCAATGGAAATGCAGGTAATATCGCGATTCAAGCTGGTGGTGCAGTATCTTTTGATGGCATTGGTTCCTTTGGGGTAACTAGTGGGGTATTCACCTTAGTGGGAACAGGACTAGAATTTCCCGGTACAGGAAAAGGTGGGGACATTAATATTAATGCGCGATCGCTTTCTCTGTTGAATGGAGCTCAACTCAATGCCAGCACCTTTGGACAAGGAGATGCAGGCAGTATTTTTGTCCAAGCTAAGGATTCGGTGTCAGTTGTCGGTGTATCTCCGGTGACTGGGGATGCTAGTCGTTTGACTGCTGCGGTCAATCCGGGAGCCATTGGCAACGCAGGAAACTTGACGATCAATACAGGTAAATTAATGGTTCGCGATGGAGGACAAATATCATCTAGTACTTCAGGTAAAGGAGATGCGGGTAATTTACTCGTCAGAGCATCAGAATTTGTGCAGGCAGAAAATTCTCCAGGTGTTCTCGCAACAACCGGACTGTTTGCTCTAGTCAACCCAACTGGAGAAGGAAACGCAAAAGATTTGACCATAGAGACTGGAACGTTAACTTTGAGAAATGGTGCTCAAGTTAATGCCACCACATTTGGCAAAGGTAATGCAGGCAATTTGAATATTCGCGCTTCGGACATCAACTTAATTGGCATATCACCTCAGGATATGTTTCCCAGTGCTTTGCAAGTACGAGTTGAACCAAAAGCTACAGGTAATGGCGGAAATTTGACGATTGACACTCAACGATTGAGTGTTACAGGTGGTGCAAGAGTCGCAGCAGACACTACCAGCATCGGAAATGCCGGAAATTTGACTGTGCGAGCTAAAGATTCTGTAGAAGTTGTGGGTGCATCTCCGATAATTAAATCTCCCAGTCTTTTGACTGCTGCGGTCAATCCGGGAGCCATTGGTAAGGCGGGAGACTTGACAATTGAGACTGGGCAATTGATTGTTAAGGATACAGCTCAAGTAACTGTAAACAGCCAAGGAACAGGAGATGCAGGGGAATTAAAAATTACGGCTGGTACTATTCGCTTGGACAACCAAGGAAAGCTGATTGCTGAAACAGCATCTGGTAATGGTGGAAATATTTTGTTAAGAGCAAATGACCTGTTAGTGTTACGTCGAGGTAGTCAAATTTCTACTACTGCGGGTAATGATCGAGCAGGGGGCAATGGGGGCAACATAACCATCAACACGCCATTCATCATCGCTGTACCTAATGAAGATAGTAATATCTCCGCTAATGCTTTCAGTGGCAGAGGTGGCAGAGTAAACATTACAGCAAATGGCGTTTATGGCATTCAGTTCCGTCGCCAACCAACTTTACAAAGTGACATCACTGCTAGTTCTCAATTAGGTGTTGCTGGTGTCGTGGAAATTAATACTCCAGATATTGACCCCAGCCGAGGATTAATCCCCCTACCCGCAGTTGTAGTCAATTCACCAGGGCTGATTGCCTCTAACTGTAATGCCTTTATTGGTAAAAAAGGCAGCGAATTTACAATTACCGGACGCGGTGGTTTACCTCTTAGCCCTGACGATTTTCTCAGCAGTGATGTGGTGTGGTCTGATACTCGCTTGGCAGCAATTACCACAAAAAGGCAAGACTTGAATACTAGCACTGCCAAGTTTGTTGCTCGTTCTCCAGTTGCGATCGCTCCTGGCGGGTCTTTGACCATCGTACCTGCTACTGGTTGGATATTTAACAACAAAGGCGAAGTAACGCTGATTTCTCATGCAGCTAATACCGAGCGTCAAGATTTCGGTGCGGCTACCTGTGCGGGTAATTTGTCAAGCTCAAATTGAAAAGTTGAAATAACTCGCTTTCAGAAATTTTACATCTTGCACCTACAGCGATCGCACAACGATTTTTCCATCTGCCACGCGATTGTACAGACGTTGCGGCAATTTGTACAGACGTGACGACAATTTGTACAGATGTTGCGGCGAATTGTATAGATGTTGCGGCAATTTGTACAGATGTTGCGGCAAATTGTAGAGACGTTCGGTCCGGAACGTCTCTACTGGGGCGCGTGGTGCAAGAATTCATAAATGTTAATGTTAAATGTTTCTTCACAGGCGATCGCCTCCCAAAAGTATGATTTTTCAAAATATTTAACAAAAATTCCTTTTATTAGGGAATATACTGTGAATGTCAATAAAGCAGATTGTCCGTATAAATTCGCATAAAGTGAAATCAATACGTGAAATTACAGAAGTACTTTTTACAGAGAGGTGACTCTCAATGACTCAGGCTTGGAAACAGCTATGTATTCGATTGGGATTATTGATGATTTTGGTGGAGGTAGAAGCTTTATCAGTAGCAAACAGTGTTTTGGCACAAACCACAGTAGATACTACCACACCCGAAGCCCAAAGTACTCAGATTCAACCTGGGGAAATTTTAGAGTTAGATGCAATTTCTGTGCCGTTCCCACCAGCATCAGTAAATACCGCTGAACTTCTCCAGCCAATTGAAGCTGCCCAAAACCCACCACCACCACAACCACTACAACTACCACCAGATATTGAGCGTCAACAACGACGACGAAACCAGAATAATTCCCCGGTTGTACCATATATACCCCCCCGACCAGATGAGAATAATCCGCCAACTTTACCAGAAAATATTCCGCCAATCCCACCACCAGAACAGTTGTTTCCTTCACCTGTACCACCTACGCCGACTACTCCAGAAGTAGTTCCCAATCAGTTTTCGGGAAGCATTAGAGTCGATCGCTTTAACGTAGTTGGCAGTACTGTCTTCAGCCCTCAAGAATTAGCGGAAGTTACCAAAGACTTTGTTAATAAATCGATTACTTTTGCTCAACTACTACAAGCTTCGGAAGCAGTTACTAAACTATACCGCGATAAAGGTTACATTACCTCCGGCGCCTTCATCCCCGCTAACCAAACCTTTAGAAGTAGGGGAAGTACCATCACCATTCAAGTTGTCGAAGGTGGTTTGGAAAGCATCCAAGTTAGCGGTCTAAAGCGACTTAACCCTAATTATGTCCGCAGTCGTCTTGCTGTAGCTACTGGCAAACCCCTGAACGTAAATAAACTTTTACGAGCGCTGCAACTGCTTCAACTCAATCCGCTAATTAAAAATATTTCTGCGGAACTCGCAGCTGGGGCAAATGCTGGTAATAGTATATTAGTTGTCAGAGCCAGCGAAACAAAGACATTCACGGCGGAAATTAGCTTAGATAATAATCGTTCCCCCAGTATTGGCAGCTTTCAGCGGCAAATTCAACTCAACCAAGCTAACTTGTCGGGATTGGGAGATAATTTAAATGTTGCTTACGCCAACACTGATGGTAGCAACGATGTTGAGGCAAGTTACACCCTGCCGATAAATGCTTATAATGGAACGCTACAATTTAGCTACAATTACACAAACAGCCGTGTAATTGAAGAACCATTCGATATTTTAGATATTCAAGGAACATCACAAGACTTTTCCATCACATTGCGTCAACCGATAGTGCAAACCCCCAACGAAGAATTTGCTTTGGGAGTAACTGCATCTCGTCGGGAAAGTGATGTTGGTTTTTTGGAATCTGTTATCGGAAGACGATTGCCATTTGATTCTCCCGGTGCTAGGGATGGAGAGACGCGCTTATCAATATTACGCTTTTTTCAAGATTGGACTAAACGCAATAGCCGACAAGTATTGGCAGCGCGATCGCAATTTAGTTTTGGTATAGATGCTTTCGATGCTACCATTAATTCAAATGCACCCGATGGTCAATTTTTCTCCTGGCGAGGACAAGGACAGTGGGTAAGGCTTTTAGCTCCAGATACATTACTCTTAGTCCGTGCCGATGCTCAATTATCAGACAGAGCATTAGTGCCTTTAGAGCAGTTTGGTTTGGGAGGTCAACGCACCGTGCGCGGTTATCGTCAAGATTTATTGCTAGTCGATAAAGCTTTTTTGGCTTCTATCGAATTAAGATATCCAATTTTGCGCGTTCCCCAAGTGGGAGGTGTGCTACAACTTACTCCATTCGTTGATTTTGGCACTGGTTCGGGTGGTACTAGTACAGGGGTTGCCGACGCTCCTAATAACCTCGCTTCAACTGGGCTGGGGTTATTGTGGCAAAGCAACAGAGTCAATGCTCGTTTTGATTGGGGTATACCTTTAGTTTCTGTAGATTCACGTAATAATTCTTTGCAAGAAGATGGTTTGTATTTTTCTGTAGTTTATACGCAACCATTTTGATTTTTGTAAATCAAGTTTTTGAGAAAAAGTTCTCTTAAATGTAGTAAGGGCTTCAGCCCTTAAAACGATTGATATGAGCGCTCTCTGCGCTCACTACGACACTATTTTCTGTTAGTTTAATATAATTTATGTCTAAAGTCATTATTTTCGCTTTTGCTCAAATAGCAGTCGTTAGTAGCACGTTTGCTTTAACGGCTGATGCTGCTTCTAAGTCTGAGATGAGGATCGAGATTAGTCAACAAAATCAGCAGTTTGGTAATGCTAAACAATTGTTGCAGCAAGGTTTGAAACTCTATCAAACAGAACAGTTTTCCCCAGCTGTGGAAATTTTACAACAGGCAGTTCAAGCCTTTAAAAGTCAGGGCGATGTTTTAAATCAAGCTTTAGCGTTAAATTATCTCGCATTGGCGTATCAGCAACAAGGTGATTTACCCCAAGCAAGTAAAGCGATCGCCGAAAATTTACTGCTACTATCAAAAAATGAAAGAAATTCTCAAGAATACTTATCAGTACGCGCCCAAGCATTTAATACTCAAGGTCAGATACAACTAGCTCAAGGACAATCAAACTCCGCTCTTGCCAGTTGGGAAGAAGCAGCTGCCCTTTACAGTATAAATAAGGATAGTGCAGGTAAGATTGGTAGCCTACTTAACCAAGCTCAGGCATTGCAAACCTTGGGACTTTATCGACGCGCTTTGATTACTCTAGACCAGGTAAATCAACTGCTGCAACAACAACCCGACTCTCCGCTCAAAGCAAATGGCTTATTGAGCTTGGGTAATGCTTTACGAGTCGTGGGAGCTTTAGATATCAACAGAGAAACTAGTAGCATAAATAGTCTTGGGACTGGGCAAGCTATATTGCAAAGATTAGAAGAAAAAAATTCAAAGACCATGCAATTCAGCCGGACCGGTTCGCTACAAGCTTTAGAGCAAAGTTTGACAGTAGCCCAAAAACTCAATTCTCCAGAACTGGTGGCAGAAATTCAGCTAAATTTAGGAAACACTGCTCAAGCGCTGCGAAGTAATATTGAAGATAACGAAGAAGATACAACGCAAGCGCTATCGAGTACTACGAAAAATAAGGAATATTATACAACTCTAGCATTGGAGCATTACCAAAAAGCTGCTGCGACTGCTGTCTCACCGACGACGCGACTGCAAGCACAACTAAATCAACTGCGCTTATCGATACAAACAAACAAACCAATTCCTGACGAAGTTTCCTGGAGGCAAATTCAATCTCAGCTTGCCACCTTAGCGCCTAGTCGCAAGATTATTTATGCGAGGATTAACCTTACCCAAAGTCTGGCTTGTCTCAAACTGAAAACAGTTCCAAGCACAACGGCAACGAATTTACCTTGTCTGAGCGGGGATATCGAGGAAAAAGAAGCACAAATCAGTGAAAAAAGCAAGGCTACGCCAATTATCAGCGCTCAAGCATCGGAGACTCCCGAATGGCTTGAGATTGCTCAGATAGCAAAAACAGCCGTAGATCAAGCCAAAAATTTAGGAGACAAGCGTGCAGAAGCTTATGCTTTAGGTACTTTGGGAGGGATATACGAACAAACTAACCAGTTAGCGATCGCTCAAACACAAACTCAGCAAGCTTTGACAATAGCTGAAAGTATTTCAGCACCAGATATCGGCTATCGTTGGCAATGGCAGTTAGGACGAATATTGAATGCCAAAAAAGAGCGTATTGGAGCGATCGCTGCATATACTAAAGCTGTAGACAACCTCAAGTCTATACGTCGTGATTTAGTTGCCATCAATCCGGATGTGCAATTTTCTTTTCGACAGGGAGTTGAGCCAGTATTTCGCGAACTTGTCAGCTTGTTATTAGAATCTAAAGAACCCACTCAAGACAATCTCAAGTCAGCCAGAGATGTAATTGAGTCACTGCGATTGGCTGAACTAGACAACTACTTTCGGTTAGCTTGTATTAACGCGCAACCCGTCCAGATTGACGAAGTGGATCAAAAAGCAGCAGTAATTTATCCAGTGATTTTGCGCGATCGCTTGGAACTAATCGTTTCTCTACCTTCGGACTCATCTAACCAGAAAGCCAACCAAAAAGCGGAGCCGACGTTTATTCATCACACAAAAAATCTCCGCAAGGATGAAGTTAAAGATACTGTCAAAAAACTGCGAGAACAATTAGTAACTCGCTCTAGTAATGATTTTAAGAACCCGTCCAAAATAGTATATGACTGGATAATTGCACCAATCGCATCTGAATTAGCAGAGCACAAAATCGAAAACTTAGTATTTGTCTTAGATGCTCCATTGGGAAATATTCCGATGGGTGCGTTATATGACGGTAAGCAATATCTGATCGAGAAATATAACGTTGCTGTCACACCAGGTTTAGAACTGCTTAACCCGAAACCCATAGCACGTACAGGTCTGCGAATTATTGCTGGTGGACTAACCCAAGCCAGCGAGAACTTTCCCGATAACTTTCCAGCGTTGTCTAACGTGGGAATTGAACTGAAAGCCATTAAGTCAACAGTTACCGACACTCGTGTGCTGCTGGATAAGCAATTTAACAAAGATGCCATTGAAAATGCCGTGCAGTCGTTAAGTGTGCCTGTAGTTCACTTAGCAACTCATGGTCAATTTAGTTCTAAAGCAGAAGATACCTTTATTTTGACTTATGGCGATCGAGTCATCAATGTTAGAGATTTGAATGGTTTACTCCAAAGCAGAGAAACCAACCAACGGGGTGCAGTTGAGCTACTTGTTCTCAGTGCTTGCTCAACAGCTACAGGAGACATACGAGCTGACTTAGGAATTGCTGGAGTTGCTGTGCGCTCTGGAGCACGCAGTACATTGGCATCGCTTTGGAATGTAGACGATGAAGGAACTTCTATCCTCATGGGTGAATTTTACACACAGTTAAAGAAAGGTAATATCACTAAAGCAAAGGCGATTAAGGAGGCTCAAATTAGCCTCTTGAAAAATCCTCAGTATGAGCATCCATATTACTGGGCACCCTTTGTTTTGGTAGGTAATTGGTTGTAAAGAAACTGGGGCATGGGGCATCGGGCATGGGGCATCGGGCATGGGGCATGGAAAGAATCGTATTTATTCACCCAAGGAGCGCATCACTGAACTTCTTTAATGCCCATTGCCCTATGCCCTATGCCCCAAATTATCTAAACTTTGTAAAACTTCCTCTACCGACTGATATCGGCTTTGAAAGTCATAAGCTACCATTTTGTCTAAAATATCAGCCAACTCTTGAGAAGTATTCTCAGCAAGATGTCGCCAAGCAAATGCTGTTGTCGATTCTCGTTCGAGATTTTTAGCAGGTGTTCCAGTTAAAGCTTGAATGCCAATCATTCCAACAGCATAGATATCGCTGTTTAATCTGGGATGTCCCATAAACTGCTCAGGAGGTGCATAACCCGCAGTACCCACCGCTACTGTGGCGTTTTCTGCTTGCATCTGAGGCTGAATTTGTTTAACGGCACCAAAGTCAATTAAAACGATTCTTTTATCTTCTTGCCGTCGGATTAAGTTGCTAGGTTTAATGTCTCGATGGATAACACCACGAGCATGAACAAACACCAGTACCCGCAAAAGGTCTTTAAGGCAACTTACAACTTCAGCTTCTGGAATCGACTTTTTCGGGGTCAATTCTTCTTGGAGAGTTTGTCCTCTAATATACTCTTGTACTAAATAGAATTCCTGAGACTCTTCAAAATAAGCCATCAACTGGGGAATTTGATCGTGATGACCCAAAATATCTAAAATTTCAGCTTCAGTTTTAAATAGACGTCTGGCAATATCTAAAAATACTTCATCGGTGCGAGCAGGTTGCAAGTGCTTAACTACACACATAGGGTTGCCCGGTCGATGAGTATCTTCAGCTAAATAAGTATAACTAAATCCCCCAGAACCAAGCAGTTCAGTAACTTTGTAGCGCTTGTTTAATAGTCTTTCTGGTTGTGAGCCATCATAAAGTCCCGTCGGTATCCGCGTTGTGGAATTTCCTCCTTCCCTTAAAAGTGCTTGCAATAGCGAGATGTTTTCATTTTGCTCTTTAATCTGAAGTGCTATTCTGTCTCTATCTCGCCTGGTTATGAATGCTGTATAACCCAGAACGCCCACTCCTGCTATAATAAAGCCTAACGCTGGGGATGATAAAGGTATCCACCCTGCCTGAATAAAGATAAGAAAACTGAAGGCGAACAGTATTATTAAGGCAGCGGCACTCAAGAGTAGTAAGCGGAGTGGATGCTGAATGCGCCATCCGAGTATACCACCTGCGAAAGTCCATCCCCATATCCAGAGAATTTCACCCCATTCAGGTAAAAACCAAAATAGAGGTCGCTTTCCAGAAGCAGCATCAAGAATCTGACTGACCATGTGTGCATGAATTGTCACTCCAGGCATTCTGCCAGAATCGTCCCGCTTGCCATTACTATAAGGTGTATTAAGAATATCTTGGGAACTTGGTGCAGTCGAGCCAATCAAGATAATACGGTTTCTTACCCAACTTGGTTGGATGCGATCGCCTAGCACATCTGATAAACTGACTTTTTGAGCAACGTTATTCTGCGATCGGTAGTTGAGCAGTATTTGAAAGCCACTGGCATCTATGTCTTGATAACCACCTGAGTCAGCTTCTAAACGTTTAAATAACGTTTTCCCTAATTGCATTCCCTGAGAATTAAATTTTGGTTGAATATTTAAGTATTGAAGCGCCAATTGAAATCCAAAAGAAGCTGGAGTTTTACAATTTGACTTAGCGCCCGGTGTAACCACTAGTAAATTTCGCCGAATCAACCCATCTGGGTCTTCTGGGATATCAGCGAATCCTGCGTGTTGAGGTTCTACACCCATCGGTGGTGGTACAGATTCACCATTATTTGCACCCACTGTACAGATAGGTACGATGCGTGAACTATTTTTTATGTGTGTTAACAGCTTCTGATGACCGGGTTCAACTGGGCGATCGCGAAATAAATCTAAACCGATGACTTTTGGTTGATAGCGCTCTAGTTTGGTCAATACTGTGTCTAAAGTTTCCCCAGTCGGCGATCCCTGGTTTAATTTTTGAATATCGTCTCCGTTAAATCCCACAATCAACAAACGCGAGTCTGGGCTTAGAGGAGGACGTTTTTGCGTCATCTGGTCGAAAGCTTTCAGTTCTACCGGCTCTAACACTCCCAACCGTTGAACTCCAACCAGCAACACACCTGTAATTAAACTAATCACAACTACGGGCTGTGTCAGCACATTTCTCAAGTTGGTAAGCATAAGCAATTAAAAATCAAAAAGACAAATTTATGATATGATTGGTGTTTTTCTTAATATAATACCTTTGGGCGCTTATTAACAGTAATAAAAACATACCTACCGTCACAAGAGACGTTTTTCCATGATAATACGGAGCAAAGGAGATAGCATTGCCTAAATCTCAGCTAATAAGCTGTGAGGCAATTAACATTTATCGTTGACGCTAAGAGAAACAGGGGAAAAAGTTTCCGGCTTGAAAGTGAAATTTTCCGCATTGCAAATTATCAGCGCAATTTATCGCGACTTACGCATAAAGTAAATTCCCGAAAAACCCCTTTCCCCCTTTTCCTTTTTCCTTTTCCCCTCTTTTTCATAGTATGGTTTGTGGTTGACAACCAGATGACAAGCCGATGAAACTGCCAATCAAAACTAAGATGCCAAACATCAACAATAAACCGCCGCTGACCTTAATAGCAACATTTCCATCAGGTCGAACTTCTGACCGAGATTTATCGCTATTGATAACAAGAAAAATACCAGAGACAATTACGACAATTGCTCCCACCAAAAATTTATAGCAGTTCATACCTTACTTGTAAAAAAAGTTTTTTTCTAAGATTTGACTAATTGAATTACACCGCAGGCTTGCCGACCACCGCCGGCTTCATCTGCCGTACCTCCAGCTTTCTTTTGATCGACTAACTTATGTACAATCACCGCACTACCATCACTATCAAATAAGCTTGTCGGACTATCAGTGAGAGTGAAACTGTTAGAAAAAGTTTCCATTCTACCCTTACCAAGAACACTAACTTTGATGTTTTGTAAATCTCCCAAATGATAAGGATGATTTTTTTCTACAGGAGTTGATGAACCGAATGGACCAGGGTCAAAATGTCCGCCCGCAGAGCTAAAAGGCTTTTCTTGTTGAGCTTCACAGACACCTTTTTCGTGTATGTGAACGCCATGAAGTCCAGGCGTTATAACTTTAGGATCGCCTTGAAGTTCAACAGCAACCCAGACAAAACCATTTGCCGTCTGCGTTGCTTTCAGCGTGCCTGTGATACCAGGACCTGCGATCGCAGCTTTCGCTTGCACGTTTTTACTGACATTTTCTCCAGACGAACTACAAGCTGATATTAATAGTAGCAATATCAAAGCTAAGTGGTAGATCAATTTCATAGAACGTTATGAAAGGTAATTGGGAATTGGGAATTGGGAATTGGTAATTGGGAATAGGTAATTGGGAATAGGTAATGGGTAATAGGTAATGGGGAAGATATGGCTCCCCCAGCTCCCTTGTCCCCCTTGTCCCCCTTGTCTCCTTGTCTCCTTGTCTCCTTGTCTCCTTGTCTCCCCATCTCCCCATCTCCCCATCTTTCCACTCCCCATTCCTCTAAAAATCTACGCATCAATCACAACTTTGCCAACCGGGTAAGAAATGCAAGTGAGAATATAACCTTCTTGAACTTCGCTTTCTTCCAAACCTTCGGGTTCACCTTCTAACCTGACTTCTCCTTCTAGCTTGCGTTTCTTGCAGCTACCACAAACTCCAGCACGGCAACTACTGCGAATTTTCACTTTTTCTTGGTCAGCCAAATCCAGGATGGGTTCTTCGCCATCACAATCGACTTCTTTGCCTGACTTAGAGAAAACTACAGCAGTTTTTCCGGACGAGGTTGACTTGGGCAAGGTGGGAGTTGGTGTAGCGACTGATGCAGTTGCGGCAGCGCGATCGCTACTGCTATTTGATTCTCCAACAGATTGTGTAGACCAATTCCTCATCATATCCATGAAGCCAACAGCGCTTTTGACGTTTTGAGGTGTGCTGCTAGCGACAGTTTCTTGTTTAGGCTCAACAGATTTGGGCTTTTTCTTTGGAGGTCCAAAGCTTTCTTCATAGTAGTTTTGCATGGGGAAGCTGATACTTTCGAGCATTTGTTTGGTGCTTTCCATGAAGGTATCTGGTCCACATACATAAACAGTGCGAATTCGATAATCTGGCGCAACAACTTGCAACATAGCTGGGTCAAGTCTGCCAGTTAAACTTAACCAACTATGACCAGGTTCAGTGCGAGTTGTAGAGACTGCTAGATGAAAATTCGCATACCGCGCAGACATCATCTCTAGTTCATGCCGATAAATGATATCACGGGGGCTGCGAGCGCAGTGAAAAAAGATAATATCGCAATTAGCGCCAGTATCACATAACCACCGAGACATAGACATCATCGGTGTGATCCCGCTACCCGCAGATATTAACAAAAGTTTTTGCGATGGGTTGGCGAAGCAGGTAAACTTACCCAAAGGTCCGTTGAGCTTGATAATACTGCCTGGTTTAACGTTGTCGTGCAACCAGTTAGAAACTAGACCTTTCGGCGTTTCTGGTTGACAACCAACAGGAGCGGGGACACGTTTGACGGTGATTTCTAAGGTGTGGGGACGTGAGGGAGTTGAGGAAATCGAATAGGAACGCGATATCTCTTCTTTGTTGATTTCTAAATCAAGGGTGACAAACTGACCTGGTTTGTAACTGAACAACACCGGAGGATCTGCTACAAAGCGAAAGGTTCTCACATCATGTGTTTCATCGATAACACCGATGCAGCGGACTGTTAAATCTCCTTTCGTCCAGCGTTGGAGGTCGGCGGGTTCTACCATCGCCAGTGGCATATATTCTTGGGGAGGGATGACAGGAGCGACAAATGGTGCTTCTACTGGTTTAGTCTCAACTTTTGGCTCCGGAGCAAGTCCGTTACTTATTTCTTGATTGTCTGTTGTTGTGCTTGTTTTTTCTACCTGTGGTAAATCTATTATCGTGTCTACGTTGGAACTTGTTAAGAGTGAACTAATTTGTACAATCATCAAAAAATATCTACCGACTTGAATTAAGTCGTTAGCTTTGAGAAGATAATCTTGATTGACTTGGGCGTTTTCGCCATTAAGCCGCGAACCATAGCTGCTAGCAAGGTCAGCATAATAATAATTTTCATTTTTTTGAGAAATTTTCCCATGCATCCGGCTGACTTCGGTGCCGTCTAAAACTAAATCACAGTTCAACAAGCGCCCAATATAACATTCCTGATTGAGTTTTGTCTCTAAGTCTAAATCTACTTCTTGCAGTTGTTCTGGCTTTTTTGGATCTATTACTTTGATTTTAATCATGCCTATTTTCCTCCAAGAATGTTAGTTAAATTGTGCAATAACCCCAATCGCGAATTGATATTACAATTTCTACTACGTTTTACAGTTATTTCGCTATTGACAATAAGTATCTACAGTCTAACTAAAGACAATTACGTAAAACCAGTACAAATAATATCAGATTTTCTTAAGAGTTTATCAAAAAACTCAGTTCATTATCTTAATTAACAGTTAACCTTATGTGGGCACTTATTAAGTCTAATAAAAACGCTGCAACCATAATTGTAGAGACGTTCGGTCCGGAACGTCTCTACAGTGTGATTTATTTTTTCTTGTGTATCAACATGATGAGTAAAATTTTATTATGAAAAATTAATTTTTTGATTAGTAGCACCCATTTTATGATAATAATTTTATTCGTGGTTGCGTTGTTGAGCGCAACCACAAATGAAATTAAATTTGGGTAACGGCAGCTATTTGCCCTAAACTTTGCTGATAGCGAACACTGAGCATTTTTAAGACATTCGTTGTGAGTAATGGGTCTTGTGAAAGTACTGCCTCGAAATCTTTTGCTTTGATAGCTAAAGTCCGAACTCTGACTTCACCTGCAACAACTGTTGCTGCATATTGGCTATGGGTCAACACTTCTAGTTCACCAATAGTTTGCCCTGATGAGATAGTCATACCTTTGCCTGTATTGCTGGGAAATACTTTTGCCTCACCATCAATTAAAACTATCAGTTCAAAAGCAGGTCTTCCCTCTTTGCAGATTTCTTGTTGAGGATGATAAATGCGTACTTCGCTATTACGTGCCAGTTCAATCAAAGCATTTGCCTTGATATCTTGGAAGAAGCTGCTGTCATAAAGCCATAACAGCTTTTCTAAAGTTCCTACAGATTCGGTGATTGTATTAAGCTGCAAAGGTCGCATTTCCCACTGGATGTGGATAACTAAATCATCTCCACTGCTAAAACGAACGAAATCTCCAGATTTAAGTTGTTTTTGCTGGTCGTGAATGTGTTCTTTACCAATGCGTAGACCGTTGCTGCTTCCTAAATCTTTAACGCTGACTCCTTTTTCATCCACATAGAATATAGCGTGCTCTCGCGAAACACGGTTATCGGGAATAACGATATCGTTTTCGTGTCCCCGTCCAACTTGAATTGTTGGCTGTTGGAAAATCCGCTTTTCTGTGCGTTTGCTTGCTCTGACTTGAGCAATTAGAGTTGGTACATTACCAGACCCATTTGCTTGGTGACTTTGACCGAGAATTATTTGTGCTGTTTCTTGCACGAGCCAATCTTTATTTTGCTTGGCATCTAGCAGTTGGCGAGCTTCCCCAAAGGCAACAGAAGGATTAGACTGATGCAGGGCATAAAGACAGGCAGCTTGTACTAAAGGATCTACGTCTTGTAAAAGTGCAAGCAAAACATCATTAATTGCCTCTGTACTTTGTGTGCGTTCACCACCTAAGCGAGTAGGAGCAGAGTTAAAAGAATAAGATTGTGTTTGTTGGTCTGAGTAATTGTTGTTGACACCAAGTTGTGTTGATATCGGTACAGGCTGAGTTAGCTGATCCTGTTGTCGTAATGAAGAGATTACTCTTGGACTCAAACGCTTTTGCCATCTTGACTGCTCATCGTTAGATTGCAGAATTTCTTCGATGATATTTGCTGCCAATACACCGATTGAGCGACCAATATTAAACGCTTCGGGTGAGTCTCCGAGCAATTCTAAGATGCGGAATAACTGAGTGGTAATGAGTTTTTTCTTTTCTTGTACGGCTTCTCGCAGCAAGACATAAACGGGTGCGTGCGGGTTTGGCACTGAGTTATACAGCATTTGACCATGCACGGCTAAATCTTGCAGTTGAGTTAATAAAACTTCAGCTTTCTGTAGAAGTGGACCGTCTTGATTAAACATTTCCGCGAACACTTGCTCGTGTTCGTCTGGTGTAATCGCGTACTCTTGTCTCAATTCTCTAATTTGTTTTTGGCTGCGCTCGATCGCTTCTTGTAAGGGTGTGCCACTTTCTAGCAGTTGCTGAATTAGCAATTCTGATGCACGTCGATAGCCTTCGATCCGCAATTGAGTTTCTCGACTGCGTTGTTTTTGCGGTTCTAAAAGGGTATAATCTTCAATTCCCAGTTCTGCTAAAACGGCGTAATGTTCCTCATCAGTTACGTTCAGTTCTTTCCGCATATCTTTGAGAACTTCCAAACTTCCTGCGGAACTTACTTTTCCTTCTTCTAAAGCTTCGCGCAATACTCCTTTATAAACTTGTACTCGATCTGCACGCTTAAAACCGGGCAGTACTTTGGCGAGAACGTACACTTCATCGGGAATTAAATCTTGCAGCGAACGTCCTTCAAGTAGCTTTGACCAATCTACTGCTAGTTTGTTGAGTTGACGACGCAAATTACTTGCCAGACTTTCGCGAGAATAACGCTCTCGGCTGCGATTGAAGCTGCGATACAGCCACAAGGTGCTGACGATGACGACAATACCGTTCAATGCCAGGATACCCCAACCTGGCAGCAAGCTGATATTCGGGCGTCCGCCAAACATAAAGAAGACGTTGAAGGAGACAAATACACACACTACAAAAATGACATGCAGTACTTGTTCTTCGTTTAAATATTTGTTTTGAGAATGCAGATAAGCTCTATAGGCTTTTTCTAGGGCTACAGTGATGAAATAGCTGGCGATCGCAAAAACTGCCAATGTCAAAGGTGATGCAATTAACTTGGGAATGGGAATTGCTTGATTAAAAAAGTAAAATCCTGGATTGAAGAGTGTGCGTAATTGCCCTTCTTCATGAGTCCATGCACCAGAGTAATAGTAGTCCCAGTTGCCTGCGTACAAAAAGTAGAACCAATAAAAGCCGAACATCAGACCAAAGTAACTGTAAAAAAGTATCTTTTGGTCTGGTTTGGTGATTCCCTCCCAGTATGAACGCTCGGCGTCAATGTCTATACAAGGAGATTGACAGCTTACACAAGCACTTTTTTCTTGACCAGAACTATCGACAGTCCGACAAGTTGACTGGGTGATGCTTTGGGGCGGTTTGTCGTGAGCGTCAGTTCCTAATAAGCCCCGCGGTCCTGTGTAAAACATTTGTACGGGTGCCATTGGGCAAAAATACTGACACCAGCTTCTTCCTTTGTAGAGAAAGCCGACTGCAATCGCACTGAAGATGGTAAATAGCAGAAAAATCGCCATTGCCGTGCGATCGCCATTCACAAACAAAATCCGAATGTTCAAACCCAAGTAAAACAAACCTAATTGCAGATATAGAAAATTGCGTCCCAGCCAAGACTCTTTTTCTATACCTGCCATTTCTAAGCGAACGTTACCTGTGGAGCTTACCACTTTACGCTTGCGTTGAATTCCTAAGGCGCGGGGAATTTGCGAAAAGAAATATAATGGACAAATTCGCCGCCAAAATTCATGTCCGAATACCAGCAAGACCGTGATTCCTATCGGCAGAACCATTGCCCAAAATATGCGTCCTGCCATACCATATGGCTGTTCGGGCAGACACACACCTTGAACTTTGACGCAACTTGATGGGTCGAGGTATTTCTCTGGATGGAGATGAAAAGGACTAATGATATTACTTGGGTCTGTGAACCTAATTGAAATTGGATCGTAAAATAAAGAAAATATTAACGTCAGCCAGCCAATAGCTAATAGCCACCTGACGAGATGCATTTTTTTTTCTTCAACTTGACTAATCATCTGTTGAGTGCTTCTGTGTAGCAAGAGATAAAAAACAGTTATGACTTTACACGCGAAGACGAGCGTTTTGCCCGTCTCCTATGCAGAGTAGGTATAATAACCTACTCTTGGGGAGCTTTCAAAAAATGAAACTTGAACTGAGATAATATTACAACTTCTTTTCAGAAATTTCGGAAATTACTGATTTTTGCAACATTCTATTAATGGTGCATCGGCAATTTCCCCCAAATTTACCGATCGCAGCAAATCTTGCCAGTCAGTTTTTAATTCGGCATCATTAGGACGTTGACGCCTTAACTGCCAAAGATTTGTCAAGGCATCGCTGAAAGAGCCAGACAAGGCTAAGATATTAGCACGCTCCCGCATATTTGAAGACGCTAAATCTCTTTGCAATTTTTCATCGGGTGCTAGCCGAACAATTGAGCCTTGTACAACTAAATCTCGGCTGCGCTCTTTTTGATCGCACACCGCTGAGAAAAACCAACGGTAAGTTTTGCCAACCTTCAGTTCTGGAGTTGAATTAGCAGGTATTACGCTGACAATTCCTGATTTCGCTGGAGTTTTAAAAGTTGCTTTATTAATTACCTCCTGGTTTTCATCTTGTATAACTAGTTCTAGTGCTTGAGCATTAGTTTGGGGAACGTAGAAAAATAATTGAGGATTAGAGAAAGTTGTTATTTGAGGAGTTTCTAAGGGTGCAAGAGCAATAATTGGTTGATTGCTAGATGTGCAGGAACTTCCTCTTCTAGTTCCTGCTGATACCCGTCTACTTGGTATGCCTAATTGGGCTGGAGGGTTAAATGTTATACTTCCACTCCTCTGTCTTCTACTATTGACGGCAGCACCGGACTCGTCTACCTGAGCAGCAGACTGTTGATTATTATTACCTAAACCGATTACAGTTTCGTTGTCTGGTAGTTTTTGCGTCCGCGTTCCTGCGGGGATCAATCGTCCGGGTTGCCCGAAGTCAAAGTTAGCGGGTATATATAAAATATTGCGTCTTGTTTTGCTACCGAGTCGGCGATCGCGTTCGATATAACTTTTTATATTGCCAATAGCGATCGTTGCATATGTATCCCCAGGTCTTGCCTGTAATGCCTGTTGGAAATAATTTAAAGCAGCTAAGTAATTTCTTTGCTTTGTGGCATTATAGCCCTGTAGCATATACTTGGTATAGTTGCTTTGGCTAGATTTCGCTTGCACCAGCAGGATCGTGGGAACATCTGCTGGCATTTTCATGGAGCAGCCAGCAGGTAATACCAAGGCAACAATTGCCACAAGGCTAATATATTTTGTCCAGGTTTGGTATTTCACGGCTGATGCGCTACTAGTAGCGCTACTGATAGTCTATATTTTACTACAAAATTGGTTAAAGTGATTCCGCAATTACACCTGTGAAAATATCAAGGCGTAATTCCCGCCCTTTTGTTAGAAGTTTAGAAAAGTTTAAAGTTGTTTTTCGTGTTTAGGAAAACCAGACATCCGAATTATTAATTCATAATTCATAATTCATAATTAAAAAGGGTAGAGACGCAAGGGTATCGCGTCTGTACATTGTTTCTATAAACAGTTTTGTTACATCGGGTGTTGAAATCCCCATTTGAAACAAAATTTGTAATTCTAAATTAGGAATTATGAATTGTCAATCATTTCGGCGTTGCCATTGTTGCGGATCGCGTTTAACGTGAAAACAGGCAAGAATCACAATTTTATCTTCTTCAATTAGGTAAAAAATTCCGTAGGTAAATCGACGAATCAAAGCGCGTCGAATTTCTCGATGTACCAAAGGATAACCTGAAAGATTGCGTCCCACAGAAGCTAGACAACTATCAACTGCACGTATAAACTCAAAACCCAATCCGGGATTGTGTTCTTCATACCACTCAAAAGCCTCTTCGATATCAAGTTCTGCCTCTGGGCTAATCAATAATTTATAATTCATTATCAAAAACCCAGTCTTTGCTTCATTTGTTCCCAGCTTGAACCCTGCATTGGGTTTTGGTAGTATTCTTCTAAACGTCGGTCTAATTCTTGCTGTTGAGCTTCACTGACACGAACCGACGCAGGTGTAGTGAGGATGCTATCCCATAAATCCTGGGCAAGTTGTATGCGCTCGGCTACACTTAATTGGGAAATGTCAACTTTTAATAACGGATGCATACTCATCATACCAAGGTTTAATCTTCTCAATATTCTACCTCTATGCAGGGGCAGATGAGGGTTTCAAAGCGAGATGAGGGAGAAAAAGTGAGATGCTATTTGTTTTGTTTTGTTTTTACGATCGCGATCGCTTGAACGTTCCCGATCAAATTCACGCATCTAAATCGCACAAAATAAAACATCAGTTTCTTTCCTTTATTTGTAAAATTTTCTGATTCGATTTAGTTGTACGTATTTGAAACTTACGCACTCTAAATAATATTTAAAAGTAACCGACACTAAGAGCGCAGGCTTCGGTGGCTGCGGGGGTTCCAAAAAATCAGACAAAACGGAGACGGTTCCTTCATCCTTTGATAGTCGCTCTTGTGCCCTTGGATCTATTAAACTTGGCTGTCCCGTAA
>NZ_JTCM02000075.1 GCF_000817785.2 Hassallia byssoidea VB512170 | reverse complement strand
TGTGCGGAGGTGTCCTCCGTTGAGGCGTCTGGCGTGGACAAGGGGAGCCAGCGCTGTGCGGAGGTGTCCTCCGTTGAGGCGTCTGGCGTGGACAAGGAGTGGGGGACAACGCTCCCACGTTCCCACTAACTCCAAACCACTATCCACTATCCAAATTCCACTAACTCCTAACTCCTAACTCCTAACTCCTAACTCCTAACCACTATCCACTATCCACTATCCACTAACCAATTATGAAAATTGTTCTTGCAAGTGCAGAAGCTACGCGTGAGCTTGGCTTCACTTTTGGTCGATCGCTGGCTGCTGGTAGTGTAATTTTACTCAAAGGTGATTTAGGTGCTGGCAAAACTACGTTAGTGCAAGGTATTGGCGCAGGTTTGGGTATCACTTCCCCAATTGTTAGTCCCACTTTCACTCTGATTAATGAGTATCATGAAGGGCGTCTTCCCCTATACCACCTCGATTTATATCGCTTAGAATCAAAAGAAGTGGCAACTTTGAATTTAGAAACTTACTGGGAAGGTATTGAAGTTACGCCAGGAATTGTGGCTATTGAATGGGCAGAGCGAATGCCCTACCAGCCAGATAGTTATCTCAAAGTATGTTTGACCTCTGGGGATGAGGGTATAGTAAGAGCGGAAATTACGGCGGTTAATTGCTCGATTAACTCGGCGATCGCACGGCATGTATGACGTTAATAACTCTTGCCAATCAAAGCAAGACACGCTTGTTTTATAACTCAAGCCGAAATGAACGCACTTGTCAACTTGGCACGGCAATAGCGGATTGTCGTCAGTGGAATAATACCACCGAAACACGCATTCGCTGTTAACATAATTGTCGTCCAGGGCGATCGTCGGCTGCACTATCAAAGCATTGGTGACGCTCAACTACTCAGCAAGCGATCGCACAAAGAACGTTTCCCACTTTTTGGATTAGGGAATTGGCAATGTCGGCTAGCTTGCACATCTGCTAACACGTCGCACCATCAACATTTAAGCATGAAAACCCAGAAATTGCCCCTACACTCGCTCTACCACAAAATGTCCAAAAACAGTCAATGTCAAATTGAGGGTTGGTCAAATCTGCCACTACCACGCTCGTCACAGTCATTTGGAAAGTTTGTCATTTTAGTTACCAGCTTTTACTAAATATTTTTCTACAACGATAGATTTATCAAGCATTTACATTTGATGATTTGATAGCCAATGTAAATGATGTTATACGTACTTTTAATTATAAATACGTATATAACTTATGACTCAATTACAAAATAGCTCTCGGTACAGCAGTATTTTTGCGGCTGCTTCAAACTGCTACCAATGCTGCTTGCTGCGTAGGGTACATCGCGATAGAGTAATTTCCATGACTTAACCAACTGAGTCTACTCGTAAGCGCATCTTGACAGTCTGTTGTCGTTTGTGGACTAACTGCTTTTTGGCTCATCACCACATAACAAACAGTAGTTATTAGCAGTTTTCTCGTCTTTGTTGCATCCAGATACAAGTTATAGTCAAATAAATCCCATAAATAACGAGGGACAATAAGTGAAAAAAGCTAGATTTGTTCATGTGTATAAACTAAGTGCATATTAGTTTTGTATTAATGAAAGTAAGAAGTGCTGACAAATTTTTTCAGCCTAATTTAACCGAATTGATTCTTAGATAGTTATTCAAAGAATGAATGCAGTTAGTAAGCACCCAAAGCTCTAAGCGGAAAAGTTAAAAAATAATCAAATTATTCATAATTCCTTTAACTTATCCTTATTAGACTTCTTGACTCCCAAAGGAAAAAAAAGCGCTAGTATGGTCTTATCCCACTCGTGAGAGGCGCTTGTCTACGACACGCTGCGCGAACGCCAAGGGGTGGCTCCCCAAGTAGAGCATAGCCGCGTGAAAGGGGTAAGAAAAAAGCGGTTCTGTTGCAATAGTGCAAAAAAGAATGAGTTTTGAGGTCTATTATTAGTATTGCCAAGTTGATTTCAAAATGTACTCAGTAGAAATCGCTAATTACAAGTTAACGATATAAATAACTTGGATTTTTTAACGATAAAAATATATTGTTATCGCCAATCATGTAGTTAATACTGAAGCCAAAGCAGGTTAACCAACTATAGTGCAACGCCCGAAAATCTATTTTGGTAGAAATACGAGATAGGTTTTTCAAGTTGTCTTCACATTGATATTTTTACCGAGATGCACGCTTAGTATGAAAATGTTTGAAGCGATCGCCTTTATTCTCCCAAGTCAGTCAACATGATTTTTCGCATCAAAAATAGCAAAGAACTCAAGCAAATTTGATGCATTATCTCTTAAATGTTTGCTGAAGGCGTAAGTAAAATTGAGACGTAAATTTATGACTTCTAATAAACCTTCAAAAGAACCCCGGTTTATTAAATAAACCGGGGTTCTGAGTTGAGAAACCGGGGTTCTGAGTTTAAGAAACCGGGGTTCTGAGTTTAAGGTTCTACAAAAAATTTATTGCTTGACCCCGCACATCGGTATTCAACTTGCCTTTGTCATAAACAATTTCACCGCCGACAATAGTTGTATGTGCCCATCCGGTGAGATTCCAGCCTTCAAAAGGACTCCAACCACATTTAGTTAACAATTCCTCGCGTCGGACTTGGTGGTAGGTTTGCAAATCTACCAAAACTAAATCAGCATCATAACCAGGTGCGATCGCTCCTTTATTAGGAATACCATACGCCTTCGCCACAGCGGTTGACATCCAATTCACAACTTGGGCAACACTACATCGCCCCTGCATGGCAGCAGTTAACATTAAAGCTAGGGAAGTTTCCACCCCAGGCATTCCAGAAGGGCTGTTGGGATATTCTAAAGCCTTCTCCTCTAAAGTATGAGGTGCATGATCTGTGGCGATGAAATCAATCACGCCATCGCGCAAAGCTTGCCAAAGAACTTCGTTATCGTGAGGCGATCGCAAAGGTGGATTCATCTGCGCCAAAGTGCCAATTTTCTCATAAGCGCTGGTGTTCAACAATAAATGTTGTGGTGTTACCTCTGCTGTTACCCAACTCGGTTTATAATGGCGCAGCAAGTCGGCTTCCTCCGCCGTTGACATATGCAGAATATGCAGCCGACGTTGATATTTTTCAGAAAGTTTTAACGCCAGCGTAGTTGCCAAAAGTGCCGCTTGATTGTCTTGAATTTGCGAGTGAATAGCTACATCGTGAATTCCGGCAAATTCCTTGCGACGTTGATTGATTCTGGCTTGGTCTTCAGCGTGAACGGCAATTAAGCGATCGCCTTTAGCAAATATAGCTTCTAAAGCCGCATCTGCATCCACCAGCAAGTGACCGTGCATTGACCCCATAAAAATCTTAATTCCTGGTGTCGGCTTGGCATTTAACAAATCTGGGAGATTCTCTGGAGTTGCGCCAATAAAAAAGCCATAATTAACCAGGCACTTGCTTTGGGCACGTTGCAACTTGTCGTCTAAAGCTTGCTGGGTAATCGTCAGGGGACGGGTATTCGGCATTTCCAAAAAGGAGGTAACTCCCCCTTTGGCACAAGCACAACTGGCAGTGAACAAGTCTTCTTTGTGTTCTAGTCCTGGTTCCCGGAAGTGTACTTGCGGGTCAATTACCCCAGGCAACAAAGTTAACTGATCTGCGTCAATTTCTGTTGTTGGTGTTGCCGTGGAGATTTCTGGAGCGACTTTTATAATTTGGCGATCGCGGGTCAGGACATCCCCTACTATTAACTCACCATTAGGTAGAATAATGCGAGCGCGGCGAATCAGTAAACTTTTTGGAGATGACATGGAATTAAGAGCCAGAAGGAAAATTAGCTTTTATCGTGACAGAAAATAATTCTTTTGGGTTAAATTGGTTGCACTATTCGTAACAAATTTTCGCACTTTGGTGACAAAAAAGTTTATTTTTTAACTAGGAATCACCATGTCAAGATGCCAAAATAACCAGAAAATCACATTTCCCCGGTTAAGATGAACGAATACAGTGACTGTGGTAGTTTAATTACCTGCATCTTCCTTTTACTTCTGTAATTTAATGCATAATAAAGTGTCTGATAACAACTCTAACCAACAACCTGATAATTCCTGGATCGCAGAACTAGGTAGAACAGTTGTATTAAGTATAATTCTTGCCTTGGGAATTCGCACCTTTGTGGCGGAAGCTCGCTGGATTCCCTCTGGTTCAATGGAACCTACCCTGCACGGTTCGGAAAATCAGTGGGAGGCAGACAAAATCATTGTTGATAAATTGAAGTATAAATTTTCTGACCCACACCGAGGAGACATTGTAGTATTTTCGCCTACAGAAGAGTTGCAAAAAGAACAATATCAAGATGCTTTTATTAAACGTGTAATTGGTTTACCGGGAGAAAAAGTAGAACTTAGAGATGGCAAAGTATACATCAATAACAAACTTATTCAGGAAACCAACTACCTCAGCAAAGATATACGCACGGAAAAAGAAGTTTGCACCTCAGGACCGCAGCCACCTTTTTTATCCAAACCCGTCACTATACCACCTAACTCATATCTGGTGTTAGGAGACAACCGCACCCAGAGTTATGATGGTCGCTGTTGGGGTGTTGTCCCTCGCGAAAACATTATTGGTCGTGCTGTACTTCGTTTTTGGCCCTTAAATCATATTGGTGCGATCGATAATAAGACACCACTGTATCCAAATTAAAGATAATTTCGCAAGGGAAATATACCACAATGAGCCGCAAGCAAAATCAAGTATCACCATCTGAAAACATCCCTAATTTCTGGATAGAGACAACTAAAACTATTGGACTAAGTTTGATTTTTGCTTTTGGGATACGTACTTTTGCAGCGCAAGCTTTCAACGTCCTTTCAGGGTCAATGGAGCCGACTTTACAAATTGATGATAAGTTTATTGTAGACAAGGTGAGCTACCACTTTAGTCAGCCAAAACGGGGAGATATTGTGGTATTTTCACCTACGCAGGAACTTCAGAAAGAACAATACCACGATGCTTTTATTAAACGTGTGATTGCATTACCCGGAGAAAAGGTAGAACTCCGGGAGGGCAAAGTTTACGTCAACAACAAACCTCTCTTGGAAGATAATTACTTTAACTCTCAACCGTGGACATCGATTGATGTTTGCACCGTTGGAAAGCAGCCACCTTACTTGTCTGGACCAGTTACTATACCCGCAAATTCATACTTGGTACTAGGTGACAACCGAATAAATAGCTATGATGGTCGCTGTTGGGGCATTGTCCCGCGTGAAAATATTATTGGACGTGCCGTAGTTCGCTTTTGGCCTTTAAATCATATTGGCGAACTCAATAAGTAACAATCACTCATGTAATAAAAAGAACGGCAGCCTTTAGAGTAGCTAAATTTATGTATGTTAAAGCTAACAAAGATTTACATCTGATGTTAGAGAATGTCTGAAAAGTAAAGCCTGTTTGTCAAGTATCTTTTCAACCTTAGTGGGTGCGTTGATGTAGTTTAACGCACTCTATTTTTATTTTGTTCTGTATCTCTTTCTTTTCTTGGTATCTTGCCGATTCGTTCAATTATATATTTTATAAATATTTATCATAAAAATATATAATAGAACTGTATGAAAAAATACATTTAATATATTAATGTAACTTTTATTGCCATCATCCCCGAACCGCAAATTTGCCTTTGGGGAAAACGATAAACAAAAATGTTATCGACACCAACTGTGCGTGAAATATGTCAGCGTCTAGGGGTAAAAATTTATACTAAAATATCATTGATAGTAGCGGCTAAGACTGGGGGAGTGGGAGACAGGGGGATAAGAGGATAAGGGAGACAAGGCAGACTTGGGGGACGACTTGGGGACACAACAATTCAATCAAAATGCAAAATTCTTAATGCGTGCATTTTGAATTTTTTTGAATTTTGAATGGAACGTAGGGGTTCCCTCGGAAACCCTCATCTCCCTTGGGCGCGATCGAGCGGACACTTCTTCGGATGCGCCTTCATCCGATCCGGTCGCGTCGGTGTGTTGAGGAACGAGTTCACAAGGCGCACTCTCGGGAAGTGAAAGAGCGTTTGTGAAACCCCCCACTTCCTCTACCCCATCTAATCTTGAGATACAAGACACAGGTATCGGTATCGTACCTAAAGAAATTGACATACTTCTTCAAGCTTTTGGGCAAACTGAAACTGGGAGACAATCACAACAAGGAACAAGACTAGGTTTAGCCATTAGCCACAAGTACGTACATAAGTACTATTAGAAACAATACGCACTGGAGGTGAAATATATCAACTAAGTAGAAACCACAAATATAAAAGTTGTTTGTCAAGAAACCCAGATAATTACGACTCAAACCGACCTTAGTCAGCATTGATCGCAGATCGAGCTGAGTGGAAAGCTGCATGTACACCATGCAGCAAGCAGCCAGTTGTAGCGATGGTAGTAACAAGAGAAAGAAGAAAATAGGTAATCTTGTAGTGGGAAAAAAGTAATTTTAGAATTTCTTAAACAAATTGCTCAAAATAACCCGCTAATTTTCCGCGTTTTCCGAGGTTTAGCAAACAACTATCAATTTGAGAAAATTATGGAATTAACTAGAGCAAAGGCAGAATGAATTACAAGCGGTTAGATCCTCATAAAAAAGATATTTTGATTATTGACGATACAGCAGATAATTTGCGAGTTTTATCCTCACTACTGACAAAGCATGGGTATAACGTTCGTAAAGCTTTGAACTGGCAAATGGCTCTAACTGCTTGTGAAACAGTATTACCCGATTTAATTTTGCTTGACATTATGATGCCAGAAGTAGATGGCTATAAGGTTTGTCAGCGTTTAAAAGCGAGTGATTTAACTGCCGATATTCCGGTGATTTTTATTAGTGCTTTGGATGACGTTTTTGACAAAGTAAAAGCTTTTGGGGCAGGAGGTGTAGACTATATTACCAAACCTTTTGAGTTTGAAGAAGTTTTGGTACGTGTCAAAAATCAACTAGCGTTGAAAACAGCGCGACTAGAAATATTGAAATTAAACACCGAACTAGAACAAAGAGTAAAACAACGCACTGGTGAATTAGAAAAGGCTCTACAAAAACTTCAGGGAGAAGTTACTTTTCGGCAGCAACTGCAAAATAAACTGCTGAATACAGCACTGCATGATTCACTGACTGGATTGCCAAATCGAGTTTTGTTTATTAGGCGACTAGAAAAAGCTTTGAATCGCGCTCAACTAGAAACTGATTTTCAATTTGCCGTGCTGTTTTTAGATTGCGATCGCTTTAAACTTGTCAATGATTCTCTTGGTCATCTGGTAGGAGATGAATTGCTCATAGCGATTGGCAATCGCCTAGAACAATCTTTATTGCCTGTTGATACTTTAGCACGATTAGGCGGAGATGAATTTGGAATTATTCTCGAAAATTTAACAGATATCACCCAGGCGATTCAAGTTGCGGAACATATTCTGCAACAGTTCTCACTAGCTTTTAAACTGTCTCGATATGAGGTATTTGTAAATGCCAGCATTGGCATTAGTTGGGGCAATAGTGATTGCGACAAGCCAGAGTATTTGCTGCGAGATGCTGATACAGCAATGTATCGAGCTAAAGCTTTAGGAAAAGCCAGATATCACGTTTTTAACCCGGAAATGCATCAGAAAGCCACCCAGCTTTTAGAGTTAGAAAACGATTTGCGTAGAGCTTTAGAACGGCAAGAATTTATCGTTTACTACCAGCCAATTATTTCTTTAGTTACAGGCAAAATCTCTGGATTAGAAGCGCTTGTGCGTTGGCAACATCCTACTCGCGGTTTGATTTCTCCTACAGAGTTTATTCCGGTTGCGGAAGAAACAGGTTTGATTCATGCTATCAATATTTGGGTATTGCGATCAGCTTGCGAGCAGCTAACTATTTGGCAAAATCACAACTCGACACTAAAATCTCTAACTATCAGCGTGAATTTGAGTGTACGCTTGTTTTCAGACCCGAAATTATTAGCACAAATTGACCGGATTATTCAAGAAACTAAAATAAATCCTACTTGTCTGGAAATAGAAATTACAGAAAGTGTAATAATGGAAAATTGTCAGGCACTGAAAAAATTTTTACAACAATTAAGAGAGCGAAAAATTAAGTTAGTTATGGATGACTTTGGTACAGGTTATTCATCGTTAAGTTATTTGTATAACTTTCCTTTTAATGTTTTAAAGATTGACCAATCGTTTGTCAAACGTATGCAGGAACACGAAGAAAGCATGGGGTTAGTACCAGCGATGCTGGGTATTGCCAAGTCAATGGGGATGAGTGCGATCGCAGAAGGTGTAGAAACAACTTTTCAGTTAGTACAACTAAGAAATTTAAAATGTAATTTCGCTCAAGGATATCTATTTTCTCGACCTCTTCACCCAGAATTAGTTCTAGACTTCATCGAAGCCGCACCTCAATGGTAATAAGCTATGAGGCTTTTAATTTTCTCGTTGAGGCAGAGTTCTTGAGAGGGGGAGAGGGGGAAGACAAGGGAGACAAGGGAGATGGGGAAGACAAGGAAGACGAGGTGGCAAACTCCCCCTGCCCCCTGCCCCCCTGCCTCTTCCTTGACCCTGGACACAGCAACGCAAAACTTTTTAATAACTAATGAGTACAATTTTCAGTCACATATAAGCATAATAGAGAAGTGACTGATCACATCAACCCTTTACGCTCCCTCAAAGAAGGTCACTGGTTTAAGCTCATCTGTGGCGCCAGTTTCCAGCATCTGCCTGCGGTCAGTAGTTTAACATTAGCCTACACATTGGCTGGCGCTGACTGCATAGATGTGGCAGCTGATCCGGCGGTGATTGCAGCAGCGCAAACCGCGCTACAAGTAGCCGCATATTTAGCTGGGGATGCCGAAAAGCGAGGCTTTGGCAATAATCCAAAGTCGCCTTTGTTAATGGTCAGTTTAAACGATGGGGAAGACCCCCATTTCCGCAAAGCTGAGTTTAATCCTACTGAATGTCCTACGGACTGCGATAGACCATGTGAAAAAATTTGTCCTGTACAAGCAATCGCGTTTAATCGGATAAAAGACGATTTTTCCGGAGTTGTATCCGAAAAATGCTATGGCTGCGGTCGTTGTTTACCAGCTTGTCCTTATGATATAATTTATACAAGGTCGTATGTTTCAACTCCAGGAGCGATCGCACCGTTGGTAATGTCAACCGGGGTAGATGCCGTAGAAATTCATACACAAGTAGGACGCTTAACAGAATTTAAACGATTGTGGCAAGCGATTTCACCGTGGGCAGATCGTCTCAAGGTAGTAGCAATTAGTTGTCCCGATGGCGAAAACTTAATTGACTATCTACACGCACTTTACGATCTGATTGCCCCGATAAACAGTGCCTTAATTTGGCAAACTGATGGTCGTCCGATGAGTGGAGATATTGGAGATGGCACCACTCACGCGGCAGTGAAATTAGCCCAAAAAGTTTTGGCAGCTAAATTACCGGGATATGTGCAGTTAGCAGGAGGTACTAACAGCTACACCGTTGCTAAGTTAAAAGCAATGGGACTGCTGAGGAAAAGGAGACAAGGAGACAAGGAGACAAGGAGACAAGGAGAAAACTCTCCCCTTGTCCCCCCCGCTCCTTGTCCCCCCATCTCCCCCTCCATATCCGGTATTGCATACGGCAGTTACGCCCGTGTACTGCTGTCATCGATTCTTGAACAGTTAGAAACTAAGGAGGTAAACAAAGCAAGTGTAAAGCCAATTCGTCTTGAAGAGGACGAAGTATTACTTTGGCAAGCTGTAGAGCTTGCTTATTCTCTCGTTTCCCAACTCAAGTCACAGCAGGAGCGCTAATAAAAGCGCGTTGCGGACACCTTCTTTAAAAAAGTGTCCTATCTATCTCTAAAAACGTCACCATAGAAAGCATGACGATTACAGACGATCTCCAAAAGTTATTAGACATTGTGCCCCAAGACCTGCGTCAAATACTAGAGAGTCATCCCCGACGAGATAGTTTAGTTGAAGTAGTCTTGGATTTGGGTCGTCGCCCAGAAGCTCGTTTTCCGCACAGCGCCGAGTATCTGAGCGAAACACCCGTTACTCAAGAACAGATAGATGATTGCATCTCAAGAGTGGGAATTTTTGGCGGAGATAATCGCGCAGGAATTGAGCAAACTCTCCATCGGATTAGCGCCATCCGCAACCGCACCGGGAAAATTATCGGCTTAACTTGTCGCGTCGGTCGAGCGGTGTTCGGAACGATAGGCATGATCCGCGATTTGGTAGAAACTGGTAAATCGATTCTCATGCTGGGGCGTCCGGGCGTGGGTAAAACTACCGCTTTACGGGAAATAGCTCGTGTATTGGCGGATGAGTTAAATAAGCGAGTGGTAATCATTGATACCTCTAACGAAATTGCTGGAGATGGTGATGTTGCCCACCCCGCTATTGGTCGTGCCAGACGGATGCAAGTAGCTCATCCCGAAAATCAGCATCAGGTGATGATTGAGGCAGTGGAAAACCATATGCCAGAAGTCATTGTTATTGATGAAATTGGTACAGAACTCGAAGCTTTAGCGGCACGTACTATTGCTGAACGCGGCGTACAGTTGGTAGGTACGGCACACGGCAACCAAATAGAAAACCTAATTAAAAATCCGACTTTATGTGATTTAGTTGGGGGTATCCAGGCTGTGACTTTGGGGGATGACGAAGCCAGAAGACGGGGCAGTCAAAAGACTGTTTTGGAACGCAAAGCGCCTCCCACTTTCGAGATTGCTGTGGAAATGCAAGAACGGCAGCGTTGGGTAGTACACGAAAGCGTTGCGGATACAGTTGATACTCTTCTGCGGGGACGTCAGCCGAGTCCGCAGACGAGAACCGTTGACGATACCGGCAAGGTGGCGATCGCTCGACAGTTATCTGTAGTAAATGGTCGTGGTGGGCAGCAGCAAGCTGTTGGTGAGGAATCTTTCGCATCAGCGCGACCCTCTAACGGCTGGCGTTCATCCGGACAAATGGTAGCACTACCGGTATTATCTCCTGAGCGAGAGCGGGTTGGTGGGCAAAGTGAATTTGACCGCTTATTGGATGAATCTTTCAATTACTCTGAGAGTATTGATTTCGCCGCTCCCAGACACGCTGGACCAAATGGTGAAGATTTGCCATTGCACATTTTCCCATATGGTGTTAGTCGGCATCAGTTGGAACAGGTAATAAGTGTGTTAAGTTTGCCGGTTGCATTGACAAAAGATATCGATAGTGCTGATGCAATTTTGGCACTGCGATCGCATGTCAAAAATCACGCCAAACTCCGGCAAATGGCGAAAGCTCGTCATGTACCGATTCACATGATTAAATCCAGCACGATTCCCCAGATTACCCGTGGTTTGCGACGCTTGCTGAACATGGACGATCCGGAACTAGCTGATGATCGCGAATTGCAATTGTTTCTCCACAGTGGCAGCGATGATGAAATGGATGCCTTAGAGGAAGCTAGACTTGCCGTAGAGCAAATTGTCATTCCCAAAGGACAACCAGTAGAATTACTGCCACGTTCTGCCCAAGTGCGTAAAATGCAACACGAGTTGGTAGAACACTACCGCTTGAAGTCGCACAGTTTTGGGGATGAACCAAATCGGCGTCTGCGGATTTATCCCGCGTAACCTCACCTTCTACCCCCTTTCCTACTTTGGAGAGGGGGATTTTTAGACTATCTCAAAATCTTGCAGCATTATATTAAAAGCAGTTAACTACGGTATGGAGTAAGCTTTCCTGTGAATAAAGCTATTTCCTTTATTGTCTGCCTGACTATTTTATGTGGAACAACTGCTAGTTACCAGCAGCAAACCAGTGCGTTAAGTCTCACTCAGAAGCAGAAGCAAGTGTCAACCGAACTGTTTCGTATTATCAAAAATGGCAAATATGGCTTTATTGACCAAAGTGGAAAAATAGTCATTGAGCCGCAATTTGATTTAGCTTGGAGCTTTATTGACGACCGGGCACAGATAAAAATTGATGACAAATACGGCTATATCGACACAACAGGAAAAAAGATAATTCCTCCGCAATATCGGTTATCTTATTCATTCTCAAATAACCTAGCGCTGGTATTAATTGATTACAAATACGGTTATATTAACTCTGATGGTAAATTAGTTATTAAACCACAGTTTGATGAGGCTTTGGCTTTTAAAAATGGGCTGGCAGCAGTTAAAATAGATGATAAATGGGGCTATATTGACTTTAGCGGTAAAGCAGCTATTAAACCGCAGTTCGATAGAGCCTTGCACTTCAACGAAGGATTAGCAGCAGTTGAAATTGATGGCAAATGGGGCTATATCAATTCTAATGGGAACATAGTTATTCAGCCACAATTTGATGAGACTTTAGGTTTTTTTGAAGATTTAGCAGCCGTCAAAATTAAAGACAAGTATGGCTATATCAATGCGTCTGGTAAAGTTATAATTAAGCCGCAGTTTGATGATGCATGGGAATTTAATGAGAAATTGGCAGTAGTTAAAATTGGTGAAAAATGGGGTTTTATTAACTTTAATGGTCAGGTAGTAATTGCTCCTAAATTTGATAGAGTCACAAAATTTTCTCAAGGGCTGGCTGCTGTAAAAATTGATGATAAATACGGCTATATCGACAAAACAGGAAAAATGATTATTCCGCCCCGATTTGATTTAGCACTCGCATTCACTAATGAATTGGCATTAGTATATATTGGCGGTAAGGCTAATTATATCAACAAGCAGGGGCAGTTAGTTTGGCAGCAGACAAATTGAGTATCTACATTTGTTAATTTCTATAAATAAGTTCCAGAAAATTATTACAAATATTCAACATTACTTGACATTAAAAGTTTGATAGCTTTCGTAAAAGCTACTTATGAGGGATGAAAAAATCAGGCGATCGCATCGGTTACGATAGAAAAAATTTGCATTAGGATAACCATTAATTATGCTGCTTTGAAAAGCTTAAACAAGAAATAGACAAGCTAAACTCAGAACAACTCAAGAAAATTGCTGATTTCATTGCCAACCTTGAGTTCCAGTCTAGACAAGAATCGTCCCATCCATTTTGGCGCATAGCAACACCAGCAGAACGATCTAGAGATTTCCGGGAGTGGGTTTCGCAACTTCCTGCAAACAGTCAGAGTCTATCCGATGCAGCCTTTAGCCGCGATAGTATTTACGAGGAATGACGAGATATTTGCTTGATACAAATGTTGTTTTGCGTTTCTGTAACCCTTGCGAACCACCAGCAGTAAAAGCTTTGAAAGCAAAAGTCCAAAATTATAAAGTTTGTAGGTTGGGTGAAAGTGTAAGTTAACAAAGCATAGGGTTAATGTTAGGTTGCCCTAATGAACGCTTAATCACCCGGCTTTGGTAATGATACTACTCCTAATTGCTGCATTAACGTTATCGTGTCACCTTGTCCCCAGTGTTCTACAACTTTGCCGTTTACTACGCGATCGACATGCACGACTGAAAATGTAACCTGCTTACCTGTCGGTGCAATACCAAACATCTCCCCACGATGCGTTCCACTGAACGTCCCACGGGTCACGACTTTATCTTGTTCAGCAATCACTTCTTCAAAGGTGTGGTGACCATCTGGGAAGGCAGAACGCATCATGAGTCCGTACTGGATGAAGGCATCAAAACCATTGAGTATACCACTACCCATCCCGCGAGCGATAACGTTCGGGGCAATTAGCTGCTTTGCTTGCTCAAGTGCTTGCTCTAAATCTTCGTTGTCAACAGCCTGGTAGAATTGGAGGATGATTTTCTTGTTTTGTTCGATTGACATTGAATATTTATCCTCAAACACAGTATAAAATTTTACTAACATGCAAATATTGCGGTCAGCAGATTGCTTTTAAGTGCCTGATTGCAAATTTATCTTGCAGATACCTTCACTTGCATTGACTTGGGTTAAGAAATACTTCTGTGTTGGACTCTCCGCTTTAATCTACTCAGAGACTCTGGCTCAATACCGAGATAAGACGCTAGATAATATTGAGGGATACGCTGCAAGAGTTGAGGTTCAGTTTTAAAAAGGTTGAGATAACGTTCTTCAGGTGTATCCATAAAAAGAGAGAGCAATTTATCTCTGAGCATAAACGCAAGGCTTTCAGCGTGAAGCCTAAGTAATCTCTGTCCCTCAGGAGCTTCTTCAAAGCACAGCATCGCTTGATAGTTAAATAAAAGAACCTGAGAATTCTCGATCGCCTGACAGAAAAATGAGGTAGGTTGTGATGATTGGAAACTCTTGTAATCACCAAGCGTTTGACGCTCACAGTGGAAAAAAAGGGTGAATTCTTTTCCGTCTTTTATCAAAAAAGTTCTGAGACAGCCTTTGAGGGTAAAACCGACAAACTCACAGATATCACCAGCTTGAAACAAAAATTCTCCTTTATCAACCTTTCTGCATTCTAAAAGAGGTTCAATGAGCCGAAAATCAATTTTGAATTCTGGGAAAAGTTCTTGGAGAAATGCGTAAAACGGCTCGTACATATCTAAAAATTAGCACCTGAAGTAGAAATACGCGTTCATCCTATTGTTATCCTACTTCTATACCCGCAAAGGAAATAGAGTAATGTTAAAAGTTTTTGCCGATCGCGGTGGTACATTCACAGATATTGTAGCTGTTACGAGTAATCAGGCGATCGCAGACAGACTATCAACACATCCTGAACGCTTTCTAATCGTTCCCCTACCTAACCAGCAATGGGTGATAGTATACAAATTACTTTCAGAAAATCCCGAACAATATCAAGATGCAGCAATTCAAGGAATTCGCGATATTATCGGTCTTTCAGGTAACGAACCCATTCCTGCATCAGCGATAGAAGTAGTCAAAATGGGTACAACAGTTGCCACAAATGCACTGTTAGAAAGAAAAGGCGATCGCCTAGTTCTTCTCATTACCAAAGGCTTTAAAGATGCCTTACGAATAGGTTATCAAAACCGTCCTAACATCTTTGCCCGTCATATCATTTTACCAACGATGCTTTATGAACAAGTAATTGAAGTTGATGAACGATATGATGCCCACGGTCAGGAATTAACCCCTGTAAATATAGAACAAGTAAAAAACGACTTACAAACGATTTATAATACAGGAATTCGCAGTTGTGCCATTGTTTTTATGCACAGCGATCGCTATCCCCACCACGAACAACAAGTTGCCCAACTCGCGCTTGAAATCGGATTGACACAAATATCCGTATCTCATCAAGTTAGCCCTTTAATGAAATTGGTCAGCCGAGGAGATACAACAGTCGTAGATGCTTATTTAACTCCAATTCTGCGTCGCTACGTTAACTCTGTATCCAGTCAGTTGAGAACGGGGAATGGAAAATGGGGAATGGGGAATGGGGAAAATAACTACTCCCTACTCCCTACTCCCCACTCCCCAGTTAAATTAATGTTTATGAAATCTGATGGAGGGTTAACCGATGCACAACAATTTCAAGGCAAAGATAGTATTTTGAGCGGTCCTGCTGGGGGAATTGTCGGCGCAGTTCAAACTAGCAAAAGAGCGGGATTTGAGTCAATAATTACCTTTGATATGGGTGGAACAAGTACAGATGTTGCTCACTATAAAGGAGAGTATGAACGACAATTGAATACAGAAATTGCTGGTGCGAGAATGCGAGTTCCTGTATTAGCAATTAATACAATTGCGGCTGGTGGGGGTTCAATTTTATTTTTTGATGGTTCTAGTTATCGTGTCGGACCTGAATCCGCTGGTTCAAATCCTGGACCTGCTTGTTATCGACGTGGCGGAGCTTTAGCGGTAACAGATGCTAATGTGATGTTAGGCAAAATTCACCCGCAATATTTTCCTTTCGTTTTTGGAATTGATGGTAATTTGCCTTTAGATAAAGATATTGTGATTGAGAAGTTTACAGAATTAGCCCAAGAGATTGAAGCTGTGACAAAAAATGCTCGGACACCCGAACAAGTAGCAGCGGGATTTATAGCGATCGCTGTCGAAAATATGGCGAACGCAATTAAAAAAATCAGTCTGCAAAGAGGTTATGATGTAACTCAATATGTGCTTTGTTGTTTTGGCGGTGCTGGAGCGCAAGTTGCTTGTTTAATAGCCGATACTTTGGGGATGAAAAAGATATTTTTGCATCCTTATGCTGGAGTTCTTTCTGCTTATGGAATGGGTTTAGCTGATGTTAGAGCGATTAGAGAACAAGGAGTAGAACAGCCTTTAACGCAAGCATCAATTCCGCAATTACAGAAGTTAATGAAGAGTTTGGAAGTTCAAGGGAGGGAAGAGTTTGAAACGCAGAGTTACGCAGAGGAAAGCGCAGAGGTACGCGGATATGAAGAGGAGTTAGTTAAAAAGGTTAATTTGAAGTATGAGGGGACTAACTCTACCTTGAGCGTGAATTTTGCCTTAGATGTAGCGGTTATGCGACAAGAATTTGAAATCGAACATAAATCTCGCTATGGTTTCATTCAATTAGAAAAAAGCTTAGTTGTTGAATCTGTTTCAGTAGAAGTAATTCAGAAAATGGATACTCCCGAAGAACCTTTAATTACTCGTAAGCGTCCTCTAGATGAAATCCCCACATCTGTTGAGACAGTCAGAATGTTTAGTGCTGACAAATGGCATGATACACCCGTTTATCGACGAGAATATTTACAGCCAGAAGATAGTATTATTGGACCGGCGATTATTGTCGAAAAAATTAGCACGATTGTAGTTGAACCATTATGGAAAGCGAGATTAACTGAAAGTAATCATCTGATTTTAGACCGTAAAGATTGATTAATTCATCACATGTCACTCGCTTCTCGAACATTTACGAATGCGTGAATTTTGAATTGTTTTGGTCATCTGTATTTGCAAGATAATTATCAATAGACCTCTTGCACTCACTAAGTGAGTGCAATCTTAGGCAAAGAAAAAAAGTTAAAGCAGAAGGGTTTTTCTTACCCTTTCCCCTTTCCCCCAATAAGTGCAAGAAGTCTAATGTCAGTTACCTTGTAATAAACCATTACAGACTGGAATGGGGCAAGTTCAACTTCCAATCCAAAATCTCAAATCTAAAATTGCTCGGTCAGCATTAAATCTTTAAGCCAATGCCGTTTTTAGCAAATTCTTCAACAGTTTTTTCTGAAAGCTCGTGGGTAGCCATAGCTTTCAGCATAGCCAAGGGTAGAGTCAGATGATGCGCTCCGGCTTGTAGCGACGCAGCGGCTTCTTCAGACGATTTGATACTAGCACCCAAAATCTCAGTATCGCTACCTCTGAGTACGCTTGCCATATCCCGCACCAAGGCAATACCGTCACCTAACAACCGGGTAGCACGATTTACATAAACTATTACGATTTTAGCACCCGCCTCCCGTGCCACTGCTGCCTGGGAAGCACTATAAATCGCTGTCACCGAACAAGTAATAGACACAGACAGACGTGCGACCACTTGAAATCCTACTGATGTTGCTGGAATCTTCAACACAGTTTGGGAGCCAATAATCTCAGAAGCTTTCCTTCCTTCTGTTAGCATCTCATCGAAATCAGTTGCCATTAGCTGGTAAAATACTGGTCCATTCGTCAACTGGACTAATTTTTTAAGCGTGGTTTCCGGTGGGGAATCGCTTTGAGCCAACAGTGTTGGATTTGTCGTAATACCCTTCACCCAGCCCATAAGGCTCGCTTCTTCAGCTTCAGATATAATTGCTGAGTCTAAATAAAGTGTCAAAATTCTACCTCCATGTACAAACGCTATTTTTCATCAATTGCTTTCATTTGACAATAAAAAGGCTATTTATGGACTCTCGCATTCAGTCATATTTGCGCTTTGCGGCAAGCCAGCAACGTGACACAGAGCAAATCGGACCATTCCTCGCTACCTTCAACCCCCATAGTGCCAATCCCTTTCTTAACTATGCCATCCCCGACGACGCAGCTACACCGTCACTCAGCGACATCAAGGCACTAATCGCTGCTTATGAAAGTCGGGGACGAAAGCCGCGTTTGGAGTACGTTGCAACACTCGCACCTGCTGTGGAGGAAGCACTGGTAGCTGCTGGTTTCACCGTTGAGGGACGCTTACCACTTATGACTTGTACTCCTGGTTCAGAGCGATCGCTTCCCATTCCCCCGGACATCGAATTAATCGTGCCAGTTTCCGACGCCCAGATGCTTGCTACAGTTACGGTGCAAAACGAGGCTTACGGAGAGTCTGCACCAAGTCCCGAAGATGGTAAACGTCTTCGCGATAGACTGCGAGCAGGTGGAATCGCGGTACTTGCTCGTGTAGCATCAAACAAAGAACCTGCGGGGGCTGGAGTGTGTACCGTGCCGGGAAATCAAACGACAGAAGTCGCTGGTATCGGTGTGCGTGTTGCTTTTCGGCGACGGGGGATAGCTGGAGCGTTGACAACTCGACTGGTGCGAGAAGCTTTCGATGCAGGTGTTACGCTGGCGTTTCTCATGGCGGCACATGAAGAGGAAGTGCGAATTTACACCCGTGCCGGATTTTCTATAACAGGCGAAATTTTGCACATTTCGCTTTCATAGTAGTAAGCACTTTAGTGCTTAAATAAAGCGCTGAAGCGCTTACTACGATTTTTTTAAGGAGTCATAAATGTACACAACATCTCAACCCGACCCAGTTCGCTTAGAAATCTTCAAAAACCTCTATCAATTTATCGCCGAACAAATGGGAATTGTTCTGCAAAATACAGCAGCATCTGTAAATATCAAAGAACGCTTAGATTTCTCCTGCGCTATTTTTGATTCGTCGGGATTATTAGTAGCTAATGCCCCCCACATTCCTGTACATTTAGGCTCAATGAGTGAAAGTGTTCGCAGTTTAATTAACGATAAAGGCGACACTTTAAAACCAGGAAATGTCTATCTATCAAATAATCCCTACAACGGAGGAACGCATCTTCCTGATGTAACTGCAATTACCCCCGTCTTCCCTTCTTCCCCCACTCCCTACTATCGTACAGACGTTCCGCCGGAACGTCTCTACCCCACTCCCCTCTTCTACGTTGCTTCTCGCGGACACCAAGCTGATATCGGTGGAATTACTCCCGGTTCAATGCCTCCTCACAGTACCACGGTAGAAGAAGAAGGAATTTTATTTGATAATTTTCTTTTGGTTGAAGAGGGTAATTTTCAAGAAACATTAGTTAGACAGCATCTTTCAAATCATATTTATCCGGCTCGTAACCCTGACCAAAATATAGCTGATTTCAAAGCACAAATTGCCGCCAATGAAAGGGGAGTGCAAGAACTGGGGAAAATAATTTCACAATATGGGCTGGAGACAGTTCAAACTTACATGAAATTTGTGCAAGATAATGCAGAGGAAGCAGTTAGACGAGCAATTGATGTTTTAAAAGATGGCGAATTTACCTATGAAATGGATAGCCAAGCGCAAATTAAAGTTAAAGTGACAATTGACAGAAAAAATCGCAGTGCTATTATTGACTTTACAGGCACATCAAAGCAGCTAAATAGTAACTTTAACGCTCCTAAAGCTGTAACTCAAGCCGCAGTTTTATATGTCTTCCGGACTCTGGTTGATGATAATATTCCTCTGAATGCCGGGTGTCTTAATCCTCTAGAAATTATTATCCCTTCTGGCTGTATGCTGAATCCAACTTATCCAGCAGCAGTAGTCGCGGGTAATGTGGAGACTTCGCAAACTATTGTTGATGCTTTATATGGTGCTTTGGGGGTGATGGCTGCATCTGCGGGAACGATGAATAATTTTACTTTTGGAAACGATCGCTATCAATATTATGAAACCATTTGCGGCGGTTCCGGCGCTGGGATTGATTTTGATGGTACTGATGGTGTCCAAACTCACATGACAAACTCTCGCCTCACCGATCCAGAAGTCTTAGAAACGCGGTATCCTGTACTTTTAGAAAGCTTTAGTCTTCGTTGTGATAGCGGCGGTAAAGGAAAACATTCCGGCGGAAATGGAGTGATTCGCCGTATCAAGTTTCTCGAACCAATGACAGCTAATATTCTCTCCGGACATCGATTTGTTCGTCCCTTTGGCTTAAATGGTGGAGAAGCCGGACTGGTGGGACGCAACTGGATACTACGTGCTAATGGAACTCAAGAGAATTTAGATAGTACGGCAACGGTAGAAATGCAACCTGGGGATGTTTTTGTGATTGAAACCCCAGGTGGTGGCGGATTTGGTCAAGCTGACAGGCTGTAAGCCTGTGGCATCTTTTACAGCGATTTTCAGGTAAATGAACCACATTATTTTTATCTCACGCAAAGGAAGCAGCGAAAAGTCGAGCCAGTCGCTTGGGGAGGCAGTGCGTTGCGGGGGTTTCCCCCGTTGTAGCACCTGCCGTCGGGTTTCCCGACCCCAAAGGGGTCAACGAGATTCCCATCGACGCAAGGCGCCAAGACGGGAACTCGTTGACTTGGGCGAACTGGCGCCATCGCGGAGGTTTCCTCCGATCAGACCTTTTCAAGAGAGAGGCGCAAAGGAAGAAATGAAGAAATAAGAGTGTGGTCTAAATACACGAAAATTGCTGTAAGGTGTCGTGAGGATTAATTACTCAAAATTTCTAATTTCACTGCGGCAACACCATTGCTAATCATTCCTAATTCTCTTGCCGCACCCAGAGAAAGGTCAATTACTCGACCGCGAATAAATGGACCTCGGTCATTTATTCGCACGACTACAGAACGACCATTGCCAGTGTTGGTGACACGAACTAGTGTACCAAAAGGCAAGCTGCGATGGGCTGCGGTGAATCCTTGAGGATTAAATCTCTCACCAGTTGCAGTCCGATTACCACCTTCATAGCTGTAATATGAAGCCATACCTTTAGAGGTGGCTTGCACTTTTTCACTAGCATTTTGCTGTGGTGGCTTCTTCACCTGTTGCGGCTGTTTAATCGGTTCTTGGGGTGGAAGGGGGATACTATTAATCTGGTTTAAGGCATGAGTGACATCAATTAGTCTCCGCAAGCGATTGGTGGCTTGTAGCGCATCTTGTGAGAGGTTATTGGTTGTATCTGGTAGACGTGTTGTGTCTCCATCGATTTCTACCAGTTCTTTGCCATTGACTTTGATGATATAGCTTGCGGCTTTCCAACTTACTGTAATTTGGCTGGCATCAACTTTGTTTGTTATTAGTTGGTTGATTTTAGCAGCGATCGCACTCGCTTTTTCTGTTGGGTTGCTGATATCAGCTTGACTAACAAAGGTAAGAAACGGAATATTGCGAATATACAGCGTTGCCGCCTGACGACCTGCTAAGTTATGAGGATGAATTTCAGTAACTATACCACGCGAGGTAAGTTTTTCCCTTAAAGATTGGGACTTTTTCACATTCACCGCATCACTAGAAGCTGTCTCGCCCGAAGTGGTAGAATTTCCGTTGGTTGTTGCAGCACGACCAACTGACGGTAGCCCCAAAACAGTTGTTGACAAAGTGACAACAGACCACAATTGCGTTTGTTTCATGTATCCGATTTTCTAGGTAACTGAAGAACTGGGATGTTGCACTGGCTAGCGTGACATCACCCGATAACTCAAACTCGCTTTTACTTTTGTTTAGTAGTTGCTGCAACACCTGAAGATTAGCCAAGAGAATTGAAAACTAATATTTTAGCTTCAACTTGGTCAATTTATCAAAATCAAATGGCAATTGGCAAGCTACAAATATTACAAAAAATTCTTATACGTGCGTAAGCCCTTTTTATTTTTTCAAATTAAAATTTTTTCTGTCAACAGAAACAAAAATATCCTGCAATTTCGCTACCATTGCCGCACGATTTGATACTTCCAGCTTGCGAAACAATCTTTTCAAGGCTTGTTTGACTGAATTCTCTTGAATCCAAAGTTTTGCGCCAATTTCCGCATTAGTTAATCCCTGCGCTACCAGTTCAACAATTTGTAATTCACGCGGTGTCAAGCGATTTGCTAACAGAGAATTAAATTCAATTTCTGGGGTTTTCAACGTTGCCAGACAAGCTGACATATGCATACACAAAGCGTTTAAATCTGCAAGATTTTGGTAATCAAATGCAGCTTCGACACCTACACGGGCAAAATGAATTGTACCAATCAAACGACCACCGCCAACAATTGGTCCGGTCATAATATGTTCGTGGTCGTAGACAGAACAACAATTTTTATACAGTTCGCATTGCTTCCAACCACCGGGGGGTAATACTAATTCTTCATGTGCTGATGCATGGCGTTCAAGTACGTAATGCAGTACTGGATCAACTGCTCTACCTACTTTTTCGTAGCGTTCCACAAACACATCTTTTACGCCGCGAACATCGACACTAGCAAGATTTTCATGCTCGTCGAGTAAATAAATACCCCAGCGCTGCACGTCAAAATTATCACTAATTCCATCCATGAATCGGTGTCTTAATTCTTGCTCATTACGGGCAAGGGCGATCGCCTGAAATAAACTTTGTAAAGATTTAGCCATTTTCGTTCAGCAATGTACTCTTTCGAGGACTAGGCAAGGCGAAGTCATCAATATTACTCTAGCTTTAGGAAAAGCATGGAGAAATAACAAATATGGCTAACCCAGAATACAACATTGGTTTGTTAATGTACCCTGGCATGACTCAGCTTGATTTAACTGGACCGCATCAAGTGTTTGCCATGATGCCTAATACTCGCGTGCATCTGTTGTGGAAGACAATAGATGCAGTCACAAGCAGTGAACAAATGACAATTTTGCCGACTACGACTTTTGATGATTGTCCAGCTTTAGATGTTCTATGCGTACCTGGTGGATCGGGACAAGTAGAGATGATGGGGGATGCTGAAGTACTGAAATTTCTTCAGCAGCAGGAACAAACAGCCAAATATATCACATCGGTCTGTACTGGCTCTTTAATTTTAGCTGCTGCCGGACTGCTTCAAGGCTACCGCGCTGCTTGTCATTGGGCATTTCGTGACCAATTGCCGATGTTAGGTGTTGAGGTAGGTAATGAAAGAGTAGTCATTGACCGCAACCGCATTACAGGTGGCGGTATTACTGCTGGAATTGACTTTGGATTGGTAATTGCTGCGACACTCTGCGGCGAAGAAACCGCTAAGATGATTCAGCTGCTTTTAGAGTATAATCCCGCACCACCTTTTAACGCTGGTTCTCCAGAAAATGCTGGAGATGTTTTAGTGCAGCAAGTCAAGAAATTTGGAGAGGAATTCATACAAGCATCGAGGGCACAGACTCAGGCGATCGCGCTTCGAGTTACAGCGATTTAAATGAACCACATTATTTTTATCTCACGCAAAGGAAGCAGCGAAAAGTCTGAGCGGAGGTTTCCTCCGATCAGACCTTTTCAAGAGAGAGGCGCAAAGGAAGAAATAGAGCATAATTCTAGGGATGTCAACTCAGCACATCCTGTAATTTCGCTACCATCTCGGCACGCGCTGAAACTTCCAGCTTGCGAAACATCCGCTTCAAAGCTTGCTTAACTGAATTTTGGCTAATCCAAAGTTTTCCGCCAATTTCCGCATTAGTTAAACCTTGCGCTACCAATTCAGCTATTTCTAATTCTCGCGGTGTCAGCTTACTTGCTAACTGAGAATTAAATGTTACTGATTTGGTGCGTAAAGTTGCGAGTTTTGCGGACAAATGCAAGCACAAGGCGCTAAGGTCGGCTAAATCGTTGGCGTCAAAGGCAGGATTTCCGCTAAAACGGGCAAGGTTCAAGGTTCCGATCAGACGACCATCGCAAATAATTGGACCGGTCATGACGTGTTCGTGGTCTTGACGCGGGCAAAGTTGTTTCCAGCTGGTTGGGGATAATATTAATTGCTCGTGAGTCGGTGCATGACGCTCAACGACGTAGCGTCCGATAGGGTTGCTTTCTATACACACGTCAGGGATATCTTGAATATTATCCTTTGCTGTGTGGTCATCAAGCAGATAAATACCCCAACGTTGCACGCCAAAATGTTCGCCAACTGTGTCCATGACGGCAATTTTAAGTTCTTGCTCGTTTTGGGCGCTGGCGATCGCATGAAATACGCTATGAAGAGAATTAGGCATAAGTGTACCCAGTTGGGGACTAGGCAAGGCTCCATAATTACTTCTATGCTAATACCAGCAAAGGTAAAACGTTAAGATAACTAGTAGCGATAGGACAACAAATGACAGTTACACAAATTTCTGCCCAAGAACTTCTCCGGGCTGCTTATGAAAACCGTTACACTTGGGATAAAAATTTTCCCGGTTACACCGCAGATATCACCTATAAGGAGGATGATAAGGTAATTACTGGTAAAGTTCGCGTTAACGCCGATCTCAAGGCTGAAGTGTTTGATGTCGAAGATGAACAAGCACTGAAAGTTATTCACAATCAAGCTTGGGAAATAGCAATTCATCGCGTCCGTCGCAGCTTTGAAGATGTCCACAGCGCGAATACTTTCAGCTATGGTGACACTGACTCTACTGGTGCTGTGGAGATTTTCGTCGGTGGTAAGTCTCAAGGCGATGGATACAAAATCCGCAATAATGAAGTGTGCCTGGTTCACCGTCACATTCACAATATAGTTGTGACGATTAATACTTTCAGCAGTCACGATACTGGTGAGGGCTATTTATCCCACACTTATGACTCTGTATACCACGACCCGAAAACCGGCGAACAAAGAGGTGGTAAAAGCGAATTTACAGATGAGTATGAAAAGGTTGATAACTATTTCATCCTCAATCGTCGCGAAATTCGCACCCAAACAGAAGGACAACTTTCAACTCAAGAATTTATCTTCTCGAATATCAAGTTGTTAGAACCTGTTGCTGGTTAATTTTTGTCAGTAATTAAAAAGCGATCGCTTGAGGAAATGTTCCTTAGGCGATCGCTTTTTTTCATGTACTCGTCTGTTGATAAAATCAATTCATAACAACAAGCAAATTATATCAAGTTAGTTTGATTAGTCATAATAACCACCGAACCCCACCCCCTTTTGGCTGATGCCAAAAGTCCCCTCCCCGCAAGCGGGGAGGGGGTTTGGGGGTGGGGTGCTTCGGGAATTGTGGAACTATAACTAATTATCCGAACTTGATATTACTTGTTTCCAAAATTTAGTAAAAAATATGACACTATCTTCTAATCGCATCCCGCGTCGAGGACGAGTATTTCCCGAAAATCAACTATCACCGGAAGAGAAAGCACGACGTCAAGCTGAGTGGGAAGAGTTTAATCAGCGTTGTCAAGTAATTTTTGAGCAAGTACAACCAAAGTTAATCAAAGAACACTACGATTGGTTTATATTTATTGAACCAGATAGCGGTGAGTATTTCATCGATCCAGATGAAATGGTTGTCAGACAAAAGGCACATGAAAAACACCCTAATAAATTATGTTTGATTCTCCGCATTAATGAAACTGGAACCTGCGGCAGAATATGATTTACGGAGAATTTAACACTCAGGGTGAGTTAATTTTTGAAATTGGTTTGATTGCTGCTGATGGTGATATAATTCCAGTTCAGGCGCTTCTAGATACAGGATTTACTGGTTGGCTGGCAATCGACAATCAAGATGCTCTGAGTTTGGGATGGCTTGTTGACATTAATCCTAGTAGAATGCAGACGGCAAGAGGAGAAGCACGGTTTAATCTTTATCAAGGAAGCGTGCTTTTAGATGAACAAGAGTTTGCAATTCCAGCATTGGGAGGAGATGAACTGCAAGATATCCTCTTGGGTGTACGTTGGTTGCAGACAAAGCGACTGGTAGCAGACTTTCCCGGTGGAGTGCTGACGTTAGGGTAAATGCGATCGCACCCGTGAGATGTTTCCCAAGCGATCGCTTTTTTTTTCATGCACTCGTCTGTTGATAAAATCAATTCATAACAACAAGCAAATTACTTGTTTGTGAAAGCGAGTAAAAAATATGACACTATCTTCTAATCGCACCCCGCGTCGAGGACGAGTATTTCCCGAAAACCAGCTATCAGCGGAAGAGAAAGCACGACGTAAAACTGAAGACGAGTTATTTTCTCAGCGTTGTCGTATGATTTTTGACAAAGTTAAACCAGAATTGATCGAAGACCACTACAACTGGTTTATTGTAATTGAGCCAGAAAGCGGAGATTATTTTATTGATGCAGATGAAAATGTTGCTAGAGCAAAAGCTGGCGAAAAACATCCTGATAAAATGCGCTTAATTATGCGTCTCAATGAAAGCGGGACTTGCGGCACAATATGATTTCAGGTGAATTTAATAGTCAGGGTGAGTTAATCTTTGAAATTAATTTGATTAGTGCTGATAAAGATGTTATCCCAGTTAATACGCTACTGGATACGGGTTTTACGGGTTGGCTAGCAATTGACAACCAAGATGCTTTGAGTCTGGGATGGACTCTCAAAATTAATGAACAACAGGATATGCTAACTGCACGGGGGGAAGCACGGTTTAATCTTTATGAGGGAACTGTGCTTTTAGATGGAGAAGAGTTCATCATTGAAGTTTTAGGAGGAGATGAACTGCAAGACATCCTCTTGGGTGTACGTTGGTTGCAGACAAAGCGACTGGTAGCAGATTTTCCCGCAGGAATGTTAACGCTGGGGTAAAGTATATACACGTTACTTGCTTGATGTCAAGGATTATATCTCAATAATGTAAAATTGAAGTAGCGATCGCACTTATTTTTTCACGTTTCGAGTTCTGAACTCGAAGTTCCGAGTTCGGAAGCTGAAGTTTCGAGTTCGGAAGCTGAAGTTTCGTGTTCGGAAGCTGAAGTTTCGAGTTCGGAAGCTGAAGTTTCGAGTTCGGAAGCTGAAGTTTCGAGTTCGGAACTCGAAGTTTCGAGTTCGGAAGCTGAAGTTCCGAGTTCGGAAGCTGAAGTTTCGAGTTCGGAAGCTGAAGTTTCGAGTTCAGAACTCGAAGTTTCGAGAAGAATCTGGTAGGGTGCGTTATGGACGAAGTCCTAACGCACCGAAAATCTGGGATAGTGCCGTATCCTCAGCAATAACACACCTTACTAGTTTTTAGGTGCGTTAGCCTACGGCATAACACACCCTACAAAACTGAATGTGGTTCATTCAATTGAAAACGCTATTGAATGTGAGTTAATTAATCAACTTATGAATATTATCTTCCCAATTCGCCCCATCAAAAGGCACAACTTCAAAGTTTGACATCACATCACCATCAAGACACCGCACATTCACATCAATACAATCGGGGTGACTGCGCGGAATATAGAAAGAATGAATTCCACAAACAGAGCAAAATTTATGTTCAGCAACTCCCGTATTAAATCTGTAGTTACTCAACAAATCTTCCCCTTGCAGTAAAGTGAATTTATCTTGCGGCACAATTAAATGTAAAAAGCCCTTCTTCTTACAAATAGAACAATTACAATCATCAACTTTGTGATTATCAACTACCACCCGAAAGCGCACTGCACCGCAATGACATCCACCTTCATAACTTGCTGCTTGATTGGTATTTGTTGTCATGTTAATTTCCTATCAGCGTGACTCCAACTTAGAAACTCGCGCTTCTAATTTGTTGACTTGTTGTTTCAACTCAACTACTAAAGTTGCTAGTCTATCAAACATCGGGTCTTGTTGTGATACATTACGTCTGTTGTTACGCGCCGGCTGTGGTAATGTAACTGGTAATCTTGAGGATGGGGAACGATTTTGATTCAGCACAGACTCTATTTGATTTAACCGCGACTCCACACGATTAACATCCGCTTCTAAGTTATAAAGACGGGATTCTATTTGTTGCGATAACGCCGGGTACGACAAAAAACCCCCCCAAATAATAATTACCACAAACACGGCGACACCAAGCGCCCAGATTTTCTTCATACCTCATAACGGGCGGGGAAACCCACCCCTACTGTCAATTATTTATCTGCTTGCAAGTCAGAAAATAACCTCTGCCAATCGATATAATTAGCGTTATCTTCTTTCTCTTTCACTTCAAAGGTGACATTACATGCCTTTGTTAGTTGTAGCGCTTGCACGCAAAGTTCAGCTACATCCTCGCGGCTGATTTTTCCTCTGATATTATCGCCTTGTTCAAAAATTAATTCCTTTCCTCCAGCTTCTTCAGTTAACGCACAAGGTCTAATAATTGTATAAGCAATTCCACTTTCCCTTAAACTATCTTCTCCCTTTAACTTCCAAGTAAGAATTCCTCCCAATTCATCATTTAATCTGACTGCTGGGGGTTCTTCCTCTAAATTAATTCCCGGTCTTCCAGGACGAGTCACACCCGCAGAACTCACAAGGACAAATTGTGGTAAAGTTTCCCCACCATAGGCTTTAATTGATTCCACCTGCAAAGCAAAACCACCATCGGAGAACTTAGGATTTAAAGCACCATCGTATTCAAACTTACTTAACATAAATTGAAAGGAACAGATTTTGCTTTTATCAATTGGGGGACAATCTTTAACACTTTTTGCCCGAAATACCGGAATAAAATTAGCAAAAGGGATGTGAATATCTATCCAAATATTTGCCACAGTATCGAAAGAATAACCGTAACCAATGCCATCCCATACTGCTTCTGTCCGCAGAAAGATTTTATAACGTTTCCCGTCACCTCTAAAGCGCAAATGTATACCTTCGTAGGCAGATAAATTAAAAGGTGGAGTGAAATTTGTAGTTCTCACAGAAGCAAATCCCCCAGAATTTGCCGTGGAAACATTGCCAGTAAATAAAGCTGTATCTTCCACAAATTGCATATTACTTGCACTGACACCACCCATGACTACATCATCCAACGCACCCCAACTATTCTTCAACTCCTCTGATATATTGGTGAAATCAAATATCACCTTCTCACTTGATTTTTGCAAATATTTCCCCGCAGCTTGTACCAAGTTTTTCACACCTTGATATTCCACGTTTTCTGGAGTATCACCAACTACTTCCGGCAGGTAAAATTTGATGCCTTGGTTGTATTTAGCTCTATCTGCCGTGTCTCCCTCAACTGGCTGCACCCGCACCGCCGTACAACACACAACAGCTTCGATATTACTCATCACCAGAGAAGTCAAAGTTTCTGGTTTAGTAATATCCGCAACTATTAAGTCAACATCATTACCCAAAATAGACCGTGCTTTGTCAATATCCCGCACGAGACATTGCACTTTATAACCTTTTTCCCGCAGTCGTCGCACTACACGCTTACCGACACCACCCGTCGCACCTGCTACCAATATTGCACTCACGCTTTTTCCTCCTAATAATCTCAAAACTTACACAATAACTCTCTAAAACTCTTACTTCTTGGCGTTCTTGGCGCCTTGGTGAGTCCAGCCCCCGTCTTCTCCCAAGGGGAGACGCTAAAAGCGAAGGCGGTTTCCCTGATCGATGGGGGACTGGCGAACCCGTTCGCGCAGCGTCTCCCTTTGGGAGAAGGGCGGTTCGTTTTTTGGTATTTTTGCATAAGTCCTAAATCTATCTTTATTATCGTTGGCACGACAGATAAAGGAGTGGGAAGTTATTTACAGCAATTTTTAGTTAAGTAGATCAAAAAGACCTCGCTTCCATTCCTCTCTCCGATGCGGAGAGAGGCTTTGACTTTCCCCTTAAAAGTCAGGGAAGGGCGAACTCTGCGAAAAATGCCAAAATATAAATAAGGTTTTAGTACAGATGTATGCACATTCTTTGGTTTCGACGAGACTTGCGGCTAAATGACAACGAAAGTGTAGCGAATGCGACTGCTAACAATGCAGAAGTGTTACCCTGCTTTATCATTGACCCCTGGTTTTATCAGCAACCTGAGTTAGGTAAAGCGCGTGTCAGGTTTTTGTTTGAGTCTTTAGAAAATTTAGACCGCAATTTACGTTCTTTGGGTAGTCGGCTGTACTTATTTGAGGGAAATTCTCTAGATATTTTACAGCAGTTGACAAGACAACTGATGGAGTCTGAGAAACCGAAGCTTTTCTTCAATCGAGATGTGCAAGTTGAGTATGGTATTGAACGCGATCGCGCGATCGCTGACTTCTACCAACAACTTAATCTCGACTGTCACATCGGTCTAAATAACTTTGTGCAAACTGACGACGAACACCGCGACCGATGGTTTGATGAATATTACACTTATATAAGACAGTCACCTTACCCAACTCCAACCCAGATAAATACCCCGAAGCTATCGCTTAAATTACCGCAAATCACCATAAAACAACTTAAGCAAAAGTACAGCACCTTTTGGCAAACAGAGCAAGTTTACTTTAAAGGTGGAGAAAAGCAAGCTTTGACCACATTAGACTCATTTTTGCAGCGCAGATTCCACGGTTATCACTGGAAGCTTTCACAACCGTGGTTAGCTCAAGCAGGGTCAACCTCTCACCTTTCACCTCATCTCGCATTTGGTACAATCAGCGTCAGAAACGTCTATCAACGTACTAAAGCACGAGCCGCCGAACTTGTCAACGACCCGAAAGCGGAATTTTCTTTAAAAGCCTTTCGCGATCGCTTGCGTTGGCACGATAGTTTTACTCAACGATTGTACTTTCATCCCGAAATAGCACACACCAATCGTTATCCAGAGTTTGACGAGTATTATACACCCAATGAATTAACTCCACAGCAACAAGAATTATTTCAAACTTGGCAGCAAGGATTAACAGGTTTCCCGCTGATCGATGCCAGTATGCGGCAATTGCAAATAATGGGCTGGATGAACTTTCGGATGCGGGCAATGTGTGCTACATTCTTATGCATTAATTGTGGAATATCTTGGCATCACGGCGCACGTCACTACATGAATTATCTAGTAGATGGTGATTTAGCAATTAACAATTGGCAATGGCAAATGCAAGCAGGAATCACCAATCCTTTAAGTGACACATTCCGCATTTACAATCCCAACAAAAACATTGAAGAAAAAGATGCAAATGGTCGCTTTCTCAATTATTGGCTGAGAGAACTACATAATTACAGCTTAAGCGAAATTCTCGATGGAGCATACATCAACAAAGGTGAATATCCCGCACCTATTTTAGATTGGTCAAAAACTCGATTGATAAACGGCAAAATAGTCTCAGACATTCGCAAGCGCGTGCGATCGCGTATAATTTCCTCTGGTGGAGAAGATTATGAAAACGCGATCGCTACTAAAAAAACCGTAAATAAATACGTTGAATCCAAAGACAAACAATACCAGCAATTTAAACAGATGTCTGGGCAATAACCCTCTCTAACTCTCATTCCTCTGTGTCGCGCCAGTCGCTACAACGGGGATTCACAAACACTCTTTCACTCATTGACAGGCTTGTTTTAAAGATCCGCGATGCCCAACGAACCTGCAAGATGTTCGCGCTTCGCGTCTTTGAAGGAGAAGCCTGTCAATGAGTGTCCAGGTTCATTCCAAGGCTTATGCCGAACGTTTTGAGCGGGTAGATTACCTATTGCACGCACTGGAGGAAA
>NZ_JTCM02000215.1 GCF_000817785.2 Hassallia byssoidea VB512170 | reverse complement strand
CGCTTGGGAGCCAGTGCGTTGGGGAGGCAGTGCGGTCTTGGGGTTTCCCCAAGTGGAGCATCTGCCGTCGGGGATGCCGACAGTCACGCACCTGGCGGGGGAGATTTGCCCTCTTGGGCAGTTGGTGCAAACCTGCTGTCTAATGGCGAGTCATTGAACCAAGAATCCCCGTCCTTTTAAGGCGGGGAGTGTCAATCTCCTTTCTTCACATTAGGAACTACATCAATGTCTTAATAACCGCGAATCGACATCAAAAGTTGGTTGTATGCTCGCATTTTAAGCAAATATTGTGTCCAGATAAAGGTATTATCGTCTGGATGAAAGTATTTCATGGCGAGAAGATATATGTACTTATACCTTCACTATTAAATGAACTCAGAAAACTCGGAAACTTACATAAATCACCCAACTTGGGGTTTGCTCTACAGAATCTGTATGGTTGATGAGAACCAAGAGATGTTTACTACACTGTATGCCCAACGCTTATTTTTTTTGGTGGCAACAGACGGTAAAGGTATCAAATTTCAGTCTATAGGACGTACCGAAGCTCGAATGATGCTGGAAAATCGCTTGCGAACTTTGCGGCGCACTGGACACTCTCAGGAGTACGATCAGCTTCAGAGTGTTTTCCAACGCACCTTCCAATGAGTAGTTCGATCAAAGAACGCATTACCACAATCCGCTCCTCACTTCCTGATTCAGTTCGGTTGATTGCTGTCACCAAGCAAGTTTCTTGCGAGGTAATGCGTTCTGCCTATGCCGCAGGACTGCGGGATTTTGCTGAGAGTCGCATTCAAGAAGCTACCAGCAAACAAGTTGAATTACAAGACTTAACAGATATCACCTGGCACTTTATTGGACATTTGCAAAGCAATAAAGCCAAAAAAGCGCTTTCCCAATTCAGTTGGATTCACTCTGTAGATAATTTACAACTGGCGCAGCGCCTAAATCAATTGGCGCAAGAGTTAAAAGTGAGTCCCCAAGTTTGTCTACAGGTGAAAATTCTTGTTGATCCCAACAAATCTGGTTGGAGTGCGACCCAATTATTAGCTGACTTACCAGCACTCAATCAATGCGAAAATTTAAAAATTCAAGGTTTGATGACAATTCCTCCTGCTGGATTGGATGATGCAGAAATAGCGCGTGTATTTAATCGTACCCGCGAACTCGCCCAAGAAATACAAAGACAAAACTGGTCAAATATAAAAATGCAGCATCTTTCGATGGGGATGTCTGGCGATTATAAGTTGGCAGTGCAAGCGGGTGCAACGATGGTAAGATTGGGAACGATCTTGTTTGGCGATCGCTCTGTGTAAAATATTCACATTACCAGTGATTTGAGGCAGTATTACCTCTAAATACAGAATAATTTTTTAACCAGCTGGTTGTGTAGGTAACAAAAGATATAGTATGAACAAAAGCAAAGAAAAATTAAAATATGGGTAACAAAAAGTTTTTTCAGGACAACTATTAGTATATAATTCGGACTCATTATTGCAATTCGTCAAGGTCAACTGAAGGCTCAAGTATGAAGGATAAAATACCCCATTCATAAACGGATGGGGCTTGAACTAAGAAAAAATCTTTTACATTGGTGTCCGGTGTTAAGAACCTTGTACCAAATGACACATTTATTTTTCATCACTTATCCTTTATACTTCAAATCATGACCAGAACTTGTAATAGATGCTACAAACAGCGCTAAAATTGCATACCTGTCAGTTCTTTGTAGCGATGAAAGCTGAGTGAATCAACTTTTGTCACATCAGTAAAGGTGGTTAATTCTTGGAGCGTAAACCATGAACAATATATTTTCCAAACTTAGAGACTTCGTTGGTCTGAATGAGCAAGTCGAATACGAATACTACGAAGAAGAACCAGATACGAAAAGCTACCAAAATATATATCAAGAACAAAACGTCTCTCCAGCACCACAAGAGCAAAGCCAACAAAATCGACGTTGGCGCGAACCCATGCCTACAATGGAAACTGATGTAACAACAGGTTCAAAGCCTATGAGTAATGTTATTGGGATGCCAGGAGCGATAAACGGAATTTCCGAAGTATTGGTGCTAGAACCACGCACCTTTGAGGAAATGCCCCAGGCAATTCAAGCATTGCGAGAACGGAAGTCCATAGTGTTAAATTTGACAATAATGGACCCGGATCAAGCACAACGCGCCGTCGATTTTGTCGCAGGTGGAACTTACGCACTCGACGGACATCAAGAGCGCATCGGTGAAAGTATATTTTTGTTTACGCCAAGCTGTGTACAAGTTAGCACTCATGGTGGCGTACTTCACGAAGTACCCCAACCCCCAGTTCGTCCCGCACGTCCTACAGGTGCAACTCCCACTTGGGGAAATGAAGCCAATCGGATGGCACAATAAGATTAGTCGAGAGTCAAGAGTCAAAAGTCCAGAGTTTATAGTTTTTGACTCTTGACTATTGACTATTGACTCTTGACTATTAACGAATGACTATTAAATTTGGCTTAATTGGTGGTGGGGTAATGGGAGAAGCGCTGTTATCCCGCCTTATTGACAGAGGCATTTACCAACCATCAGAAGTCATAGTAAGCGAACCCCAACCTTCACGTCAGAGCTATTTAGAGCAGAAATACGCTGTAACGGTGACACCAGATAATCGGCTGGTTTTTACAGCTGCAACAGAAGTTGTATTTTTAGCAGTGAAGCCGCAGGTGTTCAGCGCGATCGCTCAAGAATTAGCAGATGTCATCGGTACAAATTCCTCGCCCCTAGTAATTTCTATCTTGGCAGGTGTGCCCCTGGGTCAGCTAGAAGCCGGATTTCCCCAGTTACCAGTAATTAGGGCAATGCCGAATACCCCAGCAACTGTAGGAGCCGGAATTACCGCAATTTGCTTAGGTGCATATACACATGCCAACCATTATCAAAAAGCACAGGAAATCTTTGCCGCAGTCGGGGAAGTTGTCGAAGTTCCGGAAAATTTGATCGACGCAGTAACAGGACTTTCCGGTAGTGGTCCGGCTTATGTAGCGTTGATGGTGGAAGCATTAGCTGATGGTGGAGTAGCCGCAGGTTTACCCAGAGCGATCGCCTATCAATTAGCTCTTTCTACCGTACTGGGAACCGCAACACTGCTGCATGAAACCAAATTACACCCAGCAGAACTCAAAGACCGCGTTACCAGTCCTGGTGGCACAACAATTGCCGGTATTGCTCAACTAGAAAAAGCTGGTTTTCGTTCAGCCTTAATTGAAGCTGTCATTGCTGCCACAGTGCGATCGCTTGAATTGGGGAAATAGAAAATGGGGAATGGGGATTCACAAACACTCTTTCACTCATTGACAGGCTTGTTTTAAAGATCCGCGATGCCCAACGAACCTGCAAGATGAAGCCTGTCCATTT
>NZ_JTCM02000074.1 GCF_000817785.2 Hassallia byssoidea VB512170 | reverse complement strand
CTGGACAAAAATGGACAGCCTTCATCCGAAAATGTCGTGGGGGATCGAGGATCTAGTAAACAAGGCTGTCAATGAGTGTCTATTGTTTGTGAAACCCTCACTTTTGTTAGTGATTTGCAACTTATCAGATGTAGGAGTTTTTAAGATGATTTCCAAACCGCTAGGAGTTTGGTTAAGACGTACCTCTGTCACTGAGACAATTTCTGTCTGCTGCGCTAGCAAATCTTTGGTAGTAGTGTGAGGACGCTGAACATCACTGAGTTTGGGAATATTTTTTATGATTATTTCATCTGCATAAACAGGAGAAGCAACTAAAACTGTTGCAGCAAATGTTAGCCACAAATAAACTGATAAATTATGTTGTTTCACCCTACTTCCTCACACCACTTACAGCGAGTAATACATCATCCTCTAAATGCTCCTACGTCGCTACTGCTACGTTTGCGGAGCGTCTCCTTAGTGCAGCTTCTTGTGGAGAAGATCGCTGGTTAACACCAGTTCTACACCACTTGCAAAGGCTATCGGCGAACCCAGACAACCTACAAATATTACTTGTGACAATAAGCTCAACTGCTACTTCTGTCAAAAGACAGAGTGTCAAACTATGTTCTGTTGCTTTTATCGCTTCCATCACAGAAAAATTGATTGGACTAGTGCCAATGGGCGTGGTTTCGATTGGATTTGTTTCAATGGGGTTATTCAGTGCCTGAGCGATCGCTGCGGCGACTAATCAGCTTTGGCAAAGTTAATATGAGTTTGATGCAACTCAATCCCACACAGATCCAGCAAAATCAACCTGAAACACAAATAAATCCTCACTACCATATGTCTCACTAGAGCATAAACTACCTCTTTATCTTTCGTTTTCCTCTGTGGGACTAGCCTCATTAATAATTGCGTCCGGTAGTTGATTCTCTAGCAATCGTAAAGGTAGATATAAATAGCCCCCAACTACCATCAGTATCGTCAGTATTCCGATCGCTACAAACAATAGCGCAATGCCATACCCTTTCCCCACACCGATAATTCGTCCAATACTTCCAGCCAACGGGCCACCAACAGCGAGTAATGGCTCAAAAACTCGATCTGCTAAAGGTCCCGCCATCAAATAGGCCAGTGGTACGGATGCCCAAGCCAGCATAGTCCGCATGGCAAAGACTCTTCCTTGTACGGCTAATGGAACTTTGCTCTGCCAGATAGCCCGATCGGAACTATTAATCACCGCTACACCAAAAAAGTAGATAAAAGCAGCAACAAAGAAGACCGGCACAGATGGCTGTAGTCCACCAAGTAGTATGCACAGTCCATTTAATAGCGTAAAACCTAGTACGCTATGTATGCGGTGCTTGATTCCACCCCAGGCACTCATCACTAGACTACCAAGCAGCATACCGATGCCGCTAAGGGAAAACATTGTGCCTAGCACCGTAGCCGAAGTAAAAGATAACACTAATGGTGTAAATAGAACACTAACAACTCCTATCAAGAAATTGCTAGTAGCGAAGAACATCAACAATCCTAATAGCCCCGGTCGAGTACTGATGTATGTCCACCCATAAATAGCTTCGTGCAGCAGCAAGCCCTTCCCCACTTGAGCTTCAACAGTAATTTTGGGTTTGGGAAATCGGGCGAGCAAAAGTGCGATCGCTGCAAAGACAAAAGTCAGGAAGTCGATCAAAATCACGCCCTGAATCTGGATAGTAACAACCAGCACACCAGCTAGTATCGGTGAGAGAAGGTGTGAAGTGGCTTCTGCGGTCTGCACCATACCACTGGCACGACCAAGGTGTTGCTTAGGGACAAGCAGCGTAGTCGTAGCAGCATAGGCTGGCAACTGGAAAGCATTGAAGGTCGAACTGACTGCTACAGCAAGGTAAATATGCCAAACTTCAAACCGACCTGCAAGTATCAACAGTCCCATAGTCAACGTACTCAGTCCCGCCCCGCTATCACTAAATATCATTGTCCAGCGACGATCCCACCGATCTACAAATACACCAGCTAGTGGTGAGAGCAAGATGCTTGGCAGCATAGCAAACAGAGAAATCAGGGAGAACTGCGTAACTGAACCAGTTTCTTGATATACCCAAATACCTAATGAAAATCTAGTGATCCCAGAGCCAAGCAGCGAAACTAGTTGTCCAAACCAAACCAGGATGAATACGCGCATGATTTTTAGTTCAGATGTATCGCTTTTAATTGCAGCCTTTATTTCTTACAGTTTGTCTTTTTTACCGCAGAGGGACGCTGAGTATTGCCAGATTTAATTAGCTACGAATTAATGAAATGCTGTATTTAGCGATTGTTCAAAATTAATACTAAATTTAATTAGCTACGAATTAATGAAATGCTGTATTTAGCGATTGTTCAAAATTAATACTAATTTTTAAAGCAGTCCGAAGTAGAGGAGGAGTCAAAGCCAGTGCGCCTTCGTGCCACCAATAAATCTGTCGCCAGATTGCTTTATTTCCAGGTAAAAAAGGCTGAATCAAATCTTTCCAAGTGTAGCTCCTAGCTAGACAAGGCACAAAAGATTCATGTTCCAAACCTACTTCCATAGGAAAATTTCCCCAAGCCTTGGCCTCGGCAAAGGAAGGATTGGAGCCAAAGGTTTTGAGTGCTTCTATAGTGGCAGCACGCACATCAACCCAAGGATTAACTAGGCTTGAATCGAGCAGTAAATTTTCAGTAAAACAGCAAATTGTTTCCCGGACAATTGGATAACCCCAATTGATTACTGGTTCATTATCTGCGTTTTTTAAAACAGCTTCAACTCGTTCACCAACTTCTTTGTAGCCAATAACTGAACCATGATTTGCAACACATACCATTTCCATAATCGCTAATAATAACCTATAATCCTCGCAAAAGCCTAAGTTAGCTTCCATATCAAAGAAGTAGGTTTCTGGTCTAATAAATTGATTTTCTAAAACTCCTTCTCCTAAATATGGATATAAACTTATGGGTAGTTTCTCTTGACAAGCAGATAAAACAGAGGAAAGAAAATAATGCGAACTTCCACCAGCACCTACATCAACAAAACCAAATTTAGTTGAATCTAGCATTCCTTCTTGTTTTAAATACTTCATCATTAACAGACGCTTTTGCTCGGCTTGTTGAAGAATGAAATTATGTATATTTTTCTCTTTAATTAAGAGTTGCTCTAACCGTTGACTTTCATCAGCACTTAAAGCACGCAACCAATCTTTTTCCGTAATTCCTATAGAAATCAGTTCCAATTTTATTGCTTCAGGATTGATATACAGCCGAGATAGTACAGTCTTTACTGACACAACTGAGTCAACATTTCCTGATGACCGAAATATTTCACTTAATTGTTCTTCATCAACATTAGTAATACTTGCAAGTAACCAAGCATATCTACTGCCGTAGAGATAGCAAAGTTCACAGTTAAAATTCAGCTTTTTGACTAACCTACGTGCGATTTCAAGTAATAATTGACCGTCTCTCGATACAAAGTAGAGTCGCTTTAAGCCTAATTTTTGAGCGCGTCCCAATACCCATAGGATAAAGCCAACTAATAAAGGAGCAATTACACCCGCAGTTACATCACGTTGAGCTTCTTGTTTTGAAGATGAGGCGCTAACTGTTAAACGTGCTAATCTTGATGCTCCCGCCATCGCAGAAGATAAACCCTCAGTAGTCCAGCTGTAAGAATCAAGGATTTCTTCATAGCGATTGAGTTTGGCGTTAAGAAATGGCGTAACCTTTAACCCAATGCGCTTTGCAGAACGAACATCAGACCATAAATTATCGCCACAATGAGACACTAAGTTAGGAGTTACGCCTTCGCAATGTACCATCTCTCGAAAAAGCTCACCTGATGCTTTTGATTTGGCATAGTCACAGGATACATAACAGCGATCGCCATCTAAATATAAACCGTGGTGAGTTAACTGTTTTTGAATGAACTCAGTCCCTATGTACATATCGGATAGGAAGATGATACGCTGGTGGCGATCGCGTGCAGCCTGCACAAGTTCTTTAGCCAAGGGTACAGGGCGAATTAATTTAGCTTCTAACTCAAGTTCTAAGTTCATCAATTCATCACGTTGTTTTTCATTTAGCCCTAATGCATTTGCTAATTCAGCATAAATTTGATGCAGATTGACTTTAGAATCAATACCACCTGCATTTCGGAAGGCACGCACTTCAGCATCGATACGCGCACGGGCGAAGGCTTCAGGCGTATATTGTGAAAGTGATAAATCATGCACTTTCTTTCCTAAGAGAATAGCGCCTGACTGGGGTGAGCCAAATGCTCTTGTTAGAACAGTGTCAAATACATCAAATGAAGCAATTTTAGTCATAAAATTTTATAGAGTTTTTATTAGTTGTAAAGCATTTTTATATCAATTACTACTGAGATATATTAAGGTTTAAGAAGACGAGTTATTTATGTGATCGTTTACAATGGCAATGCTTGCCCTTGCATGTCAGCACAGTTTTAAAATTAGCTGATTCTATGAAAATAGGTTAAAAATTCAAAACTATGATTTGATAAAAGTATATTAAAAATATAGAATTGTATCATTAGTTATTTTAGTCTCTTTAAATTAGTTAAATCAGGAGCCTATTGATTTTTGTACTCACTATTTTTAGCAAAGGTTATACCTAAGTCTTCTAATGAATCTATCCCTAGCTGTTTTAACATTGATGGTTTAAGTGTGTTATTTTCTAGAAAATAACTTTCTTCATTATTATCACCTTTAGCTAGGATAACTAGATTATGGTAAAAGTGTATAGCAACAATATGCTTATCAAAATAAGAAGGAGAGTAACCTGGTTGTAAAATTTCCTGATAATTTAAACTATCAACTAGTCGTTTAAAAAAGTTCATCATTGTTTTAGAATCATTTAAATCAATACTTCCTCCTAATTTTGCCCACCAATTTTCTCCACCGTCTTCTCGACCAAGCTTTAACCATTTATCTCCAAGACTTGGTAAATAAGAAAACAAAGTATCTTCTATAACATAAAAGCCTCCATCATTAAGTGCAGTGAAAAGAATATTGAATGATTTAATAACATCTTCATTCACATGACTTCCATCATCAATAATGATGTCTAACTTACCAGTCTCTGATATAACTTTATGCAAAAATTCTTCATCACTTTGACTACCATGAAATATTTTTATGCGTTCTTCTTCTATGGAAGTTTTATCTACAACATCTATCCCAAAAATCGTACTATTAGGAAAAAATGTTTTCCACATTCTTAGAGATTCTCCTCCAGAATTAAGATCGTCATAACCGCCTATCCCGATTTCAAGCACTTTCAATTTATTTAATCTTAGCGGAGTAAAATGTCTATTGTAATGTTGAGCATACCAATGATAATTCCACTTATCAGTACCATAAAGAGTTGCCAATTTTCTTAAATCCTTACGGTAGATAAATGCCATAACTTGATGCTGGATTTTTCTTAACCACTTGCTTTGCTCGTTATTTAATTTCATTATTATTACTCCTGAAACAATTATTTAATATTTTTAATTTCAAGTAACCAAATAAATTTTAAGAAATTAGATTTTTTAAAATTTATTAAATACGCAATATTATCTAGCTATTTTTTCATAATTCTTCTGGTTAGACTTTCGTTTATAAATGCTGATCGAGATAGAATTGCAACCGTTCTTTGAGAGTTTGGATATGAGATAAACTAAACATCGTGTAGTGATCTCCTGGAACAGTAATAATTTCTACTGGTTCAGCAGAAAGTTCATCCCAACCTAAAGTTAGATCGTTAAGCTCAACACTATCGCTAGCTCTGAAGAGAACAATTTGATGTGAATAAACTTGTGGTGTATATTTCAACATAGCTTGGATGTTGCTCTTGAAAACTTGCAGCAAGCCGCGAAGCTGCTGAATGCCAACATCTGGAGGCAAAAGATTAGCTATCTTCGTCTGGTGTAAGAAATAATTCAGTTGCTCGTCTGGTTCGAGTTGCTGAAGATCGTCATAGAAAACAGACGGTTTTTTTCCGGCAGAGCGTGCCATATCATTAGCGAGATTGGCTAAGATTTTGGCATCGCTATATTCATGAAAATCTGTAGGTTTATTTTTGAGAACTGGAGCTGGGCTGTCCAATAAGGCAAGCAGAGCAACTTTATCGCCTTGTTTTTGCAACTGAGTCGCCATCTCAAAAGCTACAATACCACCCATTGACCAACCTCCCAAAAGATAAGGGCCTTGTGGCTGAACAACGCGCAGTGCTTCAATATAGTGGGTTGCCATATCTTCAATTCGGGTATGGGGCTGCGATTCTCCATAAAGACCTAGTGATTGCAACCCGTAGAATGGTCGATCTGTTCCCAAAAGATGCGCTAATTGGTAGTAGCAAAGAACATTACCACCGACTGGATGAACGAAAAATAGAGGTCGCTGGGAACCGCGAGGCTGAATTGCGATCAAAGGTGACAAAGGTTGAGAATTAGTCTGCTGACGTATAATACTTGCTAGGTGTTCTATAGTAGCTCCCTGAAATAGAACAGATAATGGAAGGTTACGCCCGAAATGTTTTTGAATTTGAGCCATTAAACGTACAGCCAACAGCGAGTGACCTCCAAGGTCAAAGAAGCTATCTGTGACTGCAATAGGGTGGATATTTAAGATACCTTCCCAAATCTGCGTAAGTTGAAATTCTAAGGTATCACGAGGCGCGATCGCGTCTTGCTGTAAATTGCTTATAGTTGTCTCAGGTACAGGCAACGCTTGACGATCTATTTTCCCATTTGGTGTTAGTGGTAGCTGCTCTAGCAGTATAAAAACGGAAGGCACCATGTAGTCAGGCAGCTTTTCCTTAAGGAAGCGACGCAGGTCATTAAAGACGGGAGTTTTTCCTAACTGAGGTACGACATAAGCCACTAAGCGCTTGTTATTTGGCTTGTCTTCCTGGACTATGACTACAGTTTCCCGCACATTAGGGTGCTGAACTAACACAGTTTCAATTTCACCAAGTTCTATGCGGAAGCCGCGAATTTTTACCTGATGATCGATACGACCAATAAGCTCAATATTACCATCACTTAGGTAACGGGCTAAGTCTCCAGCTTTGTACAGGCGAGTTCCTGGTTCATCACTAAAGGGGTTGGGAATGAATTTTTCCCTGGTCAAGTCCGGGCGGTTGAGGTAGCCTCTGGCAAGACCAGCACCGCCGATATGCAGTTCACCGGGAACGCCAATAGGAACGGGTTGGAGATGGGAATTTAGAATATATATTGATATGTTGGCAAAAGGACGACCAATTGGCACTAGCCCATCAATGGGCAAATTAACTTCAGTACTTTCAAAATACAAACTGTCAACGGTGGCTTCACTCACCCCATAGGAATTAATCAACCGAGTCTCATTAGCACAAAAACGCTGGAATTCTTTGTATTCCTTCATATAAAAGCTATCTGAACCTACCACTAGCAAGTGCATGAAGTTAATATTCTGCTTGGTTGTTTCGAGATATTGAATCAAGTTCCTCAAAACAGATGGCACAAACTCTGCACAATCAACCTTTTGATTACACATAAGTTCATATAGCTTTTCAGTATCCAAAAGCCACTCGTATGGGCATAGAACTAACTTGGCTCCAGAACAAAGAGCGCGAACCATATCTGCTGAAAAGACATCAAAAGAGAAACTAGCCATTTGTAGGTGACTTGTGGCGAGGGTGCGAAGTTGGTAAGCGTTTTCCCAAGCCATATATGCATTGACCAAACTGCCATGATTGGTTGCTACTCCTTTGGGTATGCCCGTAGAGCCAGAAGTATAGATGACATAGGCTAAGTTTTTGGATGTTACGCCACTGACTAGATTTTCATCGTTTTCTTGAGAGATTATCTCCCAGTTTGTATCAAAGCTAACTGTAATAGCTCCATGCTCAGGAAACTTCGCCACTAAATTCTCTTGAGTTAACAAGACTGAAACCCCTGAATCTGAGAACATGAAAGCTAAACGCTCTTGAGGATACGTGGGATCTAGCGGTATGTAAGCCCCACCAGCTTTGAGAATACCCAGGATTCCCACCAGTATTTTGACTGAGCGTTCCATACAGATGCCCACCAGCACCTCTGGCCCAACACCCTGCTTTTGTAGGTAGTGCGCCAACTGATTTGCTTGTTGATTTAACCCTCGATAAGTCAGTTGCTCGTCTTTAAAGACGACGGCAATAGCGTCTGGTGTCCGCTCTACAAAGCTTTCAAATAATTGATGAATACACTGTTCTTGGGGATACTCAACTTGAGTGTTATTCCACTCGAAAAGCAGTAACTGCCGTTCTGCCTCACTTAAAATTAGCAGATCCGATACTCGGCGATCGCTACGCCCAACCCAGGCATCGCTCGTATTGCTCATACTTGCCAGTAATGTCTGGAAAGACCCTAGCATTCGAGTTATCATATTAGCGTCAAATCGGCGATCGTCATAGGAAATTCCTAGCAGCAACTCTGAACCTGGCACAACTGCCACAGTCAAGGGATAGTTTGTTTCCTCAAAAGAATTAACATTCTGAATTTCCAATTCGCTACTCCACTCCAGCAAGGAAGCCTCTACAGGGTAGTTCTCAAAAACTACTAGGCTCTCGAACAAAGGCATACTCCTTGGTACATCAGTCCAGCCTTGAATTTTTACTAGAGGAGTGTATTCGTACTGTCGCGCTTCAATTTGTTGAGTCTGAAGCCTCTTCAGCCAGGATAAAAGTAAATCTTCAGGATCAATTTTCACCCGCACTGGCAGGGTACTAATGAACAGACCCACCATAGACTCGGCTCCTATCAGTTCTGCTGGACGACCGGAGACAGTAGTACCAAATACCACATCATCTTCACCACTGTAACGGCTCAGAAGTAAAGCCCATGCTCCCTGCACTATGGTGTTGAGTGTTAGCTGATACTTGATAGCTAGAGATTTTAATGCTGTTGTCAGTATCTCTGATAGCTTGATTTCTTCGTAACCATAACTTTCTATTTGGCTAACAAATTTGTCATTTATCCGAGAAAATACTAAAGGAGTTGGTGCTTTAAATCCAATAAGCATTTGCCGCCAAAACACTTCAGCTTGAGAAAGTTTTTGCTGCTGTAGCCAAGCAATGTAGTCTCGATAAGGACGAGGTAATTGCAAATGTAAGTTCTGACCCAGACGGTATGCTTCGTAAAAAGCAATAACTTCCTTAAGAACTAGGGGCCAAGACCATCCATCTAGAAGCAAATGGTGATGACTCCAGACAAACTGGTAAGTGTTAACAGCAACGCGAATCAGAGTTAAGCGCACCAGAGGCGCTTTGTTAAGTTCAAAGCCCTGTTTTCGGTCTGTCTCAAGGAAAGTATCTAGTCGCTCTTGCTGCTCTTGTACTGATAGTCCCTGCCAGTCATATTGTGTACAAGGCAATTTCACATACTGGTACACTACTTGAATCGGCTCTTTAATTCCTTCCCAGACGAAAGCTGTCCTGAGAATGGGATGGCGAACTACAACCTGTTGCCAAGCTTGCTCAAATGCCGAGATATTCAAATTACCATGCAAGGTACAAAGCGTTTGATTAAAATATACTCCTGAGTCAGGAGCGTAAAGGGTGTGAAAGAGTATGCCCTCCTGCATGGGCGAGAGGGGATAAAAATTTTCTATATTTTTCAACTTCCTTCTCCAATAGCTTTGGTCATCTCGTCTAAGTCGGCTTGGCTCCATTGATTCCACTGAAACTCGGCAAAATCTGAAGGCGTGTAGCTGGTATCATGAGGGGACTGAGAGTGAGTGATGAGCGATCGCAGCACCTCTAGGCAACTCTGAGCCAGCTTCTCAATTGTGAATTGTTGATGAATAGCCTCACTGTATGTCCACTCAATTTGCAATTGACCTCCCACAACAAAGCTGTTGACTTCCAGTAGGTATTTTCGGATTCCTTGGGGACTGCGGGCAGGTTCAGTCGATTCCTGGGCTTGTTTAAACAGAGAAGCTTCAGGCAAAATCAAATCAAGCTGTCCCAGGTAATTGAAACTCACCTCCGCTTGGGGTAAAGCGACGAGCTGCTGGGTAACTTCTACATTTCTACTGAGATAGCGCAGCACACCATAGCCAATACCTCGATTTGGAATTGTGTGCAGTTGTTCTTTAACTAACTTCAACACCTCTAAATTAGAAGAATCTTTTGGTGCTAACCATACTGGAAACACTGTGGTGAACCAGCCTACTGTCCGAGAAAGGTCTATATCCGCAAAAATTCCTTCCCGTCCATGACCTTCCACATCCACCAAAAGCGATCGCACTCCAGTCCATTGTGCAAAAGCCTGCATTAGTGCTGTCAGCAGCACCTCGTTAATTTCGGTTCGATAGACTGTGGGAATTTCTTGTAATAGAGAACGAGTCTCTTGAGCATTTAGCTTTACTGATATGGTGCGAGTTGAAGCCAGTGTATTCTTTCCTTCAACGTAATCTATTGGTAGCCGTGAAACCTGCTTGGGTAGCTTTGTTAACCAGTAGTTTAATTCTTGCTGAAGCTCTGTTGATTGGGCATACTCTGTGAGTCTTTCCGCCCACTGCTTAAACGAGGTTGTTTTTAGTGAAAGTTGTATCGCCCCTTGACTAAGCTGCTTGTAGGCTTTTTCAAGGTCATCAAGCAAAATCCGCCAGGAAACACCGTCAACAGCTAGATGGTGGATAATAATTAGTAAGCGGCTTGGTTCGCTAACTCTCAGTTTAAAGAAAGCAACCCGCATCAATGGCCCTTCTAAGAGATTGAGGCTAGTTTGCAGTTCGGCGGCAGTTGCCTCAATGGCACTTTGTTGCTCTGTTACTGGTAACATTGACAAATCTAAGCTGGTAAATGGCACTAATTTGCTGGGTTCGGTGTTGATTTGCTGCCAGCCAGATTCTTTTTCGATAAAACGCAGGCGAAGTGCGTCGTGGTGTAGCAATAATTGCTGTATTACCTCCTCCAAGAGTGCCAGGTTAATAACTTGCTGCACTTCCAGCAAGATTGCTTGGTTATAGTGGTGAGGATTAGGCAAGTGCAGCTCAAAAAACCAGTGTTGAATGGGAGTTAGGGGAATTGAACCACTCACCACCCCTTGTTCAGCTTCGATACTTTGGGTTGTGCCAACTAATGCTGCCAACTCGGCAATAGTTGGGTAATCAAATAGCTGTTTAGGAATCAGCTGAAGACCTGCTTGACTAGCTCTGGAAACGATCTGAATATTGAGGATCGAATCTCCTCCCAACTCAAAGAAGTTATCATGAATTCCTACTCGCTCTAAACCAAGTACTTGACACCAAATTTGAGCTAATGCTTTTTCAACTGAGGTGCGAGGTGCAACAAATACTACTTCAAGTTCTGACTTTTCCTGCTTATAAGTCGGTAGCGCTTGGCGATCTACTTTACCATTGGGGTTAAGTGGTAGCGTCTTCAAGACCACAAAATCCGACGGAATCATATAATCAGGTAAGTGATTTTTCAAAAAGCTACGCAGTTCACTAATCTTTGGTGCTGGCTCTTGCTTTGGAACAAGATAGGCAATTAAGCGCTTGTTAGCCATGTTGTCCTCCTCAGCCAAAACTACGACTTCCCGCAGATTTGGGTGTTGAGTCAGTAACGCTTCAATCTCTCCCAACTCAATGCGAAAGCCCCGAATCTTTACTTGATGATCAATTCGTCCCAAAAACTCAATATTGCCATCTAATAAGTAACGGGCTAAATCTCCTGTCTTGTATAAGCAACAAGATTTTGGATTATCAGAATTATCACAGCTATCCTCTAATCTAAAATCTAAAATCGGCAATCCAAAATCGATGAAGGGGTTGGGAATAAACTTTTCGGCAGTTAATTCAGGACGGTTGAGATATCCTCTTGCTAAACCAAGACCGCCAATGTGCAATTCACCAGAAACTCCAATTGGAACTGGTTGTAGATGAGCATCGAGTATATAAATCTGGGTATTGGAAATTGGGCGACCAATGGGAACCACAGTTTTCAAATCATGTTTTCGACAATCATATACACTGCTCCAAACTGTTCCTTCAGTCGGGCCGTATTCATTGAATAATAATGTATAAGGCAGTAATTCACGATGCTGGTCTACAAGTTTTTGTGGACATGATTCTCCAGCTAAAATTACGGTTTGCAGGCTAATTAGTTGCTGTGGTTGGGCTTGCTCCAATATTAGTTTGTAGAGAGATGGAAGACATAATAGATGGGAAATTTGCTGTTGAGCGATCGCTTCTATAATTTTGATAAAATCTAACTGAAAATTCTCTGCTGGAAGTGAGATAACGCCCCCTTGAGAAAAAGTCCAAAAGATACCTGCAACGGAACTATCGAAAGGAAAGGGTGAAGTTAATAAAAAACTGGTAACTGGTTTGTGATAATAAAAAATCCGAGCATTTATGGAGTGAACTAAATTTTGATGCGTGATCTGCACTCCCTTGGGTTTCCCTGTAGAGCCAGAGGTGTAGATCGCGTAGGCTAGGTTATCAGTGATTACTCCACTAACAAAATTATCATCGCTTTCTTTAGCAATGGTATCCCAACTTGCATCTATACAGAGTACCTGCGCCCCGTGAGCAGGCAGGTTTTTGAGCAACCGCTCTTGAGTCAATAGCACTGGCACTTGGGAATCTTCTAACATATAAGCCAACCTATCCAAAGGAGAAGTTGGATCGATTGGTACGTATGCTCCCCCAGCTTTGAGGATACCTAATATCCCCACTAGCATATCCAAAGAGCGTTCCACGCAAATCCCCACCAGTACTTCCGGTTTTACTCCTAAAGTCTGAAGATGATGTGCCAGTTGATTGGCACGAGCGTTAAGCTCTTGGTAAGTCAATTGTTGGTTTTCAAATACGACAGCTAAATTGTCTGGTGTACGCTCTGCTTGTTCCTCGATTAGTTGGTGGATACACTTGTTTAGTGGGTAATCCGTCCCTCTATCATTAAACTTAAAGAGCAGTTGTTGTCGCTCGATATCACTCAAAATTTCCAATTTACCAATCGACGTTTCTGGATCGCTAGCAATGCTCTCTAATAATGTGTGAAATTGTCTAACTAAATAATTGATATGCTGTTGGGCAAATAAATTAGAGTCATAGTAAAACTTTGTAATGATAGAATTTTTCTGAACTATACAAGATAATTTAACTTGAAACCGTTCAATACAGTTATACTGCTGATAAATTTCAAATGATACCTCATCAGCAGAATACTTTATCGGCTGTTTCTGACAATCAAAACCAAATGGGAAGAAAGACGGTTCCTCTAATTTTTTTGTCTCTACAACTGCTTGATCCCAACTAAAATATTCTTGCCATTCTTCTACCTCGCTGATTGATTCATTAACCTGCCACAGAAGTTGGCTAAACTTATAGTTATCTTCTAAATGAGAATGCACTGGTAAATATTTTGCCAGCAGTCCAATTACCTCTTCAAGTTCTTCATAAATACGACCATGACAATAGAAGCCAACTATCAAGTCTGACTGTCCGGTTAAACGCCAGAGCAAGACCTGCCAGCAAGCTAGTAAAAATACGGAAATGGAAGTATTATATTTTTGAATAATTATCTCAATATTTGTTAACAGTTCCGGGTCAACTGTCAAGGTGATAAATTTGGGTAAAAATTCTGCTTTTTTAAAAGTTTGATTTATCAAGGGTAGCTTCACATTAAGAAGCTCATAAATATTCTTATTGCGCCAATATCCCCTTTCTAATTCTGTGTTTGCTGATTCAATCAGTTCATTCTGCAATTCAGAAAATTGAATGTATTGAATCGGTTCTTCCAAATCCGCTGGATATGTGGCATAAAGACAAGAAATTTCTTTAACAAGATTTTCAAGCGTTTGAGCATCGGCACATAGAGAAGGTAGGGCGATCAGTAAAATATGCTTTTGTGTTGATAGATTCAGGAGAGTACAACGCAGGAGTAACCCTTTTTCAAAATCAAAACAATGCTGCTCCTCTTCTTCAAAAATCTCTTCTATTCTTCCCTCTTGTTTCTCATTTATCCAACTAGTTAGATCAATTTCTTGCCATGATATGTTGTTAGTACAACTTATTACCTGAATTGGGTGCTGTATCTCAGGTAGTTTATAAAACGTTGTGCGAAGAATCTCATGCCGCTTTATCAGCTTCTGCAAAGATTCTTTTAAAAGCTCAATATTGAGAGTTCCTTGAATCAGAATGGCTAATCTACTCTGGTAAGCTCTACTATTTTGCTGCAACGACCAGAGACGTTTCTGCTGGGGCGAAAGTTTATATCCTTCAATAACTTCATCTAGCATTTACCTGACTTCACCTATTTTTGAGTTTAATTAGGCTCGTAGTGAGCGATTGATCGCTGATACTCTTGTTACTTATTACTTACTTTTTTAACGAACCGCAAAGGGCGCAAAGGACGCGAAGTAAGAGATGAAATAAGAGTTATTTTAGCAAGAATAAAGTAGTAAGTATTTTAAGGGCTGAAGCTTTTATTACAAGCTTGTTTTTTAGTTTTTGTATTTAATTTATTCCTGCTAGTTTTTTTACAAATTATATTTAGTATGAAGAAAATATGTACACAATGTCATTAGTAGGATCGAGTCTAGGGCTATACGCTTGTTGTCATTCATTTCGGGAAGTTTATCTAGTAATGCGATAACTGTCGCTTGGTCGAAGAATGGCAATGATTTCATAGCTGAACTACGCAAGGAATCTTGTATTAATGTGTACAATTTATTGTTCGTTGTCAGAGTTGCAGGCGGTGCGGTGAATGGCTGTTTTGGGCGAGCGTAAACTGTGTCAGTTAAGAAAGGTCGAGATGCCTCTCGTAGCACATATTTTTCCTTCATTCCACGAATCAAAAGCGAGACTGGCATCTGACGCACTAACTCGAAAACATGGTGATCTAGAAATGGCAAACGTACTTCAACGGCGTGTGCCATTTCCAAACGTTCAGCAAATAATATATAGTTTGGCAAGATTGATTTAGACCATAAATAAAGTGACTGAATAACAGGTTCCCGTCCTGCAAGCTGCCCTGGTATATCGAACTGCTTTAAAAAGAGACTGTAAACATTTTTATCAGCAAATTGGGCAGCATAATCAGGTGCAAGGAGAATATGGAAGAATGATCTATTTATCGCTATTTCTTTCAGCCAAGATGGGATAAATCCTAATGTTTGCTGCACTCCTTCTAAGGCAAGTGGGGTACTATTTTGTAACAGCACACGAGCCGCTGACTTTTTTCCAAGACTCTCATTCAATCCCTGCTGAATAGTTGTTGCTTGCACTGTTTTATTAAAAAGCAAATCTTGCCGTGCGTGACTATATCCAGCAAATATTTCATCAGAGCCTTCGCCAGATAGTACGACTTTATAACCTGAGTCATGCACTACGCGACTTTGCAGATATCTGGCAACACCATGAGGGTTAATAGCTAGGGTTTCAGCGTGCCAAATTGCATCGGCAATATGATTGGCAAAATCGGATTGATTGAGTGGAATGGATTGAAAATCAGCGCCGACGTATGCTGCTGTCTCACGGGCAATTGATGTTTCATCATAAGCTGTATGATCAAAGCTGACGGTGAATGCCCGAATCGGCTCCGAACTATATTTCGCTGCCATGCCAAGTACTGTGGACGAATCAACGCCGCCACTGAGAAAGCACCCCACTGGCACATCAGCTCGTAGGCGAATTCGGATCGCCTCAGCCAATGTGTCTTGAAGTTGTTCTATATATTCAGCATCGCTGTGTCGAGTAGTGGTATCATCATTTATTGGGTAATCAAGATCCCAATAGCGGACAAGCTCTATACCGTGGCGCGTTGCCAAAAGATAGTGACCCGGCGGCACTTGATATATACCTGCAAATAATGTGCGGTCTTGGTTCAAATAGATAAACATCTGTTGGAAAAAAGACTCATGATCCCACTTTGCTGGTACACCTGCTGCAAATAAAGCTTTGACTTCGGATGCCAAATAGATTGTGTCGCCTACCATTGCATAGTAGAGTGGTTTGATGCCAAAGCGATCGCGTGCCGCAAACACAAGTTCCTTTGATTCATCCCACAATACAAAGGCAAATTCACCGCGCAGCTGTTCTAAACATCGTGTACCCATCTCCTCATAAAGATGAAGTGCTATCTCACTATCAGAACCAGTACGGAGTTGATGTCCCCGTTGCTTCAAATCACGCTGAATTGGTTCAAAACCATAAAACTCACCGTTAACAACAATATGTAGGTTTTCGTCCTCGTTCGCTATAGGCTGCTCCCCCGTCATCGGATCGATAATACTCAGTCGAGCATGACCTAACCCTACTCGTTGATGAGGTGCAACCCACTGGCGCTGTTGATCTGGCCCGCGATGGTGCAGCCGCTGAGTAGCTAGCGCCAATACCTCTGTTGAAATAGGTTCCTGTTTTGAAAATATCGCCACTATGCCACACACGTTATACTTTCCTTTTTAAATTTTCTTTTAAAGCAGTTTTCATGTATTTAGACCACTATCTGATTTGAGCTTGATTGATCCCCGTGTGACAATCTGACAGCTTTTGGCTGCACACTCTTTAACTTTTCGGCGACAGCTTGTCGGCGTTCCCTGAGAGCAGTAGCTTTTTGTTTCCTTTTAGTTTCATTGAGCATTTCTACTAAGGCACTCAATTGGCAATCGGGCTGTGTCACCATATAGTCAAGCAGTGCTGCAAATTGCTCTAAGATTCTGGTCACTGTGGCGATCGCAAAGCGTTGTGAATCATAAATCACTTCCAATAATAGCTCTGGTGATGGTGTCACCCTGATGGTGAGCGGATAGTTGGAATGTCCCCTGGTATAAACATAGTCAATTTTTAAGTTCGCTGTTGATAGCTGAGAAATATCGATAGCGGAGTTTTGAAACACCAGAATACTGTCGAACAAAGGCAACTCCTTGGCTATCTCACTCCATTTCTGGATTTTTACTAACGGGGTGTGTTCATATTGGTGCAGCTTGATCTGCTGGGAGTGTATGTCCTTTAACCAAGAAAGGAGCAACTGTTCAGAAGACAAGTAAACACGCGTTGGTAGAGTATTGACAAAAAGTCCCACCATAGAATCTACTCCTAGCAAAGTAGATGGACGACCGGATACGACTGTCCCAAAGACGACATCTTGCTTGTCGCTATAGTGACCTAAGAGCAAAGCCCAAGCTCCTTGCATCAATGTATTCAGTGTCAATTGCTGCTTTTGCGCTAGATATTTCAATGTTGTTGTAGTTGCTATTTTCAGCTTTGTATGAATTTGACCATATCCTGCCTCCACACTGGATAAGTTATTAGCACTTCGGTCTATTAGTAGAGGAGTAGGCGCTTTCAAGCGTTGCAAAAACCGCCGCCAGAATGCCTCTGCCTGGAACAAATCTTGCTGCTTCAGCCAAGCAATGTAGTCTCGGTAGGGACGGCTAGGCTCTAATTGGATACTTTGAGCGTGGCAGAACGCCTCGTACAATGCAAAAACTTGTTTCAGAATTATGGCGTTAGACCATGCATCAAGGACTAAATGGTGACTGCTGAAAACGACCTTGTAAGTATCTTTTTCTATTCGGATAACAGCCAAACGCATTAATGGTGGCTCAGAAAGCTCAAAGCCACGAATTTGGTCTGTTTGCAGATAATCTTGTAATTCCGCTTCTTGAACAGTAGTTGAAAGTTCGCGCCAATCGTACTGCTGCATCAGCAATTTCGCCCTTCGAGAAACGATCTGAATTGGTTTATCCAAATTTTTCCACACAAAAGCTGTTCTTAAACTAGGATGCTGATGCACTACCTGCTGCCAAGCCCGCTCAAAGGCCAAAATGTTCAGATTTCCTTGTAAAATACAAATCGCCTGCTCAATATATATTCCAGAATTGGGAGCAGACAGAACATGGAAGAGCATACCCTGTTGTGTCGGCGAGAGTGTGTAGATGTCCTCGATATTTTTAGCTTCCATAGTTAAAACTCTTTCTTGAGCATATTTTGATGTTTAATTTCTGAAAAGCTGGTCGAGTTGTTCTTGACTCAACTCCGCTTCTGGAAAGTCGGATGGCGTGAAGCTGGTTGAGTTATTGGACTGGCTATGGTTAATTAGCGATCGCAGTGTCTCTATAAAACATTGAGCTAAATTTTCTATTGTGTCGCGTCGATGAATATTTTTACTATATGCCCAGTTCACTTGCAGTTGTCCTCCCATGACTTTGCCGATAAGCTGTAGCAAATGGGAGCGAGTCGCTTTGAGACTATTAGTCGGCCCATAAGATTCCTGGGCTAGTTGGAAAGTCGAAGATTCAGCGAAGACGCGATCAAATTGTCCTAGATAATTGAAAATTATCTCTGCTTGAGGAAGCACTGAAAGTTTCTCTGCAATTTCTACGTCGCTGCTGCAATAACGCAGCCAGCCATAACCAATACCTCGATTGGGGATGGAGCGGAGTTGTTCTTTGAGCGACATTAATGTATCTAGTGAATCGTGAACTTTTTCTAAATCCAAATGCACAGGAAATACAGAAGTAAACCAGCCTACCGTGCGGGATGTATCTACACCTGCAATTACTGCTTCGCGTCCATGACCTTCTAGGTCAATCAAAAGAGTATGCGTCTCTGTCCATTCGGAAACAGCTTGCACCACAGATGTTAACAACACCTCATTAATCTGGGTGCGATAGACTGCTGGGGTTTCTTGAAGTAAAGCTTGGGTTTCTTGTTGTGTAAGAGATACCGACACAATGCCAGTTGAATCTTCAGTATTCGCTCCTTCTGGGAAGTCTACTGGTATACGCTGAGTCTGTAGAGATTGTGTTAACCAATAAGTCAATTCTTGCTTAAGTTCTTGTGAGTTAGCGTACTCTGTTAATAGCCCAGACCATTGCTGAAAGGAAGTCGTTTTTGGCGGCATAAAAATCGCCTCCCCACGAGTCAACTGCTCATAAACTGTCTGAAAATCTTCTAACATTATTCGGAAAGAAACTCCATCCACCACCAAATGATGCACAATCAGTAACAGACGGTCGGGTTTTTGATCCCCAATGTTGAAGAATGCCACCCTCATTAGCGGTCCTTCGCACAAGTTAAGGCTACTTTGTAGTTCTGTTGCTATCCTTTCAATGGCAAATGCTTGCTCTGATTCTGTAATTTGCGATAGATCAAACTGAGAAAAAGATACTGTCTCGCCAAGACCTTGATTACCCTGCTGCCAGATTCCTTGTTTTTGTTCAAATCTCAGACGCAGTGCATCATGATGAATTAGCAGTTGCCCAAAAGCCTGCTCTAGCAATGCTGGGTCTTGACCTGGCTGTACCTCTAGTAAAACAGCTTGGTTCCAATGGTGAAGTTCCTCTAAGTTTTGCTCAAAGAACCACTTTTGTATAGGTGTTAGGGGTACTGACCCAATAACTGGCTCCTGTTGTGCTTGAGGAGCAGAATTTATCCCCACAACTGTTGCCAACTCCGCAATTGTTGGATGCTCAAACAACTGATTGCTACTAAGTTGAATACCTACCTGATTGACTTTGGCTACAACCTGAATACTCTGAATCGAATCTCCTCCTAACTCCAAAAAGTTGTCATGGATGCCCACTCGCTCGATCCCTAACACCTGACTCCAGATATTAGCCAGTTCCTCCTCTACTGGTGTGCGGGGTGCTACATAAGTAGTTTGTGATACCGTGTCCTCCTTCATCAGCATTTCTAGAAGTTCACGCTTTTCTTTTGAAAGTAAATCAATACGCTTGAGAAGATCGTCGCTCATAGCAATTTTGGATTTTAGATTTAAAATTTATCTCACGCAGAGTCGTAGAGGAGGACACCTCCGTGGGCGGGTTTCCCGACTTGAGGAAAGTGTCCGTCGCGCAGAGAGGATAAGGAGTTTTAACTTATTTCATTCGTTGTTTGTGCAATGCCAATATTAAGTGCATCTTCATGGCAAATTGTTATTACTGACTTTGTATGGATAATTGTTTTTGGGAAAGCATTGCTTTCACTTCGTCTTCTGAAAGAGTCTCCAGAAGTTTGAGAATTTGAACCATTTTTTCTTCTTCAGATTGGTCTTGTTCGGGTGCTGGCAAATTCCGACGATCGACTTTCCCATTAGGAGTTAATGGCAGGGTATCCAGCATGACGAAGGTGGTGGGGATCATGTACTCTGGTAACTTTTGTTTTAAGAAACTCTGCAATTCGCCCTTTGTAGGCGCAGGTTTTTGCTCAGATAACACATAAGCTACTAAACGTTTGTTACCTGAATTATCTTCCCTGACAATGACAACAGCCTCGCGGATAAGGGGGTGTTGCAATAAAACTGCTTCAATTTCTGTTAGTTCAATACGATATCCTCTCAGTTTCACCTGATGATCGCTACGTCCCAAAAACTCAATGTTGCCATTCGGTAGGTAACGCGCCAAATCCCCAGTTTTGTAAAGGCGATCGCTTGGTTCATTGCTAAACAAATTGGGGATAAACTTTTGGGCTGTCAGTTCAGGGCGGTTAAGATACCCCTTAGCTAAACCAAAACCACTGATATGTAGTTCCCCAGGAACTCCAATTGGTACTAGTTGACCATAAAAATTCAGCAAATATACTTGGGTGTTCGCAATTGGGCGACCAATAGGAACAGGAGTTGTTAAATCATGGTTTTGACAATCGTACACGCTGCTCCAGACTGTTGCTTCCGTTGGGCCATATTCATTGAATAGGGATGTCGAAGGCAGTAGTTGACGGTGACGTTCTACTAACTCACTAGAACAAGTCTCCCCTGCTACAATGACGGTGCTAAGAGAAACCAACTCGGCCAAATCTATATGCGCCAATAGAGCGCTGTATAGGGAAGGAACACTCAACCAGTGTGAAATCTGATATTTAGCGATCGCCTTTGCCAACTGCCAAATGTCTTTTTGGCTACCCTCCTTCAGCAGCACCAAGGTTCCTCCTTGACAAAGTGTCCAAAAAATGCAGGCTACTGAGCTATCAAAGGCGAAGGAGGGAACTAATAAGAAACTGCTAACGGCTTCTTGGTAGTAGGTCATCCTAGCACTGGTCGAGTGAACCAAGTTTTTGTGAGTAATTAACACTCCCTTGGGTTGCCCTGTTGAGCCGGAGGTGTAGATGATGTATGCCAGATTTTCTGGAGTATTGTTGTTGACGGGGTTCTCTATACTCTCCTGAGTCAAGGTGTTCTTATCTGAGTCTAGACATACTATTTGCGCCTGATGGGCGGGGAGTCCTGGAATCAGATGTGCTTGAGTCAGAAAAATTGGTACTTGAGCATCCTCTAGGATGAAGGACAGATGTTCTCTAGGATACGCCGGATCTAGCGGAATATAAGCACCGCCAGCTTTGAGGATACCCAGGATTCCCACTACCATTTCCAGCGATCGCTCTACACAGATTGCTACTGGTACATTGGGACTAACTCCTGAACTACGTAGGTGATGTGCAACTACATTGGCGCGATCGTTCAATTCTTGGTAACTGAGTTGCTGATCTTCAAGAATTAAGGTGATCGCATCAGGGGTTTTTGCAGCCTGAATTTCAAATTGTTGATGAATACATAAATCCTGTGAATATTCAGTTGTAGTGTTATTCCAATCCACTAACAGAGTCTGCTGTTCTTTATCTGGGAGCAAACATTGGAACTCATAACGATCCCAAGGCTGTGTAGACATTACCATTAAGGTTTCGCTGAAATAGTTGCCAATTGCCTCTAGTTGTGCATTGTCTATATCTGTTAAATCACACTCCAAATCGAGTTGTATCCGTTCCGAAATTGGATCGCGATTAAACTCAACCCTCAAAGCAAAGTGGGTTTCTCCAAATCCTTGCGCCCCCAAAATTTCTATATTTTTCAAGGATTGCAGGCTTTTGAAAACATGAAAATGTGTGTAGTTAAAAACAGTCTCAAATAAATGCTGATTACTGTTAAGTTTCTTCAACTCAGCGTAGGGATAACGTCTAAAGGCTAACAATTCCCGTTCCGCCTCAAAGACTTGTTGCACTAACTCTACCCAGGTTCCGCCTCTCAGTTGCAGACGCAAAGGGACTGTGTTGAGGTGAATACCCAGCGTTTGCTCTGCGTCTTTTTCTTCCAATCTTCCATTGGACTCCAGCCCTGTAAGGATATCGGTTTCACCACTGAGCAAACTCATAACTCTTAAGTGTGCAGCCAGTAAGACGTGTTTAACTGGAACTTCTGCCAGTCGAGCCAGTTTCTTTAATCCGTCAGAAAGCTGGTGAGAAATGGGAACATTGAGAACACCAATTTGAGGATTTCCGGTTTTACCACGAGTAGACAACCAGCGAGGTAATTTCGTGATTACATGACCTTGCAATTTCTTTTGCCAGTATTCTTGGCATTCTGTGGACTTAAGGGTTGAACGCTCAAGAGCAATAAAGTCTCGGTAAGAAATAGTTGGAGGTGAATCAAGAGGATAGATTTCTTCACTGAGGAGAGCGTCGTAACGATGCAGCAATTCTGAGAGTAAAGAAGCTGTACTCCATCCATCTAGAATCGAGTCGTGAAAACTCAAAGTCAGATAAAAGGAATCATCTGTGAGGCGGTGAATAAAAAAGCGAATCAGGGGAGGGCAATTCCAGTCAAAATTTCGAGTTTTTTCCGCTTCTATCCAGTTTTTTATTGCTTGCTGGCGTTGTTCTGGCGACAGAAGGCGCAAATCTTCTACATGAAATGGTACAGAAATTGTCTGATGAACTAGCTGTAGTGGTTCGATAAAGTTAGTCAGATCAAATGAGGTGCGGAGGATGGCGTGACGCTCAACCAACTGCTGTAGAGCCTTTTGAAAAAGCTGAGTGTCTAAATGGACTGCCAGATGATAAAGGAAGATGTCATGATACATCGGGGAATCAGGACTGGCTTGACTGTGAAATATCACTCCAGCCTGAATCCTAGCTAAGGGATAAGCATCTTCTATACCGCTAGGTAGTTTTTGACGATCTGCATCAGAGATGAGGCTAAATGCTGCCGTTTTCGGCGTTGAAAAAGCATGAGATTCGCAATAAGTCAATACTTGCGCTAGTTGCTCAATAGTTTGATGCTGAAAGAGTTGCTGAAGCGAAAAGTTCAAGCCTTGTTCAGTGGCTCTTGCTCGTACCTGAATACTCCGGATAGAATCGCCCCCTAATTCAAAGAAATTGTCGTGTATGCCTATCGGCTCGAGATTTAGAACCTGTGACCAAATCTGAGCTAGCACCTTCTCCTCTGATGTGCGCGGAGCTACAAATACTTTTTCTAAATCAGGTCGAACGTTGCTGGGAGCAGGAAGCGCAGGGCGATCTACTTTCCCGTTCGCCGTCAGGGGAAATGCCTTGAGCATCACAAAAGCCGCAGGTATCATGTAGTTTGGCAATCGCTCTTGCAAAAAGCCGCGTAATTCAGTCAGATTAGGTTTTAGCTCCTGATGATAAACACAATAAGCAACTAATAACTGGTTACTATGCTCAGATTTTGATTCAGGCGATCGCTCCTTGATAAAACGGCGTAAGTCAGCGATCGCCACTGAGTCCTCCAGATCATTGATTGAATTGATCCCCCAGCTTTTAGAGTTATTCTCTCGAACTAGAGCGATCGCCTCTTGAATAGCAGGGTGTTGGCACAGAACTGCCTCTATTTCTCCCAACTCAATACGGAACCCGCGAATTTTAACTTGTTGGTCGATGCGTCCCAAATACTCAAGTTCGCCATTGGGCAAGTAACGAGCCAGATCCCCAGATTTATAAAGACGGTTGAATTTTGAATTTTCAAAGGGATTAGTAATGAACCGTTCAGCATTTAGTTCCGGGCGATTGAGATAACCACGAGTCACACCCGCACCACCAATGTAGAGTTCACCAGCCACCCCAATAGGAACTGGTTGCTGTTGTGAATCTAACAGGTATACTTGCAAATCAGGAATACGATGCCCGATTGGGCTAGCGACTCTTTGGCTTAAATCCGCCATAGTTATGGGACGATAAGTTACGTGTACGGTTGTCTCTGTAATGCCGTACATATTGATTAATTGCGGTTCCCTATCTCCGTGTCGCTCAAACCAGGGCTGTAAACTCTGAAGTTCTAAAGCTTCTCCACCAAAAATCACTTTTCGCAGAGCTAAAGTTTCAGTGTTACCTGCTTCCTCCTGTACACGTATTAATTGACGAAAAGCAGAAGGAGTTTGATTGAGGATTGTTACCTGTTCGGTGCATAACAAGTTATAAAACGCATCTGGCGACCTAGTAATCCAGTAAGGAACCACCACCAGCTGTCCACCATGAAGGAGAGCGCCCCAAATTTCCCAAACTGAGAAGTCAAACGCATAAGAGTGAAAATTTGTCCACACATCGCGATCGCTAAAGTTAAACCACGACTGGGTGGCAACAAACAACCGCATCACGTTCTGGTGATTAACCAAAACACCTTTGGGTTTGCCAGTTGACCCGGAGGTGTAAATTACATAAGCCAGATTATCTGTAGTTACTGAAGTAAATGGATTATCTACCTTTTTTTGACCTAGAATTTCACAGTCTTTGTCTAAACAAACCACCTGCGCCCCACACTCAAGCAAACCTGTAAGCAATTTCTCCTGCGTTAACAATACTGAAACCTGAGCATCATCTAAAATGAAGGCTAGACGCTCCTTAGGATAGGTGGGATCTAGGGGAACGTAAGCCCCACCAGCCTTGAGAACTCCCAAAATACTCACCACCATATCTGTTGATCGCTCTAGGTAAATGCCAACCAACACTTCTGGTTTGACTCCTAAAGCCTGCAAGTGATGTGCTAATTGATTCGCCCGTTGGTTTAATTCTCGGTAGGTGAGCCGTTCTTGTTCAAACACCAGTGCAACTGCTTCTGGTGTTTGCTGTACCTGAAACTCAAACTGTTGATGGAGACAGAAATCGCTTTGATAATCGGCTTGGATAGTGTTCCATTCCACTAGTAGTTTATGCTGTTCAGACTCGGTTAAAAGTGGCAAAGTACAGACGTGCTGCTGTGGGTTAGCGATGATCCCTTCCAGCAATGTCTGAAAATGCTTTGCCATTCGGGCAATCGTAGCAGCATCAAACAAGTCTGTATTGTATTGCCAAGAAGCAGACAACGCTCCATTCACCTCAGCCATCATCAGCGTCAAATCGAACTGAGCTATACGCTGGGGCAAATGCAGGGATTCTAGTTCTAGATCCCCTAGTTTTATCCTTGCCCCTGTTTCTCCTAACGCGAATGCTGCCAAACCTTCTTCGTTGAGCAAGTGCGTTTTCTGCAAGACAAACATTACTTGGAACAGTGGGGAGCGACTGGGGTCACGCACTGGTTGTAGTTGCTCAACTAAGCGTGCAAAGGGGTAACAAGAGTGCTTGAAAGCATCAAGTACAGAGGAACGCACTTGATTGAGAAATGCCTCAAAAGTTGGATTTCCAGAAATATGCGATCGCACAACCACCGGGTTGACAAAATACCCCACCAATGCCGCTAAATCTGCCCGACTTCTACCTGTTGTTGGCGAGCCTACTAATATATCCTCTTGACCTGATAAGCGGTAGAGCAGTAGTTGAAAAGCTGCTAGCAAGGTCATATAGAGGGTAGCACTGTTAGCCTTACTGAGAGCTTTGAGTTTTTGTGTTAAATCTGCATTCAGTTGGAATAACTGCGAAGCCCCTTGATAAGTTTGTATGGGTGGTCGAGGTCGGTCAGTAGGTAAATTGAGAACTGGTAACTGGCCTGAAAGTTGTTTATGCCAATATACCCAAAGCCTTTCACCTGTGGGACTAGCGAGCATTTCTGCAAAAGCACGAACATAGTCTGTGTACTGTAAGGTTAGAGGAATGAGGGTATGTTGCTTGTCAGCTTTTTGTGCTTGATAGATAATTCCCAACTCATCTACAAGTACTGTTAAAGACCAGAAGTCGGCGATGATATGGTGTACAGCTAGCAGCAAGATATGTTCATTGGTCAACTGAGTGAACAAATTTACCCGCAGCAAGGGGCCAGTTTCCAGATTGAAAGGACGGTGAGCTTCCGTGATTAAGCAGTCACGTAGGAATTCTTCACTCCAGGTCGAAGTGTCCTCTTGCTGAAAACAAACCTCTAAGTGTTCGTGGATATGCTGCGTGGGTTTTCCTTGGGAAGCACTAAAGGTAGTTCGTAAACAAGGATGTAGCTCTACTAAAACTTGAAATGCACGTTGCAGGGCAGCAATATCGAGTTCGCCATGCAGAATTTTTGACTTATTTTGCTACCATCACCCTCATTTAGCACTCCCTCCAGTAAATAAATGGCTGGTTGATATTCCTCCAGAAGATACTGAATAATGTCCCCGTTTTTACCCCTGTCAGTTGACTGTAAGATGTACTGATCTTGATGCTGAATTAATTTCTGTAGTCCACAATAACCAGGATTCCAGACAAAGACTGACAAAGAACGCTCTTCACCCCAATGGTAAAACTGCTGTAATATCTGCATTCTGTCAGGCGTATGATACTCCACAGCCACAATTGGTGTATTTTGGTTAGCTAGAGCAGGCCAGTCTGTCATCAATTTCATAAATCTGACTTCAATAACTTACTTTCCCCTTGTAGAGCAAATTTATTACTGATGCTTTAGCCACATGGATAGTTATCACTCGCGGGTTGGCTATATTTCTTACGTGGAAAAGAGCGATCGCCTCCAGTACAGCGTTAATTTCGGAAACTGCTCCTAGTGCGTTTCTTTATCTCTTAATTCCAAAGCATAAATTTGTCGTCGCAGCAAAGACAGGTTTGAAATCGCAAAAAAATGAAATTGAAATGAAATGGATGTGAAAGCCGCGATTGCGGCAAGGAGGTGAAAAATTTACTTGATTAAAGGAAGCTGTAAAATGGCGTATGCAAAGCGCTCCGAAGGAATCGCTAAAGCTCAAACCAATAACAACAATCGCAACGGAGCTAATGCTAAAACATCTGCCAAAACTAATGGCACATCCGCTACAACTAAATCAAAGGTAGCGAATGCTTCACCACAAGAAGAGGCAATCTTCTTGTTGAAGGAATTGCGGAACCTAATCTTCAAAGAATACGGCGTTAAGTTGCAGCTACGGGATTCGCGTGTTTCAACTAAAATCGGTCATGCAGCGCGTGAAAAACTCGGACTTGATATTGCAGCCCAAGTCAAAAAGAAAGGTGGTAACAAAAAGTTTGATTGGCAAAAATGGAATACCAAATTATTTACTAAATTGTTTGGACAACCAGATGCACTCAAATATGCACCAGAAGTAGTGGCAATTTTCATGAGTATGCTGTATGACACTATTAGTACTGACCCAGAGCAAGCAATAGCAGATTTAGTGGAATTCAACCGCGCATCTCTGGAACGTCGTAATTCTTTCCAAGAACAAGAAGAGGAAGAACTTGACGATTTAGATGACGAACTGGACGAAGACTTGGATGAAGATGAGGAGGATATCGAAGATGAACTCGACGAAGATTTAGATGAAGATGACGAATTAGATGATTCAGATGAAGACGAATAAATAATTCTGACTTATTCTCAGTAACTGACAGAATAATAACCCAAAATAACCATGTATTGCCTCAAACAATACAGATTATTTTTTTGCTGAATAAAGAATTGAAATTGGAGCGAATTGCATCTTTCGATGCTGTTTCTATGATAAAAATACTAAATATCAAGGAGTAATTCTCATGGTGAACGCTAATGCTCGCAAAACTGCTAAAGCATCACGTAAAATTGAAAGGCATATTCCTGCTTTAGAACGAGTAACGACTTATCAGGAAAAAGTACACCTGATGGTAATTGAAGTATTGCGGGAAGAATCAGGAAGAGAATTAGCAGCAGCAGCCAGGTTTAACGGACAAGAATTTGATTGGGACAAACACAATTCCCAGTTCCGTAAGGACTATGTAAATACACCATTAAAAGAACTGGTGAATTATGCCCGCAAACTTTACGGCTTGAATAATCTTGATGAAATTCGAGATAGACGTGCTTCTCATAAAGCTGCTCGGTCTAAACGCATGGACGGACTCAATAGTTTGAGTAGCAACTCTGATGACTTGATAAATGACGATTTGGAACAAGATGAAGATGATGAAGATGTAGAAATTGACGATTAATTACAATGCCCCGAATTATCTAAATCGGGGCATTTTTATTCCCCGCCCACCCGCAGACAAAAAACAGAATTGAAAGCAGCGATCGCTACTGACTTAAAGAGATTTAAAAGTGAACTCTAACTCAGAAGGCATCTGTCGATGCTGTCTAGGTGAGATGTAGTAATTCGTTAATCAAAGGATAATTAAATGACTCGTAATCAGCAACAGACCAAAGCTTTAGAGCAAGTAATGGGATATCAAGATAAAGTACGATTGATGGTACTGGAAGTTTTGCGGGAAGAAAGTGGACGAGAACTTGCTGCTCAAGCACGTTTCAGTCAGCAAGAGTTTGATTGGAACGAACATAACATTCACTTTCGCCAGGACTATAGCGAAACTCCCATCAATGAACTATTAGCATACGCCAAACGTCTGTATGGACTGAAAGATTTGGATGCAGTACGGGAGCGGCGCAAAGCTCACAAACAACAACGTACAGCTAGATGGGCTGAAGCTTCTTAATTACCTGCTGGCTCTCACAGCAGCCCCACTAAAATGTGGGGTAACTTTTTTGCCCACCCACCCTCAACCGTAAAAGCTTTATTTTACCGAAGATGCAGGTTCGCAACCCACCCCACCAAATGTTCTAACTGTCCGACTGGAAAGTTTACTAGTTATTAACTCATAAATCTGCTGGTTTGAAAGTTGAGTTGGCTTGACTTCGACTGTGGGTGCAGTTCCTCCCCTGTTGACTTGAATAATGGAATCAGCCCAATAAAACTGCTGCTGGTCAGGTTGGGAATAAACAGGATAACAGCCTTTCGAGGCGATCGCCAATTTATGCTCTACGCTCTTCACTGATGGCAGAGAAATACCAGCACGAGCTAATTTTGCCTCTCCTACTGGCCCCCACAAACGCAATTGTTGATTGACACAACGTTTTCCATCCTTGAGGGGGGCAATGATGTTGCCACAAACTTTAACATTCACGTCATACATCGGCGGATAATCAGGCACAGTTTGAGCTTGAGCTTGAGTCGTATTCCTCTCACCCTTGCCACTGACATTTACAGTAGTAGGGGTACAAGCTGTAATTATACTTACTATTACCAGCAGCGAAAGCCAGTTAACTTTGCCGGTAAACATCTGCTGAATCCTCTTCTACGATTGAAAAATTGACAACTAATTTTTTAACTTAGATACAAACTTGCGCTGATTGCCAGGTGATGTCCATAACGTGCAGAACCCGGATGAGGCTTTTCTGCTACTTGCTCCAATTTCCAGTGTTACCCCCAAACGCTTGACATCTTTAGCACAAGAAAGCTGACCGTTTTGATCGCGACTGAGTAAATCTTGATTCCATTGCATTAGGTTGTGAGCAAACTTACCTTCATTACTGGTTGCCCATTCCAAAGCATTGGCTTGGGCTTGTGTGAGTTGGCGTGGCCCAGCAGGATCTAGATGACTGGATTGATACCAGGACATTCCGCCTACACTTACCAGTCCACCTACTCCAGCTGCAATTAATAGCAGTATTCCCGCAGCAATTAAAGAGGGAACTGAATGAATAGCACGCTCAAATTCAGTACGCCTAATTAATGCCGTCACTGACTGAGCGATCGCTTTTTGCTGACCTTTGATTGCTGCCTTTTCATATGTCTGGAGATGGTCATAAAGCTGCGTTTGCCACAGGTCAAACATTGCTTCCATTTCTTTGGGATTGTCTTCCAACAGCACTTGTAGCCTGCCAGTAGCAATCATCATCAGAAATGCTGGGTCATCAGGGTCTAGTCCGGTTTGGACTACAATTTCCCAAACCCTAGCTTTAAATGAATCATCTTTACCTCGAATGGCTAAATCTAGTAAAGTTGGGTAAGGAATTTGGCTCAGTCCTTTGCCTCTAGCAGCTACTGAATCCAAAAATTCATCGTCTAAATCGAGTTCTTCAGTGTGAGAATTACTCATATCTGTATTTACTTTTAGGTAATTCGCGCCCTCGTCCCCCATGCTCATTTGGTACTTTGATTTGATGGTGGGAGATATCACTTAGACTACTTTTTGGTAGCAACTTTGCCGTTGACATTAGCATCATCAACTTTTTCTGTTGGGGCAGTAATTGAAGCTGCCGGAAGATTCCAAATTTTAGCTTTCTCAATTTCCTCAGAAGCTCTTTTGAGAAAATTGTGTAATCGCTGCTTACCCAATACACCTAACTCTCCATAATCTCTAGCCGCAGAAAAATTTATCTGATTGGCATCAAGGATATCCCGCTCTCGATAGCTGAACTTGGGAAAATTGATGACAGCTACTTTATAAGCTTTGATTAATTCCTGTAAATCCTTACGTCCATCTACATGTTTCCAGTCATCGCATAAACCACAATTGCGTACAAATATATGCTTAATCTTGTTTTCAAAGTGTTCGAGAGATTGAATAAATAATTGAACACTGTCATATCCACCACTACAAACAAACCACTTGTATATTTTGACCTTATTTTTCCCAGTAATTTCTAGGATTTGATTCCGCTCAATCCAATCAGTTACTGCTGGGTATACTTGAGCAGGTAAATTGACAATCACAGAAGTTGTGAGTGCTAAATTAAAAATTTCATCAGCATCATAAGCTTTACGCTCTGATTCGCTAAAAACTGCTGTTTTATGATTATCTGGGTAAAATGCGCCCACATCTGGATTGCTTTGGTCTGCTTCTACCAACTCATAAGAGAGTTTATTGTCAATGCAGTATTGGACCATAACCCTTGCAAACAAAGACTTGCCAACTCCACCTTTTTCACCATCAACGAAGTGAATTGCTGCCATCTTAAATCTCCTTTGCATTTTTACTAAATGTGCATTAATAAATACTTAAATATCCTCAAACATATTGTCTGTATCATCATAGAAAGACCCCTCACCAAGAATGAAGGAATCAGAATCTATTTTGTGTTTTGGCTTGCTGCTACCATTGTTATTGCTATTACTACTATAGGAATCATATTTGATTTTTGAAAAAAACTAAGAGATAATACGGAGATAAATTTAAGTATAATAAAAAGCAATGATAAAACAGCATTTACAGCAGGCGATCGCTGAACTAGAGGAATTTATAGTTCAAAATCTAAATACCCGTGAAGTGAGAAAAGGGTTAGCTGTTAAGTTGGTTTATCAAGGTTACTTATATGAGGAAATCCAAAGAATTCTTGGCGTTTCACTGGGTTCGATAACAGGTTGGAAACAAGTATATGAAGAAAATGGAATTAATGGTCTAAGACTAAACTACAAAGGAAGGAAGAGCTATTTGAGTACCGAGCAGCGAGAGGAGGTATTGAGTTGGCTTCAAACAAAGAATTATTGGGAGATAGGAGAGTTAGAGTATAAACTTGCTTTTGAATACGATGTAGTTTACGAAACCAAAAAAAGTTACTACGATTTGTTTAAAGCAGCTGGAATCAGTTGGAAGAAAACCACAAAATTAAACCCAAAAGCCGACCCAGGTGCTGTTGCCGTAAAAAAAAAGAGATTGAAACATTGTTGGAAAGCAACCGCAACGAAATTGAAACAGGCCAATTGAGAGCGTTACTAATTGATGAATGTCATTTAATGTGGGGAGATTTGAGTGGCTATATATGGGGCAAAACAGACCAAGAAATTGTGGTTCCAGTGGTCAATGAACGAGAAAAGCAGACCTACTATGGAGCAATTAGACCCATCCGAAAACTCGCAAGCCAATATTTACAAGACTTTGAGACTAGGAAAGTGCAGATTCTGTTTCAACGAAGAAATCAGTGTTTGATAT
>NZ_JTCM02000006.1 GCF_000817785.2 Hassallia byssoidea VB512170 | reverse complement strand
ACCGGACTCGAATGAGTCTTTTACGTGAGGGCAAGGGGTGTGAATCCCTTGGCGGAGAAGCCTCCGCTTACTAAACGACCATTTCAGGTCGCGCCGGGCTGGTTACCGTGATTCAGCTTTCAACGAATCGCACGTCGTGGGTTATTGCAGGGGACGCAGAGGACACAGAAGTTGAGAGTTTCGGAGAGTTTTTCCGTAAGTCCTGATATATATGAGGCGATCGCATTTATAAAAATCGAGTGGATGATTGTCGCTATTGCAACGCATCTCCACTCGTAATTTTTTGCATCAAACTGCTTCTACTTTACACAGTTCCGGCACAATTTAACGCGATTCAGTTCCCTGATTCGGGCTGCCTGGTACTGAATCATTTTCCGGTGCTTCTGGTCTTGCCGTAGACTTAACATCATCCTCAGCAGCAACGCCAGTCTTGCGGGTTTCTTCGTCGATGGTGGTTTGATAGCCACCTGATGCATCTGCTGTGTTATCTGGAGTTTTGGTCTTTTCTTCTTCCGACATGGTTACATTCCTATTGTTTATTCTTTAGCATCATTTTAAGAAGATAGGAAGTGCAATTTCATCTCTCTAAAATGTAGTTTTGGCTGATTCCTCCATCTGTCGGAAGGATGATATAAAACTCACTTATATTGAAATATTTGGGCAAAAAAATGCTTTATTGCTCGGCACGATCGCTCGTGTTGTCTTAGTTGTAAGCTACTATCTTGGAGGGGTCGTTACCTGATTGTGGATTGGTGAAGCCATGCACTAAACCTGGTAATACCACCGCTTGCCAGTTCACATTAGCTTGAAGTTGCAAAGTAGCGTAAAGAGTTACCGATTTGCTGCCACTACAATATTGTCGCCGTGTTTGAGGTGAGTCAAAATGCAACTGCACCAAAAAGGGAAGCGATCGCTTTAATGTATCTTCCAAACTTTCACCACCTGGAGGGCGCAAGGAAAATCATCTGCGCCATTGGTAAACTAAGTCTAGACCAAACTTTTGTGCTGTCTGGGTTTTGTTTAATCCTTGCAAAACACCGTAATAACGTTCATCTAATTGCTCAAAGGCACATCTACCCAACCTGTAAACTTGTTTACAGCATTCCAAGTACTTTGACCGTGACGAATCAAAATTAACTTTGCCATTAATTCAACTTGAGGTTTATCTTTACGGCATAATCCACCGCTTCATCATATAAGGATTAGGGATTGGGAGAGATTTTCATTACTTTATTATTTGATTAAATCACAGAAAGGGCTGTTGGAAAAACAATTAATCATTATTTTGATAAAACTATTTTCAATTGTTCGGGTTAATATTTGTTTAAGCTATTTTTAAATTTTCATCAAACTATGCATTTATCTGGAATTTACCTCTCAAGGTGTAAGAAAGTAAAGCTTAATTAATGCAAAAATATTATTGTCTACTGATGATAAAAAAAATGAATGATCTTTTGGCAAAAGACAACATCTGCATTTAAGTAATATCATCACCATTTTTTGTGCATAACAGCATATTGATGTTTGTTCCGGTTATTTTTGAAACTCTCATCAATAGATATTTATCATGTTTGAGATTGCGTATTAAATGATATGTTTGAGGAAGTATTATGTTTTTCTCAAAGAAGTCAAATCAAAGACTGCCTAAATTGTTAATATTATGTATTTTAGTTTCGGGTTTGGTAATTGCACCGTCTGTAGTTGAAGATAATTTACATTGGTTTAACAAACCAGTTTTAGAAGTTAGTGCTAACGCTCAAACTCAGGCTGGGGTACAAGAAGCGCAACCGAAACAAAGCAATCAAGATAAGAATTCCGAAGAAGAAAAAAGTAGTAAATCTGAAGGTGAAAAACCAGGAAAACTGGATATTTTCAAAATGATAACAGGTGCGCTAGCGGGACTAGTGCTTTTTTTATATGGGGTGACAAGAATGGCAGAGGGATTGGAAGCGATCGCAGGCGATCGCGCCAAAGAATTAATTAGCAAGTTCACCACCAATCGCTATGCTGGAGTAGCAACCGGCGCGGTAGCAACAACGATATTAGATTCATCCTCAGTAACAATCATCATCGTCATCGCGATGGTTAGTGCTGAATTATTATCGTCTGTGCAATCTCTCGGTGTCGTTTTAGGTTCAAACATCGGCACGACAATTGGCGCCCAAATTGTCGCTTTCAAAATTAATGAATATGCTCCGATTGCGATGTTTGCAGGCTTTTTGTTGATTTTTCTCGGTAAAACCGAACGCTGGAAGCAAATCGGTTTAATTGTACTTGGTATCGGCTTGTTATTCTTTGGTCTTGACACAATTGAAAAGGCAATGGAACCTTTTGAAGAATATCAGCCATTTATCAAATGGATGGAAACCTTGGGGGATAACACGCTACTCGGTGCGGGAGTTGGGGCATTGTTTACAATCTTAGTTCAATCTTCCTCCGCTACGGTTGCGATTATCGTGACTTTGGCTAGTCAAGGTTTAATTTCCTTACCCGCAGGGATAGCATTGATGCTGGGCGCGGAAGTTGGTACATGTGCTGATACACTAGTAGCTACGATTGGACGCGATCGCCCAGCAATAAGAACTGGTGTGTTTCATTTAATTTTTAATCTTGTTTGCGCTGCTGTGGGAGTTGTATTTGCGGCACAATTAGCAACACTCGCTAAATGGCTTTCAACAATGCTGGGTGCGGGGGACGACATTGCTCGTCAAATTGCCAATGCTCAGATAATATTTAACATATTGGGCGTAGTATTAGTAATTGGATTTCTCCCGTTGATTGCCCGTGGATTGGAAAAGCTGATTCCTGATAAACAAAAAGGCGATCGCCAAGCTGAAGCTTTAGCAAAATAAAAAAATACCTACAGGCTGGAAGCCTGTCTCTATAGCCGCACCCTTCACGATACAGAAGCGCGAATCAGGGGTCAAACCTATTATTCGCTGTTCTGTATCCTAGAAGGGTGTAGGTGCAAGATATGCGATGTTAGTAACCAAAAGCATGATGTTAGTAACCAAAAGCGCGATGTTAGTAACCAAAAGCGTGATGTTAGTAACCAAAAGCGCGATGTTAGTAACCAAAAGCGCGATGTTAGTAACCAAAAGCGTAGATACAGAGGAGTAAATCAGGGGTATAGCCCCTCACAGAACAATTTTTCGTCATTCCAAACAATTGTAGAGACGTTCGGTCTAAAACGTCTGTACGAGGGTTTTTTGGGAAATTGAGGAGTCAGACCTACCATTTGCTTTTCTGCATCCTTTTTTATTGTCGGTGCTTTCATTGGGATGCTGCACTCAAATTAAACGGCGATCGCTACATTACAAGGAAAGCATAAATCGTAAAAACCGTCTTCAATCATTCTCTCAACTTACTAGACTGAAGATATATAGATAAAAATCGCCCTTATTTACTCGCAACTCACACAAAACCATGAGTGCAAACGCCACTATTTCTCAAAATCCCTTACTGAAAGGCTACGGCTTACCTCCTTTTTTTGACATTTCCCCAGAACAGGTAGTCCCAGCCTTCAAACAACTCCTGGCAGAATTAGACACAGAACTTGCCACCTTAGAAACTAAGATAGAACCATCTTGGAGCGGTTTAGTAGAACCTTTAGAACATTTAACAGAACGCCTAAATTGGAGTTGGGGCATAGTCAGCCATTTAATGGGCGTAAAAAATAGCCCAGAACTGCGCGAAGCTTATGAAACTGTTCAACCAGATGTCGTGCAGTTTGTCAACAAGCTTGGTCAAAGTCAAGCTATCTACAATACTTTTAAAACACTACGGCAAAGTAATACTTGGGCAACTTTAGATTCTGCTCAACAGCGCATCATCGAAGCTTCAATTCGAGATGCAGAACTTTCCGGTGTCGGGTTGCAAGGTGAAGCGAAAGAGCGTTTCAACGCTATTCAGATGGAGTTAGCGGAACTTTCGACCAAGTTTTCTAACCATGTACTCGATGCTACTAAAGCCTTCAGTTTAACTTTCACAACTAAAGCAGAAATTGACGGCTTACCACCGAGTTTACTCAGTCTTGCCGCACAAGCTGCACGCTCTGAAGGTGCAGAAAACGCTACACCCGAAAACGGTCCTTGGCGCATCACTTTGGACTTTCCGAGTTATAGTCCTTTCATGCAGCACAGCACCCGCCGCGATTTGCGAGAACAGCTTTACAAAGGCTTTATCACTCGCGCTGACTCTGGGGAGTTGGATAACAACCCGCTAATTGAGCGCACTTTGGAGTTGCGTCAAGAACTAGCAAACTTACTCGGCTTTAAAACTTTCGCTGAGTTGAGTTTAGCCAGTAAAATGGCTCCGAATGTTGAAGCAGCAGAAGCGCTTTTAGAAGAATTACGTCGTGCAAGTTACGATGCTGCTGTTAAAGACTTAGAAGAACTCAAAGCTTTTGCAGCAAAGAAGGGTGCAGCAGAAGCGAATGATTTGAAGCATTGGGATATCAGCTTTTGGGCTGAACGTCAACGAGAAGAAAAATTTGCTTTCACAGCTGAAGAGTTACGTCCTTATTTTCCGCTTCCCCAAGTGCTAGATGGTTTATTTGGGTTAGTGAAACGGCTATTTGGCGTGACTGTCACTCCTGCCGATGGACAAGCTCCAGTATGGCATGAAGATGTACGTTATTTCCAAATTGCTGATGAAACGGGTAATCCTATAGCTTACTTCTACTTAGATGCTTACAGCCGTCCCGCAGAAAAGCGCGGCGGTGCTTGGATGGATACCTGCATCAATCGTGGGAAAATCAAAGCTCAGGGGGTAACTAATACTCGTTTACCTGTAGCGTATTTGGTATGCAATCAAACTCCCCCTGTCGATGGCAAGCCGAGTTTAATGACTTTTAATGAAGTCGAAACTTTATTTCACGAGTTCGGTCATGGTTTGCACCACATGCTAACGAAGGTAGATTACAGCAGTGCGGCAGGCATTAATAATGTAGAATGGGATGCGGTGGAATTACCTAGCCAGTTTATGGAAAACTGGTGCTATGAAAGACCAACTTTGTTTGGGATGGCAAAGCATTACGAAACTGGCGAGACGCTACCAGAGCATTATTATCAAAAGCTGTTGGCAGCAAAGAATTACATGAGTGGTAGTGGTATGCTCAGACAACTGCACTTTAGCATGTTGGATTTGGAATTGCACTACCGCTATCGTCCAGGCGGAAATGAAACTGCTAAGGATGTACGCGATCGCCTAGCCAAAACCACAACCGTTTTACCACCACTCCCCGAAGACGCATTTTTATGCGCTTTTGGACACATCTTTGCTGGTGGATATGCGGCTGGTTATTACAGCTATAAATGGGCAGAAGTCCTCAGTGCTGATGCTTTTGCCGCTTTTGAAGAAGCAGGCATAGAAGATGAGCAAGTAATCAAAGCTACTGGCAAACGCTACCGCGATACAGTACTGGCTCTTGGTGGTAGCAAACATCCGATGGAGGTATTTAAATCCTTCCGAGGACGCGAACCGAGTACAGCAGCCTTACTTAAGCATAATGGTTTAATGGCTGCTTAATCCTCTAATTAGCCCGCCTAGGCGGGCTTTGTTCGTATAGCTTCAGGCTTCCAGCTTGAAGGTGAATAAATTAACTTTTTATTAAGCATAAAACGTTAATTTATTTACTTTCTTTTGGTACTTGTTTGCAATATTTAACCATTTTTTAATTAAGAATAATTAACATAGATTAAAACTAATAAAAATAATTATAAATAGTTAACTTAAGAGTGCAAAATTGGAAGTATGCTTAATCCTTAGGAGCCTAGTTGATAATTTAAGTAACTGGGTGCAAATAAATATAACTTATCGATAGCTCTTTGTCATATATTTCAAACCCAATGACAAACGTTTATTTGTACCGATTTACTTGCTAGGTTGTTGAGCAAAGCGGTGAAAACCATAGCAAACTTAACAACAGAAGGTAACATGATCCAAAAAATTTTGCTAGCTGTCTCTGGATTGGGGCACGCTGAAGAAATGTTAAAAACTTTAACACAATTGCCATCCATCCAAAAGGCAAAAGTTACAGTTTTGCACGTTGTACCGGGAAAAACTACCACTGAAGCAATGACAGCTAAGTGGGAAGAAGGTGGTAGAATATTAGCTAATGCGATTCAAACTTTAAATTTAGATCCTAGCCAGATTTCTTCAATTTTGCGGCAAGGAGATCCCAAAGATGTAGTTTGTCAAGTCGCCGATGAAATCGACGCTGATTTGATAATTATGGGTTCACGCGGATTGAAGCGACTGCAATCGATTTTATCAAACTCAGTTAGTCAGTACGTTTTTCAGTTATCTTCTCGCCCGATGTTGCTGGTAAAAGATGACATTTATGTCAAAAATATTAAGCGCATTATGGTGGCGATGGATAAATCTGATGCTGCAAAACACTGCTTAAAATTGGCTACATTCTTATTGCAAGGTATTCCCGGCGGTCAGTTAATTCTTGCTAATGTTGATACAGATTTACGCGGTAAATCATCGGAAATAACCGAAGTTAGTTCCGAAAAAAATCCAGTTTTTGCAGCGGCAGTTGCAGAAGCCCAAAGATATGCTGTACCTGCTCGTTGTTATACTAGCAGTGGCAAACCCGGTGAAGAAATTTGTCGTTTGGCAGAAGAATTGAACGTAGACTTATTATTACTCGGTTCGCCCGATCGCCGTCCTTCAATTGCCAAGAGTTTTGTAGATATAGACAGACTTATAGGCGCTTCTTTATCTGACTACGTTCGCGTTAATGCTACTTGTCCGGTATTGCTAGCCAGAACCGAAGCTTAAGCATCAATAGAAACCCCCACACTACAAGTGCAGGGGTTCTTTATTTTATACAAATCTTAATTATCTTTTCCACCTTCGCGGCTGGCAGTTTGGATGTAAAGAATGAGTAAAAACACGGCGGGAACTAGTACGAACAAAATGCTCGCTACGAACCCTAACTCATTAACTTGCATGGCAAGATAGCCTCTCTTTTATTTCCGGTCAACAACTTTAGAATAGCATTATACACGTCCGAGTCAGCCCAAATTTTTACTTACGTTCATTAGTTACGCCCCAAGAACCGAAATCTTAAGGCTTTGTGGCTACGCTGACTGCACCATTAACCACAGTTTGACAAGCTAAACGGTAATTTTCCGGCTTTTTCTTCAATATCCGTTTTTCTGTATCGGTGCGGGGTGAAAGATTTTCCATTCCTTCAACAATCTCAACAATACAAGTGCCGCAATTACCACCACCGCCACAATTCGTCATTTTGCCGATAAATTTATAGATGTCAATGTTGTTTTGCATGGCTTTAAGCCGCAGATTAGCACCATTTGCTGCTATTACTTCTTTATTCTCTTTAACGAATTTGATGTTACCCATTGCTGTTTAGTGACTTTCAAGGCAGAGTGTTGATTTGGCTTGATTGGTGTATCTTACTCATTATATAGAAATATTACGAAATATTAATAAATATAAATTTAATCAAAGATGGTTATCCAAAAAATAAGACAGGCATGTTGCCTGTCCCGTAAAATCTAACTCAATTGTGGCGTTACCACCAAAGCCAAATATTTAGCTTACCTAAAACCCACCGCTGCTTGCCAAACGAAAGCTAGCAACAAAAAGAAAACGGGAATGACTGGTAGAACATCTACCAATGGGTCGAAAATTTGGTAAGCTTCCGGCAATTTTGCTAATAATAGTGCAGCTTCCATGTTCGTTTAAATCCACCTATCCAACACAGCTTTCATAATTGAGAAATATCTTAACACGCATTGGTTCAGTTGTTAATTGTTAGTTGATGGGTATTGGGCATTGGGCATTGGGAATAGGTAATAGGTAATAGGTAATGGGTAATAGAAAGAAATTGTCCCCCAAGTCGTCCTCCTTGTCTCCTTGTCCCCCTTGTCCCTTTGTCCCCCTGTCTCCCCATTACCCCATTTCCCCAGGAGTAAGCCAGTGAGCGAATTCTTTCGTGAAGCGATCGCCTAAAATAGCCTCTCTTATCTTTTGCGTAAAACGTATCAGTTCGCTGATGTTGTGAATACTCAACAAAGTGTAAGCCAAAATTTCTTGCGATCGCACTAAATGAGATATATACGCACGGGTAAAGTTTTGGCAAGTGTAACAAGCACAAGTTTCATCTAATGGCGTAAAATCTTCACGAAATTTAGCATTTTTCAAATTCCAGCGATCGCCTTTTACCATCGCCGTACCATGTCTCGCCCAACGAGTAGGAATCACGCAATCAAATAAATCTACACCAGAAGCGATGGCGATCGCCATCTCTCGATAAGTACCTACACCCATCAAATAACGCGGCTTATCTGGCGGTAAAAGTGGCGCTGTCGCTTGGACAATACTCGCAATTAATTCTGGCGGTTCTCCCACACTCACACCACCAATCGCATATCCGGGCAAATCTAACTCAGCCAAAGCCACAGCCGCTTGAGAACGCAAATCTAAATACACGCCTCCCTGTACAATACCAAACAACGCCTGATCGCTACGTTGATGCGCTGCAATACAACGTTGTAACCAGCGATAAGTACGCGCTGTGGCTGCTTGGACCTCTTGGCGAGTAGCTGGATAAGGTGGACATTCATCAAACGCCATAATCACATCCGCTCCCAGAGTATTCTGAATCTCGATTGAGCGCTCTGGTGTTAAGTTAATAATCTGACCATCGTGAGGTGAGCGGAATATTACACCATCTTCAGTAATTTTTCGCATTTCGCTCAAGCTGAAAACTTGAAACCCACCAGAATCTGTCAGCATTGGACCATTCCAGCCCATAAACTTATGCAACCCTCCACCCCCAGCCACAATTTTTTCACCAGGTTGGAGGTGGAGATGATAAGTATTTGATAACACCATTTGCGCCCCAGTTTCCTTTAATTGGGCAGGTGTCAAGGTTTTGACATTTGCGAGGGTTCCCACTGGCATAAACCGTGGAGTTTCAACGATACCATGAGGCGTAGAAAACACCCCAACCCGCGCTTTTGTCTGGCTACAGCAAGCAAGGCATTGAAAAGAGAATGTGGAACTCAAGATAGGAGAGGGGGGGAGGGGGAGACAAGGAGACAAGGAGACAAGGGGGAGGGGGAGCCAGCGCTGTGCGGAGGTCACGAACGCCATCGGAGCCAGTGCGTTGCGGGGGTTCCCAAGGCAGCTTTTGGGGGGAAGCTTCCCCCCAAAACGTGCCGCCCCGTTGTAGCACAGCCGCGTGCGACTGGCGTGGAGACAAGGGGGATTTAAGTCTTGACTTAAGACTCTTGACTAATGAATCTAAAACGAATCAGAACTGTCATCGTCAATTTCCGCATCCCACCTTGCTGATAGTACCTGCTCCATCATGGCTTCAATGGTGCTGACATTCAAGTTGCGATCGCGTCGCTCTTGTAAAGGGGTAGACAAAGGAATAAGTCGCAAACAAGTTCCTTCCTGCACCAAATCAAAAAAGCTTTGCTGCTGCGGAGACTGTTTTAATTCCAAATAATCGAAGCTATAAACATTTAAATAAAGAGCATGGTTAGCTACTAGCGTAGACCGTTGCGGATTCGCGAAGACTTCCATTACATCCCCGTCACCCTTGCTCTGCAATTTGCCATCTTGGGTGTAAATGTAGTGGACGCGACCTAAATCCGTCAACAATCGTCGTATATCGAGCTTATTTACAATTACGCCCGTGTTAATGATGCACGGAGCTGGTATCTTGGTGTCGGGTAGATGGTGGCTCATAATTAAATAGCTTGAGTGCTTTGAAGGTGAAGTACAACACAGCTAAACAGTCAATTGAACAGATGCAGCTAAACCCTACATTTAAATAATTATCAACTTCTTTGTGGGGTGACAACTAATAATTTGAAATAAGTTATTAGTTGAAAATCGGTACAACGTCACTGCTACTGATTAAATTGCTACTTCGTAAAAGAGGAATTAAGTTTATTTTTATACTATGCATTTCTAGTTAACCACTGACATAAGCATAACAAAATTTTCTGGGAGAATTCCGGTATGCTACTAAATCTTATTTAAAGCTTTAAAATTTGATGCTGCTCCCTGTGCCGGAATTTTCAGCGTCATTCTTCATTTGTCCTTTATTTTTTGTCATTTGTCATCTGTAAAAATGCTAATGATTAATGACTAAGAACTAAGGTAATAAATATGACTAATGAAGAGCAATGGTGGAAAAAAAGTTTATCCCAAATAGCAGCTTCAGTGATATTTTATACTACAATACCTTTGCCATATTTGGACAAGTTAGACTTTTCGCAGGTGGCACGCTTTGCGCCGGCTATCGGGCTGATGATTGGGGGAATTTTGGGGCTATTTGATACTGCGATAAATTATCTGGGTATGCCAGTATTAACTCGTAGTGCGTTGGTAGTTAGTGTTTGGATTGCGATTACGGGAGGACTGCATTTAGATGGAGTAATGGATACTGCTGATGGGTTAGCGGTAGGTGACAAAGACCGACGATTGTCGGTGATGGCAGATAGTGCGACAGGCGCGTTTGGGGCAATGGCAGCGATCGCCTTGCTATTATTAAAAACAACCGCATTGACAGACATCCATCAAAACCGCTGGTTAGTTTTGATGGCTGCTTGTGGGTGGGGACGTTGGGGGCAAATTTTGGCGATCGCTCAATATCCTTATCTCAAATTAACTGGTAAAGGCGCATTTCATAAAGAAGCAATTCGTTCTTATTTTGATTGCTTACCAGGATTATTGCTGCTGAGTTGTTTGAGTGGTTTAGAAATATTAATCGACAAACGCCTATTTTTTGCGCTAGGGATGACACTGGCAGGAAGTGCGATCGCTTTTGTGACTGGTGCTTGGTTTAATCATAAATTAGGCGGACATACAGGAGATACATACGGTGCAGTCGTTGAGTGGACTGAAGCCTTATTTCTCTGTGTACTGACCGCACTGTGAACGATTTTGGATTTTGCGAAAAGTTTGAGCGAAGGTTACGAGTGAAGTTTGAGCGGAGGAAACCTCCGCTCAAAGCTTCTCAATCGCAAAGACGCTGCGCGAACGGTGTCTGCTCAAAGCTTTTCAAGACGGATTTTTTTTCATCTAAAATCTAAAATCTAAAATCTAAAATTATTTAACTGGTTGCAACTTTGTCACTTTGAGTTTATAAGCGCCAACTCCAGTTTCTCCAAAAGACCTGACACGAATGATGTAATTTCCTGTTTCTGTAACGCGGGTAAACAGCAGAGAATTACTGCTACCATCGGGACCATCATCATTTTCTGCTACTGTCGATCCGTCAGGAGCTAGCAGTGTGATGATGCCGTCAAAGCTGTCAGAGGACAGATCAACTGCGAGATTATCCCCCTTGGTCAGTCTCACAAGGTAATCACGGGCGAATCCACCTTGACCGGTGGGAATGTCTTTATCTGAAAGCGTATCAGAAATTTCCGCAGTATTAGGTAAAGGTATAGGGGTATACAACTTATTTTGAGCAAAAGCTGCTGTTGTACTTATACCAATTGCCAGCAATGTAGCAGGAACAATTATTACTTGCCTCAAACTTGCCCCGAAAGCTTTACTTATCATTCCCAGCAGTGTTCCCACAAAAACAGTATAATCTGGTCAATTATAGATTTCTCAAGCATAGCTTGCCTACATATTCTTTGTTTATCTTTCTTTTACAGCAGTAGCAACCGCTGCTAATCCCTCTACGGCAATTCCAGATTGATGAAGTGCTGAAATCGCAGATTTAGCAGTAGCACCAGTAGTGTAAATGTCGTCAATTAACAACACTGGCACATCTGGGCGACACTGAGAAAATTCTTTCCCTAAAGCAAAAGCTTCTGCTAAGTTTTTTTCTCGCCCAGATGCAGATAAACCAAATTGTGCTTCGGTTTCTCGCACTCTTGCCAAACCACTTTGTTTTAATTTTAACCCGGTTGTTTGGCAAAAGCTTTCTGCTATGAGCGCGGCTTGGTTGTAACCGCGTTTTTTTTGCTTACTGGGGTGAAGTGGAATGGGAACAACTATTAAGCGTCGGTCACAAGAAAGTGAATTTAACCATGCTTCGCCTAACCATTGTCCCAAAGGGCGGGCGACTTGGGGGTGATTTTCGTATTTCATGGCGGCGATCGCTCTTTTTAAAGAACCGCTATACATCCCCCAAGCAAATACTGGTATTGATTCTTGCCAACGACTATTAGGTTTGGCTAAATGACAGCTATGTAACTGTTTAACACAGTATTGACAAAATTCTTGAGAAGTTTGGCGCTGGCACAGAGGACAATTAGATTCAAGAAAAAGGTTGAGTAAGCCTTTGAGATTTTTAGTCCAGGTTGGCATTTTCAAAGTTAGGATATACGTTTGCAAATTATATGTCGAACCTATCCCACTAATATCGAAATGCGCTAATTTACTTATCATCTTGAGAAGGGTGTATCTGTTTATGGCTGGGCGTTTTAAAGGATTGAGTGACTTGGAATGGAAACTATTTGAGGATATATTTCCTGAAGAACCGTCCAACATGGAAAAGGAATGCCTCATGCACCATATCGTTATGTATTAAATAGTTTGTTGTACATCCTGATTACTATCTTGTCGATGGTGTGACTTACCACATGGGGATACATGGGCATCAAAAAGTTCATCCGACCGATGGTTAAAGCGATGGCGTTCTGACGGAACATTTGAATATATACAAGGACATCAAAAGCGCGATCGCGCTTTGAAAGGAAGCTTATAAACTGGAAAACCAAGAAAAACAGAGGAAGACCAATCAAAATCTTTGTTCCTAAATTTCACTTCTGAGCGGTGTTTTGCTTGGAAGAGAGCGCAAATACCGCCGTCTGGTCGTCAGATGGGAACGTCAAAATGTTTACTTTGACGCATTTATTGACCTTGCTACTATCCATATCTGGATTAACAAAATATTATTAGTAGGATAAGTTCAAAATTATTTCAAAAATTGGGAAAATAGTATACTTAATCTGTATCAGAAGTTATATACCAAATAATTACTACGAATAAATAAAAAAATTGAAAAAAATTTTAATATTATCAGCTAATCCCAAGAATGCAAGCCCCCTGCGCCTAGGTGAAGAGACGCGATAAATTGAGACAGCGCTTTTGTTAGCCAAACACAGAGATAATTTTAAAATCATCACTGAGTGGGCGGTACGAGTTGACGACTTGCGTCGTGCGTTATTAAACTATCAGCCTCACATAGTTCACTTTTCTGGACATGGCTCAGGAAGCACTGGATTAATCTTAGAGGATAATTCCGGGCAAGTGCAACTGGTGACTACAGCGTCTCTGGCAAGGCTATTTAAATCGTTTCAGGACTCTGTTGAATGTGTTTTACTCAACGCTTGTTATTCAGAAGCTCAAGCACAAGCAATTCACGAACATATTGATTATGTGATTGGCATGAATCGAGCAATTGGAGATAGGGCAGCAATTGAGTTTGCGATTGGATTTTATGATGCTTTGGGGGCTGGTAGACCCTACGAGAATTGTTTTGAACTAGGCTGCGCTTCTATTGACCTTGAGGGAATTCCAGAGTCAGAGACTCCAGTACTCAAAGCCAGAAGGCGTCGAAATCAAACAGAACTCGAAACAAATTTAGGGGGAGTAGTGTCCGGGAAATCTAAAACTCAAGAACAGAGCAACTCACAGCTTAGATATGGTGGCATTTCCCAAAGCATAAGTGGCGGAACAATGTATGACGGAATACAAGCAGCGCAGGGTAACCAAAAGCAGCAAACGCAAGAAACGAAAGTAACTGCGTCAGAAGAAAAATCTTCTTAATCGTTCAGCATCAGTGGGGGTCAGGTTTCTAATGCCCAAATTGGAGGTCAAGCGGGTCGCGATATGAATGTGACCCAAAATCAGCTTCTTGACCAAGGTAATTCTGAAAAGCCGCTGACCCAAACAGATGTAGTTGAATTAATTGCCCAACTTGAAGAACTGTTTCGCAACTCAAAACTACCAGAGGCGCAAACTTCAAAAGCAATTAAGCACTTAGAAGCTGCTAAAGAAGAAGTTCAGGAAAAGGAACCTGACAAGGATTTTGTAGCTAAAAATTTGCAAAAAGCTACAAAAGTTCTCAAACAAGCGAATGAAGCAGTGACAGCAGGAACAAATATCTGGGAAAAAGTTCAGTCCATTATTACTAAGCTTTTGCCTTGGCTGGGTGTAGCGGCAAGCTTTTTTAGCTGAAAGGGTCTTGTTTATGAGCGAACACGCTCCCAATGACCACATCAAAACCTCAATATTTCAGATGGCGCTTTCCTTAAGAATGGTCAGATTGGAGAAATAGCTGGTCGTGACCTGAAGGTAAATCAAATATTGTTAACCTTCCTCAGTAGTCAATTGCGTTACTTCTTGACCACTCATCTGGGCAAAATGCTCCATCAGCATTCGATGAATGAAGATGTAGCCGCCCCCCACTTTTTGCAGGAAGATGCGATCGGTAGCATAGTCAAGAAAGCGAACATAATTCCAAGGAATGTTGCCCTTGCGCCAAAGGAGAAAACGTAAAGTAAAGTGACGGATACAAGCTTGCCCCCCTCCATTAATTAGTCCAATAAGTGCTCCATAACTGAGTGCAGCAAATACCCAAAAGAACCTATAATCATATAGTTTTTGATTATTCAAATAAGCTAGTCCGAAAAGTAGTCCTAAAACTACTCCTAACACCAGAGTAACAATTATTCCAATAAACATGGCACTGCTAGCCGATTTCCAAATCCCCTGATTTGGCTTTATTTTCGTTTCAATTTCTGGACCTTGCATACCCTCTGTCCAATGAACAAGCAACCCTATAAACATTCCCCAGAATAATCCCCAGTTCAAACCTTCAAATAATCTTTGCGGTAGGCTTGGGAATGTTACCTGCAATGCCAGCTTATAAGCTAGGATAAGTTTCTCTAGCGTTGCGCCGAAATACAAACCCCTACACATGTTTCCCAATTACAGCAATTTTCATGTATTTAGACCACACTTTTCTTCCTTTGCGACGGCAGTTGCTTCAAGCCGGGAGACCCGTCCAACGCACTGCCTCGCCTTTGCGCCTACCCTTCGGGTTCCGCCTTAGCGGTATGCGTGAGATAAAAATAATGTGGTTCATTTAGGTGAAAATCGCTGTAAGCTAGCCAAGGTAGACACCATTTCTATAGTTTCAACGGGTTTGGGAATATGAACAGCAAACCCCATTTTAAATGCTCGTCCACGTTCTTTAGAATCATTACCTAGAACGATCGCAACCATTGCCATCGACTTACGCGATTTTTGCTCAACTTGTTTGAGTTTGACTTGAGTTGTCAGTAAATCAGCTTCATTGTCATTTAGGGAAGTTAAATCGATTAGCATCGCATCGGGTTGAACTTGATTGAGTAAATCGGGTATCTCTTGAATATTTGTTTGGGCGATCGCCATAGCATGGTGTTCTTCAAGGCTGCTGCAAATAGCTGTAGCTTCAGGAGATACAACTAAAACTTTCATGTTTTCCAGACGACAGTAACTAAATTGATACCCTACTCGATGTATTTTCCCCCATTCGCACATTAATTCGGTGATGGGAGTGAAAGTTTGACCGTGAGGGGTGAGAGCATATTCTACGCGAGGTGGTGACTCTGGAAATGATTCTCTGTAAATTAAACCCTCTTTTTCTAATTCTCTCAATTGTTGAGTCAAGACTTTCTGTGTAATGTTGGAAATTAATAACTTTAACTCACCAAAACGCCTCGCATCCCGTCTTAGCCACCAAAGAATCAGACATTTCCACTTGCCACCAATCGCTTCAATCGTTACTTCTACAGGGCAGGAATAGTTTTTGATATTAGTATCCATTTGGTAACTTTTAACCCTTGGATATTATAATTTATCGGCTCGTTAAAGACACCAAAACCAAAATTACTGGTGTTCATTATCTGGCAAAATACCTTAAGGAGAACAGGAAATGCAAATTAGCGGTGTAGTTGCATTAGTCACAGGCGCAAATGGTGGGATCGGTTCTCACTTTGTAGAGCAATTACTGAATTTGGGTGTAGCAAAAATATATGTTTGCGCTCGCAGTCTTGGCAAACTCAACCCTCTTGTTTCACTCGATCCTGCTCGCGTTTTCCCAATTGAATTGGATGTGACGAATCCTCAATCAGTTGCAGCAGCAGCAACTCAGTGTCAAGATCTTCGTCTTGTAATCAATAATGCGGGAACCTCCCTCAATCAGGGACTGATTGCTGCATCAGATATCGATAGTGCGCGAGCAGAAATGGAGGTCAACTATTTTGGGATGTTGTCTATGTGTCGTGCTTTTGCACCTATCCTTAAACAAAATGGTGGGGGTGCGATCGTCAATCTTTTGTCACTGCTGGGAAAAGTAAATTTGCCGTTCAGTGGTTCTTACAGCGCTTCTAAAGCAGCTGCTATATCGATGACTCAAGGGGTGCGGGCAGAACTTGCAGCACAGGGTATCCTGGTAGTTGGCGTGATGCCTGGAACTGTGGATACTGAGTTAGCGAAGGAATGGCCCAATCCCAAGGTAGCACCTGCGGAAGTCGCCAGGGCTGCTCTACAAGCAGTTATTGACGATGTGGAGGATGTTTATCCTGGGGAACAGGCTACACAGGTTTCTGCACAATTACTAAGCGATCCAAAAGGTGCTGAGAAATATATGGCAGGTTTTTTACCTGGCATGGTGTTAGCAGGTACTGATGCTTAATGAAAAAGAGGGGGAAAGGGTATAAGAACTATAACTGTTTAACATAAACGCGATCGCATCTTGCGGTTTCTACACCTGTTGGTTGTTTGTAGCCACTGCTTTCATACAGTTTGACAGCTTCGGCTAACACGCTAGCGGTTTCAATCCAAATTTGCTGGAAACCACGAGAAGCGATCGCTTCTTCTAGCTTTTGTAACAAATATTTCCCCAATCCTAAACCCCTCGCACTGGGCAAAAGATACATTTTCCTGATTTCTACAGCTTTTTCCCCACGATGTATGGGGTAGTATGCGGCAGTACCGACTATTTTATTTTGGTGTTCAATTACCCAAAATTCGCCACCTGTTGCTAAGTAGCATTCTTCGACTTGCAACACATCTCGATCTGCACCGTTTGGTTCCCAACCCAAACCGTATTCTGATAATACAGAACGAATGACTTCAGATGCGGGAGTGCGATCGCCTTCTTCCCAGTTACGAATCAGAAAATCTTTATAAGTGGCTCTCATGAAATTAGGAACCTAAATTACTATTAATTTCAATCAGATTTCCATCAGGATCGCGAAAGTGCGCTGTCCTAGTTCCCCAGTCTGGGCGATCGCATGGCTCAGTCACAAATCTTACATCTTTTTTTGTAAGTTGTTGATATGTTTCATCGACATTATCTACTGCAAAAATCAAGGCACTTCTATCAAGGCATTCCAGAGAAGACGGTTGATTAGCGTTTCCAACTGCTTCAGCCATTAAGTGTTGTCTAAATAAAGCAAGCTTGGTATTTCCGGTTTTAAACTCAGCATACGCACCATTTTCATCGCCCCAACCGATATCAAATTCCATGATATCTCGATAAAAAATAAAACAAGCCTCAAAATTAGAGACTAGCAGTCTTACATATGTGAACTGGAGGGTCATATTTAGGACTTATGCATTGTACATATGTACTATACATGATTTGGACATATTAGCCACCGTTTGCCCAAATCTCCCTTAAATACAATATAAAAGTTTATAGTAGGCGTTTTAACGCCTGTTTTAAGCACACACGAGTGCTTAGTACGATTAACTATGAATTCTCGGTTATGGGTGCAAAGTTGATAGTAATTCACTTTCGGCAATTGCTAATTCATCGAGGCGTTGCATGACGATTTGCCGGGGAAAATAAGTATCAGCTAAAATCCAGTAAGTGCCGAAGTGCCGCGCTTCGGATGCCATTAAACCGCGATAAAATTTAGCTAATTCTGGTTCGGGACAATGGGTAGCTAATAATCCTAAACGTTCGTGACTGCGGGCTTCAATTAAACCGGCGACAAGTAAAGAATCTAAAAATCGTTCTGGTTCTTGGGGACGAACTTGTGCTTTTAAACCCGCACCGTAGGGAGGTGGTGATAATGGGGCAAGGGGGATATTGCGACGTTCAAGCCATTGATTGACTAGCTCAAAATGTTCTAATTCTTCACGAGCGATCGCTGTTAATTCCCGTACCATTTTGGTATTGTCAGGATAGCGAAACATCATGTTTAAAGCCACACCCGCTGCGAGCGCGTTCGCAGTGAGAGTGGTCAAGACGAATAATATCTAAGTTAGCGATCGCTTGTTCTACCCAAGCAGAACTGGTAGGTTGTTTTAGAGCGTTAATTGTCGGTAATTGAGAAGAAACCACAGCTTAACAAAACTCCAGATATTTCAATTTAACAAAAGTAGCAAGCGCAAATTGATTGTAATCGTAGTGAGGACTTTAGTCCTCTCAAATGAGGACTAAAGTCCTCACTACGAAGTCAATACAAACTACATTCTGTTGTAGTGTATGGTTTAATAACGTTTGGAACAATGTTTTTTTGACCGGCAAATTGCTTTCCGTAATAACCATCATCGAAACCGCGAGCAAATTCACCCCCAGCAGTGCGCGGTTTGTACTTTTGACGTTTTTTAGCGCTCGTCTGTCCTTGGCGGTAGCCGTCGGAGTAAGCTTGAGGGTGATAAGCGGGGTCTTCGTCAACCAGCCATTGAGTTGTAGGAAAGCAGTATCTGATTGGCTCTATAGGATAACGATAGCGATGGTAGTAGGGATACCCACCATAATTGTAACGCCGATGAGCTTGAACAGGCTGTTGCCCGTGTAAAAAACCAGTAGTAGCAGCCAAAACTACTAAACTAGCGGAAATAATTTTTTTCATAGTTGCATTCTCCAGAGTTCAACAACTCCTGGTACTTTAAAGATATCGTTCGGCAGTTTTGAGCGACATCACCAGATAGGGTGAACAATTAGAATTACAACTAATGAATTATACATTTGGTATTAAGCATACTCTTTCAAGCGTGGGAGCAATCCAAATAAAGTTAAAAGAGCGATCGCACTCAGCGCTACTGGGGTGGTAAACTCAAAACCATCCACATCTTTAAAGCCTTGCTTAATTGCTTTGTCGAAGGCTGCTTGGTTAATATCAAAGGTTTTTTGATTAGCTTTCAATCTGAATTCATCAAATGCCCAATTAGATTGTCCTGGTTGACTACCTAAACAAAGTGCGATCGCTTCAGTATGTTTTCCACTGCGTTCGAGTTGGCGAATCTGTTTATCAATAGCAACATAAGCGCCTAAAGTTGACAGGTTTTTCACTGTCGCTTCTCGTTCACCAGCAAAGGTAATATTTTTTAGTTGGTCAGCCAATAAGCCTGTGAAATTATTATTCGGTTTATATCCTGGTGCTGATGCTGATGCTGCGACTGTCTCAAAAGTTTGACCATTAGGCAATTGAGCAATTTTAGCTATAGTATTAAAAAAAGCTTGTTCATAATTCAAAGCAAAAGCCGAATCTAACAAATAGCGACTTTGAGCGGCATTGGCGATGTAGCCTAAAGCGCGGGCTTGTCGTAATGCGTGTATAGAAGTGAAAGCATCTTCTGTAGCAATTCTGAGATTTTGGGAAGCAGAAAGAAACGCACCTGTTGTGTAATTTAAAAAAGCAATAGCGATCGCACTCGCTGCTAACAACATAGGATTGAAGGTACGACGAGTCCGCTGACTGAGAAAAATCTGCAATCCCACTAATACGCTGATTAGTGCGACACCAGAAATCACTATAAAAAATAGCGATTTCCCAGAGTCAAATTTTTCCTTATTGTATGTAACATTTAAAGCGTCTACATTCACCTTATCCAGTGCGTCGGTTGCTGGTAATAATTTCTCATCCATAATTTCCGCAGCACTTCGATAAGCAACCAGCATATTATTAGTATCACCGCGTTCGTGAAAATCACGCGCCTGTTGAATTTTGGCAATGTAATTACCTAATTCAAGTTGCAAAGTTTCGATAGGTTTTCGCTCTTTATCTCCGTAGGTAATATTCTCCGCAGCAGCAACCAGCCTTTGAGTTAGTTTCTCATATCGCTCCTCGTAACCCTTAACAGCATCTTGGTTTTGTCCAGATGGTAATAGCAGTTCTTTAGCAATGTAGGCATCCATACCCGCTGCTGCATCTTTGAGACGTTGGGCAGTAGTAATACTCGGTGTTGCATCTTTACCGATTGTGTTAATAGAGTGCCGTTGTCCTTGGATGCCGCTAATGGTAGAAACTAATACTAGTAAACTTGCAGCCCAAGTTAAGTACAAGCCACCTTGAAGCTGTTGTGGAGTATTTAGTTTCTTAATTGCTTTATTTGAAGCTGAGATTATCTTACTCATATTTTTTATCTTTATAAAGATTGGTGGGTAACTTTGACAGCAATTTGAGTTCCGTAGGGGAGCCAGTGCGTTGCGGTGAGTCCAGTCCCCGTCTTGGCGGTTCCCGTCACGATGGGGAACTGGCGAACCCGTTCGCGGAGCGTCTGGTGAAGGAGAAGGGAGGTTCCCTCCGTTGTAGCAACTGGCGTTGCGTTATGCATAACGCACCCGACAAAAGAAAAGAGTCTCGTAGTTATGAATAACGCACCCGACAAAATAAAAGTTTTGCATTTTATTTAATCCACGAAACTTATAAAGATTGATGGATAACTTTGACAGCAACTCGAGTCCAGTGTCCTAAAGTAAATTCGTCTCCATCTTGTAATAGGGCATCTACCATTGGCTTCAATTCCACCCCGTTAAGCTTAGTCCCGTTAGAAGAATTAATATCGCGCAGAGTTAAAGAACCGTCTGACTGAAGGTTTAACAAAGCGTGACGGTGAGAAACAGCATTGTCAAAATCCAAAGCAATTTCTGGTTCAATTGCTCTAGCTTGGCTATTACGACCGATGAGGTTATTTGCCTTGTCTAGACGAAAGGCGATCGCCTGTTGATTTGTTGGCGCTTCTGGGCTTTCTGGATGCCGTAGGGATGGATCGATTGTGACAACAAGTTCCCAGGTGAGGGGGGTGGGGGAGGGGGAGAGGGGGAGAGGGGGGGAGGGGGAAGACAAGGAGGAGGGGGAAGACAAGGAAGCAAATTCACCTTTGTCCTCTTGTCCCCCTTGTCCCCCTTGTCCCCCTTGTCCCCCTTGTCCCCCTTGTCCCCCTTGTCCCCCTTGTCCCCCCTGTCCCCCCTGTCCCCTTATCCCCTCAACAATGGGCACTTCCCCATGTGCGCCGGTGACGAAGTTGTAACCGCAAATTTCGCAAAAGTCGCCGCTGTTAAGTTCGCGCTGAACGCTGCAAGCTGGGCAGATTTCGAGAGTTATGTTTTGTGGTACTTGTGGTATTGTTGGGGCGTAGACGCGCAGCGGCTTGTCGTCAGACATCGCTTCACCTACACCGAGAATTTTCACCCCACACTCTGAACAATAATCGGATTCGGTTGATTCGTGACCTTTGAGACATTTATAGGTAGAGATGTCATTTGTCATTTGTCATTTGTCCTTTATTTGAAAATTTGACTATTGACTATTGACTAACTTTGTGGTTTTTGAATGCGGGTAGTTTTGGTAGAACGAGTTTCCAACGCCATTTCGTCTTCTTTAGCAACAGCTTTTTTTAATCGCACTGTTCCTGTGGGTGCATCTTCTATATCAACTACAGTTTTTAAGAGTTTGGCTGTTGCTTCGTTACCAGATTCATGGGCAAGTTTTACTGCTTTGCCTAACTTGGCAGTGGCGATTTCAATATTACCTTTGGCACGCGCTTCTAATCCTTCTTGAATCGATTGGGCAAGTTCTGCTTGTCCGGTGTAGTGGGCAACTCGTCTGTCGATTTTGGTCGATTTGGCATCGTCGTCAGTCCAAGTTGCCAGAATGCGTGCCTCAACAATTTTCGTTTCTACACCCTTGTTTGTGTAAACTAAACTTGCGCGACCGGCTAACATTTCATCACCAACGTTGCCGGGATTAACTTCGATGCAGAAGTGGTAATCACGGGATTCTTGTTTTCCCCAAGCGCCGGTGGGATAATCTACTACTTGGGTCTTGACAATTTTAGCGCGGTGTGTAAGGTCTACAATATCGGGACTCACTTGTTTGCAGAAAAGTATTTTTGCACCTTGGGGAGTCCACAGGCGCATAGCGACATCGCTGACATCTTTGTTCATGGCTTTGTCTAAAATCGCTCGAAAGTCAGCTTCAATCATCTCGGCGTTGGGGATGATGTCAGTTGTACCCAGCAGTTTATTAGCAATTTTCTGGAGTTGGGCAACTCGCCAATCAGTACCGACGCCTCGACAATCACATTGAAAGACTCCTTCACAAGCTTGGAGAATTTTATTGAGTTTAAATTCGTCTGAATCGTCGTTTTGTCCGTCTGTGAGTAGTAATGCTTGACGAACGGCGTTTGGCATTTTGTTGAATTGTTCTAAAGCTTCATTCAACCAAGTTGACATGAGTGTACCGCCGCTAGCATAAATCTCTTTGATGGCGGCGATCGCCCAGGTTTTTTTATCTGGTGTAGCTTTTGACACTGGACATATGACGCTGGCTTTACTAGCACCTGTGACGATGAAGAAGTAGGCATCGTCTGGCAGGAGATTTACGACTTTGACCATCGCATCTCTTGCCGCGTGAATCTTTTTACCTCCCATTGAGCCGGATGTGTCGCAAATAATACCGAATAGTCTGCCGTTGTTGGAGGTTGCAGCTACGCTGTCGCCGGCTTGGACGGTGACGGTCATGATGGCGTGAACTTCTCTGGCGCCTTGGGGTAAATATTGGTTTTGGAAGACTTCGGCTTTGAATTGGTTAGGCATGGTGTTTGGTTGTAAGGAAGGATTTAACGAACCGCCAAGGGCGCCAAGGACGCCAAGGAAGAAAAGAAAGGGTTTATAGGGAGAGGAGGGCGACGGTGATGTTGTCGTGTCCGCCGCTGTGACGGGCGAATTCGATTAGCGATCGGGAGATGGTGATGGCATTTGTATGTGATGTCTGCTGTATTAGGTTGGCGAGTTGCTGTGGTTGGGGGGTGTAGTTCCACAGTCCGTCGCTACACAGCAGTAAATATCCGGAACTGGGAATGGTGAAGTTGATGATGGAGGGGATGGCGTCGTCTATTATATCTGCGCCTAACCAGCGGGTAATGGCGTTGGCTTGGGGAGATTGTTTGGCTTGGGCTTGTGTCATTTCGCCGGCTGTTACTACTTCACTCAGCCAGGAATGGTCTTTGGTTAATTGTTGGGAATTGTTGTCTGAAATCCAATAAGCGCGGCTGTCACCCAGCCAACCTATGGTGGCGGTGTTCTGTTGGACTACGGCGGCTACAATGGTGGTTGATGGGGGTTCGTAGTTGATACTTCTAATATAAGCAATATTACATAGGGAGGAGAGGGCGGCAGCTACGGCTGATTTGATGGCTGATTCGGGTTTTTCTTTTTGTTTGATGGCGGCGATCAATGCTGTAGAAGCACTTTCGCTGGCAGTTTGTGCGGCTATATGAGGATTGCTAGAACTGGAAACTCCATCACAAACGATAAGGATATGAGTGTTATAATTAACAGTTTGCAGGGCAAGGTAATCTTCGTTGCGGTGGTGTCTGAGTCCGCGATCGCTTACTCCTGCTAAATGCGAGTCAATAATTATCTCAAGTCGCTCCTGAAGTTCTTTGCGAAATCCACAAACTGAGCAGAATCCCTCATCGTCAATTGCTTTCGGTTGGGCGCCACATTTTTCACATCCCACTGCTGTTAAGGATGTACCGCATTCTTCACAAAATTTATCGTTTACCAATACTGCCGTTCCACAGTTTGGACATTCCATAAGTTTAATTTGCTGTTCCTAAGTTCATTTGGTGATTGCGAGAAAGCTGATAACGAATTATTCCCTCTTCGGAACCTTGTCCAATATATGTAAAATGGCTTTTTTCCAAAACCCTTTGTGAAGCTTTGAGTTCTGGCAGAGTTTCTGCTATAACTTGCTGAACTTCAGGATGAGTAAATGCCCAAGATACAAGTCCTTTGATAGCTTCTGTACCGTATCCCAAGTTTTGAAACTCTGGTAAAATTGAATAGCCAATTTCGACGATGCCATCAGATGTGGGCTTACCTTTGAAACCACCGAAACCTATGAGGATAGATGCATCTGTAACTCTATCTTTTAGCAGAAAGTACCAAGACCACCATCCTGATTCCTCAGGAGCTTTTTGCAATTTATTTATAATAAACAAAACCATTTCCTCGTTGTTAAATTCAGGTGGCCAAGTATTGGGTATAGATGCATCTAGTAGCTTAGAAAACTTTGATTTATCATTTTTTTCCGCTTGAGCAATTTCCAAAGTACAAGCAATTAGTTGCAAGTTTTTGGTTGTGACTATAAGTTGGTTCATTTTCTCAAATTTATTAATTAAAAAATAGTCCTTGGTCGCACGCGATTTGCTTCATCGACTAAGCGAATCTTTTCTTCTTTGGTTACGAGGTGTGCCATGTCTCGCAAGGCTTTTTCTAATCCTTTTCTTAAATGCTTTTCTTGAAATGGCTGTCCTAAAATTTTCATGTCGTCAGCAGCTTTTACTGTCTTCGAGGTAAGCAGATTTAGTGCTGTTTCTAACAGTTGTTTGGTTAATTTATGGCGATCCATTCCTTCTAAAGTCAGGGCTTCAATCGCGGTGGAAGCGGCTTGTAATTCTTGGGTTCCGGGGGTAGAACGATCGCTATTAATTAAGGTACGGGCAATTTCCACACGCGATCGCGTAAATAAATTTGAACTTTGCGGCACTCTTTCTAAAGCTGCTACCGCACCGTTACGATCGCCAACAGCACAAAGGCATCGACCTAACCCAAATGCCGCTGATACATAACTCGGATCGCTACGAGATACTAAGTTATACATCTTAATTGCTAGTTGATAATTTTCCGCTTGTTCTGCTGCAAGCGCTAACGCCAATTTGGGCGCAAGTTCCCCCGGTAAGTCAAAATAAACTTGGTCGAATGCTGCTTGTGCTTCTTTAGATTTGCCTTGTCGCATTAGCGATCGCCCGCGATACCAAAAAATTCGCCAGTCCCAAGCATCTTTTGCCTCAACTTGTGCTATAATATGCTCTGCCTCTGAGTATTCAAAGGTGTCAATTAGGCTATTTGCCAATCGCAGTAATGCTTCGGCAGAATTGGGATATAGTTTAACTGCTATTTTTAAACTAGCTACTCGTTTCACCGGATCGGCGATCGCACTCGCATTTACGACACTATTAAAGCCAGAATCTTCGGAGTCTAACATTGGCACGGGCAATTGCTGATAATCGACTTTTATCGGCTCAAAGTCATTACCGTTACCCAGTGCTAGCATATCTCCACTAAAGACGTTACTCGCAGATGGACGCGGAATATTAGTGCTAATTGCTACTACTTCCCGCAACACACCCAGCAGTTGATCTGCCATTTCATCCGCTGATTGAAAGCGATCGTCGGCATTTTCGGCGGTGGCTTTTATTAAAAAGCGATAAAGTGATTCTTGTTCGGCAAATATTGGTTCTTCTTCAGGACTGGGTAAGGTATATAAATGTTGCTTGTTAAAACCTTTAATATCAGTCAGCAGCACTGCCAAGCTTCTACCAACTGTAAATAAATCTGATACAACCGTCGGTCCTTCACCAGCTTCTGGAGCGCTGTAGCCGACTGTGCCATAAATATCACCATCAAGGTCATCAATTCTGCGGACACCACCTAAGTCAATTAACTTGACATCCCCGCCTTCAATCATGATGTTATCTGGCTTGAAGTCGCAGTAAACTAAACCTAAGGAATGTAAATAAGCAAACGCACTGAGGATGCGGTGAATGTAGGCGATCGCTTCTGCAACTGGTAGCGGTCCGCGACTTTTGCGAATTTCTCTCAGGGTTTTGCCGCCGACATATTCCATAATAATGAAACCTTCGTTACCGTGGTTAACGAAGTTGTAAATCCCGACAATATTCGGGTGTTTCACTGCTGCTAAAAATTGTCTTTCAGCAACGGCAACGGCTGCACTTGATGCATCTTCGGTGTTGAGCAGTCCTTTGAGGACTACGTAACGAGACAGAATTTTATCGAAGCCTAAGTAAATCCAACCTAAACCACCGTAAGCGATCGCTCCTTTAACTTCATATTGTCCAATAACTAAATCACCTGGCTGAAGGCTGGGAATAAAAGAATACTTCTGTCCGCACTTGCTGCAAAATCCTTTTTCTCGTCGCAGCGGGTTATTACAATTCGCGCAAAAGCGTTTATTTTCCGGCACCATCGGGTTAGGGATGATGGCTTTTTCTGGTTCGGTGGAAGGCAGTTCGGGTACGGATATCAACCCCGCGCCCAGGTGCTTGCGGGTACTTCTAGTGATGGTTGTACTAGTACGCCGCGAACCTTTAGAACGATTGGTTAGTGGAGAAGAACCCGTTCCCGTGGTGACGGATGAAGTTCTTGCTGTAATAGTTGCGCTTTGTCTTTGGCTACTCGGCTGAAATTTCACCGCCGCCAATCCGCAGACGTTACAGTAACCATCTTCGATGATACCAGTGCAGCCATTTTTTGTGCAGCGTAGAGCTTTGCTCTTGTCGTAGACATCGCCGTCCATTACGACTCTCCTATATTGGGCAATGGGCATTGAGCATTTATCCCCCTTGTCTTCCTTGTCTTCCTTGTCCTCCTTGTCCCCACTCCCCACTCCCCACTCCCCACTCCCCACTCCCCACTCCCCATTACCCATTCAAACGTTTTTCATACTGAGAAATTAATTCAGCGGCTTTATTTAAAGGAGTTGGACGACTGTAGAGAAGTTGTTTCGCCTGTAAAGCTAGTTCAGTTAATATAGGATCTTCGATTAATTGCCGTGCCAGCGCTTTTGCCTGAAGTGCGTCCAATCTTCCGCGTAACTCTCGACGAGTTTGTAGGGGAGCGTTATTAACTGCATATGCTTGTTGTTCTGATGCTATATATTCTTTAGCTTTGATAGTCCAATTGTCTAAACCAACGATAATTGGATTGACTAAACCTTCAGCAAACTTAGTTTCTAACTTCATAAGCCATTGTCTAAGCGCTTCAATTTGTTCCTTGGGTAAACAAGGAAGCAATATAGAGTGATCCAAGACTTTATCGGGACATTCCGCAAAAGCTGCGATCGCTTTGAGGTGAATTTCTTTTAACTGCTGTAACAAATTGTGAGCGATCGCCAATTTTTCGCGAATTTGATTTTGTTGTCTGATAGCTTGGTCTAAAGTGGCTTTTACGTCTGCTAACATCGGTTGGACATGTTGTTGAAAGACCGCAATCGTTCCTAGAGGGTCTTGTTCTATACTTTGCCGTAAAGAAGCGATGCCTTCGGCGAGCTTCGCTAACGCACTCGCAGCTTGAATTAATTCACTTTGGCAATCTTGATTCAGCGATATAGCTAAATTTTGCAAGGAAAAAATTTGCGCTTCTGCATCTGCCAGCATCACATCTAAATGTGTCCAAGCATCGTCAACCGCTAAAACTGCATCCCTAGCTACAGAGAAAGCATTTTGCATCACTTCAAGTAGCTGTGCGGGAGTGATTTTAGTTGTCGTTTCTGCACCAGTCAAAAGTTCTCTTTGTGATAATGGGGTTTGCACCATAGGTAACTCAATTGAAGCACCTGTGAGCAATTGTGTAATCTCGCTAATTTTTTGTGTTGACAAAAAACGCGGTAACTGCTGTCGCAGCTTAATTGCTTTATCAACTGTCTGCACCAACAAATCGAAGTGTTGAAATAAATCGTTCATCGCTTCCAGTGCTGGAGTCACCTGCGTTTGAGTGATTCCTGTCAACTTGACTGGAGGGAAACCAAAACTACCGCAAAGTCGCTGATAAGTTGGTAATTCTTGAAGTTCGAGGAGATTTTGACCTGCAATATTGACTTTATTCCTCCAATCGGCTATTAGTTGGTCAATTTCAACAGTCACCGCGATCGCTCCTGTAAAAAAGAGGCTGTCTTTACTGTAAGGTGCATTAGGGTTTGTCTCATAACGCACCGTAATTTACCCATATAGATAATTTAATGGCAGGAACAGAGTAGATGCTAAATAAATTCAGTTTAACAACCTTATATTCGAGAAAACAGGTTCTTCTCGTTACCTCGTTCGACTTCTCAATACCTGAAAGAGCGCCTTCCGCATTGTAAAATATAATAAGTAAACATACTTAATGTTGTAACAGATAGCTTATATATAAATGCGTTTTCTAGATAAAATTGTTTGGATAACTGGAGCATCATCTGGTATAGGTGAAGCATTAGCTTACCAGTTTGCTAAAGAAGGTGCAAAGCTGGTCATTTCTTCCCGCAGAGAAAAAGAATTACAACGAGTAAAAGAAAATATAATCAGCGAATGTTTAATTATTCCTCTTGATATTACAGACAATTTATCTGTAGAAAATGCCCTAAATATTGCAATAAAACATTATGAAAAAATTGATTTACTGGTAAATAATGCAGGTATCAGTCAACGTGCCTTAGCTCTTGATACGCAAGAAGTAGTTGATAGAAAAATTATGGAAGTAAATTATTTCGGGACTATCAACTTGACTAAAAAAGTTTTACCGCACATGATAAAAAATGGTAGTGGACAAATCGCAGTAATTACTAGCTTAGTAGGTAAATTTGGCTTTCCGTTACGTTCAGCATATGCAGCTTCAAAACACGCATTGCATGGTTTTTTTGAAACGTTGCAAATCGAATTAAAAACAAATCATATTTATATAACTATTATTTGCCCAGGACGAATCAAAACTAATATTTCCTTTAATGCCTTAAATGAAGACGGTAGCGTCTATGGAAAAATGGACGAAGGACAAGATAAAGGAATGAGTGCCGATGATTGTGCCGAGAAAATACTAACGTGTATTTATAAAAAACAGCGCGAAGTATATATTGGTGGTTTTGATATTTTGATGGTGTATATCAAAAGATATTTTCCATTATTGTTTCATCTGATAGTTAGCAGAATTAAACCAACTTAAAATTTCTTACATTAGTTATCTCTACGCTTAGGCAAAACCTAATCTAGTTATTTCAAACAATTCTTGGGCATTCTTTCCTAAAAAAGCATCAAAAAGCTCTTGCTTACCCGGTTCCACTTCTATCATGTAACGCTGGGCAATTTCATAATAAGCGTAAGTCCAGGGAATTTGGATTTCGGCATTGGTTATATCATCTAATACAGGTATTACTTCGATAACTGCTTCTGTAGCGGTTTGCCGCAAACCAATGGCAATATCCCCTTCAATTTTAGCTTTCATTGGTACGCCCAATTTAGCCAAACCACGAGCGGTAGTATCTATATCTGGGTATTGTGGTGTATTTTGGCGGTTAACATATCCTGTAAAATGGTTAACAGCGTAACCGTGTAATAATACCCAAGCTCCATATTGCGTAACAGCGTTAACTTTTTCCACAATCGAATGTTTGGGAGGTTGCCAAGGACGGGTAAAGATTTTTTGCAATTGTTTGACAAGGCGTTGTGCATTCGAGTCAAATGCATTAAGAATTGCTGAGTAATTAAGTAAATTGTCACCCGCTACTGTTTGATGGATAAGTTGGGCGATCGCTTCTGGTAATTCATCGACAATCAACTCGCTAATAAACAACTTGGGTAAGTCTAATTCTTCTTGCTGTGGATGGCGATAGTGACGTGCATAAAGATGAGTTTCACTAAAAGTGTACTCCCCCACAGCTTCGTAACCTAAAGCTGACGCTAATTGCCCCAAGTAGTCAATTCCCAAGTTAACCTTACCGTGCGGACTATCGACAGTTGTACGCAAAGAGCGAAAAGCAATATGGTCATTAGCAATACTACCACCAGCGGCAGTTATCATTTGCTCGTATGTGCGGGCATAACTTACTCTAGCGCTGTATTCTTGCCAAAGCAATTCCCAAAGGTTGCGGGTAATTTCAGGTTTCATAAAGTTAAAAATTGCGAATTAGGTAGAGACGTTGCGCCGGAACGTCTCTACAAAAGTTATAATTTATCCAATTTCAACTAATACATCAGCAATAATATCTAAAGCTATTTTAATTTGTTCGCTGTCGATAACTAAAGGCGGACAAAATCGAATTGCAGCTTTACCGCAACCAAGTAATAATAAACCACGTAAGAAAGCTTCTTGAAGAATGCGATCGCGCAATTCTCTATCTAAACTTTGCTCTTTATCTAATAAATCCACCGCTACCATCAAACCTTTACCGCGTGGTAAAGACATTCTGGGAAATCTCTCATGCAACCGAGTAAGACCAGCTTGCAATAATTCTCCCATGTTTGAGGCGTTTTCCATCAAATTGTTTTCCAGCAGTTGCAAAGTGACAATTCCTGCCGCACAAGCAACCGGATTGCCCCCAAATGTGGTAGCGTGAGAACCAGGTTGCCAAGTCATAATTTCTGGACGAGAGAGAATTGCACCCAAAGGTAAACCGCTAGCGATACCTTTTGCCATAGTTATGATATCCGGCATTACACCCCAATGCTCAATGGCAAACATGCGACCGGTGCGTCCCATCCCCGATTGCACTTCATCGACTATCATCAGAATGCCGTAGCGATCGCATATATCGCGAATTCTCTGCAAAAATCCATCTTCAGGTACAATGTAACCGCCTTCACCTTGAATTGCTTCAACTACTATTGACGCCACCTCGTTTGGTGGTAATATAGTTGAAAATAAATCTTTCTCTAAATAATCCACACTGGCGTGAGTACCGTAAGGAATGTGTGTTACTCCCGCTAGCATTGCACCAAAGTTTGCTCTTTGCACAGTTTTAGAAGCAGTTAAAGACATCGCTCCATAAGTGCGTCCGTGAAACGCTCCCAAAAATGCCACGATTGAAGAACGTCCCGTGTAATATCGAGCGAGTTTGATTGCTCCTTCGTTTGATTCCGCCCCAGAGTTGCTAAAAAACACCTTTGCACCGTTCGGGAAAGGAGCGTGGCAAGCTAACTTCTCTGCTAATTCTACCATCGGTTCGTAGTAGAAATCAGTTCCGGACATGTGTATTAAATTAGCAGCTTGTGCTTGAATTGCGGCGACAACTTCCGGGTGTGCGTGTCCGGTAGCGGTGACGGCAATTCCCGCAGTCATATCTAGAAAGATATTACCATCGACATCTTCGAGCATACAACCTTCACCCCTCGCCACAACTAACGGATAGTCGCGAGTGTAAGAAGGAGAAGTGACAGCGCGATCGCGTTTGACAATCGCTTCAGCACAAGGTCCTGGTAAAGATGTTATCAAACGAGGTGCGCGAGGTAAACCCAGATTAACGGGGATACTTAACATTATTTATCTAGATTTTTGAGAAGATTACTTACGATTAAACGCTGAGGCGAAATTTTTTATTGTAGCGATTTATTCTATTTTGAAAGACACCAGTTTAACTCATGGGCAGTTGGACACAAAAGCTAGAGCGATCGCGCTTGAGTATCAGGAATGAGCGCAAAAATTCTCTCTCTTCCTCATTCCTCTGTGGACTCTGCGTCGCGCCAGTCGCTACAACGGGGGGAACCCCCGCAACGCGCTGGCTTCTCTGCGGTTCGTTTTTCCATGACTTTCCGTAAGTCCTAAGTATAATAAACTTAACAGAATACTTCCTACTCCTGACGAAACTTATAATTAGGCTACGTTCCGTTAAGAAACAACCTATGACCTACACCCCATCCAAACTACTTAGCTTTGAGGAGTTTATTGCCCAATATGGGGATAACACACGCTATGAACTGATTGACGGAGAACTCAGAGAGATGGAACCTACCGGTCCTTATGAAGCGGTTGCGGGGAGTATTGCTGGTAGAATTTATGTCGAAATTTTTCGTGCTAATTTCAATTGGTTGGTTCCAAAAACTTGTTTGATAAAACCCCTATACGCTGAAGCCACAGCACTGCGTCCTGACGTAATTGTTTTAGATAAAGCAGAACTTGGTACTGAACCCCTTTGGCAAAAAGAACCAGTGATTTGTAAAGGTAATACCATTAAGCTTGTTGCTGAAGTGGTCAGCACTAATTGGCAAGATGATTATGCCAGAAAAGTGGAAGAATACGCTTTTTTGAATATCCCAGAATATTGGATTGTGGACTTTCGCGGTTTGGGGGGTTTGCAATTTATCGGCAATCCCAAGCAACCTACTTTCACCATTTGCCAGTTAGTTAATGGGGTGTACCAGCAGCAACAATATCGCTTGGGAGAGCCGATTTCTTCTTTCCTGTTTCCAAATTTACAATTGCGAGACGACATTATGCCGACTTGAAACTCACGCGCAGTTTTAGAAGCAGTTATTGATTCGGTTTTCGCTCGTCCTATCATTTAAAGGTGAAAGGCATGTTTGACAGCAAAATCAAGGTCTTTGATGTTGTCAATGAGAAATTTGTGCCACTACCAGTTAGTTCTGATTCATCACTAACTGTTACCGATACGACTTTGGAAAGTGATGATATCTATGTTGAACGTTTGTCTATGCCTTCTTGTGAGTATCCTGAGGTGATTGCCCAAGAGCATTTACTCACTATACAGCTAAGTGAGCCACATATACTTGAAGTTGTCGAAAACGGTCAGCTACGCAGGATACACAAAATACCTGGCAGTATCAGCCTTGCTCCTGAGGGAGTAAGATTTAAAGGAAGTTGGGATAAAGATGTCGAAATTTTGATACTTACTCTCAAACCAATTGTGATTTCAAAATGTGCATTGGAATTAAATGATGCGAATCACACAGAACTAATGCACTGCAATGGAATGCTCGATCCACAAATTCAGTATATCGGTTTGGCGCTAGAAGCGGAATTTTTAGCGGGAAGTCCAGGCGGTCGTTTTTACAATCAGTCTTTAGCTAATGCATTAGCAGTCCAACTACTTAAGAAATATTCCACTAAAGAGCCAAAAATACAACAGTATAGAGGTGGTTTGTCAACGCATCAATTAAAACGTGCGATTGAGTATATTAATGACAACTTGAGTAAAGATGTGTCACTTAATGACCTTGCAGCAGTTGTCGGGATGAGTATGTACTACTTCGTACAAATGTTCAAGCAGTCAACAGGTTGTACACCTTATCAATACATTTTACAGTGTCGGGTTGAACGTGCGAAACATCTGCTGCGAACAACCAACTTACCAATAGTGGAAATCGCGCTTCAAGTTGGATGCAGTAATCAAAGTCATTTCGCTAAGTTGTTTAAAAAGTTAACACAGACAACACCAAAAAAGTATCGTGAAAAATAAGTAGTAAGCGTTTAAACGCTTAAATTAAGGACTAAAGTCCTTACTACGAACTAAATCGCAACTTTAGAACAGTTTCGCAAAATTTGACAAGATTATTAAAGCTTGATGCTGGTATAGTCAGGCTGTTGAAAAATTTCGGCGACAATGAAAGGAACGAACGCGATGCAAACTTTAAACGGAAAAGTTGCCATTGTTATCGGTGCATCGATTGGTATTGGTAAAGCGGTAGCTGAACGTTTAGCTTCTTCAGGTGCATCTGTTGTCATTACTTATGCCCAAAAAGCAGACAAGGCAGAGGAACTAATTGCTAGTATTAAAAATACGGGTGGAAAGGCGATCGCCATTAAAACCGATCTTACCCAATTGGCTGACATCCGCCATTTGTTTCAAGAAACAATCAAGAACTTTGGTAAGCTAGATATTTTAGTAATATCAGGCAGTGCGCCGAGAGTTGTCAAGCCTGTTGCCGAGGTGACAGAAGCAGAATTTGATTATGCGATCGCTTTTAATGCTAAGGGTAACTTTTTTGCGTTACAAGAAGCTGCGAAACACATGGCAGATAAAGGTCGCATTGTCACGTTTTCAACTCCATACACTGTACAACCGCAAGCTAATTTAGCAGTAACAGCTGGTAGCAAAGCAGCAATTGAGCAGTTTACCTTTGCATTAGCTAGGGAGTTAGGTGGACGTGGCATTACAGTTAATTCTATCATGCCAGGACCAACAACAACCGAAAGTTTCAAAGATACTATTTCGCAATTGGATCAAGATTTTATAGCGCAGAATTCACCGCTGCAACGACTGGCAGAACCGGGTGAAGTAGCGGATGTGGTGATGTTTTTGGTCAGCGATATGGCAAGTTATATTACTGGACATAATATTCATGTTACAGGTGGGATGCCATAGTTTTGAGAAACGAACCGCAGAGACGCAGAGAACGCAGAGGAAGAGGAAATAGAGAGTTTCACGAATGATTTAGGCTGTTGTTATCGTTGTCAATTTATCCCAAATAGATATTTATGTCATCACCTGTAGTTTTGATTAATGTTTTTTCTGTTCCTCAAGGTAGTGAGGAGCAATTTATTAAAGTTTGGACGGAAGCGCTTGAGTTAATGAAAAATGAGCCGGGTTTTATTGATGCAAAACTTCATCGCAGTATTGATAAAGATGCAAGATTTCAGTTTATTAATGTGGCGCATTGGGAAAGTGCAGAAGCTTGGAAGAATGCGTTTTCAAAACCTCAATTGAAAGCGGTAGGTTCTCAAGCGTTGTTTGAACAAAATCCTGCACTTTACAAAGTTGAGGTTGAAACTTAATTTACCACTTTTAACTACGATTATCAATCTGTGCGCGTTGCAAACTACCAGAAAAGTCAACATACACACTTTTCCATTCTGTAAATACTTCTATTGCGGTAGTTCCGGCTTCGCGGTGTCCGTTGCCGGTTTGTCTCACTCCCCCAAAGGGTAAGTGTACTTCCGCACCGATTGTGGGATCATTAATGTAAGTTATTCCCGCTTCGATGTCGCGGGTGTAAACTGAAGAAGAAAGACCGTAATTGGTATCATTGAGGATTGCGATCGCTTCCTCATTAGAGCTAACTTCAATACACACAATTGGTATCAAGCTGCTGTTTCTTCAACTTCAGCAAATTCAGTTAAGAAGCGGAACGCTTTAACGATATAACTAGCGCACTCTCTCGGAGAGGTGTTGTAAAAAGACCTCCACGCACTACCTTTATCTTCATCATAACGATCGCCTCTTTCTTTATGTCCATCCAACCAAGCGACTCGCACCGCATGACCAATTAACACATCTAACACGATATATTCTTCAATTTGTAAGCTTGGGTTGTTAGAAGCGATCGCCGCTAATTCCATTAATGTTTCAATATTAAGTTGCCGGTATTCTGGTGCCTCAATTTTATTTAATAAATGCTCGACTAGCAAGGCAAAGTTTTTTTCACCAGCTGTCATCTCCGATATCATGACTTCACTATCCAAACGATTGCGACGTTCTAATTTATCGCCAATTACCAAGCCTTTGCAATGATGCATTACCAGCCAAACTTGTTTAAAAAAGTCTTTTGGCACGCGTCCTGTAGCACCTTCAGCTTCGCGAAATCGTCGCCAACCACCAACTGGGGCTTCTATTTCGGCTTCTACTGCGGGTTGTACTACCCAATCAATATCAGCTTCTTTTTGTTTGACGTGCAGTGATTCTTGTTTGCGTAACAAGTTACTCATGCCGGCGTATTCAGTTAATACTTTCTGCAACCGCATTTTTACTTCAAAAGGCGAAAGTTCCATCAATTTTTCATAAGCTTCGTCTTGAGTAAGATGCATTTCTCCAGCAATTTCGCTAGTTAGCAACAAAATGTAATAACCGACTCTTAATGTCAGCAGTCCTTTAAATAGTTCGGGTTCTGACTTGATTAACAAACTCAGATATATGAGAATTTCTTGAGTGAGAACGCGATCGCTTATATCCTCACGACAGAAGTGATTTATTTTCTCGACTATTTCGTTGTGAGATAATGGCACCGTTATCAGCGAGGCTTCGCTATAAGCCTTACCAACAGCGATTTGCTTACCCCTGACCAAAATACTCGTTACCACGTCTGACAGAGCAATATACGTCATCTTCTGCAAACCCGCAGCGCGACGCACTATCCCCCAAATCCCCATTTCTCCGGCTCTGGTGTATACTTCGTCAAGTAAATCTGCTACGCTGACAGTACGCCCAGGTCCGCCAAAGCCGGTGTCAAATTTTAATCCTTGCAAACGAGTTAAAGTCTGCAATAACTCTATTTGCTCGTAAAGATTTTCTGACGATCGCAACGATGAAAGCAACAATCCCAAGTTAGTTTGACACTCCACTTGAAATTCTTGGGTATGTCCTAAATGCCAGTTTTTCTCTGGATTATAAGCTAAATAACAACAACGCAACCCGGCATTTTTTACTGCTGCTTGGAAAAATTCCTCTTCTTTGACTAAATCAATTCTTTCTATCGATGCTGTCAACATCAACTGATTTAATCGTCCTAATTTGACGCGCACACCTTGACAAACACCATCTTTCAATTCTTGCATCAGTTCTAGCAAAGCTTCTGAACCTGTTTCCAACATGGTGTGAGTCAACATCAAAGTTAAAGTCGGACGTCCTAAATCATTCCAATATTTTTGGATGTAATTAAGTTCGTTTCTGAGTTGGTCTACCAAAAAATGATAATCGAGAGTTAAATAGAACTGTTCCGAATCTAAAAATGAAGGTAAAAATACAACTGTCTCGTTTCCAAAGCGGAAAATTCTCGATGTTGTCAAACTGCGCGGACTGCGTGGTGGGCGTCCGGTTAAACCCAGTTTCTCACAACGTCCAATTTGTTTATAAATGGTGATTAAATCGACAGCTTCTCTAACTTGAATCGGTTCTACTTGCGTGGGTGTTTGTGTTTCAATTCCGAAAACTTCTAGCTTTGCCTGTAATTCTTCATCTTCTGCTAGCAAAGCTATTTGTACTAAAGCTTTACGTTCTTTTCCTATACATAAATGTCTTCCCAACGGGTCAATATCGCCAACGGCTAATAAACCCTCACTTAACATTTCACCGAGAAAATATAAACTCTGCGCCCATACTAAGGGAATATTTTCGTTAGGTAAGCGTGGCTGACTTTGCGGTGTTAATCTTTCGGCTTCTACATTCTCTTCGGGAACATAATAAAGTTCTGGTAATAACAGCAAATCATCACGTTTAAAAAGTAATCCTTCTAAACTTGCTTGATATTTGTTAACTTGTTCTTTATCGCCGCGAAATAATCCATCTAAAAGTAAATAAGTGAAAAATAAGGGCCATTCACACTCAATATGCTCAAATTGTTTGAGTTCCCAAGGTTCGTAATGCAAGCGATGACTATCTTCTAAAACGGTTTGGTGTCCATCGCGTAAAAAGCGTTTGCAACCGTATTTTCCTTCGAGTTTATTGATGATATCATTAAAAGTGCGATCGCGTAACTCCACATCTTCCACTGCAAACGCCGGAAAGCTAATTACACTCAACAGTGCCGCATCAATTTCTTTTGAGCTTGATTCTCTCGGCAATAATGATTCTAACGTAATTCGAGCGCGAGCAATTTCATCGGGCAACGCATGAATCACCGATGCTTGACTACCACGCACACCAAATAAATCGACTCCATTAATCGCTTCTAAAGCCGCTTTTGCCATGCCGATAGAACTAGCATTTAATTCCGCGCTTCCACGATTAATTTTATTTCCACGTTCCCAAATGCCATAATCTGGAGTGCGGTAAGCTCGTCCTATATAGTAAACTAAATTTTGGACGAAATTCACTTCATCAATCGTAAAAATAATCTGCAATCCGGAAGCGGTCATTTGTGCTAACATCAATATAAATATTGATGTTGCATCAAGTTGTAAATGTCCCCATTCGTCATCGCCGACAACAATATCCCCTGTCGCGGTATTGTATTTGGCGTGTAACGCATCTAATGGCGACTGAGTGTGTTTAAATTGCTCTACTTTCTGTGATTGTCGCATCATGGCGAACAACAACCCGCGCATCAGTTTGACAACGCTGTGTTCTAACTCATAAGTGCGTCCGTTGTCTTCATCGACTTTGCGATAAGCAAGTCCTAAACCCCAAACTGCGAGAATACTGTATACATTATCTCGCACCCAAGCATCAGTATAATCTCCGTGAGCGGTTATTGCCGTACTCGCTGGAAGCAACCCAGTAATTGCATTTTGACGCACTAAGATAATTGTCTTGATTTGCTCATAGTAATAATCAAGACGAGATAGCAATTCAGTAATTGTTTTCATAATTAGATTCTTCGCAGAGAGTGGAAATTCGATTTAGTGGCGATGTGAATATTATTATAAATACCAGAACAACTTCTGCCTGAGGTTTCTGGTTTTTAACTTATTAGTGAACTATAGTGGAAATTGTAATTTTTTTCAAATCTTCATCACTACTAGTTTTAGTTTATACTTATCTGGAAAATTCTTTTGATAGTTACAGAGAATAAGAAATAATCATGCCAAACATCAACGTAACTGATAATTATTAATTCATAATTCATAATTAAAGAGGGTTTGTACCCGGTGCCGACTATAAGCATTTTTGTTTCAAATGGGGATTTAGACCTAACTTGAAACATAATGCGCGAATTATAAATTATGTCCGCATGAATTTTTAATTATGTCTTGACCTCAAGGTAGTTTTTCGCTTTGACGATCGCCAAATTAAATTCGTCATAGAAGCGATGCCTTCTCAATCGCGGAGACGCTCCGCGAACGGCGAGCTTCTCTTCTCCCAAAGGGAGACGCTGCGCGAACGAGACGCTACGCGAACGCTAACGCACAGCGGATTGCGAAGATCGAGATTATATCACTTTCACAGCACCTTTCAATGGCGGGTAACAAAGAAACCGTCTAAAGTACTGTTTTGCTGATAAGAGTATCATACCGAGTGAGAGCGTGTTTTTAATCAAAGCGGTAGAATAACCTCCCATCTTAGGTATGATTACACAAGTGATGCTTTTGTTGCAAAATAAAGGCTACTTTTGGTATTGTCAAGATTATTACTCTGTGAAGTTTGAAATTTAATTCGTCTAGGTGCTTGACACAAATGCTCGCAGTAGTAAAATCAACACAAAGTCAATAAAAATCAGGGCATTTTACTTTGATAGTGTGGAAAAAAAGCAGATTGACCACACGGAATTTTAGCATCTACCGGATAACCAGTTTCCGGGTTAGTATTATGACTTAGCGATGCCCGATTGGATATCGATGGAACTATTTTTGAGATTTTATGGACCACAGTCCACAAGATGGCAGTATCAACCTCCTCTAGCTGGTGAGTTCTCCCAGCGCGGGGGAGACATTTGGAGGTATTTATCATGCTTATACACGATGTTCGCAATTCACTTGTTGACGTTGATGTTGCTGACTTGAATCAGTTGAAATCAAATTTGAATCATTCACAGCCGGTTGATGTCGGGGAATATATTGCACAACTACCGAAAAAACAGCGAGCGATCGCTTTCCGCTTACTCAACAAATCTCAAGCAATTGATGTATTTGAATATCTGCCCCTAGATGTACAGGAAGAACTGATAAATTCCCTGCATGATGTGCAAGTAGCGCAAATTGTCGAAGCGATGAGTCCGGATGAACGCGCAGAATTATTCGACGAATTGCCGGCAAAAGTAATTAAACGGCTTTTACAAGAACTTAGTCCCGAAGAACGACAAGCTACAGCGACAATTCTCGGCTATCCAGAAGGTACCGCTGGACGGTTGATGACAACCGAATATGTCCGGTTGCGTCAAGGTTTGACTGTCGGGGAAGCTTTGAGTAAAATTCGGCGTCAAGACGAAGATAAAGAGACAATTTACTACGCTTACGTCACAGACGATAACCGCACCTTGGTAAGTGTTGTTTCTTTGCGTCAGTTGCTGTTTACTTTCCCTGATGTTTATATTCGGGAAATTTCTAGCGATCGCGTCGTCAAAGTCAGAACAGAAACTCCCCAAGAAGAAGTCGCGCAAGTTATGAAGCGCTACGATTTAATCGCTATACCCGTAGTAGATAGGGAACAACGATTAGTCGGCATTGTCACGATTGATGATGTAATCGATATTTTAGAAGAAGAAGCTACAGAAGACTTTCAAAAATTAGCCGGTGCGAGTGGTGATGAAGCTGCTTTCTCGTCTCCTTTAGTTACTATTGGCAAGCGCTTACCGTGGCTATTGGGAATTATGCTGTTATATATCGGTGCATCGAGTGCGATCGCCCCGTTTCAATCTACAATATCAATGGTGCCAGTGCTTGCCGTAATTATGCCGCTATTCTCCAACACTGGTGGTACTGTGGGAATTCAAGCATTAACCGTAACAATCCGCAGCTTGGGTGTAGGTGAAGTCACGCCAAAAGATACCTTAAAAATTCTCCGCAAAGAGCTTTTAGCAGGCTTAGGTACGGCTTTAGCTTTAGCCACAACTATGATGTTGCTTTCATTAATTTGGGCACGTCCACAAGAGCGCTGGGTGGCGCTAATTGCCGGAATGGTGATGGCAAGCAATACAATTGTTGCTGTCGCTTTGGGAACTTTGCTACCAATGGCTTTGAAACGGTTGAAGCTCGATCCAGCCTTAATCAGCGGTCCATTAGTAACAACAATGCTCGATACAATCGGCTTTTTAACTTTCCTATCGCTGATTTCCGTAGCTTTAAATGTTTTCCATTTACCAAAATAACCGAAAAAAAATTGCTAATCGTAGTGAGGACTTTAGTCCTCCTCCTATTAGCAATTCAACCGAAAAAAAAGTTATTAGCATTATCAAAAACCTGGTAAAAAAACACGATTCATTTTCACACTTATTCAAAATACAGATTATTGTGTTGATTTAGATTTTTCCATGCAAAGGGTTATGACACAATCAACTTGATATCAGCTAGCGATTAGATTTAGTCAGTATCAATTTTCAATAGAAACAGGTGGTATCATTTGCTCATTTGTGTAAATTAAAAAATTGTAGAGAAGCGATCGCCTTTTGACGCTGAATCAGGAAAAGTATATATGCCTACTACTACTTGGAATCATCATCACGTTCTCACACTCGCGGACTTCACTCTAGCTGAATACGATACGGTTTTACAAACTGCTGCCAGTTTTCAGGAGGTATTATCGCGACGGACGAAGAAGGTGCCTTCTTTACAAGGACAAGTGGTAGCGAATTTATTTTTTGAAGCGTCTACCCGCACTCGCAGTAGTTTTGAACTAGCAGCAAAACGCTTAAGTGCAGATACGCTGAATTTTGCCTCAGCAACTTCTTCTATCACCAAGGGAGAGACAATTCTCGATACAGCGAAGACTTATTTGGCGATGGGAACTGATATTATGGTGATTCGCCATCGCGAAGCCGGAGTACCGAATGCGATCGCTGCTGAAATGGATCGTTTAGGTGTTAAAGTTAGTGTCCTCAATGCTGGTGATGGTCAACACGAACATCCTTCTCAAGCACTACTTGACTTATTTACCATCTGTACTCTGATTGACCCAGAAAATCCCCGACTCGAATTGTTGAAGAATAAAAAGATTGCCATTGTTGGCGATATTCTACATTCTCGTGTCGCGCGATCGAATATCTGGAGTTTAACCGCAAGTGGCGCCCAAGTCCATCTAGCAGCACCACCGACTTTATTACCTCAATTATTTGCCGATTATGTCAGCGATGATGAAGTAGGGGAAGAGGACCAGGGGAGAGGGGGACCAGGGGAGAGGGGGAGAGGGGGGGATGGGGAGAGGGGGAGACAAGGGGAAAAGGAGAATTCAAAATTTAATACTCTCTCCCCCACTCCTCCACTCCTCCACTCCTCCACTCCTCCACTCCCCACTCCCCATTCCCCACTCCCCACTCCCCACTCCCCACTCCCCAATCGCAACCTATTTATACATTGGCAATTAGAACCCGCTTTAAAAGATGCTGATTTTGTCATGACGTTGCGCTTGCAAAAGGAACGCATGACAGCTCATTTATTGCCGAGTTTGCGCGAATATCATCAAATGTTTGGCATTACACGTACAAAGTTGCAATTATGTCAACCCCATGTTAAAGTTCTGCATCCCGGTCCCGTTAACCGAGGTGTCGAAATTAGCTCTGACTTAATGGATGACCCAGAATTCAGCCTGATTCAGGCTCAAGTTACCAGCGGTGTTGCCGTTCGCATGGCGTTATTGTATTTGATTGGTAGTGGGAGGAGTTAGTGGGAGGCAGGGGGCAGGGGGCAGGGGGCAGGGGGCAGGGGGCAGGGGGTAGGTGGTAGGGGAGTTTGTCTTTTCGTCTTCCTTGTCTCCCTTGTCTCCCTTGTCTTCCTTGTCTCCCCATCCCAAGAACTCTCCCCCTTTCCCCATTCCCCACTCCCCACTCCCCATTCCCAAAATATTAGTGTTGACATTTTATTTATTTCGGTTATTCTAGAAATATGGTTAAATATAATCAAGACACGGCTCGTTATGCAGATATATTTGCTGCACTAGGGTCGGAACCTCGTCTGGAAATAATGCGGTTGCTGTTTGCAACTTATCCAGAGGGAATGACTGTAGGAGAGATTCACCAAAAGCTGAAGATTCCCAACTCGACGCTATCGCACCATTTGGAGAAGCTGCGAATTGAGGGATTAGTTAATTGCCGAAAAGATAAGCAATTTCTGTGGTATTCAGCGAATGCTGAGACGATGGAGGATTTATTGTCTTTTTTAACTACAGGAAAAGCGAAAGGCGATCGCATTATTCAACCGATTAGCAATATGTCAAAACAGGAAGGCAATATGATTGAAAAATTTTTTGAATCTATCTTTGAACAGCTTTCTGGGTTTAAGTCTGGCAGATTTCACCTTAAAGGTTATGAAAGATTCACCCAAAAAGCAATTATAGCCATGAATATTGCCCAAGGTGAATCGAGGCGTTTGGGACATCAATATGTCGGTACAGAACAAATTTTGCTGGGATTGGTTGGCGAAGGAAGCGGTTTTGCCGCACAGTTTCTCACTTCAGTGGGAGTGAACTTAGAAAATGCTCAAATAGAAGTAGAAAAAATTATCGGCAGAGGTAAAGGTAATACACCTTTAGATATTCCTTTCACACCAAGGGCAAAACAGGCATTAGAACTGTCAGTAGAACAGTCGCGACAACTTAATGTTAACTACGTTGGTACAGAACATTTACTGTTAGGAATTCTCAAAGAAGGAGGAGGCGCAGCTGTTAAAGTTCTAGAAAATCTTGGCGTAGATTTGATTTCTTTGGAACAACGACTGCGAAGCGCTTTGACTTAGGATTATGGGGCGTTTTCACCTCAGTACTTGTGGAAACGCCTACAACTACTTTTTCCCATTCCGAAATAAGCTAATTATGATGGGGTGATATCAATGGCGTTGTGAGTATTTATCCTCACCAAATAGTATTCACGTTGTTGTGGATGAGCAAGAATTTGGATGCGTCCGGCAAGGGTTGCGTTAGCAGTGCTTGAGACAACTGTTTAAAATTCATAGCTTAATAGTCATTGTCAGCCACACAAATTCCTTTACATTTAATCCCGTTCGTAGCTGTGCGCTGACAATGAGAACATAGAACTTTTTCGTTTTCTGTTTCTTGATTGATATTTATACTAGTGCTTGCAGTAAAAAAGTCTTTTTCGGTCTGGGGTTTTACAGTCATAAGGGTGGAGGAATATGAATGCGGTTTACATTAGACTCGTCAGTTAGAAGCGTTTTGCGGTGAGGCACAATCTAATAATTCTATTGCACACCGAACGTCCATTCGTCTATAAGTGTCTTATCCATATATTAAGCAACATTGCGCTCTTAAGAAATATAGCGAATTATCACTCTTGATAAATTGGCTCCAACGTTCTGGGAGTATGGGGTTGACATCGGAAAGCTCAAGTTTTCCACCTCACACTCCTCTCTGCCAATATATCCTTCATCTGATGAGTACTACATAAAAGCGATTATCATCGTATTTCATAACGGTGTCCGGTTTAGCATGACGGCTGAATCGTTGCGTCGCCCGGTAATTCCCATTATTCTTATCCAGCACCGTCGTAATTGAACTATGCCGTACCCGGTGCGCTTGATTTGTTTAGTGATACTCGATGCCTTACACAGCCTTGAAACCAACCGCCGGATTGCTTCCCTAGTAAGGCGTTTACCATTAAATTTGTAAGCAATTACCGAATTATGGACTATTTCAATTTACTCGCATTAGCACAGGCAATCAACCAGGAGCGCGATCGCCCCAAAGAGCGATCGCAGTAAACAAGGTGAGATAAATTCTAACTGACCAACAAGTAAAATTTAGAAAAAAGCAGTTACCTAAATCACAACACTTTTATATATACATCACTATTAATACTGTTATATGTCACTTAGCAAATTATTTATATGTGTATATTTTTCTTTATATGTCACCTAAATTACTAAATCCTCCTTAAGAGGTATCACTTAAGTATTCGCACACTTCAAAATACTAAGTTAGACATCCTCACACAGGAATATACCACGATGGCATTTGCAAACTCAGGTAATTCTTCAGACTTGTTTAACAACATAAGTAATTCTTTAGGTATAGATTCATTAAGCGCTTCAAATTCTAGCCTCCAGGTTTCCACAGACTACGCAAATGCTCTAAATATCAATAACTACTTTAAAGGCTCTAGTAGTTCCCCTGTAATAGAAAGTGCAAACTTAGAAACTCAGTTCCCTGTAAATAGCGTAACAAGTTCAAATGCTCCGTTTACCTCTGGCTGGTACACGGTAGGTAGCACTGGCAAGGTAAGTTTTGACTACTTGTTTGATGGTGGTGCTTATGAAGGAGAATTAGCCATCTTTAGTTTAGAGGGGATGGGGCAATATCAGCTCGGCTCCACTGGCTTTATCCAAGAGGCAGTCAGGCGATCGCTCTCAGATTCATTATTAGGTCATGTGGTAATTTCTGATTCGGACGAGGCGGCGCGTTTTAGTGGAAATTTGAAATGGGATGCAAATCATAACCTTGGGGAATATCGGGGACTCAAGAATTTTGCAATGCGCCCAGGAGACCAGTTTGGCATCATGCAAGTTCCCAATGGTAAGGTGCAGGAACTATTAAATAATCCTGATATAGAGGGTGACAAACACCCTCTTTTTTCTTTAGCACCAAATAATCCGCTTGCAGCTTCGCAATTTGCACAATTTAGAGATATCAACGGTTCCGGTCGTATCTTTGCAATGGAAGATTTGCGACAAGACGGGACAAGCGATAACGACTTCAACGACTTCGTTTTTTATATGGAAGGGGCTATTGGTGATGCACCCTTGTTGGACAATTTAATTGACAAAAATCATGATTGGCGTTCTGCGGATGTAGGTAAAAAGATATCAGAGTGGAACCCAACACCGCCTGATAGCAACGATAAAATAGGAAGACCTATACCACCGGACAACCGAATAAAACCGCCTGATAATACAATTAAACCGCCCTCATTTCAAGACGGAGATTTAGTTAAAGGTAGTGATGAAAAGGTTTACTTAATTCAATCAAGCAGCAGACGCTTGATTCCCAACCCTGGTATTTTTCAGGAAATGGGATTCAAAAAGGATGCCATTAAAACTCTTGACGATAAAGACTTGAATAGCATCTCTGTTGGTGACAACTTGCCGATTCCTGCACAATATCAAGAATCAGCTAACGTAGCTAATGAGTGGCGTTCTGATTTGTACTGGTGGGATGGAAATGGTACACCATCGTTAGATTTCTCCAGCAACAGTAATAATCTATTTGCCACTCTCAATCTTGGTGAAAATACTCGTGGTGACGGCAAGAAAGGTATTAACTTTGATTGGGGTGCTGGTTCTCCAAAAGGTGACGATAAACTACTCAATGATAATTTTGCGATCGCTGCTTACACAGAAGCCACGTTTGATGGTGGAACCTATAACTTCCAAGCGTCGGGGGATGATGGATTCCAAGTCTTCGTTAAGAAAAAAGGTACGGACGAACCAACATACCTGACATCTAAAGACAAGTGGCAGCAAGCTTATGGTTCTCCTTGGAAGACAGAAGCGACGTTGCAAGGTAATTATGAGTTGTACTTTATCTACTATGAAGAACGTGGAGATGCTAGATTCAATCTGTCTTGGGAGAAGAAAGCTATGGTTCCGAAACCACCCGTAGTTACGCCGCCTCTGCCAGATCTGATAAAGCCGCCCATTATAGAACCTCCAACCCCACCGACTGAAAGGAGCTTTTCAAAAAAAGTATTGTTCAATTTGATAGACCAGGACTTAGGCGGTAAAGGACAGGTAAATAATCCGAGCTTAAATTTGGGAGATAGTATTAACTTGTTGGAAAAATATCCTGTTGGAGTTGGTAATTTATCTTCTACCTTTGACTGGAAAGTGCAAGCGTTCCTCAGTAATGGAAACTTTGACGTTAAGCTTCCATCCGTATTTGATATTAGCTATGTTGATGCAGTCAGTTCTGGTTCAACGGCAACTATTAAATTTAAATCAGTATTAGAAGATGCGACATTGAGTACAGATATAGGTTTGTCTCTTCTTGGTCTTGCCAAACTCAAGGCGGAGCTTAATGATCCCGTGGTTCCTCTTCCGATACCATTGAAGTTAGAATTTGGTCGTGAGTTTGATGCTATTCCTGAATTGAGTCAACTTGCTAAATCACCAATTAGCTTTGATTTGGGATTAGGCGCGACGGACAATTATATAGAAGAAAATCAACTATTTGCTGAAGATGATGCTTTTCAATCTTTCGATATTGTTAAATTCTTTGCTCTTGCCGCCAATGTGGGAGTTGCTCTAACTGGAGGCGGAGCCGCCTTGATTCCCATTATAAAAGTTGTTGAAGAGGCACTCGAAGCAGCAGGAATTTCAATTGATGCTGGACTAAATATTAACCAAGCATCAACATTGGACATAAAAGGATTTGAGATTGATTTTGACGAAGATAAAACTGGAGATGAATTGCAAGTCCCTATAGGTGAAGAAAAAGAAATAGAAGTACAGATTCCGAGTAACTATCGTGCAGGAGAAACATTCAAAGTTATTCCAAAAGTTCGACCTATCACTGAATTTATTTCCCAACTCAACTTTACAGGCAAACTTGAAGGCTCTTTTGATCCGAAATGGATTCCTGGCTTTGATACTGAGATTTCGCTAGGTGAATTCGGCTTTCCCGATCCACCATTTACCGTACCATTTAGCGATAAGTTTGACCCATTCCAGAGGTTTAGTCCTTATATTTATCTGCCAGAAATTAACTTTAGTATTGTTTAGGTAAGTGCTTATAATTAGTGTGTAGCAGTATGTTGGGTTGTGCTTTACCTATCTCGCACCACCTAACGTATCGAACCAGAATCTTAGTGCCAAGACATTCTTTTACATCACCGAATCGCCCACCTTTTTAATCAGTAAGTGAAAGCAGTTTTCAATGATCAGAAGATAGGAGTTAAAAACTGTCTACAGCATTGTTATTCTCACTATACCCTTGGTTAACAGCGATCGCACTTCCCCACCATCCCACCTCACACCAAATCCGCAAGTATATCCGTCATTGCCTTTTGCAACATAGGAGCGATTATCGTCATATTTTATCACCGTATCGGATTTCGCATGGCGGCTAAATCGCTGCGTGGCGCGGTAATTCCCGTTGTTTTTTCCAACACCCTAGTAATCGAACTATCAGTACTCACGCACAACATATCGGCTGTAGAGACGTATTTTCATGAATGCACAAGATAATAAATTTGTACAATGCGTAAGCCCTAATTACCAAATAGTATTGACGCTCGATAGTTGAATTTTACTGTCCCGACTAATCAGTGGCACTTTTAAATGCAAAGCTGTAGCGGCGATAATGCGATCGGGTAAATCTGGAACTTCTGTACGAGTAACTAAGCGTAAAGCATTGGCTATATCACGATTAAACGGAACTTCAACCAAAACAGCATCGGTTGTGTCAACAGCTGCAAGCAGACGTTCAAGCGTCAGTGGTGAAATTCGTCCTTTTTCACTCAAGTAGACAATCTCTGCCAAGGTAATGGAGGAGAAAGCGACTTGATTGCCATCAGATGCTATTTCAGCGATTGCATTCTGAGCAGTTATTGAAAGTCGGCGATCGCCAAAAATGTACCATATTATTGCATGGGTATCCACTACAGCACGCAGCATTAAATGTCATCCCTTGGAAAGTTAGCCCATTCTTCAGTCCGAATTACATCAATTTCAGATGCGGAAGGTGCTTGCCCCAAATCACTACATAAACCCCACAAAGATTTACGCTCTTGTGGCGGATTATCCATTAACTCGTGTTCTATATCAGGAGCAATTTGCTGAATTAAGCGCACTTTATCCACCACTGAAAGCTGCTTTGCTAGGTTGAGAACTTCCTGTAGACTCACAACTTTTTTCCTACTTCACTTATTGAAAATTCTAGCAGTGGAAAGGGCTACTGCACTTCTTGGAGGCTTCAAGAACTTTTCTCAATCACTGTTCCTACCAAACAAGCTCTATCGAGATTAACTCCGCTTAAATTTGCCCCGTCTAACTCAGCACACAGCAAGTTTGCTCCTGTTAAATTCGCTCCCGCTAAATTCGCAGAGCGCAAGTCAGCTTCTTCTAGATTTGCTTGACTCAACAACGCACCTTGCAAATCTGCGCGGCTTAAGTCTGCACCTTTAAGATTTGCGCCGGTGAGGTTCGCACCTCTTAAATCAGCACCGCGCAAGTCAACACCTTGCAAGTTGACATTCATCAAATTGCTACCACTTAAGAAAGCACCCGCTAAAGAAACGTCGCTGAGTGCGGCTCCCATCAAATTAGCACCGCGCAAGTTGCTACCGCGCAAATCAGCACCCGTCAAATCTGCTTGCATCAAGTTTGCTCCCATCAAATTCGCTCGCAAGTCAGTTTGCACAAGGATGGCTCCCATTAAGTTAGCTCCCTCTAAATGCCCACCTTCGAGTTTAGAATTAGCCAAATTTGTGCCGACAAGGTTGGCGCCAGCAAGATTGATGCGGCTTAAATCTAATCTAGTAAGTTCCTCGTCTTCTAAATCTGCCCCTGGAAGTTGTTTGAGTTTTCCCGATCGCAATGCTTCAATATTCATAAGTTAAGTTATATCAAGCTGGTAAATATACGCACACGCCCTCACCCTAGAAGGGTGGGGCTATACTAACGAAGCCTGCCTCCGCAGGCTAGGACTGTTAAGGCTGCGGAGTCAGCCTTTGTATATGTAGCCGTACCCTTCTAGGGTGTCGGTTACTATACGATGAACCAAGGCTGCGGAGGCAGCCTTTGTACGTGTAGCCACACCCTTCTAGGGTGTCGGTTACAAATATAAAATGGTTCAATATTCATTTTTCATAACCGCAGTTTTCATTTCGCTATCTAGTCTCGCATCAAGTAACCACATACCAGCACTAACTTTAGGTGTCATCAAAGGTAATTCGATTCCTTGTTGCAAGCCCATAACTAACAAAGCTAGGGTATCTATTAGTTTAGGGTCAAAGCGCGTCGATTGTTGCTGTCTGCACTCTTCTAAAGCTTGAGCAAATATTTCTTCGCGAGTCAATTGAGATGCTTGTTTCTGGTTGACTCGACACTGAAAGTTTGCTACCAACGCTAAAATCCGCGATTCTAAAGGAATTTCATCGCCAGATAAGCTGGCTGGTTCACCTGTACCATCCCACCATTCGCTTTGATGAGTAATGATTTGTGCTACTGCTCGCAGTCGTGGCATAGTTCGCAATACCTGCGCTCCTGGTACTAAAGGACAACTTAAACGACTGCTAGGTGCTTCTTCGTGGTAACGTGTAGATGTACCGGGTGTGAGAATGCTTTCTGCTTTTTGTAATGGATCTATGCGATGCAGCAAACCGGCAAGGCGCAATCTTTTCACTTGCCATGCGGGAAGATCCAATACTTGAGCGATCGCCTCACAAAGCACTACTACTTCTGCTGCTGCCATTGGATTCTTGACATCAGCCATATCCATCAGTTGTGCCATCCGCAAAAATGCTTGGATTTCGTTGGAAACCAAGTTGCGATCCAAAATTTGTTTATTTGGCGCTGTGGGTGTAGATAAATTCTCTTGCCCAGTCTGAAGATAATCTACCACACGCGAGACTACTGCACTCAAGTTTTCTGGTGTCGCAAGGCTAGGCTGAATTGTCTGTTTATGTGCTTTGAGTTTGTTCGCTAATTCTAAATTGTATGGTTCGATGTGGGCGATCGCTATTTCTGCTGTTTGATGCACTAACTCTGGCTCAAATGTCCACAACCCATAAAATTTCCGCTCTAAGTCAGATGTAGGTATTCCTGCCGTCCCATAATCAGCTTCAGATAGCTCTTGACAAAGTACCATCGCTGTGTATTTTGGTGAGAGAATAATTAAATGCCATTCTTGGGCAACTGGATCGCTAGTATCTAACGCTAGTAAGTCTACATTGTCAAGTTCGCTGGTGGGATGTTCGGCAAAACCTGCATCTGGGGCAGCCATGATGACGATTTGGCGGGATTTATTGGCAATATCTGCATAGCGATCGGCTTCTTGCAAATACCATTTTCCCTGTTGGAAGGCTGTAATTACTAAAGGTTTAGTGTCATCGCTTAAAATGTGGTCTTCGAGAGCATGACACAGTGACACCAGCGTATTTTTATAATACACCCCAAAGCGAATTGGTCTAGTAGTGTGACGGTGGGCAGTTTCTAATTGTTGGAGTATTGAGCCTTCTAACATGGAGTTTAGTGAAACGAACCGCAAACAGCGTTGATTAAGAAATTTGAAATTAGCGCTTATGAATATTTAGTTTACTGTTTAAGGTATGAATTATGCTATATCGGAAAGTGGTAATATCTAATACTAAAATTCAGCCGACGCGCCGAGAGTTATCAAAGAAGCTTTTTGTGCTGATGTTAAACCATAAGCCTTTGTGATGTTCATACCTTCGTAAAGTCTAGGAGTACTCAAGGTTTTGAGGCATTTGCCTGTTTTGATATCCCATAGTTTTATTGTCTGGTCTTGGGAACCGCTGGCAAGTGTTTTGCCTTGAGGACTAAAGATGACTGAAGATACTACATGAGTATGTTCGTGGTAAGTGTACAAGCATTCACCTGTAGTCACATCCCACAGCTTAATTGTATGGTCTGCACTGCCACTAACTAAGAATTTTCCACAGGGACTGAAGGCAACGGAAGTTACCCAGTTGGTATGTCCCAAGCAAATTCTCAGGCATTTTCCTGTAATGATATCCCACAGCCTGACTGTAGTTTCGGCACTGCCACTTGCCAGAGTATGACCATCCGGACTACATGCGACTGAGAAGACATAATTGCTGTGTCCATTAAACGTCATAACCTCTAAGCCGTTTTTGACATTCCAAAGTTTGACTGAGGTATCTATACTACCGCTGACTAAGTTGTTACCATCAGGGCTGAATGCTACTGAAAACACTCCTCCGCTGTGTCCCAAAAGAGTTTTCAACTCTAGACCACTGCTGATATCCCAAAGCTTAATTGAACTGTCAAAACTGCCACTAGCTAAGGTTTTGTTATCGGGACTGAATGCTACTGAATGCACCCAGTTAGTATGTCCTTGGAAAGTATGCAAACATTCGCACTTGTTGACATCCCATAGCTTCACAGAAGCGTCAAAACTTCCACTTGCCACGGTTTTGCCGTCATAACTGAATGCCACGGAAAATACTTGAGAACTATGACCGGACAAAGTATTCAGGCATTCACCGATATTGACATCCCACAGCCTTACTGCTTGGTCGGAACTACCGCTAACTAATTTTAGCTCCTCTGGACTGAAGGACAAAGAATATATTATATTACAATATCCGCTAGAGGTTCTCAGGCAGATGCCGCTATCAATAGACCATAACCTCATCGTTTGGTCGATGCTGCCACTAGCTACTGTGTGTCCATCTGGGCTGAAAGCGACTGAGTGAATACTATTAATGTGTCCGGTGCAAGTTTTCAAGCAAGTACTGGTGCTGACATCCCACAACCTCACTGTTTTGTCCGCACTGCCACTAACTAACGTTCTACCATCAGGACTAAAAGCTACAGAAAAGACTCCGTTAGTGTGTCCGGTGCAAGTTCTAATTTCTTTGCCTGTGGTAATATCCCAAAGCTTGATAGTAGTGTCTAAACTGCCACTTGCGACCTGTTGACTATCAGGACTGAAAGCTACAGAAAATACTGCGTTAGTGTGTCCGGTGCAAGTTCTAATTTCTTTGCCGGTGGTAATATCCCAAAGCTTGATAGTGCTATCTAAACTGCCACTTCCAACTTGTTTGCCATCAAAGCTGAAAGCTAGGGAAAATACCTGATTGCTATGTCCTTGACAAGTATATCGGCAAAGACCTGTACTGACATCCCAAAGCTTTACTATGTTATCTAAACCACCGCTAGCTAAAATTGACCCATCCGGACTAAAGTCTACTGAAGACACTCCCAAATCGTGTCCGGTGCAAGTTCTGATTTCTTTGCCTGTGGTAATATCCCAAAGTTTCACTAAAGAGTCAACACTACCGCTAGCAAGGATGTTACCTTGAGGACTAAAAGCGACTGAAAATATTTGATTGGTGTGTCCTTCAAAGGTAAGAAGATGTTTGCCTGTTTGCACTTGCCACAAGCGAATGTTAGCATCGGCACAACCTGTAGCTAACAGTTTACCATCGGGACTAAAGGCTACAGACATCACGTTAACCAAAATTTCCGAAAAAACGGATTTGGTTAAGTCTGAATAAGCAAAATTGACATTATGCAATTTGATATTTTCTAGATTCGCTTGCCAAACTCTGAGATGGGAAAAGTCATAATTATTTAAATCTATTTTTAATTGACGCAGAATATTAATGATATTCCCGCTAATATATCCTGTTTCTATAGACGATTCATTTCTCAGTTTTGCTAGAAGTTGTTTGAAACAGCTTTCAATATTTTTGGCATCACCGAAGCTAGCGAGTAATTTTTCAATTAATGGTTGCAATATCAGGAAAATTTGGCTATCTCGGATATAATCTTTAGCGGTTGCTTGAATCAAAGCATGACTTTTAAATAATTCAATTTTGGTGTCAGTAATTTCTTGGCAAATACGCTCAATTAATTGAGTGGTCATGTACTCCATGACGACAGGCTGCTGGGTAAATTCAGCGCCATTTTTTTCAATCAACGATCGCCGTTGTAAAGATGCGATCGCCTGTATAATTTCCGAATGCGGTAGATTGGCAATAAAATCATCTTGCAATTTAGTCAAAGTTATTGGCTCTCTATTAATGCAGATCCAATACATGATATCTTGTTCTAATTTGCTCAATCGATGAAATTGTCTATCTAATAAATCGCGGATATCATCAAAAATGAATGTACCTTGATTTAAAAATCGTAAGAATTCGGAAATATTACTCTCAAAAAAATCTCTAATTGCCGCAGCCACAATCTTTAATGCCAAGGGATTTCCGGCATAATGGTCAATTAAAACTTGCCATTCTTCTTCTAAACCAATAAAAGAACCTTTAGTAAAGAAAATTTCTCTGCCTACTTCTGTGGGTAAACCAGTTAATTGCAAGCAGCGAACGGGTATTTCACCTTCTAATTTTGCTAATCCTTTCGGTTTCTCACGAGAAGTTAGGATTAAACAACTTTTGTGAGATGTTTCTGCAATACATCGCACTAACTGACCGTAACCAGAATATCCTTCTCGATAGCTACCAGTGCGATCGCCACTTTTAAGTACTGCCTCAGCATTATCTAACACTAACAAACAGCGACGTAAACGCAAGTAATTTATTAACCGTAAGATTTTACCGTCTAAGTTCCTTGGCAAGTCTATTTCCTGTTGGTCTGAGAGAAATTGAATCATTTCTGTCAATATTTCTGACACTACCGGAGCATTACGGAGACTTCGCCAAATTATATACTCAAATTCATGTTGAAATTGCTGTCCCAGTTTAGCAGCAAGAGCAGTTTTACCTATGCCACCCATACCTAAAAGTACTACCAAACGGCAGTTTTCATCTATAATCCACTGCTCTAAAAGATGCGCTTCTTGAGTACGACCGTAGAAAATAGATACATCTGATGCCTCACCCCAATCTTGGTGTATATTTCGCTCAACAATCTCATTCCAGTTGAGTCCAAGAATTAAGCAATAAGCTTTAAAAGCTGCGGAATTAATTGGTAGTTTTCCTGCTAAAAAGCGTTTCCAAGTTCCTTGAGAAATCCCTTCAGCAAAAAAACCTTCTTCTTGCCAATCTGTACCTAAAATTTTACTTGCTTCCTCAAGCCATCTCGGATCGTCAATTGTCCAACCCTTTTCTTTTCTTGCTTGTTTAATTCTAGCTATACCCCATAAAGATGCTTTGAGAGTAGACATAATGGCAAATCTGGGCTTTTGCAGCGATATATATATAACCTATCACCACCGAGTTTACTATTTACGCAAAAAGTTGATTTTTCAGATCACCCTCGTTGATCCAAAACCGATCTAGAAAAATTCAAGTCAAATAAGCCATCTTGGAAAAGTAGAAAGTCAAGTTGATTAGGACTTACGCAAAAACAAACAACGCTCCTCTCAACTTCTGTGTTCTCTATGCCCTCCGCGTCTACGTTTTTCCGTGACTTGTGCGTAAGTCCTGTTGGTGAATTTAGCTTTGACGCACATTTCCCACTTGGCTGACATCTAAGCTGCATAATAATTCTTAACAACTAGCAAAAATATGAAAAAGATTGGACTTCTAACAGTTTTTGGATTACTTTTTGTATCACCGAGTGTTGTCATTGCTGACAATGCTCCTTTAGGCAACTTGAATTTGACGCAGATACAAGAAACACAACAAAGCCAGCTTAATTGTAACAAAGGACAAGCGATCGGAGATTTAAAAGCTCCGGGTAGAAAAAAAAGAATAGCAAATGGTACGTGCTGTGCGTATGTAGGTAATGTGTGTATTACGGTATGTAGCAATTCAAATGGTTGCACGGGTAATGGAGATTGCGTAGTTAAAACAACACCAACTCGCAAGTGAAACTACTAAGAAAGCAAATGCATTAGGTAAGAGAGCAAGGCTATGAAAAGAATATTACGTATCTTCGCAATTTTTGTGGCAACGATTGCTATTTTTGTGGTAGCAAATTTTGCAGTCGGCAACATGCACGTTTTGCCAGTACAAGCGCAGGATGTGATCGAAAATGCTACGCAAAGACAAGACTCGCCATCTGAATCGGATGTTTTGCGTACAGTTCCCAGTGGCGCGGTAGAAAAACCAACAGATAATACCCAACTGAGTGGTGAACCGCCAATTCAGGCACAAAATGCCGATTTAGCTTGTAATAACGCTAACTTTACATCTTCAATTGCAGGTGGATTTTTGTCCAACAATCCATATATTAGGACAGACAGAACACCCAATAATAATTCAGCTTTCACAGAAGACTGTCTTAATTCTGCTACGAATGGAGAGTGTTGGGGTAAACCTCGCTATAAATATACCATTGGATGGAACAATATCAAGGAATGGCGGGGGAAAGCTTGCGCTAAATCTGTGCAAAATGACTTCAACAATCACGTAATTTCTTATCAAAGCTCATCTAATTCATCTTGCCCAATTGGAGGACAAAATTATTGTCAAATATATGAGGGTCCTAGAGTTCGTTTTGAAGTTAAAAAACACAATGACCCAGAAAATAAGTGGCAAGCAATAGAAAAGGATGGAAAGTTAGCTTCCTACGAGATTCCTGCAAACCAAACGAATAGTTATACTTGGGCGTGGAAGACTTCTCAACCTAGCGACTTTCGTTTGGCAGTTAGATATGCCAAGCCTTACGATGAATTCGATTTTATGATGGATAAGTAGACGTTCATAAACCCGGTTTCTCTAAGAAACCGGGTTTATTCTCAGAAAAGAGTTTATGAAACTCCAGCCAACTGTTTTTCTTTGCTTTCTATTGGTGCAGAAAGTGCTTCTTCTAAGTCAGCGCAACCGAGTTTCTCTTCGAGGATTTTCATGACTTCGCGTCCGAAGTCGTTGGGGTTTTGTTGCCAAGCTTGCAAGCAGACTTCACCAAAGAAGGAACCGAGGGGTTCGGGGTTCCATAATAATTTCTTGGCTGTCCAGGGCATCAAGCTCATTGGATTGTATCCTGGTTTGAGGATGCCTTCTTTAAAAGCGTATTCTTCTAAGTGGGTATGCGGTTGCAATCCAATAAAGAAAATAGCAGGTTCAACTTTATCAGCGCCAAATATTCTTTCTAATTCGCGGTGGTAAGCGATCGTTTGGCGAATAGTTTCGGGACGTTCGTCAATGACGTTAAATGAATAATTGACGGAAACTAAGTCGTTGAAACCAGCTGCTTTTAAATCGCGGCAGTTTTGTAAGACGGTTCGCAGATTATACCCCATCCGCATTTTTCTGACAAGTTCTTGGGAACCGCTGGTGATACCGATTTCAAAGTAGTTCATCCCGGTTTTTGCCATCAATTCACACAACTCTGGTGTCAGGTTGTCTGCTCTGATGTATGCTGCCCAATGGATATCTGTCATTCCAGAATCGACGATTTTCTGTAAAAGTTCGACAGCATCATTGATAAATCTTCGTGCGGGGATGAATTGGGCATCGGTAAACCAGAAGTTGCGAATGCCGCGATCGTATAATTGACGCATCTCGGCGACAACTTCATCCGCTGGATTGATGCGTACTTGTTTGCCTTCAACGACAGTGTAAACGCAATAACAGCAGTTGTGAGGACATCCGCGCTTGGTTTGCACACCGATGTAGAAGTCTTCTTCTTGCAGATAGTAGTTGAAGTCAGACCAGATGCTTTCTATATAATCGTAGTTACAAGCGCTTTTTTCTAACGGGGTGGGTTGTTCGTGAATTAAGCGATCGCGTGGTTGAGTTTCTCCCACCACATAACAGCGTTCATCCCGGAACTCTTTACCACTTAAAAGTTTTTCCAAGAGAGTTTCGCCTTCACCTACAGATATAATTGTTTGTTTAGGCAAGCTTTTACCCAACTGTTCGTAAAAGACACTGACTGCACCACCACCAACAATCGCACGGGCTTGAGAATTATATTTTTGAGCGCGTTTTAAACCGCGTTTGATTAATCCCAAGTTTCGCCACAACTCTACATAATAGGCGATGAAGATTCGCAAACCGCCTAATGCGCCGCGTAATTTGATAAAAGGATTCTTCGCGTAGTAAAATTCAAAGGCGTTTTGTAGCGGATTTCCACCACGTCCACCGACTGGGGCGTAAATTTGAATATCCCGCCAAGAAAATACTAACAGTGTCGGTTTAAATTCATCGATACACCTATCAAGAGCAGAGTAATAATCTAAAGGTGGCACCGTTCCCAAATCGAAAATGCGCTGTTCGATATTGGGAAATAGCTTGTGAACGTGATCCGCAAGATAAACTACCCCAATGGGAAAAATGGGGTTACAAGGAAGGCGAACGTAGAGAATTCGGTTTTCCATCATCGGTGTTTTAACTTTCATCTTGCCATTATTCAGGGAGAAAAAAAGAGAAATATTTCAGTTTCAAGTGTCTTGGATGTGGTTTTTCTTTATTTATCACTTCTCGTGCTTGACATTTGCGCCGATGATTGATACCAGTAAAGAGCGATGTAACATCTGTGGCAATAGCGCTTATCACTTTGCTTTTACAGATGTATGGTTTTTATAGATGAGTTTTATGAAAGCAATTTCCATATAACTTTACGATAACACCGAGTTTATCTATTAAGCGATCGCCTGCGGTGTGTTAGTCGCTTACTAAGTGAATCCAAAAAATTCCCTCCCCAGGTATAGGAAAAATAAGGGAATCTCCGCTATTGGTGGTCGCTACTTATATCAAGCAAGTTATAGATGCTTCACCAAAGAGTAAAATCTGAAAAAGATTGATGCTTAATCTACAATTTCCCAAAAGGCAGAAAATTTAACAATGTTTTCATAGAGTTGACATAACTTATGATAGAAATTATCAAGAAAAGTTCAGTTGGTATTCGCAGTTACAGCATATGGGGATCAGTCGATGCTAGCTTTGCTGGTGTAATATAAAATTGTGGCGTAAAGCTTTTTAGCAGTTATGGCTCAAATATTAGATTCTTTACCACCAGAGCAATCAGGGAAAATTCTCTGCTGCTACGTTAATGCCACGAGCAAAATACAGGTGGCTCGCATTTCAGATATTCCCAGCTGGTACTTTGAACGGGTGGTTTTTCCCGGACAACGATTAGTTTTTGAAGCACCAAAAGTTGCTCACCTAGAGATTCATACGGGCATGATGGCAAGCGCAATTTTATCGGATACAATTCCATGCGATCGCCTCGCCCTAGACGAACCTAGTACTAATGAGTTTAGTACAGACTCAGAAACAGGAATAGATCCAATCAATAAAAAAAAGTTGATGCAGACAATTAATACAAAAATCGGCGATACAACACAATCCTTTAAAATGGCTGGTGCGAATATCCGTTGATTAAAAAAAACAATTTAGCTCAATAAAGAGGGTTGCTGGACTCAGCAGCCCTGTTTTGTTTATTAGTCATTGCGGAATGGGGAAGGGGGAGACAAGGGGGCAAGGGGACAAGGAGACAAGGGGGACAAGGGGGACAAGGGGGACAATTTCTTTCTATTACCTATTACCTATTACCTATTACCTATTCCCGATGCCCAATGCCCCATGCCCTACTTTCATCTACAATCCTTAATATGGATCTGCCTTCTTTCGTTTGGTTGTGGAAAATAGCAGCTTGGTCAATGGGGTTGTCGCTATTGGCTTATTTGTTGCTTGCGGTAACTGGGGTTTTGATGTTTCAGATGAGAACTTCTCGGCATCTGTCTTTTATGTCGGCGTTTGGGGGGGAAAATCAAAAAGTGCGCGATCTCCACTTTATCATCGGTTGCTGCATGGTAAGTTTAGTGATGCTGCTGTTGGCGATCGGTATTGTTGGCACTTTCGGTCATTTTGGTTCCTTAGGACACTCCTCACACTTATTAGCCGGTTTAATAGTCGTAGCATTAGTTTTAGTATCTGCTTTTAGTGCCACCCAAATTAGCGCTAGAAAATCTTGGGCTAGACCTTTACACATCGGGACAAATATTATTTTATTTATCGGCTTTGCTTGGGTATCCTTAACCGGTTGGATTGTAGTTCAAAAGTATTTACCGTAATCGTTTGACTTTCTAGCTGAATCGTTTCGTTAGTATGTAATAAAAGCAAGCGATCGCTATTTCAGCCGTGACAGCATCAACTGATACCTCAACTTTCATTTTTCGTCTTTCTCCCTTAATTCGCATCGCCCTGTTAAGCCTCTACATAGCCCTCACAGCGCCATTACCTTTTTTATCTCAAGCGACAGCCTCACCCATACCCCCAGCACTATTGTGGGTAGGAATCAGCATCGGTTTTCTTGCTTTGTATGCAGTCTTAACCGAAAGAGTAATTTTAGACGACCAAGGAATTCAAGTTACTTACCCCGTTTGGGTTCCGCGCTTCTTTCGTAAAGGTTGGTCTTTACCTTGGTCGCAAGTCAAAGAATTAAAACCTCGTACCACAGGGCAAGGAGGTTTAGTTTATTACTTCCTCAGTCAAGACGGCAAAGCTTATTTACTACCGATGCGCGTGGCAGGATTTGCCCAATTAGTCCGCCAAGTGCAAGCAAAAACTGGCATTGACACCACAGATGTCTACCCTCTAGCACAACCCTGGATGTACGTAGCTTTACTTGTATCTACATTCTTCTTACTATTAGTTGATGCTTGGACTATTACCACAGCTTTAACATTGGGTAACTTAAATTAAATTTTCTTAACCTTTGCGCCTTTGCGCTACGCCAGGTGCTACAACGGGGGGAACCCCCGCAACGCACTGGCTCCTCTGCGTGAGATAAAAAAATTAATACCTACCGAATTTGCACTTGGATAATCCCAAACTAAAGCTAGAGCAAGTAAATCTATTTGCCAAACTGAAAACCCTTAAAAGCAACCAACAAGGATATCCTATATTACAAGATATTTCCTTTGAGGTTAGCAAGGACGAATTTCTCGCTATTATCGGGCTGACTGGTGCTGGCAAAACTTCATTATTACGCCTGATCAACCGCCTTGATGAACCGAGTAGCGGTAAAATCTATCTTGAGAATCAGGAATATCGGCAAATTCCCATCTTAGAGTTACGCGCTAATGTGACACTCGTACCGCAAGAAACCAAATTATTGGGAATGACAGTGACAGAAGCGTTAGCTTACCCGTTAGTTTTGCGTGGTTTAGCCAAACAGACAATTCAGCAACGTGTCAGTTACTGGATAGAACAACTGCACATTCCCAATGATTGGTTAGGAAAAACTGAGGTACAACTTTCGGCAGGACAAAGACAATTAATAGCGATCGCTCGTGCTTTAGTTATCCAACCAAAAATCTTATTATTAGACGAGCCAACATCTTCTTTAGACATTGGCACAGCAGAGCGTCTAATGCAAGTCTTAAAACTAACTCAAAATCATCAAACCACCATTTTCATGGTAAATCACCAATTAGAGTTAGCTCAGATGTCTTGTACCCGCTTATTACACCTCCAGCAAGGTCGCTTGTTAGCAAATCAAAAAGCCGTGGAAGTAGACTGGGTTAACTTACGTTCTTGCTTAACACAAGCACAAACTCAACTAGATGAAGAATGGGGTTAATTGTTAGTTGTTAGTTGGAGGGTTGTTACCGATTACCAATTACCAATTACCCATTACCCAGTAACCACCTCTCCTTCTGAAACTTGACTGCTAAGAGTTGAACGTTGATTAGTAAATCTCTCTTTCGCTAACTTTGCTTGTGATTGTGGCGGGTTGGCGTTTATAATTTCCATGTTAAAGCGATATCCGACATTGCGGATAGTTTGAATCAAACTGGGTTGTCGAGGATCGAGTTCAACTTTTTTCCGTAATGATAAAACGTGAGTATCAATAGTACGTGGGTTATCAATAGCATCGGGCCAAGCACGACGTAGCAATTCTGTCCTACTTAAAGGCACTCCGCCTGCTTGCGCCAAAACATACAGTAAACTGAACTCTTGCGGTGTTAAATCGATAAATTCGCCTTGAAAGCGAACCCGGCGCTGCACTAAATCGATTTGGATAGAGCCATAATCGAGATAAGCTGGCGCTACAGGTGCGCGTCTGCGGCGAATTAGTGCCTCTACCCGCGCTAGAAACTCTTGCATCCCAAAAGGTTTGCTGAGATAATCATCAGCCCCAGCTTTCAAACCAGCGACGATATCAGCTTCATTAGTCCGGGCAGATAGCATTAAAATTAAAGGTTGTTGCTGACGGTGCAACCAACGGCAAAACTCAATGCCATCGCCATCAGGCAAATCAGCATCAAGAATAATTAGTGTTGGTTGTTGGCTGATAAAAACTTCCCTTGCTTGATAAATACTGGCGGCTTGATGCACGCGATACTCTAGTTGTTGCAAGTGCCAACCCAGCAACGACCTCAGATGGGGATTTCCCTCAATGATTTCAATACAAACCGATCCCACGGTGGCAATACCCCTTAGCGTCGATGACTTTCAAAGTAACAAAGCCAATGTCTAAGGTTTTGTAGCCCTTGTTACCTCCATTGCGATTAGCATAACTTTTTCTAATAAAAAAGTTGACAAGTAGGTAATTTATGCCTTGGCAAAGGTGAATTGGTAATCTTCTTAAATTTTTGTTAGAATTCCGGGAAAGTAAAATCTCATAAGTTAAACATCTTGCTTTCACGCTGGTTGCTATTGACAAACTCTCATCTCACAAAATAAGCTAATCCTTACCAAAGCTATGTTTCAGCATAAATATGAATAAATATTCCATTTGGCAGATGAAATAAATGCTTACACCCCTCAGTCAAGTCGAACTACTTTGAGAGAAAATCATAAGAATACTAAACTGGCAATCCCATTCCGCTTTTTCTGGAATAGGATCTAGTTAGACTGTAGCCAATAGGTAGTGATCCCCAAAGTAGAGTTATCATCTTCAATTTGATGGCAACCTGAAAGTATGACTTCACATTTGCATGTGAATCATTTACAATTTTCATTCTTAAGAGATTTCTATCCTCTGTTATGCTTCAAGACACACAAACCATTCGCTACTACCAAAGACTTACCGACGCCTTCGTCGAGCTATGGAATCGCGGTTATCGGACGGATGATATGCGGATGTATTTGGATGGATATCTAGCCGCCCTGCGACATAGTAACACTATTGAACCTTATTTGATTCATCGTTTAGAAGAGGAAGCCAGCCGCTACTTGTACGATGGATCAAACTTTGTCATGACCCAACCAGAGCCAGAGACACAACGACAACACGATTACTACTAATGCCCTTTTAGAGTTAATCGTTAGTAACCGTTAATCAACGCTGATAATTATAACATATTATCGGCATTGGTCAATGGGCAATATTGGTCTGACCAGGCACAAATTGTATAAAAAATATTCCTTCAGCGTTGTGTGGTTAGCCCAAACAAAGCTGAAGGAATTTTAGAACAAGCGCTCCGGGCGCAAAGCGCCCGCATAAAGGCGATCGCACATCAAAAAGCGTCTCTTCTCCTGTCACCAGACGCTGCGCTCTTTTAGAGGCACGCGGCGCGGCGCGATCGCCTCATACGCATCACACATAGCTTCATACGTTTTGGTTTACGAAGCTAAAGCAACTTCCACCATTTGCTGCAATTCGCCTTTTTGGTACAATTCAATCAAAATATCGGAACCGCCGACAAATTGACCATCAATATAGACTTGGGGAATTGTGGGCCAATTAGAATATTCTTTAATTCCCTGACGGATTTCTGGGTCAGCGAGAATGTCAAGCGTCTCAAAGGGAACTCCCAAGGTATTGAGAATCTGTACAACATTGTTGGAGAAACCGCACTGAGGCATCAACTTGGTTCCCTTCATGAAAACCATAATCTTGTTTTGGCTTACCAAGTTGTCAATTTTATCTTTAACTTCTGGTGTCATGTTCTTTCGGTTTCCTATTATGGTTTCAAGAGTGAGGAGTTACGAAGCGGCTGTTGTCTGCCAAGACTCAGGAGTATAGGTTTTGAGTGCTAAGGCATGAATTGAATCATTTGACATAGCTTGCTGCAAAGCGCGATAAATTAACTGATGTTGTTGCACCAGCCCCTTGCCTGCAAAATGCGATGAAACTACAGTGACTTGATAGTGGTCTCCTCCACCAGTCAAGTCTTGCACCTGAACTTGGGCATCTGGCAGTTCCGCCTTGATCATTGCTTCAACTTGCTGCGGACTAATCATCGCCATTCCTGAAAAACTTCTGTTTCTATTATTAACAACAAATACCTGTCGCTTACCTTTGCCAACATAAGATTTTAGCAATGGTTAGCACACGCCCAAAGCGATCGCCCACTTTTTGAGAACGCCATGTCATGGCACATAACCCCATCCTAGCATTGGGGGTTCAGGAGGGGGCAAGGAGAGAAAAGAATAATCAACGAAAAAAGAGTTTTTATTTCTTTGGGGAAGAGGAACTATTACCAGTGCGGGGAGAGGGCGAAGAAGAACTACTACCAGTGCGAGGATAAGGAGAATCCACAAAACCTAACTCTAATAACTGCTGGTAAGCCTTCTTACCTAATTCTCGCGTTGGGTTTTGAGAGCGAATAATCTGAACCAACAAAGGCACAGCTAATTCAGGTTGATTTTGCGCCCGATGTACCAGCGCTAGCTGATAGGTAGATTCATCTCGCATTTGAGCAGTTTCTAACGCCTTTTTTCGCAGGGAATCAGAAATTCTGTTATCAATTCCCGAAAAGCTAGAATTCAAGTCTTGATAAAAATTAGATAGCTGGTTAAAAACCTGACGTGCTTCCTGGAGTTTCTTCGCAGCAGTAGCATAGTTTTGAGAACCAACTGCACTACTTGCCTCACTCATCAGACGCTTGCCCCCCTCAATGCTTAAAAGAGTACCATTTGGTGCAGTGGGACGGAGATTGTTCGGGTCATCAGGGTTGATCGGTTGTGCTTGGTTAGGATTGCTTGGTAACTTGATTACCTGAGCATTCACAGGTGATAGCAAGCTGAGGGCTGCTAGCAATGATAAACAACTGAAGCGAATTAAGGGAATTGCAGCAAAGTTCATTATTATAAATTGGCGCGACAATTACACACAATAAGTATGGAAACTTCGGGTATCTTAACTCTGTTTTGGTCTCTGATAAAAGCAAAGCTACATACTAAGTTTCTTTGTTTTAGACTAAACATTGGTGTAATCGAGTTCCCGCACGCCACCGTACAGGGGACAAGGGGAGGGGGGCAAGGGGGAAATATTTCTTCTTTCTCATCCTTTTTCCTTTAGCGCCACATGCTTCAAGTCTGGCGACCGAACGCAGTGGGGACCCTTTTCCCTTTCCCCCCTCCTCAAATTGCCCAATGCCCGAATTCATAACACATGACTAAGAATTAGGAACTTCAGCAAATCTGTGATTAATCATCTCTGAAGAGTGATGGCTTAATTGTTGCAGCATCTTTGCTAAATCAACTGTCAGGCGTTTAGCATCTTGTTTCACGCAACCATGAGTGTAATCTGCTACTGATAGCGGGGAACCAATATGGATGCTAACATCCGTACCCCAGTTCGGATAAGGTTGGCTGTAATTAATATTGATCGGGACAATTTTCACCCCCAGTCCTGGATGACTAGATTCAGCACTCAAAGCCAAACGTGCAATTCCTGGCTTTAATGGGTGAACTTCACCATCACGATAAATCCCACCTTCGGGAAAAATAACCAAGGTTTTTCCTTGCTGGAGTAGTTCAACACCGTGCCGCAAAGTGCTAATTGACGGGCGTTTAGGATCTACAGGAAACCCACCTAAGCGTCGAACGAACCACCCTTGAAACCCTTGACATTCACTGATTGTTACCATGAAACGCAAATCTCGACCTGCCACACAGCAACTAGCAGCGTAGGGTACTAGCAATGCATCCCAACGCGCTCGATGGGTGGGAGCGAGGATTATTGGACCCGTCGTAGGCATATGTTCTTCGCCGACGATCCTGATTTGGCGAAAGAAAAACGGTAAAAGGAAATGACGCCCTAACACATACGCCAAGGGAGTTAACCAAGGAGAAACTTGAGAGGTCGTAGGAGCCAATTTAGCAATTGTTTGTGAATTGGCAGATGTTTTCTGGCAAGTATTAGCAAAAGTGTGAAGTTCCATCATCACGGTGGCTGCTGATTGTCGGGTCAATTGTGATTAAAGCTATGTTAGATACACCGTAGATTCTCTTTTTTGATTTGTGTCACACCTACCGGACAGTTTTACCTCTGTCCGTTAGATTTTGCTACTTCGGCGCACTTCAAACCAGGTTTGCAACTGTTGACGACTCTTAAATTCTTCAATGCCTGCGATTACACGCAAGCGGTGATTAGAAGCGGCGCTATCAGGTATGTTGGCAACGGTACGGATTGAGCCAGTTTTTGGATCGTCCACGCTATAGACAAGAAGTCCTAAACGTGCTTGCACAATAGCACCGGCACACATCGGGCAAGGTTCTAAAGTTACGTAGAGAGTGCATTCGTTGAGACGCCAGCTTTGCAAGATTTTTGCAGCTGACCTAATGGCGATAATTTCTGCATGAGCTGTGGGGTCTTTGTCGCGTTCTTTTCGATTTTCACCCCCTGCAATAAAATTGCCAAATGAATCAATTATAACAGCGCCTACGGGAACTTCTCCCGCATTACCTGCAGCTTGTGCAAATTCTAGGGCATGAGTCATCCATTGTCTATGTATAAGATATTCTGAGTATTTAGTTAACATATTCTTATTTAAAGGGATTGGGAATGGGGAATGGGTAATGGGTAATGGGTAATGGGGAATGGGTAATGGGTAATGGGTAAGAGAAAAGAATTATTACCAATTCTCAATTCCCAATTCCCAATTACCTATTACCAATTCTCAATTCCCAATTCCCAATTACCTATTACCAATTCTCAATTCCCAATTAGCAATTGCCCAATCCTTAAACAGTTACTTGGGTGAGAAGAGAGTCAAGTTGACCTTGGGTATCTAGCTGATAAATGTCATCACAACCGCCAATGTGCTGGTTATTGATGAAAATCTGCGGTACGCTACGGCGTCCGTTGGCACGTTCAGCCATTTTCGCTCTGGCTGCTTCGTCACCGTCGATTTTGTATTCGGTGAAGTTGACACCTTTCCACCACAGCAGCATCTTGGCACGGATGCAATAAGGGCAAGTTTGCCAAGTGTAAATTTCCACGTTTGCCTTAACTCGTTCTGGGTGGCGACCTAAAAGGGGGTTGAGAAAGTTCAGCATATTTTGGTTTTATGGATTTTGGTAATTTTTTCTAGCTTAACTATTAGAAGAGTGAAAAAATATTTGCAGAAAAAGCCGCTAATTACTAATCGCGTTTTGCTTGACAAACGCGCAAAAGTAGATTTCCACCACGTTGAAATTCATAAGGTACTTGCTTGATTTCAACTACATATCCTTGCTTTTGTAATTCACTCAGCACTGGATGTAGTAAAGGGGAGGGTTCTCCGGAGATGTTTAATAGAGGGAAAATTCTGGCTTCTTTGGCGACTCGACACATTTCGGCGATCGCCTCTATATGAAATTCTGCGGAAAATAGGTCAGAATAGGTAAACAAAAAATGAGAACACAACGCCAATTCAAACTGATTTGCCTGAAATGGTAACACAGGCAAACCATCGGTTAAATAGCGTTTTTCCTCCAGTCCGGTGGGAAAATCTTCTAAAAACTGATGCATTGCAGCCATGCGAATCTCGCCTAACTTTGCGGGAGATTCAATTTCTATCCAAAGGTAGTTGTGTTGATTGTTCTCAATTCCATTCATAATCAACGAATAGGTCTGTTGAATGCGTTTAGCAATCTCGCTGACGGAGAACTGATAAATTGGATCGCAAGAAACTACTTGATATCCTTGACTATTCATTTCGGCGTTGAAGCTGGCAGGACCTCCAGCACAATCAATAATTTTTAAGTTGAGGTCAGAACCTTTCAGGTGAAACATTCTGACATATTCCGTCATCGAACGTCCCCAAGGGACGACTTTTTCAAGTTTTAAACCCACGGGTGTTTTTACCTCTTGATAAAAATGATTTTATGATTTCAAAATTCATTACTGATAAGATTATCAGTAAATCAAGAAAGATTTCGCTCTTACTATACTTAAAATCATACGTAATATAAATATTTGTGATTAAATGTTATCTCGCTTGTAAATTTGTGAATGTGCAGCTTTGATATTTATAAAGCGGTTTTCGATTTCACAAAAATACTTAGTAACAGAAATTGGCGATCGCCAATTGCTGATGTCACCAACACCCAAAAGATAAGTAGCCCCAAGTGCCAATTATGACAGGTATAAAAACAGTTAGCAGCAAAACTTAACACAGAAGCAAGTCAAGACTATTTTCCAGGTGTATCCGCCCTTTGGTAGACTTGAAAACTGAAATCATTGATAAAACTACGCAAAGTCTGTGGAAAATACACTTGGTTTAGAAATTATTGAAGTTGTTGAACAAGCGGCGATCGCCTCGGCACGCTGGATGGGCAAGGGCGAAAAAAACACCGCTGACCAAGTGGCTGTAGAAGCCATGCGGGAACGGATGAACAAAATTTACATGCGCGGTCGCATCGTTATCGGCGAAGGCGAACGCGATGATGCCCCAATGCTGTACATCGGCGAAGAAGTAGGTATCTGCTCTCGTGAAGATGCCAAAGACTTCTGTAACCCAGATGAATTAGTAGAAATTGATATCGCCGTTGACCCCTGCGAAGGTACTAACTTGGTAGCTTACGGACAACCCGGTTCGATGGCTGTCTTGGCAATTTCCCAAAAAGGTGGATTATTTGCTGCGCCTGACTTCTACATGAAGAAACTAGCAGCACCTCCAGCCGCAAAGGGCAAAGTAGACATCAACAAGTCAGCAACGGAAAATCTGAAGATTCTCTCCGAGTGTCTAGACCGCTCTATTGAAGAACTTGTGGTAGTAGTCATGAAGCGCGAACGCCACAACGATTTGATTAAAGAAATCCGCGATGCCGGCGCGAGAGTGCAACTAATTTCCGATGGTGACGTGGGTGCAGCGGTATCCTGTGGTTTTGCCGGCACTAACATTCATTGTCTAATGGGTATTGGCGCGGCTCCTGAAGGTGTAATATCCGCCGCTGCAATGCGTGCTATGGGTGGACACTTTCAAGGTCAATTGATCTACGATCCAGAAGTAGTGAAAACAGGTTTGATTGGTGAAAGCAAACAAGCTAACATCGAGCGGTTGAATTCTATGAATATCACTGACATCGATAAAGTCTACGATGCTCATGAACTGGCATCTGGTGAAACTGTGCTGTTCGCTGCTTGCGGTATCACAAGTGGTAACTTAATGCAAGGTGTTCGCTTCTTCCACGGCGGGGCAAGAACTCAAAGCCTAGTTATTTCCAACCAGTCAAAAACTGCTCGTTTTGTGGATACGATTCACATGTCTGGCGATTCTAAGGTTGTGCAACTGCACTAGATAATGGGGAATGGGGAATGGGGAATGGGTAATAGGTAATGGGTAATGGGTAATGGGGAAAGAATTATTACCAATTCGCAATTACCTATTACCAATTCGCAATTACCAATTCCCAATTACCAATGCCCAATTCTCAATTCCCAATTCCCAATTCCCAATCCCGATTTAGCAATTACGATTTAACATATGCATATAGCAGTGGTGGGGTTAAGCCATAAGACAGCCCCAGTAGAAGTCCGGGAAAAGCTGAGTATTCCAGAACCACAAACTGAAAGCGCGATCGCTCACTTAGCTAGCTATCCTCATATTCAAGAAGTCGCAATCCTCAGCACTTGTAACCGCCTAGAAATTTACATCGTTACCCCAGAAACCGAACAGGGTATTCGAGAAGTTACTCAGTTTCTTTCTGAATACAGCAAGTTGCCTGCTGCATCTCTGCGACAACACTTGTTTATGTTGCTGCACCAAGATGCGGTGATGCATCTGATGCGGGTGTCAGCAGGTTTAGATAGTCTGGTACTGGGAGAAGGGCAAATTCTGGCTCAGGTAAAGCATACTCACAAACTGGGACAGCAATACAACGGTATTAAAACAATTTTGAATCGATTATTTAAACAAGCGCTGACAGCAGGCAAGCGGGTTCGCACTGAAACTAGTATTGGTACTGGTGCAGTCTCTATCAGTTCAGCGGCTGTAGAACTAGCACAAATGAAAGTGCAAAATTTAGCGGCTTGTCGAGTAGCAATTCTCGGTGCTGGCAAAATGTCGCGGTTACTTGTGCAACACTTGATATCAAAAGGTGCTGCGAAAATTTGCATTTTAAATCGCTCTATCGAACGTGCCGCAGAACTAGCGCGGCAGTATCCCGACCAAAATATTCAAACTCATCCAATGTCGGCAATGATATCAGTGATTGCCGAAAGTGATTTAGTGTTTACAAGTACTTCTGCGACAGAGCCGATACTTGACCGCGCTAAATTAGAAATGGTTTTAGCGCCGAACCAACCTTTAATGTTATTTGATATTTCCGTACCTCGTAACGTCCATGCGGACGTGAATGAGGTGGAAAACGTACAAGCCTTCAATGTGGATGATTTGAAGGCGGTGGTGGCGCAAAACTACGAAAGCCGTCGCAAGATGGCGCAGGAGGCAGAGGGTTTACTAGACGAAGAAGTGGAAGCTTTTGATATTTGGTGGCGCAGTTTAGAAACTGTCACAACCATCAGCTGTCTGCGGAATAAAATCGAAACCATTCGCGAACAAGAATTAGAAAAAGCTTTATCGCGATTGGGTTCAGAATTCGGCGACAAACATCAAGAAATCATCGAGGCTCTAACACGAGGAATTGTTAATAAAATTTTACACGACCCGATGGTGCAGTTACGCGCTCAACAAGATGTTGACGCCAGACGCCGTTGTATGCAAACTCTGCAAATGTTGTTTAATTTAGATGCAGGTGAGCAGTTTAGTTAAACCGATTTGAGATTTTGGATGGAAAATTTTAAATAGAAATGAATCCAAAATCAGCAATTTGATGAAACGTACTTTTCGAGTATTTTTACTGCTGCTGGGTTTGTGGCTGTTATTTGATTTAGCCTCACACCTAGCAGCAGAAATTCTTTGGTTTGATGAAGTTGGATATTTACAAGTATTCTGGTTGCGCTTATTGACGCAACTGGGGTTATGCGCGATCGCTTTTTTCACTTCCGCAGGTTTTTTGCAGTTTAACTTGGCTATAGCCAATCGAGGAGGGGGGGGGACAGGGGGACAAGGGGGACAAGGGGGACAAGGGGGAGAACTCCTAACTCCTAACTCCTCACTCCTAACACCACGCTTCCCCACTCCCCACTCCCCACTCCCCACTCCCCACTCCCCACTCCCCACTCCCCCCAAACTGAGTTTGCGTTTTCTCCTACCGGTGGTGCTAGGACTGAGTGCGCTGGTGGGATTGATTTTGATTTACTATTGTCAGGAAACCCTGAACTTTTGGCATTTTTTAGAAAAGTCTCTACTGAGTTCTTTTTACTCAAAACTCGGCACTCAAAACTCAGCACTTATATTGCTGCTGGGGTTAACAATTTTGATTTTGAGTAATTACCAGTTTTGCTTAAGCGCGATCGCATTACTCATCAGTTTACTTTTCGGTTTCCTGCTTTCTGCACGCTGGGATAAATTTTTACAGTATTTCCATAAAGTCAGTTTTCAAGAAACTGAGCCACTATTTCACAAAGATATTAACTTTTATGTCTTCTCTCTACCTATTTGGGACTTGTTAGCATCTTGGTTTTTAGGAATATTTTTATACAGCATAGCATCAGTGGCGTTAATTTATCTGCTATCAGGAAATAGTCTGAGTGAAGGTAGATTTAAAGGCTTTTCTGTATCGCAGCGACTACATTTAAACGCTTTAACTAGCTTACTGATGTTAGCGATCGCTTTTCATTATTACTTGCAGCGCTACCACCTTTTATATTCTACTGATGGTGTCAACTACGGTGCTAGTTACACCGCTGTCAATATACAGTTACCAATTTACACCTGGTTGAGTTTTTTAGCAGTGGCGATCGCCATTTACCTGCTATTGCGAGTAATAATTTTGTCCAAAGCAAAAAAAACCAGCTTCAAATCAGTTCCCTATCCGCGCCAACTAATTTATGCTTTAGGAATTTATTTAATAATAGCGGCAATTTCTGGTAAAATATTACCTTCGGCAGTTCAACGCTTCATCGTTCAACCGAATGAACTCGCCCGCGAACGTCCATACATTCAGCGCACTATTGAACATACCCGACAGGCATTTAATTTAAATAAGATTGAAGCGCAAACCTTTGACCCTAAAGGTGAACTAACAGCGGGGATTTTGCAAGAAAATGACCAGACGATTCGCAATATTCGTTTGTGGGATACACGTCCATTATTAGAAACCAACCGTCAATTACAACAAATTCGACCTTATTACAAGTTCCCAGGTGCTGATATTGACCGTTATACCCTGAAGAAGGAGGGGGAGAGGGGGGGAGAGGGAGAGGGGGGGACAGGGGGACAAGGGGAAGGTGGAAACCTGAATGCTCAAGCTTTGACAGAGAAGCAACAGACGATTATTGCGGCGCGGGAACTAGATTATACGGCGGTTCCGCAGCAGGCGCAGACTTGGGTAAACAAACATTTAGTGTATACTCATGGTTACGGGTTTACACTTAGTCCGGTGAATACTGTAGTTTCTGGCGGCTTACCCGATTATTACGTTAAGGATATTGGAGTTGATCGCGGTAAAGGTTCTTTGCAGATATCAAATGAAGCAATTCGGGCAAGTATTCCGATTGGGGAACCGCGAATTTATTATGGTGAAAATACTAACACTTATGTAATGACAGGGACAACCAATCGAGAGTTGGACTATCCCAGCGGCAGCGAGAATGTGTATAACGTGTATGATGGAGGCGGTGGAATAGCGATTGGTGCTAAATGGCGACGGTTGTTGTTTGCTGAGTATCTAAAAGATTGGCAAATGCTGCTAACACGAAATTTTCAGACAAAAACGAAGTTGCTATTTCGGCGGAATATTTTAGAAAGGGTTAAAGCGATCGCTCCTTTTTTACGTTACGATAGCGATCCTTATTTAGTTGCAGCAGATGCGGGTGGAACTAATAGCAAAAGCGAAAAAACTTATCTTTACTGGATTTTGGACGCTTACACTACAAGCGATCGCTATCCTTATTCTGACCCAGGAAAAAATAAATTTAACTACATCCGCAACTCTGTAAAAGTCGTCATTGATGCCTACAATGGCACTATTAACTTCTACGTTGCCGATCCACAAGACCCAATTATCAACACTTTCGCGGCTATTTTTCCCAACCTGTTAAAACCTTTGGATGTGATGCCAGATGCTCTCAAAAGTCATATCCGCTATCCGGTGGATTTGTTCAGCATTCAATCTGAACGCTTGCTAGCTTATCACATGATTGATCCACAGGTATTTTACAACCGCGAAGATTTGTGGCAGATTCCTACCGAGATTTATGGAAACGAACCGCGTCCGGTGCAGCCTTATTATCTAATTATGAAGCTGCCAACCGCTGCCACAGAAGAGTTTATTTTGCTGCTTCCATTTACACCAACTCAACGCGCTAACTTAATCGCTTGGTTGGCTGCACGTTCCGATCAAGAAGAATACGGTAAACTGCTGCTTTATGAGTTTCCCAAACAGCAACTCATTTATGGACAGGAACAAATAGAAGCTTTGATTAACCAAGATCCGGTGATTTCCCAGCAGATTTCTTTGTGGAATCGCGCCGGTTCGCGAGCGATTCAGGGTAATTTGTTAGTAATTCCGATTGAGCAATCTCTTCTGTATGTTGAACCTCTGTATTTGGAAGCTGAACAAAATAGCCTGCCAACTTTAGTCAGGGTAATTGTAGTTTACCAAAACCGCATCGTCATGGCAGAAACTTTACAAAAGGCAATAGATGCCGTTTTCCAGTCGAAGACTCCAAATACACCTGCGATCGTCCGTCCTGTGAGTAATTCGTAGTAAGCGCTTCAGCGCTTAAATAAGCGATAAATCGCTTACTACAAATCCCAATTATGAAAAAAGAACAATTTCAGACATTACTACAATTTTTCAAAGCTTTAGCAGACGAAAGCCGATTGAAGATTTTGGGTATTTTGGCAAATCAGGAATGTAGCGTTGAAGAATTAGCAGCGCTATTGCAACTTAAAGAACCGACTGTCTCGCATCATTTAGCGAAACTCAAGCAACTCAATTTGGTAACTATGCGCTCTGAGGGTAACAGCCATTTGTATCAGTTAGATAGCGAGGCTTTACAAAGCATTAGTAAGGAAATTTTCACACCAGAGAAAATAGCATCCTTAGTTGAGGATGTTGATAATGAAGCGTGGTCAAACAAAGTACTAAAAACCTATCTAGAGGGTGATGTTTTTAGCAATGAATCTGTGCATCGTCTGAAAGAAATTCCTGCAAGCCGTAAAAAGCGCTTAGTAATTCTCAAGTGGTTGGTAAGCAAATTTGAAATGGGAGTCAAATATTCAGAACCAGAGGTGAATGAAATTCTCAAGCGCTACCATCCTGACTGCGCTACGTTACGCCGAGAGTTCATTGGCTATCAGTTGATGCAGCGAGAAAATTCTGTTTACTGGCGCTTGTCGCCGTAAATATTTACAGGATTTACGCACGAGTCAACGAATAACGAACCGCAGAGAACGCGGAGGACACGGAGGAATGAGAGGAGCGAGAGGTGTTTTGCGTAAATCTTGGCAAAGTCTAACCTGATTAGATATACTTCTAATTAGATTAATATCTAATTAGAGATTGAAAATGCAAAAAGAATCATTTCCCATTTTGCTGCGCTTTTTCAAAGCGTTGGCGGACGATAGTAGATTGAAGATTGTGGGTATTTTGGCTAATCAGGAGTGCAGTGTGGAAGAATTAGCGTTGCTACTGCATCTCAAAGAACCAACGATATCCCATCATTTAACGAAATTAAACGAACTGAACTTAGTAAAAATGCGCTCCTCAGGTAATACTCAGTTATACAAACTTGATAGCGAAATTTTGCAAAGCTTCAGTAAGGAGATTTTCACATCTGTTGAGATAACTTCTGTGGTTGAGGATGAGGAATCTCAAGTGTGGTCAAACAAAGTCTTGAAAAATTATATATCGAGCGATCGCACCAACTCCCACCCACGTCTAAAAGAAATTCCTGCAAGTCGCAAAAAACGCTTAGTCATTCTCAAGTGGTTAGCAAACAACTTTGAAATAAAAGTCAACTACCCAGAATCGAAGGTAAATGAAATTCTCAAACGCTATCACCCCGACTGCGCTACCTTACGACGAGAATTGATTTGCCATCAGTTGATGCAGCGAGAAAATGGAATTTATTGGCGTCAGCTTGGATTATGAAAACAAAGTAGAGACGTTCCACCGGAACGTCTCTACGATAAATTATTGTTAAAAGCCGTAAATTGGCGCACTGCTCGCACTAAATCATCAGGTGTGCCAATATCTAAATAAGTACCATCGGGAAATGCTTCGGCTTCTACGTGGAAACCTTGTTGAATAGCAGCCTGAATTACATCGCCAATAGGTATTTCTGGTAGCTGTGATAAGTTGCTTTTAGCTTTGAGAGTAATCAAATATTGATGTAAAAACTCTGTAAAAGTTGATTTCCAAACAGCAATACCCCACATATATTGCAAATTTGACTGCGGAGGTTTTTCGATAATTAAACGGACTCTACCTGTATCATCGAAGTCAACCATACCAGCTTTTTGCGGTTTATCTGTGGGGAATAATCCCAAAACCACATCGGCATCACTTGCCTGTTGGCGTGCAATAATTAATTTAAAAGCATCTTCCGGCTGAAAGAGAATATCAGGAAAACCCAAAGCTACCAACGCATCACCGACAAACGGATAAGCTTGATCTAAAGTGAAGGGGACACCAAAAGGCAAATTCATAATTAAATAGCCCAAATTCATCGAAAGCATCTCACCATCGCCAAAATAGGCGGGAATGTCCCATTTACCCGATCGCAATATAAAATAAGCCTTATCAATTCCTGCTAGCTGCATTTTTTCTAGCAGATAGTGACAAACTACTTTTGGTCGTAAGTTGAATTCATCACCTACACACCGAAAGCCAATCGGATATAATTCTTTACTTACTGGTAAAGGTGAAATCCGTGTTGCGTGTCCACCTGCCGGTAACAATCCAATGATATGGGGCTTTTTTGAGCGATCGCTATTATTCATAAGTAATTCAAATTAATATTTTTAGAATTTTTTACGTAGTAAGCGCTTCAGCGCTTTCTTTTAAAGCGATAAATCGCTTACTACGAATATCCCTCTACTCACGAAGGGAAATTGTGAACAGAGGGAAAGGGGGGCAGATTAAGTTTTATTTCTAAGCAGTAACTACTTGACAGAGACAGCATCAACATCAATAGTGTCGGCGTTAGAGGTAGAAGCCTCAGCAGTATTGGCAGCTGTGGTATCTACATCACCCTTACGGGCTTTAAAACCTTCAATCACTACTTGGGACATTTCCGTAACTAGTAGTGTTAAAAGGAAAACATCATCAAGTTCTCCGACAATTGGAAAGAAATCTGGGATGACATCAAAGGGGCTAACAAAATAAAGCAGCGTTCCTAAAATAACCCACCAGCGGTATTTGGGGTTGCGAAGTAAATTACGATACCAACTGTAAACTGCTTGAATTGAGAAGTTCATGTTTTAGACCTCCAGTTAACTTTAATTTTGGCAAATTATGCCCTAAACTTCCTGTGGGAATAACCGCCCTAATTAGTGAGTGAAGACCTACTCTCAAGCAACGCTAAATTCTATCAAGTGATAGTTAACACAAGTCTTGGCTGTGGTGCATTAATCTCTAAAATGAAAATGCTTTGGGATAGTTGCACGCAGAATAAATGGAGGAAACCGAAAATAGTGGATATTTTAGATTTGATAGAAAAGGGCGGACCTGCGATGTGGCCCTTGCTTGCCCTGTCGGTTCTGTCTTTAAGCGTGATTTTCGAGCGTTTGTGGTTTTGGTTAAGAATTTTAACGCAAGAAAAGGAAATAGTTGATCGCGTGTTAGATGCAGCCCGTGAAAATTGGGTAACAGCTAGAGATATTGCAAGACTTGCGACATCTCAGCCTATAGGACGCTTTCTTTTTGCGCCCTTAAACTTGCCCAAAACCGACACGGAAACGTTTCGACTGGCGCTGGAAGCAAGCGCAGAAGATGAATTAGCAGGAATGCGTCGGGGGGAAAAACTTTTAGAAGCTGTGATTGCCCTCGCGCCATTATTAGGATTGTTGGGTACGGTTTTGGGTTTGATCCAGGCTTTGCGATCTATTCGGATTGGCGATTTGGGAACCGCATCTACAGCTGGGGTGACTACTGGTATTGGGGAATCTCTAATTAGTACGGCAGCAGGGCTAATTGTGGCGATCGTTAGTTTGGTATTTTATCGTTTATTTCAAAGTTTTCTCGTCAACCAAGTGAAAGTATTTCGCAAGGCAGGGAATGATATGGAATTGCTTTATCGGCAGTCACCGCCGGATTTTAGCAATAATCCACAAGAATTGGCGCTGCCACCCGGTCGAGAGCGAGATTCTTCACCCCAAAAGTTCTCTGCACCCCGCAAAAGAGGTAGAAACAAGTTTTCGCAAGTTCCTCCAGAATCTCCACCAACCGAATCTGATTCACATTCATCAGATCCAGAGCAATAGTCAATAATTCAAGTAAGGCGTGAAAATAAGACGATGAAAGTTAACCTGCATACTCCAGTTGAAGAAGTCCAAATTCAAATCATTCCCTTAATTGATGTCGTTTTTTGTATCCTGACATTTTTTATTTTGGCGGCTTTGCAATTTACTCGACAAGAAGCGATTAATATTAATTTGCCCGAAGCTAAAACAGGTACACCACTATCTAATACTTCAAATGCACAACTACAGTCTCAAGGGCAGATATTAACTTTGGGTATCGATGCGATCGGTCAAACTTCCCTAGATGGACAACCGATAAAACGAGAGCAATTAGCAGAGAATTACAAAAATTATCTCAAGCAAAATCCTAATGGTATTTTGGCGTTGAAAGTTACTAAGTCAACGGCTTATAACGATGTTATGGAGATGGTAGATTTATGGAGACAACAGGGGGGTACTCAAATCTCTTTTGTAGTTCAACCTACTTTCTCATCACCACCCACATCATCACCACCTGTTATCCCTCCTTTCGGTGTTAATCCCGGTGCAGCACCTGTACCAAATACCGCACCAGTTGCTCCGATTAATCCACAAACCAACCCGAATTTCAATTTACCCCCAAACGCGCCTGTTCAGCCTTTACCTGGGCAAGGGCTTAATCCTGCCCCCAGTGGCGTTTCTCCGGTTTTCCCCCAAGTGCCAGCCCCCCAAGCGCCCGCAAAACAAGCAAATCCCACACCTGCTAAAAGGTGAGATGGGTTGTTGGAAGGGGACAAGGGGAGCCAGCGCGTTGCGGAGGTCTCCTCCGTTGTAGCGACTGGCGTGGACAAGGGGGACAAGGGGACAAGGAGACTAATTCTTCTTTCCCCCCCTCTCAAGAACTCTCCCCATCTCCCTCATCTCCCAAAACCTAAAGAGATACAGAATTAATCTTGCTTGGCAAAAAATTCCTGCTAACTTACAAATAACTACTTAAGATTCAAATATCTTTCTATTAGGGGTATAAAGTTAAAAGTTAGGAGTTAAAAGTTAAGAATTAGGAGTTGGGAATTCTTAATAACTTTTAACTCATAACTCATGACTCATAACTCATCACTTTTAACTCCTAACTCTTAACTCCTAATTATTCGTTGATAGATGGAGGAGTAACTTTAGTTGTTGATTGCTGTAAACGTTGTTCGCGTTTTTTGCGATCGGCTGAAAGCATATCTGCCATAACTACTAATGCTTGCGCCATTTTATCTAGATTAGAACGGTATAGATCCAAATCTTTAGTGAGTTTGTCATCAGATAAATGTAAGCCACTAGCAACGCTTTTCAGTGCTTCAGTGCGCTGTTTTTCATCTTTGACTAATTCTGGATCTGACAGTTCTAATAAAGAAAATAAACCGATCGCAAACAAACGGCTATATTTAAAATTAGGATTGTTAGCGATCCCTAGGAGTTGTTCAGCTAAGTCAGCATCTCGATCCGTAGGAGTCGTTTGGCTTAACCACCCAATTAAATCTTTTGATGGTAAGCTTTGCGCTAAAGCCTGCAAACGGTGTGCATCTTGCTTATAACGTTGCGGATCTTCCTCTATAGCCTGACACAGGGCATTAAAAATTGACTCTTTATCTTGTTCTGGCAGATAGCCTTGCATGAAGCGGTCGAATGTAGTGACGACACCCAAGGCATAAATTGGATTGTAGCTAAAATCGGCATTTACTGACAGCAGATGCATTTCTACCATCAGTTCTTCCACCACTCGACGATAAATAGTATTTATCGGGCGCGTGTGGCGGTTATAGAATGTTCGCTTTGTATCAGAGACAGTACGGACGTTATTCACAAAGAAAATCTTTTGGGCGACGTATCTTTATTCTCTCGCTTCACGGCAACTTTGCCAAGTTGAGGTTTACATGCGTATTGGCTGCTTGATTTGCGCTCCTTGACAATTATTTTTTAACACACCACAAGAGTTAGGAATCCTCAGCTGGACAAAACTATGCAAAAATTATGATACGTCATAATTGTGCATTAATATGAGCTTCTCGCCACAATTAACTGCCTTAGCTGAATATTTGGCTGGTGAATTTGATAATCGCGCTCAAGCTTTAGCCGATCCAGCTTGGTATGTTCACTTACGAATGTGGCAAAGACCTGTTGCTTTATTTTCAGAAGACAGTTTTACCCTGTTTGCTGAACAAGCCAATGTTCTTAAATTAGATCAGCCTTACCGTCAGCGAATTATGCGCTTACAGCAAAAAGGTGACGCTGATGCTATCCAAGTCCAATATTATATGCCTAAAGATCCAGACGCCTTAAAATGCGCTGGTCAAAACCCCGCTTTACTTAATACCCTGACACCAGACCAATTAAATTTACTACCAGGCTGCATCGTTTCTGTTACGCAGCAAGAAATAAGTCCCAATTGCTACAAATTTACAGCGACTGCACCGCCAGACACTCGCTGTTGCTTTACTTATAGTGGCAATACCATTCAAGTATCCTTAGGGTTTGAAGCCACTAAAGACGAATTTTATAGCTACGACAAAGGAATTGATCCGGAAGGAAAAGCGACTTGGGGAGCGATTATGGGTCCCTATCGCTACACCAAGCAAAATCAATTATGAGTTATGAGTTAGGAGTTAGGAGTTATGAGTTATTTAATTAACTCCTCACTCCTCACTTTTAACTCTTAACTTTTTTAAGATCACTCTTAACTTCTAACTTCTTTTTTAGCTTGCGATGCTGCGAGGTACACCTTCTAAAGCTTCCTCTTCAGTTTCAAAGATTTCAAACACTGTATCCATCATCGTCACTTCAAACACCAGTTTTGCTTCTGGATGTACATTACAGATGCGGAAACTACCTTTTACTTTATCAGCATCACGCATCCCCGCGACTAAAGATGTCAAACCAGAACTATCAATAAAATTCACTCCTCCGAGATTGACAACTACATGGCGACTCAGTTTGGAGATACATTCCTGTAACTTCAAGCGAAATTGCCAAGCTGTGGTAATATCTAGGCGACCGGATGGAGTTAAGACAATAACGATATTGCCATCTTGAGTTGTATAAGTTTTTTGATCTATATGAATCACGCTCGCCTCCCCTTGGCGCTGCTGTCAAATTGACATCGGCTGTATTTAGCGTTGGACTAGTGAGCCAAAAGATTTTTTAAAAGTAATCTTTATCACTTTGCTACTGATACACAGTTTAGAAGCTGATAGTGAAATAGTTGGCTCACCAATTGAAAAAAACGTCCAATGCTTATGCTTGAGATTAACAAGCAACAGCCAAAACTGTCACTTTTTTTTGCTAAGTGCTTTCTTTTAGTAGTTTAACTCACCAAAAGAGTGCTGAACGGGGAGTCGGGAGTCGGAAGTAGAAAGTAGGGAGTGGGGAGTGGGGAATGGGGAATGGTGAAGATGAGGAGAATTCTCATAACTCCTAACAACTAACTCCGTGCCTCCGTGCCTCCGTGCCTCCGTGCCTCCGTGCCTCCGTGCCTCCGTGCCTCTCTACTCAGCACTGTGGTTTGGTGTCCAGTTTGCCCAATCTTGAGGTTTAAGAAAGGTTTCATATAACTCAGCTTCGGGGGAATTAGGTTCTGGCTGATAGCCGTATTCCCAGCGCACTAGGGGGGGTAAAGACATGAGAATAGATTCGGTGCGTCCGTTGGTTTGCAGACCAAAAATAGTGCCTCGGTCATAAACCAAGTTAAATTCTACATATCGACCCCGACGATAAAGTTGAAAATTGCGTTGGCGATCGCCATATTCTGTATTATGTCGCCGTTCAACAATTGGCACGTAAGATGGTAAAAATGCATTACCACATTCTTGCACAAAAGTAAATAAATCTTCCCAACTGCGTGGTTCTGGCGCACCTAGCTGATTGCTGTAAATAGCCGCTTCACCATCTGGATGGGGACCGCGATATAATTCACCTTCACCATGTTGGTAATCAAAAAATAGACCACCTACACCCCGCGTTTCCCCGCGATGCTTCAGGTAGAAATATTCATCACACCAGCGCTTAAACACTTGATAATACTCGGAGTGATGCTTATCACATGCTCCTTTGATAGTTTGATGAAAATGTGCTGCATCTTCAGCAAACGGGTAATAAGGAGTTAAATCCGCACCGCCACCAAACCACCACACCGGACCTGCTTCAAAGTAGCGATAATTGAGGTGAACAGTTGGCACGTAAGGGTTACGAGGATGTAGTACCATTGAAGTACCCGTAGCATACCAGCGGTGTCCTTCTGCGTCTGGGCGTTGGGTTAAAATAGAGGGTGGTAGGTGTTCTCCCCAAACTTCAGAAAAACCGACGCCAGCTTGTTCAAAGATTGCACCCTCACGCATAACACGCGATCGCCCTCCACCTCCTTCTGGACGTTCCCAACTATCTTGTTGGAACTTACCCACACCATCCACGTCTTCCAGGGTTTGAGCAATTTTGTCCTGCAACTGTTTCATAAACTGACTCACCCTAGCCTTAGCGTCAGCTGGCGGTAAAGACTTAGATGATTCGGTTTGGCGATGAAGCGAGTTGGTCAACATAATAAATTCAGCAACCTAAATTACAATTTCTAAAAAGCAACAAATCTCTCAACTTAAACATTTGCAGGCAATACGCGCCAAAAAAACCGACTCAAATCGCCCAACTTAAGAGCGTTACAGTCAAGCATTCACCCACCAAACGCGGGCATAACTAAATATATTGTCCCTCAAATGCGTATAGCTTTTATATTGACTAAGTTTTTTATGCCTAATTTATGTGAACATTTAAGTGTGATACCAAGTTGCAATTAAAAGATATTACTTTGAGATTGCGTGTAGGGGCATAGGGCGTACAAAAAAATAAACATATAAAGGGGCATTGGGCATGGGGCATGGGGAATGGGTAATGGGTAATGGGTAATTGGGCATGGGGCATGGGGCATGGGGCATGGGGCATGGAAAAAATCTCCTATTGCCCATTAAACAATTGCCCATTGCCCATTAAACAATTGCCCATTGTTTCTTTGTGAAATACATCTAGCTTCTTTTTATTCCCTATTCCCATTGCCCATTGCCCCATGCCCAATGCCCCATGCCCCATGCCCAATGCCCCAACCAGATGTGTAGCCAGGAAGAGGATTATAAAAATGCAAGCTTGGTTGTCCAAATTTATCCACCGCAAACGGCGTCGGGTTTGTGCTTCTTTGGTGCGAACGTATCGAGAAATTAGTTCTGCTTCACCAGACGAACTATGGCAAAAGGTAGTAGATTTAGCAGACGTTTCCTGGCATCCAATGCTGAAGAGTACCAATGTTCCCTACGGATTAGTACCCAAACCCGGATTGATTTTTCAAGCGGTAACACGCTTGTCGCCAATTCCTATCCGTATTTTTGTCGAGCGCGTCAATCCCAGAGAACTGCTAACTATCCGCGTGTTAGCGATTCCTGGTGTAGAAGAACGAGTGACTTATCAACTAGAGTCCACAGTTTGTGGCACTTGTTTGTCTTATTCTGTAACCCTACGCGGTTGGTTATCGCCTTTGATTTGGTCGTTTTCTCGTCCTTATAGCGATCGCGTAGCCCGCGCTTTAGTTGATGCTGTAGAAAAGGCAGGATTGCCAGCAGGAAGTTAGTGGGGAATGGGGAATGGGGAATGGGGAATGGGGAATGGGTAATGGGGAATGGGGAATGGGGAATGGGGAATGGGGAATGGGGAATGGGTAGGGTTAAAACAACTAACAAATAACAACTAACAACTAACAAATAACAACTAACAAATAACAACGCTCCAACGCTCCAAGCATCAACTAACAATACCTTCATAAAGTTAAGATGCAAGTAGATCGTAAAAACTATTTGCAAAGATTTATTACAGCGGCAAGGGTGAAAACACGATGTATGATGTCCTCGATGCTCAGTCGGTTCTAAATGTGCTGCGACCGGTGGAAGATCCAGAACTTCGCAAAAGTCTGGTAGAACTCAACATGATTCGCAACGTCAAAATTGACGGCGGCAAAGTAAGCTTCACTTTAGTATTAACGACACCCGCCTGTCCTCTACGTGAATTTATCGTTGATGATTGCCGCAGAGCGGTAAAAAAACTACCAAATGTTACAGATGTAGCTGTAGAAGTCACAGCAGAAACACCTCAGCAAAAAAGCTTACCCGATCGCACTGGCATTAGTGGTGTAAAAAACATTATCGCCGTTTCTAGCGGCAAAGGTGGTGTAGGTAAAAGTACGGTAGCTGTGAATGTGGCGGTAGCATTAGCACAAACCGGGGCAAAAGTCGGCTTACTTGATGCCGATATTTACGGTCCCAATGACCCCACGATGTTAGGGCTGAGTGATGCCCAAATTACTGTCCGTCCTGGCGAAAAAGGCGAAATCCTGGAACCTGCTTTTAATCACGGTGTCAAGTTAGTTTCAATGGGCTTTTTAATTGACCGAGATCAGCCGGTGATTTGGCGCGGACCAATGCTGAATGGAGTGATTCGTCAATTTCTCTATCAAGTGCAATGGGGAGAACTCGATTATTTGATTGTGGATATGCCACCGGGTACGGGGGATGCTCAGTTAACTTTGACACAAGCAGTACCAATGGCGGGGGCAGTAATTGTCACCACACCGCAAAACGTAGCTTTGTTAGATTCTCGTAAAGGCTTGCGGATGTTTCAGCAGATGAACGTACCAGTTTTGGGGATAGTGGAAAATATGAGTTATTTTATACCCCCAGATATGCCGGATAAGCAATATGACATTTTTGGTTCTGGTGGTGGTGAGAAAACTGCTGCGGAGTTGGGTGTACCGTTGCTGGGGTGCGTGCCCTTAGAGATTTCTACGCGAGTTGGCGGTGATAGCGGTGTGCCGATAGTTGTTGGGGAACCAGATTCAGCTAGTGCAAAAGCATTGTATGCGATCGCCCTCACCATCGCTGGCAAAGTATCAGTTGCTGCCCTAACATAGAATTTTAATTTTTATCTGGTTCCCCATCCGCAACCGGGGAATACAGATTTAAAATGCTGACTAAATTTAAAATCTAAAACCTAAAGTCTAAAATCACACAATGTTGTTAAAAAGGTCGTCCAAAAAGTCTGTGCCAAAAATTCGCTGGCAGCAATGGGTCAAACCCTGGCAGCAAACAGACTGGCTGCTACTTAGCTTACCAATCGCCATCACTCTATTTGGTGGCATTATGATCAAAAGTACCGAATTGAACCAAGGACTCACTGACTGGTGGTGGCACTGGCTGATGGGTGGCATTGGTACCGTAATAGCCCTGATCCTTGCCCGCATCCGCTACGAAAATCTGATTCAGTGGCACTGGATAACTTATACAATAACCAATATCAGCTTAATCGCCGTCATGGTAGCTGGTCAAAGTGCCAAAGGAGCACAACGGTGGGTTAGTATCGCTGGCATTCCCGTGCAGCCCTCAGAATTTGCGAAAATAGGCTTAATTATCACTCTGGCGGCTTTGTTACACAAGCGCAGCGCTTCTCAAATAGATAATGTTTTCCGCGCTTTGGCAATTACCGCCATTCCTTGGGCATTAGTATTTATACAACCTGATTTGGCAACATCACTGGTATTTGGAGCGATCGTTTTAGGAATGTTGTACTGGGCAAATGCTAACCCAGGCTGGTTAATATTGATGATTTCTCCCATCGTCGCTGCAATTTTGTTTAGTACACCTTGGCCCCTTTCAGCGCCGATAGTTTTGTTTGACCAACTATCTTTGGGACCTTTAGGATTAATTTGGTCAGTCGCTATGGGTGTACTAGGCTTTTTGACTCTCCCCTGGCGTCGATTTGGTATCAGCGGCATCAGTGCATGGGTTCTGAACATGCTAGGCGGCGAAATAGGAGTCTTTGTTTGGAACCATGTATTGAAAGATTATCAAAAAGGTCGGATCACCTCATTTCTCAATCCCGATGCCGACCCCCTCGGAACAGGATATCACCTGATTCAATCTCGGATTGCCATTGGTGCAGGGGGAATTTCGGGATGGGGATTAAATAAGGGTCCGATGACTCAACTAAATTTCGTTCCCGAACAGCATACAGACTTTATATTTTCTGCTGTGGGCGAAGAATTCGGTTTGATTGGTTGTTTGCTGTTGCTGGTTGTCTTATGCTTTGTTTGTCTGCGATTATTACATATTGCTCAAACCGCCAAAGATAATTTTGGCTCGTTGTTGGCTATTGGCGTTTTGTCGATGATCGTCTTTCAGGTGATTGTTAACGTAGGCATGACGGTTGGTTTAGCACCAGTGGCAGGGATTCCCCTACCTTGGATGAGTTATGGTCGTTCTGCCATGTTGAGCAACTTCATCGCCTTGGGACTAGTAGAATCAGTAGCGAATTTTCGACAACAGAGGCAGAGATATTAGTTAGGAGGTTGGTGGTTAGTGGTTAGTGGTTAGTGGGAATTTGAAGAGGGGAAAAGGGGAAATGCCCAATGCCCAATGACGGCAGGTGCTACAACGTTCGTGACCTCCGCAACGCACAGCCAAACCTATGCCCAATGCCCACCAACAACCATCCACCAACAACCAACAACTATTAAGCTATTAATAGGAAACAAGCGAGGTTAAAATCATGATCCTGCCAGGAGCGACTGTTCGTGTTAAGAATCCCGCAGATACTTATTATCGCTTTGAGGGACTCGTGCAACGGGTGAGTGATGGCAAGGTAGCCGTACTGTTTGAAGGTGGTAACTGGGATAAGTTAATCACCTTTCGTCTCAGCGAATTGGATCTTGTAGAAACCACTGCCGGACGGAAAAAAGCGAAATAAACGCACATTAGTTAGGAGTTAGGAGTGAGGAGTTAAGAGAACTCATAACTCATAACTCATAACTCATAACTCATAACTCATAACTCTTATGCGCCTTCCTTTACCACAGTTTGTCACAGGCGATCGCCACCCCAACCACATTGCGGAGGTGATCGAAACTACTACTACCGAATTTTTGGCACAGTGTCTGGAACCTGAAGATTTGAGCTTCCCACCCATGCCACCATTCGGTAGCTGGGTTTGTTCTGTGGATGAAGAATCCGGCAATCAAGTTTACGCTTTGGTGTATTATGCGACAACAATGCCCATAGATTCCGTACACAGGGCAAGAGCTTTAGGGTTGTCGTTGCAGGATTTGCGAGAGGAACAACCCCAGATATTCGCCATGCTGAAAACAGAATTTCGGGCGGCGATCGTCGGATTTGAACAGCCATCTGGCAGCATAAGTTCTAACAATCGGGTGTATCAGTATCTACCACCGCGTCCGCCACAAATTCATCAAGCTGTTTATCGATGCGAACCAGAAGCGATCGTTAAATTCACCGAAGAGCTAGATTTTTTGCGGACATTACTTTTTGTAAACGGTGCGCCAGTAGACTCATTAACCGCAGCGGCGATTAGAGAAGTGTACCAGTTACGCAAAGCCGATCGACAATGGTTAATCAAAGCCGGTAGAACCTTAAGTGTGCTGCTCAAAGACGATTACGATCGCTTGCGATTTATCCTCAGCCAAATCCACCCATAGGTAGGATCGCATATGCGATCGCCTCAACAAAGAGGCAGGGGGCAGGGAGAGGGGGGGATGGAGAGATGGGGATGGGGAGATGGGAAGAGGGGGAGCCAGCGCGTTGCGGTGAGACCAGCGCTGCGCTCCTGGTTTCCAAGAGTGCCGGCTCTGGCGAACCCGTTCGCGGAGCGTCTGGTGAAGGAGAAGGGAGGTCACGAACGTTGTAGCGACTGGCGTGGAGACAAGGAAGACGAGCAGGCAAAATCCTCCTGCCCCCTGCCCCCTGCCCCCTGCCCCCTGCCCCCTGCTTCTTTTGGTCAAATTTTCTCACTTTTTCATTTTCTCCAGGGTGGATGATTGATTTATTTTCACAGCGAACAATTGCCTTGGGGCAATTGTCGCTTCACCATCGCAAAGAACAAGTCCTACCTATGGAACTCCAGTCCCTAGTTCTTGCATTAGAACCGACAAACCAAGTTCTCGGCAACGAACCAATTGTTTCTTTTGCCATTTTATTAGTGGTTATCTTAGTCGTACCGATTCTATTTGAGCGGCTAAGACTACCCGGATTAGTAGGTTTGGTTTTTTCGGGGGTAGTACTTGGTCCATCAGGTTGGAATGTATTCCAGCCTGATTCGCCAACTATCAATTTGCTATCAGATATCGGGATAGTCTACTTGATGTTTATAGCAGGGTTAGAAGTTGACTTAGAACAATTCCGCCGTCAGAAAAGTCGTTCTTTTGGATTTGCTAGCTTCACCTTTTTTATCCCCCTAGCCTTCGGAACCTTAATCGGGCAGATTTTTGGTTTTAGCGGCAATGCTTCTCTCTTAATTGGCTCAATGTTTGCTTCCTACACTTTGTTGGCATATCCGCTTATCAATCGCCTGGGAATAGTCAAAAATCAAGCTATCAGCGTCACCATTGGAGCCACTATTTTTACTAACATCGGCGCACTGCTGGTGTTATCTCTGTGTATAGCCGTTCATGCTAAACAATTCAGCTATTGGGGGCTAATAACTTTATTTAATTCCTTAATTATTTACTTAATCGTCGTATTAGTCGGCTTTGATTGGGCGGGTAAAGAATTTTTTCGGCGATCTGGAGACGATGAGGGAAACCAGTTTTTATTTGTATTGCTTTGCATATTTCTTGCCGCTGTCGGTGCTCAATTAATCGGAGTAGAAAAAATCGTTGGAGCCTTTTTAGCAGGTTTGGCGGTAAATGGTGTCCTCGCTTCTGGACCAGTCAAAGAAAAGGTAATGTTTGTTGGTAGCGTGCTGTTCATTCCTATTTTCTTTGTTCACCTTGGCTCATTAATTAATTTGCCAGCTGCCAACAACTTTAGCACGCTGAAGCTAACCCTATTTATTGTAATTGGTTTATTGTTGTGCAAATTTCTCGCGGCTTTTTTAGCGAAACTAGTTTACCGCTATAACTGGCAGGAAATGTTAATGATGTGGTCGCTGAGTTTACCCCAAGTGGGTGCGACATTAGCGGCAACATTAGTGGGATATCGGGCGGAGTTGTTACCGATATGGGTATTAAATAGTGTTGTTAGCTTAATGCTGGTGACATCAACCGTAGGACCGTTGATTACCAATCGCCTTGCTGCTGGTTTGGCTTCATCATCTGTTGAGCAGCACGCAACTACAACACCGCCGTATCAAAATAAAGAGAAAAAGCACAGTAATTTTACTATAGTCGTACCTATTTACAATCCGCAAACTCAGCAATATTTGATTGAAATGGCGGCATTATTAGCACGTCAGGAAAATGGCAAAATTATACCATTAGCGATCGCTACTGCGGCGGCTCACATGGATGCGCCGCAGTTAGAAGTTTCTCTGCAACGCAGTGAACGCTTACTTTCCAAAGCCACCGCTCAAAGTCAAGTATTGAGCGTAGAAGCAGAACCATTACTGCGAATTGATGATGCTTTTGGTCAAGGTATCAGCAGAGCTGCTCGCGAACAAAAAGCTAATTTAATTGTTATGGGTTGGGGCAAACGGACTGGGCTGAGAGCGCGTTTATTTGGTAATGTGATTGACAGCGTTCTCTGGGCATCTCATTGTCCGGTAGCGGTGACACGTTTAGTAGAATCACCTCGAAAAATTCAGCGAATTTTAGTGCCCGTAGAAAACCTGATAACACCATCATTGCACCCCGTTCAATTTGCTTACGCCTTAGCACAAGCAAATCAAGCGCAAGTTACCGTCTTGAATGTATGCGATCGCCGCACTAGTTCCAGTAAAATCGCTTCTAGGCGATCGCAACTTGGCTTATTAGTATCTAAATTAGCTTTGCCCAATCCCCCAGAAGTTCAAATCATTGCCCATGAAAACGCTGCCCAAGCAATTTTGCAGGCAGCGCGATTATATGATTTAGTAGTGTTACCTTTTATACGCAATCGCACAAGTCCCGGTGGATTAGCCATTAGTGATGTCACTACCCAGTTAGCCAGACAACTCACCTGCTCTATCGTCATGCTTGGCGAACCAGAACGCAATCCCACAGTAGCTTTGCCTACAGCAGTTTCCAATACTACAGCGGTAATTGGTAACGTGGTAATTTGAGGAGGGGGAAAGGGGAAAGGGTTTTTTGAAGAGGGGGAAAGGGGAAAGGGAAAGGGGGAAAGGGTAAGAAAAATAAAGAGTTGTTTAAAATAATTCATGCGGATTGTATTCACCTTTACCCTTTTTTCCTTTCACGGCAGGTGCTACAACGGGGGGAACCCCCGCAACGCACTGCCTCCCCTTTTCCCCTCTTGTCCCGCACCCTTTCCCCTTTACCCCTCTTATCCCCGACCCATTTTCCTGTTTCAAAACTTTATATTTTTAAAGATTTTGTAAAGTATTGCGGAAAAGCCCAGATTAGGCTATGAATGTTTGTTATTTTGCTAAGTGAATTGTGAAGTAATCAACTGCTTGATTGCATCTAGAAGTAAATTGCAAAAGAAAAATACCTTTTTAATTACCCGTGGTAGTGCTCAATTTTTATTATCAGGCTGGGTACTCTAAAAACAGGCGCGATTGCACTTTGCAAAAATATGTAAGTAACTGGTAAATTATGAGAATTTTGGTGACAGGCGGTGCTGGGTTCCTTGGTTCCCATCTAATCGACAGACTAATGGCTGATGGGCATGAAGTTATCTGTTTGGATAACTTCTACACAGGTAATAAAAATAACATCCTAAAATGGATGAATCATCCATACTTTGAACTCATCCGCCACGACATCACCGAACCAATTCGGTTAGAAGTGGATCAAATTTATCATCTGGCTTGTCCTGCTTCCCCAGTACATTACCAGTACAATCCAGTCAAAACAGTAAAAACCAACGTTATCGGCACGTTGAATATGCTGGGGTTGGCTAAACGTGTCAAAGCACGATTTTTCCTAGCTTCAACTAGCGAAGTGTACGGAGATCCAGAAGTTCATCCGCAAACTGAAGAGTATAGAGGTAGCGTCAATCCCATCGGGCTGCGTTCATGTTACGACGAAGGCAAACGAATTGCGGAAACTTTGGCATTTGACTACTACAGACAAAATAAAGTTGATATTCGGGTTGTCCGTATTTTCAACACCTATGGTCCTCGGATGTTAGAAAATGATGGTCGGGTAGTAAGTAACTTTATCGTTCAGGCTTTACGGGGCGAACCTTTGACAATATACGGGGATGGTTCGCAAACCCGTAGTTTTTGCTACGTTTCCGACTTGATCGAAGGATTTTTACGCTTGATGAAGAGTGACTACGTAGGTCCAGTAAATATAGGCAATCCTGGTGAATATACCATTTTAGAATTAGCTCAAGCCGTGCAAACCCTGATAAATCCGGATGCAGAAATAAAATTTGAGCCTTTGCCTTCTGACGATCCGCGTCGCCGCCGTCCCGATATTACCAAAGCAAAAACTTTGTTAAATTGGGAACCTACCGTTCCTTTGCAAGAAGGGTTAAAACTGACTGTAGAAGATTTCCGCGATCGCATCAAAGGTAACCAACAATCAATAGTCAACAGTCAATAGTCAAAAAACTATTAATTATGGACTCTGGACTACAAACCTTTGACAGCTGAAAACTTCTCTTTGACGACTAACCCCAAAAAAGTAAGGAACTAACAAAATGCGTGTTTGTGTAATTGGTACTGGCTACGTTGGTTTGGTGACAGGCGCTTGCTTGGCTCATATTGGACATAGTGTTATTTGCGTAGACAACAACGAAGAAAAAGTCAAGTTAATGAAGTCTGGACAGTCGCCAATTTTCGAGCCGGGACTCTCGGAAATTATGCAGTCTGCCATTCAATCGGGTAATATTGAGTTCACAACTGACATCAGTGCAGGCGTTTCTCACGGGGAAATTTTGTTTATTGCTGTGGGAACACCACCCTTACCCACTGGTGAAAGTGATACCCGTTACGTTGAGGCTGTAGCCCGTGGTATTGGCGCAAATCTTGACGGTGGTTATAAGGTCATTGTCAACAAATCTACAGTGCCTATTGGCTCAGGTGACTGGGTGCGGATGCTTGTTATGGATGGTATCGCTGAACGCCAAAAAACATTAGTTCCCGCAGGTGGGGCTGCAATTGAAGAGAAATTGCCTGAGTATGCATCTCAGTTTGATGTAGTCAGCAATCCAGAGTTTTTGCGCGAAGGTTCGGCAGTGTACGATACCTTTAACCCCGATCGCATTGTCTTGGGTGGTAACTCTCCAAGAGCGATCGGCATGATGAAAGAATTGTATGCCCCAATTGTCGAGCGCAACTTTGCTGAAGATAAATCTTTACCTCAAGTGCCAGTATTGGCAACAGATTTAAGCTCGGCAGAAATGATTAAATATGCTGCTAACGCTTTTCTGGCAACCAAGATTAGTTTCATTAACGAAGTTGCGAATATTTGCGATCGCGTTGGTGCTGATATTACCCAAGTAGCAAAAGGTATCGGTTTAGATTCTCGGATTGGTAACAAATTCTTGCAAGCTGGTATCGGCTGGGGTGGTTCTTGCTTCCCGAAAGATGTCTCTGCCCTGGTTCATACTGCTGATGACTACGGCTATGAAGCTCACCTGCTGAAAGCTGCCGTCAGCGTCAACGAACGTCAGCGCTTGATTGCTCTAGAAAAACTCCAACAAGCCCTGAAAATCCTCAAAGGCAAAACCGTCGGATTACTCGGTTTAACCTTTAAGCCCGATACCGACGATTTGCGCGACGCACCCGCACTCAATTTGATTGAGCAGTTGAACCGACTCGGAGCGAAAGTTAAAGCATACGATCCAATTATTTCTCAAACCGGAATGCGTCATGGTCTTTCTGGCGTGTTGGTCGAAACCGATGCCGAACGGCTTGCAGATGGTTGTGATGCTTTAGTATTGGTGACTGAATGGCAACAATTCAGCAATCTCGACTACGGCAAAATGGCAAAGTTGATGTGCCACCCGGTAATGATTGACGGTCGTAACTTCCTCGATCCGGAAAAAATGGTACGGGCTGGGTTCCAATATATAGGCGTTGGACGCTAAATCGATTTTAGCTAAATTCGGCATTCATCCATTTCTCCCTAGGCTGAATCTATTGTAAAGTTAATCCCCCGCTTAAAAAACGGGGGATTTTGTATTGTTGGTTATTTTTAATACTTTTTATCTTAAGTCCGGCAAATCATACATGTTGTAGAGACGTTCCGGTGGAACGTCTCTACGACGGTTGCGGCGTTTTGAAGTTGGGAAATATTTAATACAAATATCAGAATATCTACTCCTATTTACATATATCTTCAGATTGATGAATATGTGAAAAAGTTTAGTAACTTAGGTTACTAAATGTCTTTAACAAATCAAAATAATAATGCTGCTCGTTACAGAAGACAAAGAATACCCCTACAGCAAATCATGGGATCGAGTCTTTATTTGCATGGCAAAGGCTGGGAGCGAAAATCATCCGGCAAGTTGCAATTAAAGGCAAAAATCTTCTTTCTTTAAAATGCAGTGGTGTTTATTAACAGCTGCAAGTCCAAGAATTAGCAACAACAAACAAATAACGCTAACTTCTCAAAAATTGGTTTAGAAGCATCGGAGGAGCATCGGTGATGGAAAGTAGGGAGTAACGAGTAGGGAGTAGGGACGCTTGGACTAGGGGAAAGGGGAAGAATTATTACTAAGCCCAATGCCCAATTACCCCAACTCAGAGAGCGCCAAGTCCGGCACGAACGCTCTTTGCGTTTGGTGACAGGAGAAGGAAACCAGGAGAATTGTGCTGGACTCACCATTACCAATTACCCATTACCGCGTTCCCAATCTCTTTCATCAAAATAATAATAAAAACTTATGAACTCAAAACCAACTGTACTCATTGCTGGTATCACGGGTATCCTTGGTAGCAAAATCGCTTTAACGATACTAGAAAAAGGCGTAATGAACGTTAAAGGATTGATTCGCTCTCATAATATCAGCGATAAAAAGCAACAGCAATTGGACGACTTAAAGGCGAAAGGAGTTGTTTTTGTTGAAGGTGATTTATTTGACCAACAAAGTCTGACTGAAGCTTGCCGGGAAGTTGAAATAATTGTCTCCGCAATTAAAGGCAGTAGCAGCCACGAAACCAACTTGTATCGTGAAGATATCGTGCTTTCCGGGCAGTTAAATCTCTTGGAAGCTGCGATAAATAATAATGTGAAAAAATTTGTCCCTTCCGATTATTCAGTGGATTACTTCAAACTGGATTTGGGCGATAACTACAATCTCGACTTTCGCATCAAATTTGCCGAGCTTTTGAAACAGTCAGGACTTGAATATACTTTTATTCTCAATGGTGCTTTTACCGAAGTTCAATTGTCACCCTTTGCCAAGTTATTTGATTTTGAGGTAGGTACGTTTAGCTATTGGGGTGATGGTGAGCAACCGTGTGATTTTACTACATACGATGATACGGCGAAATATATTGCCGAGGCGATCGCCGATCCGCAAATGGTCAATTCAGCGCTGAAAGTTGCGGGTGATATCCTCACTATGAAACAATTACTCGCCACCTTTGAAGAAGTAAAAGGTAAAAAACTGGTTGAAAAACGCTTAGGTAGTGTGGACGATTTAAAAGCCTGGATTGCTAAAACAAAACAGAAAGCCTTCTGCCCACTTGAATACATTCCCGAACAGTATCACTACACGATGGTATCGGGTAAAGGCAAACTTGACGAACTTGATAACGCTCGTTATCCCCAGATTAAACCGACTACAGTCAAGCAATTTGTTAGCCAAGGAAATTTTTAGATATGACTTCTCTATCTGGTAAAGTCGCAATTGTCACAGGTTCATCACGCGGTATTGGACGTGCCATTGCGGAACGCTTGGGACGTGATGGTGCAAATGTCGTTGTCACCTACGCCGGCAACAAAGACAAAGCAGAAGAAGTGGTTTCCGCAATCAAAGCTAATAAAACGGATGCGATCGCTATCCAAGTTGACATGCGAAAAATTGAAGATGTCCGCAATCTCTTTCAAAAGACACTTGACTATTTTGGCAAGCTGGATATTCTCGTCAACAACGCCGCTGGCAAGAACATTTTTAAACCTACCGCAGAAATGACCGAAGACGAGTATAACTCGATGTTCGACATCAGCAGAGGAGTTTACTTTTCCCTGCAACAAGCAGCACACCACATGGCAGATAACGGCAGAATTGTCAACATTTCTTCCGCTGGTACATCACAAAGTATTGCCACAGGCGGTGCTTATGCTGGTTGCAAAGCTGCGATTGAGCAATTTAGTATGGGGCTGGCAAAAGAATTAGGGACACGCCAGATTACAGTTAATACCGTTGCCCCTGGTGTTACTGACACTGATGGTCTGGTATTGGAACAAGAGCAAGTCAATCAAATGATTGCCCAAACGCCACTCGGTCGCCTCGGTCGTCCGGATGATATCGCCAGTGTTGTTTCTCTGCTGGTATCTGATGATGCCGGGTGGGTAACTGGTCAAAATATCCGCGCTACAGGCGGAATTGTCTAGACCAACAGTAGCAGCAATTACAAAAAATCTTGCTATTTCCTCCCAGCGGTAGAGAGTGTAAATCTACCTAAGACATAGGCTAGAGGATGTTTGACGTTTTTTGTCAATTTCTCACAAATACCATCAAAATTATGCCTGATATTGTTGATACTGCCATGAGTGCGGGGACTTTCTCCACCTTAGTCGCGGCAGTTACGGCTGCTGGTCTTGCAGACACACTTAAGAGTCCCGGTCCATTCACTGTTTTCGCGCCAAATGATGACGCTTTTTCTAAGTTGCCATCAGGAACAGTCGAAGCGCTACTTCAAGATATCCTTACCCTGAGAAAAATTCTAGAATATCATGTGGTATCTGGCAAAGTCACGGCGGCTGATGTCGTTAAACTCAGTCAAGCGACGACGGTTGAAGGTTCAGATGTCAAAATTGATGCCTCGAATGGTGTCAAGGTGAATGATGCCACAGTCGTTCAGCCTGATATCGAAACTGAAAACGGAGTTATCCATGTAATTGACAGCGTACTCTTGCCTGCATCAGTCAGCCTTTAGAGTTTTTGTGAGGTTTGTAGTAAGCACTAAAGTGCTTTATTTAAGCGCTGAAGCGCTTACTACGTTCGTTTTTAAAGAAATTAATCATCATGACTGCAAATACTCAAACACAAAAGCAATCTTCTGATACTAAGTTGCGGCAAAACCGAGTTGCGCTTGTTACTGGTGCTAGTCGGGGCATTGGTGCTGCTACAGCGAAACTTTTGGCAAGTCACGGTGCGGCTGTGGGTGTGAATTATTACAGCAGCGAGTCAGCAGCACAAGAGGTTGTAGACGAGATTACAACAAACGGCGGTAAAGCGATCGCATTTTATTAGCAGTAATACTCGCCGATCGCGTTCAGAACATGAAACTTGAGCTTCTGAACATGAAACTTGAGCTTCAGAACCTGAAACTTGAGCTTCAGAACATGAAACTTGAGCTTCTGAACCTGAAACTTCGAGTTCCGAACATGAAACTTCGAGTTCCGAACCTGAAACTTCGAGTTCCGAACCTGAAACTTCGAGTTCCGAACATGAAACTTCGAGTTCCGAACCTGAAACTTCGAGTTCAGAACCTGAAACTTCGAGTTCAGAACCTGAAACTTCGAGTTCTAATACTCGCGCAAGATACAAAAACACTCAACGATGAAGCAAACTTGGAGAAACAAAAGCAATTATTCGCCACTTAATCGATGAACTGCAACGACAACCTTGATGCTGAAGAAATACGCCTTGGGGAAGATGCACAACGAGATAAAAATTGGAAGCGCTGGGGACCGTATTTAGCAGAAAGACAGTGGGGAACCGTGCGCGAGGACTATTCGGAAGATGGTTCTAACTGGGATTACTTCCCCCACGAACAAGCACGCAGTCGCGCTTATCGTTGGGGGGAAGATGGACTTTTGGGAATATGCGATCGCGAAGGTCGTCTTTGTTTTGCCCTTGCTTTGTGGAATGGATGCGACCCAATTCTCAAAGAACGCATTTTCGGGTTGACCAACAGTCAGGGAAATCACGGTGAAGATGTCAAAGAATATTACTTTTACCTCGACTCAACACCCACCCATTCTTATTTCAAAGCTAATTATAAGTATCCCCAAAGCGAGTTTCCCTACACGCGCTTAATTGAAGAAAACCAGCAGCGCAGCGAATCAGAATCAGAATTTGAACTTATCGATACAGGCATTTTTGCTGAAAATCGCTACTTTGACGTTTTTGCGGAATACGCTAAAGCCAGTCCCAACGATATCTTAATTAAAATCACCGTTGCCAATCGCGCATCCCAAACGGCTACACTTGACATTTTACCCACAATCTGGTTTAAAAATACTTGGTCTTGGGGTCGCACGGGCGAGAGTTATTGGTCAAAACCGCGCATCGAGTATAAAAAAGATGGAGAACTTTTGCTCGATCAGGAAACTTTGGGCAAATTTCATCTTGCAGTTGAACCGTTTTTAGGTAGCGAACCGCCTAAATTTTTGTTTACCGACAACGAGACAAACGCGGTAAAGTTGTTTAACGCGGCTGAAAATCCCAGTCCTTACGTTAAAGATGCTTTTCACGATTATATTGTCAGCGGTGTCAAAGATGCTGTCAATCCGGAAATGGTGGGTACAAAAGCAGCCGCACACTACCATTTAGAAATACCAGCAAAGGAAGAAGTTACAATCAGGTTGCGGCTATTTGCCCAAGACGAAGCACCACAACAACCATTTGATGAAGACTTTGAGCGGATATTTCAACAACGCATCGACGAAGCAGAAGAATTTTATCAAAAGCGCGTTTCTTGCAACCTTAGCGAACACGAAAACCGAGTAGTCAGACAAGCTTATGCAGGGTTGCTGTGGTCAAAACAATTTTATCATTACGGTGTGAAGCAGTGGTTAGAAGGCGATCCGGCACAACCTCCAGCAAAAAGAGAAAAAAACGGACGTAATGTTGATTGGACTGAACTTTACAACCGTGATATTATTTCCATGCCGGATAAATGGGAGTATCCTTGGTATGCAAGTTGGGATTTAGGCTTTCAGATTGTCGCTTTTGCCAAAATCGATCCAGAGTTTGCCAAACAGCAGCTAATTTTGTTTCTGCGGGAATGGTATATGCATCCCAACGGACAAATACCAGCTTACGAATTTGACTTTTCGGCGACAAATCCGCCAGTATTGCCTTGGGCTTGTTGGCGTGTTTATAAAATTACTGCGTGTAAGGGAGAACGCGATCGCACTTTTTTGGTGCGTGTCTTCCAAAAATTGTTGGTAAACTTTACTTGGTGGGTGAACCGCAAAGATTCTACCGGGAAAAATATCTTTTCTGGCGGCTTTTTGGGGATGGATAACATCGGAGTTTTCGATCGATCCAAACCGCTTCCCACTGGGGGAAATCTTCAACAAGCAGACGGCACCGCTTGGATGGCATTTTACTGCCTAACCATGCTAGCAATGGCGCTGGAATTAGCTGATGAAGACCCGGCTTATGAAGATATTGCATCGAAGTTTTTTGAGCATTTCATCGCCATATCCGATGCGATGAATCGACTCGGTGGAACTGGATTGTGGGACGAAGAAGACGGATTTTATTACGATCAGCTTGAGGTGGATGATAAATATATACCATTGAAAGTGCGATCGCTTGTCGGACTTGTGCTATTTTTTGCCGTTGAAACTATCGATTTTCATTTAATCGAGCGTCTGCCAGGATTTTCTAAACGAATGCAGTGGTTTCTCAAAAATCGTAAAGACGTAACCCAGCACATTTCCTGCATGAAAAAAGCGCGGGATCACGGACGCATGTTGTTAGCAATTCCCTCTCAAGAACGTTTAGAAAGAGTGCTGCACTACTTGCTAGATGAAACCGAATTTCTCTCTAAATATGGCATTCGCTCTTTATCCCGCCATCATTTAGATCATCCTTATATCTTGAAATTTGACCATCAAGAGTATTGTGTCAAGTACCTTCCGGGAGAATCTAACAGCAACTTTTTCGGCGGCAATTCCAATTGGCGCGGACCAATTTGGTTTCCCTTAAATTACCTGCTTATTGAAGCTTTAGAACGTTATTATCACTTTTACGGCGACTCTTTAAAAGTTGAATGTCCCACAAATTCCGGACAAATGATGAACCTCTCACAAGTAGCAGACGAACTGCAAAAGCGATTAACCCAGATATTTCTTCCTGACGAACAAGGACGCTGCCCTTGGCAGGGTAATAATCAATACTTTGTAGACGATCCTCATTGGCGCGATTTAATTCTCTATTACGAGTACTTCTGTGGAGATTCCGGGCACGGTTTGGGGGCAAATCATCAAACCGGCTGGACAGCATTAATTGCGCGTTTATTAGAAGATATTGGCTGTAGAAGATAAAACATTATCGTAGTAAGCACTTAAGTGCTTATTTCATAATATGATGAGGACTTCAGTCCTCACTACGGTAAATTTCACAATGCCGACTATTGCCAAAAACAATGATGTTATTACCGTGATAATTATCTTTGCTGTGGAACCAGAAAGACAGCAAGAACTTGTTGATACTATTGTGGAATTTGTGGAAAAAGGCGTCAAACACCAACCGGGTTTTGTTTCATCTAGCATCCACAAAAGTATAGATGGTGTCCGGGTGATGAATTACGCGCAATGGAAAACTCAAGAAGACTATCAAGCGTTTATTAATAACTCTGAACTGCGTCAACTTGGGGCAAAGCTTTCTCAGTTTCAAATTCACGAATCCCACGTTTACGAAGTCGTTGTTTCTCTCCCAGATGATGCCACACGCAAAATAGCCAAAGGTGGTTTAATTCACCTTGCCGAATTTAAAGTCAAGCCAGAAAATCAAATGCGTCTGGTGGAATTAGAGAGAGAATATGTCAAAGTAGGGTTACAACATCCAGACCTAATTTCTGCTAACTTTCATCGCTCCCTTGATGGCGTACATAATGTAAACTACGGACAGTGGCGCACTCTAGATAATTTTGAAGTATTGGTAACAGATCCAAAATACAAACCTTTGAATGAATATTGGCAAGGTTTAGCTGAAAATCAGTTTCATCTCTACGAAGTTGTCTTCACCGAACCTGCTGATTAGGCTGGGAATTGGGAATTGGGAATAGGTAATAGGTAATTGCTAATTGCTAATTGGTAATTGTTTTTTTCAGTCTTCCATTCCCCATTACCCATTACCCATTCCCCATTCCCCATTCCCCATTCACCCTTATTACCAAAACATGCGATTCAAAAAGTGACGTAATAACTTTGGTTCTTCTGGTTCATGATAATCTTTTGGCAATAAAGCAACCAGCGCTGCTTGCAATTCATCCAACACAGCTTGTATTTCTTTCGACTTTGGTCGATGAGATTCAGGAAAAATTAACGCTTCACCAAAACGCAGAGTTAATTCTTTTCTCAAATACAAATCTTGACTACCGATGAGTGCTACAGGTACAATCGGCACGCCAGAACGCAAAGCATAAATTGCCGCACCACGCTTGAGGGGTAGTTGCAATTCACCTTCAACGCTGCCAAGTCTCCCCTCTGGAAACAAAATAATTCCATCTCCACAAGCAAAAATGCCTTGAACGATGCGATCTAGGCGTCGCAGTGTCTCTATAGAATTGCCTTGAGGGACATATTGTTGAATATCATCTGCCAATTCAGCTAAATCTGAACGTCCTGCTTTTGCACCTGAAATCACTGCAATTTCTTCTTTCCAAATGCGTTCTAGGGGAATTACTCCTTTAGCTAAACGCATAAATAAACGTTTCCACCAATTGTTGTAAAGTGTGCGGGCATCGCCCAAAATATGGTAATAGGGGTTTGCAGGCAACTCTGATAGTAGGAGAAATGGATCGATGTGGTTGAGATGATTAGCGGCAATCAGCGCCGGTGTTTGAGGAATGCGTTCGGGAAATTCAACTTGAATTTGAAAAAGAGTGTGAATTATAGTTCGCAACACTTTTCGTCGCACCTCACCGCTGACTTTCTCTTCGGAACCATTTTCTGCTGAGAGTAACGCTTCGGCGATCGCATTATTAGCGCGATCGTTGCGTGCGTAAGCAACACCCTCTTTTGCTCGTTGAATTGTTGCTTTGGTCAGTGGTGGTAAAATAAGTTCTGGATGAGGAATTGGTTGATCTGGTGAGGTGGATTTCATTTCTCTATTCTCAGATTAGAATTTAATGTGAGCTATCGAGAGCGGACTGAAAACCGATGTTTGGCGATTGAATTAACGAACCGCAGAGTACGCAGAGGACGCAGAGGAATAAGAGGAGCGAGAGAGTTTTTGCGTAAGTCTTATAATTAATAGTTTACTTTGTTTGCGCGACAAAAAAGATTACAGCATTTTTTCGAGGAATTGCTTTGCGCGATCGCACTGCGGATTTCGGAAAAACTCGCTGGGTGTAGTATCCTCGGCTATACTTCCTCGGTCGAGAAACATAATTCGACTGGCTACTTCTCTAGCGAATCCCATTTCATGAGTTACAATCGCCATCGTGATTTCTAATTGTGCCAAACTTTTCATCACGTCTAACACATCTTTGACCATTTCTGGATCTAAAGCTGAGGTTGGTTCATCAAACAAAATCATTTCCGGTTCCATCGCTAATGCGCGAGCGATCGCAACTCGTTGTTTTTGTCCTCCAGATAATTTAGATGGGTAAACATCGGCTTTTTCTGCCAAACCGACTTTACCAAGTAACTCCAATCCTTTCTGTTTTGCTTGTTGCTTATCAACTTTTTTCACTTTAATCGGTGCATAAGTGACATTTTGCAGCACTGTCATGTGAGGAAACAAATTAAAGTGTTGAAACACCATCACCAAAGAAGAGCGAACTTTGAGAATGTTTGTTTTAGAGTTGGTGATTTCTTGTTCATTAAAGTAAACTCGTCCTTTAGTCGGACGTTCCAGCAAATTCATACATCGCAGAAAAGTAGACTTACCCGAACCCGAAGGACCAAGAATAGCCACCACTTCACCTTGATAAATCTCTGTGGAAATATCTTTGAGAACATCGAGTTTCCCAAAAGATTTACATAAAAATTCCGTGCGAATTACAGCTTGACTCATATTTTCGTAGTAATGGCTTTAGCCATTAAAATTTATATCCTAAATGCTTTCATAGTCTTGAAGAGCGCTGAAGCGCTCACTACATTATTCACTTCGCCTTAATCTTGTTTCTAAAGCGGAGGCACCGAAAGTCAAACCCATGACTAAAACATAGTAAATCAATCCTGCAAACAACAACGGCTCAAAGTAGATATATTTATTTGCGCCGATAATTTGAGCGCTGCGTAAAATTTCCACCACACCAATCGTTGACACCAACGCCGAATCTTTTAATAGTCCGATAGTTTCATTCACCAAAGCTGGTAAAATGTTCTTTAAAGCTTGGGGTAAAATTACATCCCACATCATCAACCAGTAAGAAACACCCATTGACATCGCTGCTTCACTTTGTCCTTTATCTACTGCTTGAATTCCTCCGCGAATAGTTTCTGACATATACGCGCCAGAGTTGAGGGTAAAAGTTAACACACCCGCCTGCAATGCGGAAATATCATAACCTGTGAGTTGAGGCGTTGCGTAGTAAACTAAAGCCAATTGTAAAAGTAGTGGAGTGCCTCGAAATATAGAGGTGTAGGCATTAGCAAATAAAGTCAGCGGCTTGATGTCGGCAATTTTAAATAAGGATAATACAGTCCCCCAAATTAAACCTAAAAATACTGACAATAAAGTAAACAAAAGAGTTAATGGTATTCCCTGAAGAATAAAGGGAATGTCGGGAAGGATTCTGCTGAAATCGAGATTCAGTCCGGTTTGGGGTGCGGGTGCTGATGAGGATGCGGCAGTATTTTGTGAAAACCACTTGGTTGCTAATTGTTGTATTTCACCTTTATCCTTCATTTGCTGAAGGACTTTGTTGAAAGGTTCAACTAAAGCAGAGTTTTTCGGGAAAGCGATCGCCGATCCACTTCCCTCTTCTGAAGGAATCGCGTTAAATTCTAAATCTGGATTAGCTTGCGCGAATCCCTTGGCAACGGTATCCTCAACAATAGCCGCATCAATTCGCCGCGATTTTATTTCCTGAATTGCTTCCGGCACTTTGTTGAGTTGTTTTAACTGGACACCTGTAACTTTTTGGGCAATTTTCTTCGCATTTGTTTCCTGAATTGTCCCCAATTGTACGCCGACTGTTTTACCTGCAAGGTCTTGCGGTTGCTTCAGGTTGCTATTTTTCGGCGCGACAATCGTATCTTTGGCTTCGTAATAGATAATCGAGAAATCAGCGTTTTTCTTGCGTTCTGGAGTCGGAGTCATCCCAGCCATGACAAAATCAGCCCGATTTGCTTGCAGTGCGGGAATTAAGCCGTTGAAATCCGACTCCATCACCTTGAGTTTAAATTTTAGTTCTTTGGCGATCGCCCGAGCAATATCAATATCAAAGCCAACGATTTTCCGTTCTCCTCCCTGAGTGTCGTAATACTCATAGGGAGGATAATCGGGTGAAGTAATCAACGTCAGCGTATCTTTGCCCACAGACGAAGCTTGTAGAGGATTGCTGTAACTCGTAACAATGCTAATTGCCACGATTGCAGCAAGCAGCACCGTAAATAGCAAAGCTTTGCGTTTCTTCATTTTTTGGTAGATGCAATTTTAGCCGACATCAGGGTAACTCTTTTTTGGTAGGAATGGGGAATTGGGCATGGGGAGATGGGGGGGAGGGGGGAGACAAGGGAGACAAGGGAGACAAGGGAGAGGGGGGATGAGGAAAGAAGAATTACTTTCCTTATCCTCCTTGTCCTCCTTGTCCTCCTTGTCCTCCTTGTCCTCCTTGTCCTCCTTGTCCTCCTTGTCCTCCTTGTCCTCCATTCCCCTTTATATAAAAAAAGCCCTCTTGCTAGTTACCAAACAAGAGAGCAGAAGTGTTCTGTGAGGAGCAAACTGGACGTTTGCTTAACATAAGTTTAACTAAAGAATGAGATCCGCGAGCAATTATTTTTGGCGATCGCATGAGAATTCGTAGTAAGCGCTTCAGCGCTTCCACAAAGCGCTGAAGCGCTTACTACATGAGTAACCTAAATTACTGTAAAACTAACAGTTGTACATCTTCATCAAAGGAACCCAACAAATGACAATGACGCTGATCCAGGGCAACTTCAGAATCGTAAAAACTGCACCTGATGGCGATTCTATCCGCTTTTATCCGCAAAACCCCGAATTGTGGAAGAAATTGCAGACACCAGTCAGCACCAACCGCTCAGGAGGTGCCCAGCTGCGTTTGGATGCGATCGATGCTCTGGAAACACATTATCGCCCGAAAATGGGTAGTATAGGCATACAGCACCAGCCTGCGGAATTTGCTGATGCTGCTGCTAGCGAACTGTTAAAATTTTTGGGATTTCAAAACGTTACCCGTGGTTCCAATCAAGTAATTACTGCCGCAGAACCCGAAGAAGTACCTGGTTTCATCCTCACCCGTTTTGCAGACACGTATGGCAGAGCTGTTGCTTTTGTTTTTAAAGGTGATTCAGAACAAGAAGATGGCAGCAGCATCTATTTAGAAAAATCTTTACTGAAAAAGAGCGCAAATTATCATCTCTTAGCTAAAGGGTTAGTTTACCCTACCTTTTACTCTAAATTATATCCTGATATCCGCAAGCAATTGATTGCTGTCACCGAAAAAGCTCGTACTGATAAAAAGGGTTTATGGTCATCAGATAAAACTAATAAAGGTTTTCTCTTGGAAGAGTTAGAAACTATCACCGACAAAGTTGTTATTTTACCGAAACTGTTTCGCCGGCTGCTTGATTATCTCGCTATTAATGATGGTAGTGTAGCTCTAGACGGATTTATCAACTTTCTGGAATCTAAGAAAGATAAAGTGATAATTCTCCCAGATAGTCATGTTACAGGATTTGATTTTGTGGTGAAAGTCGATGGTCAAAATATCAAATTAACTGTTCAACCTGAAGATTTAGTTTTTATGGAGAAATAGTTTACCTAAATGTAGTGAGGGCTTCAACCATCAAAATAAAGGGCTGAAGCCCTTACTACGTAAGAGAGTATAGGGTGAAAAATCTTAATCGAAAGTATTAATAATACAGTGAGAGATATGGGCATGAAATCTACTTAAAGCATTCCATGTCCGATATCCAATGATGCCGTTGGGTTGTTGATAGCGCGATGCCTGAAAAGCTTGTATTGCTTCAGTTGTTTTTGTGCCAAAGATGCCATCAATTTCACCAGAATAATATTTACCATTTTTCAGTGCGTGCTGAACTGCTTTCACCAGGGAACCGCTACTTCCTTGACTTAACTCTGGCAGACTATTTGCGCCTTCACACAAATATGCCCAGGTATTTTTTCCGACAATACCATCTGTTTTGAGGAAGGCAAGACACTGAAAATATTTAACAGCATCTTGGGTTTGTTCTTCAAAGTGACTTGTGACAAGAACTTGTAGAGGATAATCTGATAAAGTATCGAGTTCTGCAAGCCGCTGGTTTAATGCTTTTTGCATTTCTTTGACAAATTGACTACTTGCACCTAATTGCAAGGTTGGTCGATTAATAGGACATTTAATTGCAGTAGACATCCTCTGTAATTCTCTTTAAATATTTGTTGGTTACAGAATAAATTCAAACAATTCAACACGGATTACGGAATCCGATAAGTATTATTTGGAAGATAAGGAAAGAGCGAAAAATGAGGCGATATTTATGGCAATTAATAGCCATAAATATTGCACCCTTCTTTTTATACCAGTAATATAGTAACTTTGGACACAAAAAAACTCTCTTGTTATTTACTTAACAAGAGAGCAACCGTATAGTGTGAGGACGAAAGCAATGAAGAGGAGGGGGGGAGGGGGGGATGGAAAGATGGAGACAATTTCTTTCTATTACCCATTACCCATTACCCATTCCCCATTACCCATTCCCCATTACGCATTAGGTCCTGCTGTGACAATCACCAGTTTGTCAGGATTAATTAGGTCTTTGATTACCTGCTGCACTTGAGTCATCGTCACTGCTTGAATGCGGTTAGGAAATTCTCGAATTTCTGTAGGTGAAAGCCCGTAAACTGAATTGTCTAAAATGATGCTGGCAACATCACTGGGATTTGCCAAATCTACGGGATAGCTGTTGGTAATTGAGCGTTTTGCTGTGTTTAATTCAGCTTCTGTGACTCCTTGATCTCGCACTTGTTTGAGTAAAGCAACAGCGCTAGCGATCGCTTTATTCGCATCTTGCGGAGAAGTCTGCATCTGAATTAAGAATGGACCTGGATTAACTCCAGCAGCAAAAGCGCTGTAAATACCGTAAGTTAAACCTTGGCGATCGCGTACTTCTGTACCCAAGCGGCTAGACAAGGTATCACCACCTAAAATCTGATTTAGTACCGAAACAGCATAAAAACGAGGGTCTTTACGCGAGATGCCGTTGTAGCCTATATAAGTAACTGCCTCTGCCTTACCGGGAATTACTTTATTCAAACGTGTCTGACTTTGCGGCAACGGTACTGAGGTCAGATTCAAAATCGGTGCTTTACCTTTTGCTTGCCATTTACCAAAAGCTTGATTTAGTAAAGCTTTCACCTTCGCTGGTTCAAAGTCACCCACCATCGCTAACGTTGTTGTATCCGGTCGATAGTGTTCTTGATAAAAGCGAACCAAATCATCGCGAGTAATAGCCTTCAAACTTTCTTCTGTCGGAAAGCTGTAGAACGGATGATTTTCGGGGTAAATTGCTTGCTGAAAAACCCTTCGTCCCAGTCCACGGGGGTCATCTAGCTGTGCTTTCAACCCGATTAATGACCGTCGCCGGCTGAGTTCCAATTGGTCTGCCGGGAAAGTAGCATTTTGTACTACATCTGCCAGAGTTTCTATCAATATCGGCAGATTCGCTGACAAACCTTGACCACCAATAGCGACACCCTCACGGCTAGGACTAAAACCTAAACTGGCTCCTTTATCTTCTAAGGATTTCGCTAATGTGAGAGCATTTTTGGTTTTGGTACCATTCATTAAGTTACCAGCAGTCAAACTCGCTAGCCCAGCTTTTTGGATGTTGTCAAATTCAGCACCAGCGTCAATTTGTCCGGTGAGGTTTATCGAGGGAAAACTGCGATCGCTTAACAAAAGAACCCGCATTCCATTCGCCAGGGTAAATTGTTCTGGTAGCGATTGTTTGCTAGCAGTGGTGGCTGATGTGGCAGGAGGAAGATATTTGGCAAGTTCTGCTGGGTCTACCGGCTTTCCTGGGCTGAAATTCTCGGCAGTGCGACCAGAACCTGCATTAGAAGTTCCTGGTTTACCATCTGCTTGGGTAGGTTCAAAAAAGCCGATGGTTTGTTTAGCCGGATCGAGGTAAGTTTTCGCTGCTTTCTGCACATCAGCTGGTGTAACTTTAGCGATCGCTGCCAGATACCCCTCAATAAAACGATAATCTCCGGCGACGGTTTGATTATACCCCAGTTGATTTGCCTGACTGGTGATATCCTGATTATTCAGGATAAAAGAAGCTTGTAATTGCGTCTTTGCTCTATTTAATTCTTCATTGCTGACTGGCTGCTGTTGCAGTTTCGTCAACGATTGTTGCAACACCGAAGAAATGCGCGATAATTCTTGACCGGGTGCGGCTGTAGCATTAATTTCATACCAACCTGGTTCAATTAATTCTGCTGCACTCGCACTAACTGAACTGGCTAATCCGGATTCTACCAAATCTTGGTAAAGTCGAGAACTACGACCGCCTGTAAGAATACCATCCATCAAATCAATCGCCGCCACATCGGGATGCTTCACATCTGGTAAGGGATAGACAACTTGCAGCAGTGCAGCGCTTCCTGGTTGCTTGAGGACGATAGGCTCTTTTTTCGCCGGAGTATTAGAAGGTACAGATACAGAACCTTTTGGCGGAACCGTTTTGGCTCGTTTGGGAACCTTGCCGAAAGTGTCTTTGATAACTTTCAGCGTTGGTGCGGTGGTAAAATCGCCTGTAACTACCAATGTGGCATTATCTGGACTGTAGAAGGTTTGGTAATAATTCCGCACCTGCGAGAGCGTGAATTTCTCGACATCGGCTTTTGTGCCTCCTACAGGTAAACCATAAGTTCGATTCGGGAAAGCAGCCCGCAACACCGCTCGACCGAGACGGTAGCTAGGCGAATTTTCATATCCCTGTAGTTCAGAAATTACTACGCGCTTTTCGCTCGTCAGTTGGTCGGGTTCTATTAAAGCACCTTCCATGCGATCGGCTTCTAAGGTCAGCAGTGCTTCGAGTTTGTCTCGCTGCACCGTACCATAGTAAGCAGTTTCGTCATAGCTGGTAAAAGCATTAGATTGACTACCCAAAGCACTAAACAGCCGCCCAAATTGTACTGGACGGGTAGAAGTGCCTTTAAACATTAAATGTTCTAGCTGGTGGGAGATACCATTTTCCCCCGTCCCCTCATTGCGTGAACCAACTTTATACCAAACCTGCACGCTGACCACTGGTGCAGTATGGATTTCTTTGGTTAACACGGTTAAACCGTTGTCTAATACCGTTTTTGTCACCCCTTGGGTCAGTGCTGAACCCGATACAGGTGCAACTGTAGTTGGCGTTGCCGCGTTGGTAAAATTGTCTGAAAAGAAATCTAGACTGAGAAAAAGGCTGAGGAACAACCCTATAAGAATGTATGGACGCAGTTTAGGAAAGAAAGGCATTGTTAGCAATTGAAATTCAAAACTGAAAAATCACGCATAGTATAAATCCATCTTGGCAAGTATTTTACGATGTTGGGTAATGGGGAATGGGGAATGGGTAATGGGGAATGGGTAATGGGGAATGGGGAATGGGGAATGGAAAGAATCTCTTATTCTCAATGCAAGCGTGCCCAATTACCAATTAGCCATTCCCAATTAGCAATTACCATTGCCCAATGCCCCATGCCCCATGCCCCAACATGGCAAAAAAACTCTCGCTAGCGAGAACGATAAATTGCCCTAGCGATCTAAAATGACACTGTTAATAGACACACCAAAAAATTGAGTATATGGCGCGTCAACGCTCGATATTGTCATTGATTCTGGTAATTTTGGCAACATTCCTGATTAGTTGTGGCGGTCCGACTGTCGCTACTGCACCTCCAACCTATACTACGGCTCAGTTAGAGAAAATTCAGGAATATGTTCCTGATATTCTTTCGGTACGCGATCGCTCAGATGAACTGCAAAAGCTGATCCGCAGAAATGATTGGATCGATGTGGGTAATTTTATCCACGGTCCGATGACATCCGTCAAGCTGAACATGAGCTACATTGCTTCCAACCTGCTACCTAAAGACCAATCCCAAGCACGTCAGATAACGCGAGATTTATTTAACCACCTGGTAAAAATAGATCAAGCCGCAGCCGATCGCAACTCTCAACAAGCTTTAAGCAACAACAAAGCCGCTTTTGCTGACATTGACAATTTCTTACAATTGTTACCGCAAAGCAACAACCCACAAGAAAGTTAGGCTTAAGGAAAAGACAAGGAGACAAGGAGACAAGGGGGACAAGGGGGACTCCTTGGAGACAAGGAGAATAATTCTTTCTCCCCCTTCCCACGCCAGTCGCCTCAACGGAGGGAACCTCCGCACAGCGCTGGCTCCCCAACCCCACTTCGTGGGGACCCCAAAGCCCCCCATCCCCTTGTCCCCCCCTCTCCCCCCCTCCCCCCCACTCCCTACTCCCCACTCCCCACTCCCTATCTCCCCAAAAAGCAATGAGTCATGCAGTCATTATCGGTTGTGGTGTTGTTGGGGCGGCGATCGCCTATGAACTCAGTCAAGTTCAAGACCTGAAAATCACTGTCATCGACTTTCAACCACCCGCGCAAGCCTCTACAGGGGCAGCATTAGGCGTTTTGATGGGTGCGATTAGCCATAAAATTAAGGGTAATGCTTGGCGAATGCGCTCATATAGCATTCAACGTTATGAAACTCTAATTCCGGAACTAGAAGCTATCACAAATCGTAAAATCCCTTTTAATCGTCAAGGAATTCTCAGCCTTTGTTTGCAAGAAGATAATTTAGCAGACTGGCAAAAACTAGCGGAAATTCGCTCTTCTCAAAACTGGAAATTAGAAGTTTGGGACGTGGCAAAATTAAAGTCAGTCTGTCCGCAAGTAAATAACGATAATATTACTGGTGCTGTTTATTCTCCCCAAGACCGCCAACTTGACCCAACAGCTTTAACTTTAGCTTTAGTTGATGCATCTCAACGCAACGGCGTTACTTTTAAATTTGGCGTTACCGTCAACGGAACTTTAACTTCCGCGCGAACCGCCGCAAATTCATGCAATCAACTTGAGACGACAGAGGGTAAAATTACTGCTGATTGGTTTATAATCGCCGCCGGATTGGGTTCGTCACTTTTGACAGCACAATTAAACCAAATGATTGATATTCGCCCTGTGTTGGGACAAGCTTTGCAAGTAAGCTTAAAACATCCTTTAGGCGATCGCGACTTTCAACCAGTGATTACAGGCGATGATATTCACATAGTCCCTGTAGGTAACGGCGATTATTGGATTGGTGCAACGGTAGAATTTCCCAATGATACCCATGAAATACCACCTAACGAAGAACTATTGAAGCAAGTTTTAACTGGTGCGATCGCCTTTTGTCCAGAATTAACATCAGCCACAATTAACCGCACCTGGTCGGGATTGCGTCCCCGTCCCGAAAAACGACCCGCACCAATCATAGGCAAATTACCAGGCTTTAATAACATTCTCCTCGCCACCGGACATTATCGCAACGGCGTTTTATTAGCACCCGCAACAGCACACGCAATTCGTGAGATGATTATCTCCAACGATTCCTAATTTTAATAAAACTTTGCGCCTTTGCGCCTTTGCGTGAGGCTTTTTCTCATGTCAATACAAGAACATAAAATAACCGTAAATTCCCTTGAATGGTTTTATCGCCAAGCTGAACCGATTGGTCAAACAGACTTATTGCCTGTATTATTGCTACACGGCTTACCGTCACAAAGTTACAGTTGGCGTAACATTTTACCAGCTTTAGCGAAACAGGGTACAAGAGCGATCGCACCAGATTGGATTGGCTATGGTTTTTCATCCAAACCTGAAAAAAGAGACTTTGCTTATACCCCAGATGCATTTATCACAGCTTTATCAGAATTTATCCAAGCCTTAGAATTAAAACGTTTTTCTTTAGTTGTCCAAGGATTTTTAGGTTCTGTAGGACTGCAATATGCTTTGCGACATCCAGAACAAATTGCCAACATAGCTATCATCAATACCCCAATTACCAGCGCTGCCAAATTACCTTGGAAAATTCAACAACTCGGTTTACCTCTTGCAGGTGAAATGATGACTCAAGACCCTTTATTAGTTGATAGAACTTTAGAAGGTGGTTGTCGTTACGTCATCGAAGAGAAAGATTTAGATGTTTATCGAAAGCCATATTTGAAAAGTTCCTCTTCTGGAAGAGGACTTTTATCAACTATCCGCAATTTACAACTTCAGCCAGCCATGACCGAAATCGAATCTGGCTTTAAAGAATGGCAAAAACCAATTTTAATTCAATGGGGAATGATTGACCCTTGGCTTTCTATAGATATGGCACAAAAGTTTGCCGATTCTGTACCGAATGCCGAAGTAATAAAACTTCATAATGTGGGGCATTATCCTCAAGAACATTATCATGAAACGATTTTAGAAGACCTTTTGCCTTTTGTACGGCGTACAGATAATAAGTAAAAATAGAAGAAAGTCTCGTAGTGAGCACTTTAGTGCTCAAAATAAGCGATGAATCGCTTACTACGTATTGCTTTTTTTCAGTGATTTGTCCAACTAAATGGAGAATGAAATTCATGGCTTATTCATGGTTTAAAGCGTTTCACATTATCGGGATTGTAGTTTGGTTTGCTGGATTATTTTATCTAGTACGTCTTTTTATCTATCACGTCGAAGCCAACCAAGAACCAGAACCAGCACGCACGATACTGAAAAATCAGTATCAGATAATGGAAAAACGGCTTTACAGCATTATCACCACCCCAGGAATGTTGTTAACAGTAGCAATGGCAATCGGTTTATTAACTACTGAACCAGAAGTTTTAAAACAGACTTGGTTGCATGTCAAACTAGGATTTGTGGCTCTTTTACTCGGCTATCATCATTATTGCAAAAGGCTAATGAAGCAGTTAGCAGTTGATGAATGTCGCTGGAGTAGCAAACAGTTACGCGCTTTGAATGAAGCACCCAGCTTAATGTTAGTCGTGATTGTATTACTGGCTATATTTAAAGATAGTCTACCGACCGATATTACTGTTTGGGTAATTGTGGCAATGATTATTGCGATGGTAGCCACTATTCAACTTTACGCGAAAAAGCGCAGACAAGATAAAGAAAAGGAATTGGCGGAAATTTCACAAGTTCCACAACAGCAGGGATAGTGGATAGTGGATAGTGGATAGTTGTTGGTGGCTCTTAAGTAGGGTGCGTTAACGTAGTAACGCACCCTACATCTGATGCTATAGTTATAAAACCCAGAATATGATGTCTGCGCTTCCTGGTTATACTCTCGGCACAATTCTTCACAATGGTGATCGCACGCTTGTTTATCAAAGCATTCGCGAGTGCGATCGCCAAAAAGTCGTGATTAAAACACTCAAAGCAGATTTTCCAACAATCGAAGAAACCGCTCGACTCAAGCTTGAATATGAAATACTCAGAGATTTGCCGCTGCAAGGCGTAATTAAACCTTATAAATTAGAACAGTATCAAAAACGATTCGCACTGATTTTAGAAGATTTTGGCAGCGATCTCAAGACATTTGTCGCCGGGAAAATTCTTGCCTTAACAGATTGGTTAGGAATTGCGATTCAAATTGCATCTATCTTAGGTGAAATTCATCAACATCAAATTATTCATAAAGATATTAAACCAAAAAATATTCTGATTAATTCGCATCGCGAAGTTAAAATTATTGACTTTAGTATCGCTTCGCGTCTTTCTAAAGAAAATCCGCTTTTGAGTCCACCCAGTTTACTAGAAGGTAGCTTAAACTATCTTTCTCCAGAACAAACCGGAAGGATGAATCGAGCAATTGATTACCGCAGCGATTTGTACGCTTTAGGAGTAACATTTTACGAGTTGCTGACGCAGCGTTTGCCATTTCAATCTGACGACCCCTTAGAATTAATTCACGCTCACATTGCCAAACAACCGATTCCACCGCATCAAGTGCGGCAAGATATTCCGGTTGTAATTTCAAATATGATCATGAAGTTGCTGGCAAAAAACGCGGAAGACCGCTATCAAAGTGCTTTTGGAGTCAAGAAGGATTTAGAAACAGCTTTAACACAGTTAACTACAAGCGGGGAAATTAAAGAATTTGCGATCGCTCAACACGATACTTCTGGACATTTACTGATTCCCCAAAAGTTGTATGGACGTGAAGCAGAAGTTGCCACACTCATGCAAGCGTTTGATCGGATAGCAAAAGTTGAGAAAATTGAACTGTTACTTGTCAGTGGCTATTCTGGCATTGGTAAATCTTCTTTAGTGAACGAAATTTACAAGCCAATTCTGCAACAGCGGGGTTATTTTATTGCCGGTAAATTCGACCAATTTCAACGAGATATTCCCTATGCTTCATTGATTCAAGCATTTCGGATGTTGATGCAGCAATTGTTAGCTGAAAGTGCTGCCAATCTGGAAGTATGGAAAACGAAACTGCGGTCAGCTTTAGGAGAAAACGCTCAAGTGATAATTGAAGTAATTCCGGAAGTGGAATTGCTGGTTGGAGCGCAACCACCTGTACCAACATTAGGAGCAACAGAAACTCAAGCTAGATTTAATCGCGTCTTTCAAGCTTTTATTAACGTCTTTGCCCAAAAAGAACATCCCCTAGTATTATTTTTAGATGATTTGCAATGGGCAGATTATGCGTCTTTAAAGTTCATTCAAGCTTTAATAAACGATGCCAATATCGGCTATTTATTGCTATTAGGTGCGTATCGCGATAATGAAGTAAGTGCGGCACATCCTCTAATTCAAACAATAGCCCAATTGCAAGAAACAGGGGCGAAAATCAATCAGATTGTCCTCAAACCGCTATCAATTGAGAGCGTTAAACAATTAGTCGCAGATACATTACAAGAAACAGAAACCTCTACACAATTAGCAACATTACTCTACAACAAAACAGACGGTAATCCCTTCTTTTTAACTCAATTATTGCAATCTCTGGCGCAAAGGAATCTAATTAAATTTGATTTTGCAACCGCTCGGTGGAGGTGGGATTTAACTCAAATTCAAACTGTTGGGGTGACAGATAATGTAATTGAGTTAATGGTTAATAAAATTGAAAAATTACCAAAAACTACACAAACACTCCTAAAGTTTGCGGCTTGTATTGGTTATCGCTTTGATTTAGAAACGCTTGCGATTATATCGCAAAAAACTGTATTGGAGACGGCTAAAGAAATTTGGTCAGCGATGCAAGCCGGATTAATTTTACCTTTAAATAATGCTTACAAAATTCCCTTGTTTGTCGGGGAAGAAACTGCGACGATCGCTCTCGATGAGCATACCATTAATTATCAATTTTTGCACGACCGAGTTCAACAAGCCGCAGAAGCGCTGATTCCGGAAGCAGAACGTAAAGCAACCCATCTAAAAATCGGTCAAAGACTTTTACAAAGTCAATCACCATCATCACAAAAAGAAAACATTTTTGAATTAGTTAATCACTTAAATTACGGCAAAGATTTAATTAGCGACCAAGAACAAAGAAATCAATTAGCAGCATTGAACTTAATCGCCGGTCAAAAAGCTTCATCAGCGATCGCTTACGAACCATCTGCCCGTTATTTTAATTTGGGATTAGAGCTTTTAGCAAATGACTGCTGGGAACAGCAGTACGATCTAACATTATCACTGTATTGCAGGTTGATTGATGTTGAGTGCATTAACGCTAATTTTGCGCGATCGCAATCTCTAATTAATCTAGCATTGCAACATACGAAAACACTTTTAGACCGCATCCGTATCTACAAACTACAAATTCAACTGGAAATTGCTCAAGGCAATTCCGCTGCCTCAATCGAAACCGCATTAAAAGCTTTATTACTATTAGATGTCCGCATTCCTACACAAGACGCAGAAATTGAAAGTTACAATATTCAACTTCAACAGAAACTTGTGTTTCAACCAAATGATGTGGCAGCACTAGCTAATCTACCTGTGATGAGCGATGCTAACAAACAAGCTGCAGTAGAAATACTCAACACCATGCCGGGTCCTGTTTACATTGCCAGACCGCAATTATTTATCCCGATGATGTTAACTATGACTCAGCTTTCCGTTGAGTATGGCAACTGGATACCATCATCGTTTGCTTACTGTCTGTTTGGGTTTCTTTGCGCGGCAGTATTTGACAACATCGATACCGGATATGAATTTGGACAGTTATCTCTCAAGGTATTAGAACAATTTAACGATAAAACTCTTTATCCGCATGTGTTAAAGGTGTATGGTTCTCACGTTCACTTCATTAAAAACTCTCTGCGATCGACATTGAAATTCTTACAAGCTTCTGTAGAACGAGCGATGGAAGTAGGCAATCTGGAGTTTGTCGGTTATGGTACGAGCGAGTACGTGATGCACCATTTCTTTAGTGGGGAGAACTTAGAAATTGTCAATCAAAAAGCACTACCTTATGTCGAACTTGTCGATCGCGCTAAACAAGAATTAGGTATTTACTACATCCGCATTGCCCGACAAGTCGTTTTAAATTTCATGGGTTTAGCAGACGATTTGCTGGTATTGACAGGTGAGAGTTTCAACGAAGCGACAATGCTACCAAGTGTGGCAGCAGGAAATTGGCAAACGCTACTGTGCTGCTTTTATCTGTTCAAATTGATGTTAGCGTATCGATTTGGTGATTACGAACAAGCATCAATCCAGGCAAAATCAACCGCAGCGAATTTACAAGCTGTTGTCGGGATGATGATGATGTATGAGTACATTTTCTACGATTCGCTGACTTTACTGCAATGCGATCGCGAACTACTTCCACAAGTACAAGCAAACCAAGCGATTTTAAAACAAAAAGCAGATTACGCACCGATGAATTTTCAGCATAAATATGAGTTAGTCGAAGCGGAAATTGCCAGAGTTACAGGACAAACGCTGCTGGCAATGAATGCCTACGATGCTAGCATTCAATCGGCGAAAAATCACGAATTTACTCAAGATGAAGCTTTAGCGAACGAATTAGCCGCCAAATTTTATTTAGGAATTAACAAACCGAAAATTGCCGCAGCGTATTTGAATGATGCGTATTTAGGTTATATCAGTTGGGGTTCGCAACCATTAGCGGAGAATTTATTAACTCGTTACCCAGACTTGTTGAAACAGCATACTCGTGGAAGCACCGCTTCTACCACATCATCGACTACTGCTGCCTGGTTAGACTTATCCACCGTAGTCAAAGCTTCTCAAGCGATCGCTAGCGAACTAAGAATTAAGAATTTATTAAATCGATTAATTGCGATCGTCATCGAAAATGCTGCCGCACAACGAGGATTTTTGATTGCCGAAAAAGCCGGTGAATTTACCATTGTCGCTGTCGGCACAATTGACCAAAATTCAATTATCTCACCTTCCAATCAAACACAACTTCCTTTAGCAATTCTTAATTATGTGGTTCGCACCAGAGAAAGTATTGTCCTCAATCATGCAACCAAAGAAGGAATTTTTATTAACGATCCATATATTAGAGAATATCAGCCGAAGTCTGTTTTGTGTACTCCGATTATTCATCAAGGACAGCTGAAAAATTTACTTTATTTAGAAAATTATATAACCACGGGAGCCTTTACCGTTGAACGTTTAGAAATATTAAAATTGCTGTCTGCTCAAATTGCCGTTTCCTTAGAAAATTCTCAACTCTACGAAAATCTGGCTCAAACAAATGCGGAATTAGCAGCTGCCAATAGCCAATTAGAACAGTATACTCAAACATTAGAAGCAACTGTAGCAGAACGCACTTTAGAATTACAACATAAAAATACTCGTTTGGAGCAAACAACAGCACAACTCACCTTAATTAACAAAGAACTGGAAAGTTTTTCTTCTTCAGTTTCTCATGACTTGCGATCGCCTTTGCGACGAATTGACTATTTTACCCAAATGCTCGCAGAATCTCTTAACGATTCCTTAACTGCAACTCGTCAAAATTACCTAAATCGCATTCAAAACTCAACTCAACACATGCGGCAATTGATTGAGGATTTGTTGCGATTATCGCAAATCAGCCGCTCGCAATTGCATCGCACTCAAGTAAATTTGAGTACAATGGTACAGGCGATCGCCGAAGACCTAGAAAAAGACCAACCAAGACAAGCAAAGTTCCAAATTACCCCAGATTTAACCACTTCTGCCGATGCTAATTTATTGCGGGCAGCACTGGATAACTTGCTGGGCAATGCCTGGAAATACACGCGCACCCGTGAATATACGCAAATTGATTTTGATAAGCTTGATAATAATATCTTCTTCATTCGCGATAACGGTGTCGGTTTCGATATGAATGATTCAGACAATCTATTTCAACCTTTTCAACGGCTGCATTCTGCCAAAGAATTTGAAGGAAATGGCATTGGTTTAGCCACAGTTCAACGAATCATCCACCGTCATGGTGGGCGAATCTGGGCAGAGGGCAAGGTTGGGGAAGGAGCAACTTTTTATTTTACTTTAGAAGGATAAACAAAGGTATGGGCAAACCACTACATGTCCTGATTGTCGAAGATTCAGAAGATGACATGCTGGTGCTGCTGCATATATTGGAGCAGAATGACTACGACGTAATTTATTCGCGAGTAGAAACATCTGCCGAGATGAGTGCTGCTTTAAATCGCCAACCTTGGGATGTAATTATTTGTGATTATGTTATTCCTGGATTTGGCGCTCCCAAAGCCTTGTCCTTGCTGAAAGAAAAAAAATTAGATATTCCCTTTATTATTGTTTCCGGCTCAATCACCGAAGAAACTGCCGTCACTTCTTTAAAAGCTGGAGCTGCTGATTTTGTCTTAAAAGAGCGGATGGTACGCTTAGTTCCGGCAATCGAGCGCGAGATTAAAGAAGCACGCATCCGGGAAAAACAACGCCAAACCGAAATCGCTCTGCAAGAAACCGAAGAACAATTGAAGCTAGCGCTGAAAATGGCTAAACTCGGCTCTTGGGAATTGAATTTACAAACGAATGTTTTGTCTACTTCAGTTCAGTGTAAAATAAATTTTGGTTTACCGCTGGACGCTGATTTTTCCCATCAAATATTGATGAGTCGCATTCATCCTGACGATCGCCTTTGGGTACAAAAAGCTATCGAACAAGCGATCGCCAATCATACAGATTACGATGTCGAGTATCGCAACATCTGGGCAGATAACAGTATCCACTGGGTATTAATCCGAGGTCGCTGTATTTACGACTCGGTAGGAAATCCTTTGCGAATGGTAGGCATGTCAATGGATATTACCGAGCGCAAAGAAGCCGAAATTGAACGAGAAGAATTGCTCAAGCGATCGCTTGCAGCACAAGAACAAGCGGAAACTGCCAACCGCATCAAAGATGAGTTTCTTGCGGTTTTATCTCATGAATTGCGTACTCCACTCAATCCGATTCTTGGTTGGACAACGCTTTTACGCACTAAAAAATTTGACTTAGTAACAACCGAACGCGCTTTAGAAACAATTGAGCGCAACGCTAAGTTGCAGACTCAACTAATTAACGATTTGCTTGATATTTCCCGAATTTTGCGCGGCAAACTCAGCTTAACTGTAATGCCCGTCAATTTGGGGACTGTGATATCATCTGCCCTGGAAACCGTGCAATTATCCGCTCAAGCCAAATCGCTGCAAATAGAAACGGCGATTACCCCTTTTGTTGGCGCAGTCAAAGGCGATGCAGCGCGTTTGCAGCAAGTAATATGGAATTTATTATCCAACGCGATCAAGTTCACAGAATCAAATGGAATTATTCAGGTGAGCTTGACACAAGTCGGAAAATATGCACAAATTCAGGTAAAAGATTCCGGAAAAGGAATTGACACCAGCTTTCTGCCTTACGTTTTTGAATATTTCCGCCAAGAAGATAGTGCAACGACGCGCAAATTTGGCGGATTGGGATTGGGACTGGCGATCGCCCGTCAAATCGTCGAACTGCACGGAGGTACGTTGAGTGCAGATAGTCCAGGTATCGGACAGGGGGCTACATTTACAGTCCAAATTCCTTTATTGCAAACATATGATGAGATGCCGTCTGCGAAGATATCACCAGAATTCAAAGTTGATTTAAACGGGATTAAAATTTTAGTAGTCGATGACGATGCGGACTCGCGGGAGTTTCTTAACTTTGTCTTAAAGCAAGAAAAGGCGATCGTCACAACCGCAGCATCAGGATTTGATGCATTGCAAGTAGTTGAGCGCTCAATTCCTGATATTTTGCTCAGTGATGTGGGGATGCCCGGTATGGATGGATATATGCTGATGCGGCAACTACGCAGATTGACTGCTCAACAAACCAAAGACATAAAAGCGATCGCGCTTACCGCTTATGCGGGAGAAGTAGATCGACAGCAAGCAAAAGAGGCAGGCTTTCACCAACATTTAGCTAAACCCGTTGAAATTAATGAATTAGTTCAGGCGATCGCCACATTAATGGACAGAAACACCAATTCATATCTTATCAAACAATAGTCCGTAGTCTTCCGTAGGGTGCGTTAACGTAGTAACGCACCCTACTAGCTAAAAATAGTCAATTTTCACAAAATATGTCAGATAAACCTTTAGGTAAACCCCGTCCATTATCGCAAGTACTTTTCTTATCTGTTGTCAGCGGTATGCTATATTACGGCTGGTACAAGTGGATTATTCAAGAAGAACTCCGCCATTATAACGGCTTTGGTTGGTCAGGTACGCTATCTTTAGCCCCTTTTTTATTGGGAATAGCAGTTCCCCAAGCTTTGCGGATATTCGATCCAGATGTTCCCGGTTGGTTTGGTTGGTTTTCGCTTTTGGGTATTGTTTGGATTTACATAGTTCAATTTAAGTTATATAAAACCGTAAACCAACTATACACCCAAGCGCAAATCAAAGAACCGCTTGTAGTTTGGTGGTTGTTTGTACCAGGTTTAAATTTAATTGTCGGTTTGAGACAAATTCACTTTTTGAGTCAATTTTGGGCAAGAGAACAAAAAATAATTGTCAAAGATTCTCTAGCAGAAAACATTCCTTTTTTATCAAATAATGTCTAAAAAATATCTTGTGCTATGAATAAAGAAAGTTATATAAGTAGTACATAAATAAACGTTCCTAAATGTAGTGAAGGCTTTAGCCTTCAAAACTCTTAGAGCGCACTCGTACAAGCCAGAGTATTTTACTTATCTTTTCATACAATAGGCTTCTAAATAATGCAATGTCTAACTAACATGCTTCGTGCTTCTAAACACAGTTTCTGGCTAGTTCCAACAGTCAGTTTACTCAGTATGGGAATCACTGCAAAAGTTAACGCCCAGACTGTTTATCCATTTAACACATCTTACGACATTGAAGTTACGCTGATACCGATTCCTTCAACAGACGTATCACGAGCGTTTATTTACGGCTCTAATCCCAATGCCCCGTATGGTCTAACTAACTTTCAAAGCATAAATAATTATAGTCGGCTTGATCCGGCTACTGGTAATCTGGTATTTGTTCAAGATGCGACACAGTTTGGTTTACAAGGCTTTCCCATTGGTGGTGAAGAGTTTTCCGGTAGCGGCAATGATAGACTATTTGGCAACAGTAGCGCGATCGCTTCATTTGACTTTACAAATAATACTTTAAATGGTACTGGTGTCGTAAATATCACAGGTGGAACGGGAAGATTTCAGGGTGCGATCGGCACATTAAACTTTACCGAAAGCGAACCACTAAATGCAGATCCAACTGCTCCGTTAAGAGGTAAAACTTTCTTAAAAGGTTCCTTCCAAGTTTCTCAGAAAATTCCCGAACCGACAACTAGTATGGCACTGTTTGGCGTAGCAGCGATCGCACTCGCTTTCTTGCGGTGTCGGCAGCAATGGGAAAAACAGTAACACACATAGAACGTTCGTAGTAAGCACTTCAGTGCTTAAAATAAGCGGTTACTACTTAATATTTAACCAGCAAACATCATGAATTCACCTACCAATCTTTTCACACCCATCCACCTTGGTGACTACACCCTCCCCAACCGGATAATTATGGCACCAATGACACGTTTGCGGGCAATTGAAAGCATCCCCAACTCCTTAATGGCAACTTACTACACCCAACGGGTAAGCGCTGGGCTAATTGTCACCGAATGCACAATGGTTTCACCCCTCAGCTTGGGATACATGAACTGTCCGGGTATCTACACAGACGAACAAGTTGCCGGATGGCGGTTGGTAACAGATGCAGTGCATGAAAAAGGGGGAAGAATATTCTTGCAACTTTGGCATAGTGGGCGAGTTTCGCACCCCAGTTTGCTTGATGGACAATTGCCAGTTGCGCCGAGTGCGATCGCTGGAGTTGGCCAACTCCACACCCCGGTCGGCAAAGTATCTTTAGAAACACCCCGCGCCTTAGAAACTCACGAAATACCGGAAATAGTCGCACAATTTCGCCTCGGTGCAGAAAACGCCAAAGCTGCTGGCTTTGATGGAGTCGAACTCCACGGTGCTTTTGGTTATTTGATAGACCAATTTTTGCAAGATGGTTCCAACCAACGCACAGATGAGTATGGCGGGTCAATCGAGAAGCGATCGCGATTTATGTTAGAAGTAGTTGAAGCCGTCGTTAGCGTCTGGGGTGCAAACCGTGTCGGTATCAAGCTTTCACCGAGTAACACCTTCTACGGAATGCATGATTCCAACTCCAAAGAGACATTTACTTATGCCATAAATGCGCTCAACTCCTTCGGACTGGCTTACCTTCACCTCATGGAACCGAATGAAGTCGATTTGAAAACCCGCGACGTCATGAACCCCATCACACCATACTATCGCCAAATATATCAAGGTACATTAATCACCAACGGCGACTACGATCGCTTAAAAGGCGATCGTATCTTAGCTAGTGGCGATGCAGATTTAGTATCTTTTGGCAAATTATTTCTCGCCAATCCTGACTTACCAAAACGCTTTCAACTAAACGCCCAATTAAACACACCAGATCCAAAAACATTTTACGCCCCAGATGCCAAAGGATACACTGATTACCCATTCCTAGAACTTCAAAATACTTGAATAAATCACAACTTATCCAAATAGTCAAGCATTATAACTGACAAACCGCAAAATCTTTTCCGCCTTATAATTATTCACAGAACAGCTAACAAAACGGACGATTGAAATATATTTCGTAGTAGGCACTGAAGTGCCTTGTTAAGCGCTGAAGCGCTCACTACTGCGTAAGTATTATATATTAAGAAATCTTTCTTAATTGTCCCGTTTTCAAGGCTGTTCCCATCAACTATAGCGGCTCTATGTTTGAATAAACTACATAGATTCTCCAGTTTATACTAACTGGCAATCTGTAATTCATTCAACAGCGACTCGCTATAAACATTACCTTGAAAGGTGACAAAAAATATGGATCTGTCAAACTTTACCACTCACCAAAACTTAGAAGCTGCCTTTGGTGGTGAATCGATGGCGAATCGCAAATATTTGTTTTTTGCTGACGTGGCACGTAAACTAGGGTTTGCAGACTTAGCGAAACTTTTTAGAGAAACAGCAGAACAAGAAACACAACATGCTTTCGCACATTTTGTTTTGCTACATCCAGAACTTGTCGTAGAAGATCCAACAGCTTTAACTGAAGAACAAAAGCGAGAAATTATGTCTCGCTGTCTATCTTTGGCAGTTGAAGGTGAAACCTATGAATACACAACAATGTATCCCGAATTTGCCGCCGCTGCTCAAAAAGATAGAGACAATCCGGCAACAGAAGAATTTCTCAAACAAGCTAAAGAATCAGCCGATCATGCTAATATATTTCGCGAAGCCGCGCATCGTTTTGGCTTGCTGAAATTCGTAGAAAATTACCACGCCGATCGCTACGCAGAAGCTTTAGAAGTATTGAATGGAGGAAATGCAGCACCCAAAGCAGCAGGTGACGATGCAAAAACTCGCAAATGGATTTGCAAAGTATGCAGCGTGATTTACGATCCGATTGCTGGCGATCCCGATTCGGGAATTGCACCGGGTACACCTTTTGAAGAAATTCCCGATGATTGGCATTGTCCTATATGCGGTGCTAGCAAAAAAAGTTTTACACCGCTTGAGGAGAAAATTGCTGCTTGATATAGCAATAAATTAGGTATTTTATTAAGCACCTTGGCGTGGTATCTCTAGAGATGCCTCGCCAATTTGCCTATTCGCCTACAAAACAATATCATGAATTCAGAAGAAAATCAACAATTTGAACGCCATAAACCACTTTATCAAGACACCAATTTTCAGATTATTTGTGCAGTTTCTCTAATGGCAGTTCTCGGAGTAGCTAGCGTAGGTCCAGCTTTTCCCTATTTAGCTGAAGCCTTGAAAGTTAATCCGAAAAATAACGGTTTATTGGTTACAGTATTCACCCTTCCAGCTGTAGTTTTAGGTCCTGTTATTGGTGTCCTTGCCGATAGATTGGGCAGAAAGAAAATTATCGTTCCCTCACTGTTTTTATTTGGAATTGCTGGTACGGCTTGCGCTTTTGCCCGTGACTTTAACCTTTTATTATTGTTGCGTTTCTTGCAAGGAATTGGTGCTGCTTCTTTGCCTTCTTTAAGCGTCACCTTACTTGGCGATTTGTATGCAGCAGACAAACGCACTACTGCAATGGGTTACAACGCTAGTGTCAGCAGTATCGGCACAGCAAGTTATCCTGCAATTGGCGGTGCATTAGCAACAATTGGCTGGTTTTATCCCTTTATGTTGCCCATAGTAGCGATTCCTATCGGCTTGTTAGTGTTATTTAAATTAAAAAATCCGGAACCGAAAGGAAACCGAAACCTGAAAGAATATTTGAGAAATGCTGGCAAAGTTTTGAAAAATCGCCAGCTTTTTGGACTTTTCATTGCCAGCGCTGCTAACTTCTTTCTCCTCTACGGTGCTTATATAATTTATTTACCACAATTAATTAAAAATATATTCAAACAACCGCCTTGGACAATTGGATTGATACTCTCAAGTGTTTCGGTGGCGCTTGCTATCACAGCTTTACAGTTAGGAAAAATATCCCGAAAATATTCCGCAACAACTTTAATTAGAGCATCTTTTGTTTTGTATGCGTTAGCTCTATTCATTGTTCCCTTCCTACACAATATCTGGTTATTATTAATTCCAACCACAATTTTTGGCGTTGGTTTGGGTATTGGTTTGCCCAGTACCCAAACACTTTTAGCAGAGTTAGCACCAAGAGAATATCTCGCTACGATTCTATCGGTTAATGGTACATTTTTCGGTATAGGACAAACTTTAGGACCCCTTTTGATGGGAATAGTTTTTGGTATTGGCGGAATTAATAGCGTGTTTTTTACAGGTGTAGGTTTTGCAATTCTTACTTTGATTGTCTTTAGATATTGCACTTGCTTGTAATCTGCAACCCCCTGGTTTATACCGTAAGCAAGATGTGTAATAGCAACTTTGCGTAAATACTGTTTTTATCCGTTTTGCGTAATAGGGACTAGGGATTAGGGACTAGGGATTAGAAAAAGAATTATTCCCATTACCCATTACCCATTACCAATTACCCAATGCCCAACTTCCAGACTACACTGCTAGGAAAAAGTCAACTGAACTTAATATTAATTAATGAATTAGCGATGAAAGTAGGATCTGCATACACAAGACTCTTAGTCTCTGACTTGAAAACTTCCTTTGATTTCTACAGAGATGTGATGGGATTTGAAGTAAAAAACGAAAATCTAGAAGATGGATACGCTGAATTTAAAGTTGGAGACATGAAACTGAGTTTATTTCGTCGGCAAGAAATGGCACAGATGATTGCTAATACTGCCAAGCCACCCCATGCCGAATGTCAAGATAATGTAGCCTTAATTTTTACAGTGCATGATGTAGAAGAAGAATATAAAAAATTAACCCATCAAGGTGTTAAGTTTACCACCGCTCCAATGAACAATCCCTACTACGGAATTAAAACAGCTTATCTACGAGATCCCGACGGAACTTTAATTGGACTATTTGAATTGTTAGTCTAACTGTTAGTTGTTGGTAGTTAGTTGTTAGTTGTTGGTTGCTAGTTGTCAAAAAGTACTCGTTACAACTAACCACTATCCACTATCCACCAACCACTATCGACTAACCACTATCTACCATCCACTCCCCACTCCCCACTCCCCATTCCCCATTCTTAAAACGCTATGGCTAAACCTGTAATTCTGACGGTTGATGACGATCCAGAAGTTTTGCAAGCTGTGGCGCGGGATTTGCGTCAGGAATATGGCGATCGCTACCGCATCTTGCGTGCCGAATCTGGTGCCAGTGCCTTAGAAGCATTGGAACAACTAAAACTCCGCAACCAGCCAGTGGCTTTATTCCTCGTTGATCAGCGGATGCCGCAAATGTCTGGTGTCGAGTTTTTAGAACAAACACTATCCATGTTCCCAGACGCAAAACGCGCACTACTTACAGCTTATGCAGACACCGATGCCGCTATTCGTGCCATTAACACCACGAAAATCGATTACTACTTAATGAAGCCGTGGGACCCCCCACAAGAACGCTTGTATCCTGTACTGAAAGATTTGCTTGACGATTGGAAAGCCACATTCCACCCACCATTTGAAGGCATTCGCGTCATCGGCAATCGCTGGTCGCCCCATTCCCATCAAGCCAAAGACTTTTTAGCGCGAAATCAAATCCCCTATCAGTGGATGGACATCGAATTATCACCAGAAGCGCAGCAGCTCGTTGAATACGCCGATTGTGATACATTACACCTACCCCTTGTCCTCTTCCCCGACGGTTTCAGCTTGATGCAGCCAAGCAACGTGCAAATTGCCGAGAAAATTGGCTTGCAAACTCAAGCAGAAAAACCCTTTTATGACTTGATTATCATCGGTGGCGGTCCTGGTGGTTTAGCCGCTGCCGTATATGGCGCATCCGAAGGGCTACGCACCGTCATGATAGAACGCGAGGCTCCAGGCGGACAAGCCGGCACCAGTTCCCGCATCGAAAATTACCTCGGCTTTCCCGTGGGTTTGAGTGGCGGCGATTTGGCGCGGCGTGCCGTGACTCAAGCAAGACGCTTTGGTGTGGAGATTCTCACACCACAAGAAGTTACGGGAATTCGCGTAGAAGACCCGTATCGTTTTGTGCAGTTGTCAGACGGTAGCGAAATCAGTTGCCACGCCATCATTTTGGCGCTGGGCGTGGCTTGGCGGCGGTTGAACGTACCCGGACTCGAAAAACTAACTGGCGCAGGCGTGTACTACGGTGCAGCGCAAACAGAAGCGATGAGTTGCCAAGGCGAAGAAGTGTATATCATTGGAGGGGCAAATTCAGCCGGACAAGCGGCGATGTACTTTTCTAAATACGCCTCGCATGTAACGATGTTGGTACGTGGCGACTCTTTAACTAAGAGCATGTCTCAATACCTGATTGACCAAATCGGAGAAACACCGAACATCACAGTAAAGACACATACTAGCGTGATTGAGGCAAAAGGTGAGACTTCTTTAGAAGCGCTGACAATCGTGAATGCGCTGACAGGGGAAACGCAAACAGTGCCGGCGACATCACTATTTATCTTTATTGGTGCCCAACCGCGCACCGACTGGTTAGATGGTGTAGTGGAAAAAGGCGATCGCGGCTTTATTTTAACAGGTCCCGATTTACAACTTAACGGACACCGCCCGAAAGGATGGACGCTAGAACGCGATCCTTATCTATTAGAAACCAACATCCCCGGTGTTTTTGCAGTCGGTGACGTGCGTCAAGGTTCAGTCAAGCGAGTTGCTTCCAGCGTCGGTGAAGGCTCAATTTGCGTTCAATTTGTGCATCAATATCTCAGCAACGTAGTGTGAGAAAAGACCTCTCCCGAACCTCACCCTAGTAGGGGAGGGGAGTAATTTTTCCCCTTCCCTATTCTGGGAAGGGGGTTAGGGGGTTAGGTTTCTACATCAAACAATGAATTTTTGATGTCACAATGAAATAAAAATAGAGAGAAAAAAGCCATGCAACAAATAACTCTCGCTGAAGCATCTCAACATTTGCCCGAATTAATTGAAGCCGCAATTAATGGTGAAGAAATTGTGATTACAAAAGACGAACAGCCAGTTGTGAAACTAACTCCTGTATCGCCAGTGAAACGTCGCCCCGCCAAAGCTGGTAGTGCTAAAGGTTTAGTCACAATATCAGATGATTTTGACGAGCCTTTAGAAGACTTTAAGGATTATATGTAATGAGGCTGCTGCTGGATACTCATACATTCATTTGGTTTGTCATTGATAGCCCTCGACTCAGTGTTATGGTACGGGGGCTAATTGAAAATGAAAGCAACGAGAAGCTACTCAGTACAGCTAGTATTTGGGAAATGGCAATTAAACAAAGCACTGGCAAACTAAATTTTGGTAAGCCTTTTAAGGAATTTATAGAAGAGCAAATTAATATGAACAGCATTGATTTGCTAAATATTAATTTAGACCATATCGATGTGATTGCAAAGCTACCTCTTCATCATCGCGATCCATTTGACCGACTTTTAATTGCACAAGCAATGGTTGAGCAAATACCTATTTTGAGCGCTGATTATACTTTTGATGCTTATTCGATTCAGCGGTTGTGGTAAGTAGTAAAAAAGAAGAAGTTTTGCGCGATCGCCTCACACAGTTTATCAATATTGATACGGAGTTGTTATGCTGCACGATCCCAACCAGAACACACTGTTCCCGAAACTGCCTGATGAAGCATTACAGGAGATGCAGCAATTTGGCAAAGAAATTAAGCTAAACAAAGGCGATATCCTATTTAATGAAGGCGAATCAAACTATAACTTTCATGTTGTTTTATCAGGCGAAATTGAGATTACTAAACACGTTGGTGATGAAACAAGACTGCTAGCTGTACATCGCCGAGGTGAATTTATGGGTGAATTGTCGATGTTGACTGGTTCCGCATCAATTGCTAATGCGAAAGCGTTATTACCCAGTCGCGTCTTGCAAGTTGATATTGATACTTTTAGACATATCATGGCGGAATGTTCGCCTTTAGCTGATGTCATTCTAACCGCAATGGCGGGGCGAACCAAAGACGTAGAAGCACAACTTAGGCAACAAGAAAAGCTAGCAGCGCTAGGTAAAATGTCAGCTGGGCTAGCACACGAATTAAATAATCCCGCCGCAGCCGGAAGACGTGCAGCAGGGCAATTGCGCGATAATTTTCAAAACTTGCAAAATCTCGCTTTGCAGTTAAATTCACTCAATAAAGAACAACTAAATTTTATTATCAATTTTCAACTGCAAGCCACACAACACACAACCAAATTCGACACACTTACCCAAAGCGATAAAGAAGATGAAGTCACAGACTGGCTAGAAGACCATGATATTAGTAATGGTTGGAAACTTGCCTCTACATTAGTTAGCGCCGGCATTGATGCCCAAAAATTAGATACTCTCGCCGACAAGATACCTGAAGACTGTCTTAATAACGTTTTAATTTGGTTAGAAGCCGCACTCGCTTCTCATGGACTGATTAACGATATTGAACAAAGTACCAGCCGAATCTCTGACTTAGTGAAAGCAATTAAAGGCTATTCCTATATGGATCAAGCTGCATTGCAAGAGATAGATTTGCATGATGGAATTGAAAATACTCTACTGATTCTCAATCATCGCTTAAAAAAAGGAGTTATCGTCAACCGCGAATATGATAAGACTCTGCCACGGATTTGTGCTTATGCTAGCGAACTCAATCAAGTGTGGACGAATATAATTGATAATGCTATTGATGCGATGGATGGAAAAGGCGATTTAACTATACGCACATACAGAGAAAATAGCTGCCTTGTAGTCGAAATTGCCGATACGGGAATGGGAATACCGCCAGCGATTCAAACTCGAATTTTTGAGCCTTTTTTTACTACAAAAGGTGTAGGACAAGGTACAGGTTTAGGTTTAGAAATAGCCTATAGAATTATTGTTAAAAGACACAAAGGTGATATTCACTTTGAATCAAAACCTGGTGATACACACTTTCGGGTGCGTTTACCTATCGATTCTGCTAGCAACTCATGCAGAAAAGAGTAATGAAATATGAGTTGAATAATTTTGTAATTCAAAGCTTAAATTCACCATAATTTTACACGAAGCTGTATTTAGGACTTGCTATGACTCCCCTTTTTGAGACAAATCGCTTGATTATCCGCAACTGGATACCCGAAAAAGATGCCGAATCAGCCTTTGAAATGTACAGCGATCCAGATGTAACGCGCTTTATTAGCGGCATGATTGAGGAAAGTGTAGAATCGCAACGGGTGAGGCTACAAACAATTATTGACCGCTACGCTAAACTCAATAAGGGGACTGGTTTTTGGGCAATAGTTGAAAAAGAGACTGGACAGATTGTAGGAGCTGTCATGCTCAAACAATTACCCGATACTGAAAAGAACTTAACCGAAGATTATGAGGTAGGTTGGCACTTACGGAAGTCTTCTTGGGGTAAAGGTTACGCGACTGAAGCTGGACAGGCAGCCATTAATTATGGGTTTAATATCCTCAAGTTGCCTGTAATATATGCTGTAGCTGAAGCGGAAAATCATGCCTCAATTAGTGTTACCCAAAGGCTGAATATGGTTCCTATCGGTCGCACAAATAAATATTATGGTGGTATCGAACTCGAACTATTTAAATTACTTCCTGCTTAATATTTGTCCAAAATCTTAAATCTCAAATCGGTTTATGCTTGATATCAACACTTTACGCCAAGTACCACTTTTCACAAAGTTACCCGAACAACGTTTGCAATGGCTACTAGAACAAATTACAGAGATATGGTTAGAACCCGGTGAAATTCATCGTCAAGAAGGAGATCCAGCAAATCATGTTTTTGTATTGTTAGAAGGGGAAATTAGAATTACGCAAAAAGAAGGCAATCAAGAAGTTTTATTAGTAACATTCAAACCAAAAACGTTATTTGGTGAATTACCTGTTTTAATGGGTGAGAAAAACTTCTGGGTAACAGGAAAAGCAGTAACTCGCAGCCATATTTTAGAATTGCCAAACGAAGCCTTTTGGGAACTGCTTTCGAGTTGTACATGTGTGATGACAGATATTTTGCAAACGATGGCAACACGACTGCAAACAGTGCAGTCGATATCACAACATCGAGAAAAGTTAGTATCATTAGGCACGTTAGCCGCAGGTTTAGCACACGAGTTGAATAATCCTGCCTCAGCCGGTCGCAGAGCCGCTGGACAATTGCGCCAAACTGTGCAGGTGTTGCAACCATTGACAATTAAGCTGAATCAACAGCAGATGAACGATGCCCAAAAAGCCTTTTTATCTGAGTTGCAAGAAGATGCAATACAACGGGCAAAAACAGCAGCGAAACTCGATCCGTTGACTCAAAGCGATCGCGAAGATGAAATCACACAATGGCTAGAAGATCGTAACATCAATAATGCTTGGAAACTCGCGGACAACCTCGTTACAGCCGGAATTGACATCGACTGGCTTTTGAATGTTCAACAAAAAGTAGGTGATTTGTTGCTAGGTGATGTCCTCACTTGGATACAGGTGACGCTGCAAGAACTAGATTTGTTAGAAGAAATCGAGCATAGCACTGACCGTATTTCTACTTTAGTACAGGCAGTCAAAGATTACTCGTACATGGATCAAGCACCCTTACAAGAAATAGATATTCATGAAGGGTTAGAAAGCACGATTACAATCTTGAATCACAAGCTAAAACAAGGTGTAACAGTAAAGCGTGAATATGACTGTCATACCCCGCGTATCAGCGCTTATGGCAGCGAATTAAATCAAGTGTGGACTAACTTAATTGATAATGCCATTGATGCGATGAACGGGCAAGGTGAAATTAAAATTCGCACCGTCTGCGAAAACGACTTTTTGCTAGTAGAAATTGCTGACAATGGTCCGGGAATTCCCCCAGAAATTCAATCCCACATTTTCGAGCCATTTTTCACCACCAAAGGTGTAGGACAAGGAACCGGCTTAGGTTTGCACACCGTTTATCGCGTCGTTGTGGGACAACATTTAGGTGATATCCGCCTATTTTCTCAACCAGGAAAAACAAAATTTCAAATTCGCTTGCCAACGACTTTATCTTCGTAGTAAGCACTTCAGTGCTTAAATACAAGCACTAAAGTGCTTACTACTAATTTATCAGGAGAATTTCATGAGTACATGCACGCATCTCAATCAAATTCAAGAAGTTACAGCCAGCGCCAACGGTTGTGAAGAATGTTTAATTAGGGGGGACAGATGGGTGCATTTGCGCCAATGTCTTCTTTGCGGACACGTCGGTTGCTGCGACTCTTCAAAAAACAAACACGCTACTAAACACTTTCACGCAACTAATCATCCGATTGTCAAATCGTTTGAACCGGGTGAAGAATGGCGTTGGTGTTATATCGATAAAACTTTCGTGTAGAAAATAAATTCTTAGCTGCTGCGACTAAAAAACACAGCAGCTAGAACAATTAAACTCAAAAGCGCCAAAGGAACCCAGAGATTAGGGATATCTGACAAACTCATAATTAAATTTTAGGCGTTGCATATTTTCGCTCTGGATTATTTCACGCAAAGGCGCAGAGGCGCAAAGGAAGAAAGAAAAGTTCATACCTGTATTCAGCAATGCCAAATTTAAAATTAACTTAAGAGCGATAATTACTTTTACATACAGCAGCTTAGATTTATTAATGCGTGAATTTATATGACATCAAAAGAAACAGTGACATGGCTACAAGAACGTACAGCTTTAGGAACTCTTGAAGCTGAAGTGTTAAATGCGATCGCCCAACAAATCGAAGAACAAATCATCCCACCTAAAACCAACTTAGTTACAGAAAACACTTCCCCAGAAGCACTTTACATTCTTGTTGAAGGTCAACTCGAAAGCGATAGCAGCAATCAAGCCAACCCAACTTTAGCGATCGGCTTCCTTCCCGGTGCCGTGATTCACCTGCAAGAATTGCTGTTAGACCAGCCGACGCAACGCACCATCACCACTGTTACAGAATGCCATGTTTGGGTTGTGCCTGCCGAAAAATTTCGCGCTTTAGTCAGTGAATACCCGGAAATTTTTCAAGCTGTTTCTCGTCAATTGGCGCAGGAATTAGCGGATTTAACATCAGCCTTTACCTACGAACAAGAACGTACTATTGCCTTGCGTCCGTATTTAGTCACCAAAGCGCGACGCGGAATTGTTGGTACAAGTCGCTATGCGGTGCGTTTGCGCGAAGAAATTCGCTCTTCTGCCAGCGATCGCAAATCTGTCTTGATTTTCGGCGAACCAGGCTTAGAAAAAGACAATATCGCTGCTTTAATTCACTTTGGTTCCAAACAGCGACGCGAACCGATTATCAAAATTAACTGTGGTATCCTCCAAACCAGCGGTGCAGATTTATTCGGACGTGCTGGCGGCAAACCCGGACTGCTGGAATGGTTGGGAGAAGGTACTCTCGTCCTGAACAACATTCAAGAAACTCCGCCAGAGTTACTGCCACAAATAGTAAAGTTAATCAAAAATTCTACGTATAATCCCGTAACTCGTTCTGAAGAAGCAGCCGCACCCCGCACTTCTCGCGCTCGGATTATGATTGTTTCCGAAAAAAATCAACCGCAAATCGAACGCTGTATAGGTCATAACATCAAAGTGCCACCCCTACGGGTGCGGAAAGCTGATATCAAAGCTCAGGTAGATTATTATATCAGTCTTTACACTCAGGCTAGGGGTATTCATAAACAAAAATTAGCACCAGAAGCATTGCGCCGTTTGCAATCTTATGATTTTCCTGGCAATTTGAAAGAGTTGGAAAGTTTGGTACAAAGGGCAATTGTTCAAGCTGGGTCAGCGCGGGAGTTAACAGAAGAAATTTTCTGGTCAGCGGATACGAAGAAAAAGCGATTTCGGGTGAATTTGTTGAATGTTTATCCAGATTTGCGGAAATTTCTCCGCAGTTCGTGGTGGACCGATCGCATTAATTATGGCTTTACTGTCACTGCTTTTGCGTTGATTGTCGCAGTGTTATTTATCGGTCCGCAAACACGCGATCGTAATTTCGCTCTCAATCTATTTTGGGCTTGGTGGTGGGCTTTTTTCCTATTTCTCTTTCCCTTTCTCGGTCGCGTGTGGTGCGCTGTTTGTCCCTTCATGATTTACGGAGAAATTACCCAAAAACTCTCTTTATGGTTGTTTCCTCGAAAACTCAAACGCTGGAATCGAGAGTTAGCAGAAAAATGGGGTGGATGGTTTCTTTTTGGACTATTTACCCTAATTTTTCTGTGGGAAGAACTTTGGGACTTAGAAAATACAGCTTACCTTTCTGCTTGTTTGCTGCTGTTAATTACCGCCGGCGCGATGATTTTCTCTGCCATTTTTGAACGTCGATTTTGGTGTCGATATCTTTGTCCCATCGGCGGAATGAACGGTTTATTTGCTAAACTTTCAATGACCGAACTTCGAGCGCAGCAAGGTATTTGTTCTGCAACTTGCACTACTTATCAGTGCTACAAAGGTGGACCTCAAAAAGGCGAGGGAATGGAAACTAACGGGTGTCCATTGTATTCGCACCCAGCGCAATTAGAAGATAACAAAGACTGCGTGCTGTGCATGACTTGTCTTAAAGCTTGTCCCCATCGTTCAGTTGAGTTTAATTTGCGTCCCCCCGGTATTGAATTGTGGACAACTCACGTACCTCACACTTATGAAGTAGCGCTGTTGTTTTTACTATTAGGTGGAGTGTATCTGCATCGCTTACCAGAATTGCAATCTTGGTTAGGATTACATCTCGATTTAACGCAATTTTGGCAACATTTAGGATTATCGCTACTAGCTTTGATTATCCCTGTAGCTGTTCCCTTAGCAGCATATGGCTTATCAAATTTTGGATTTTGGATTTTGAATTTTCGATTATCAAGTTCAAAGATATCTAATACTAATGAACAAAACACAATCACGCCACATGCTTCAAGTCGGCAAAGCCGACGGCAGGTGCCTCAAGTCGGGAAACCCGCCCACGGCACTGCCTCCCCAACGCAGTGGCTCCAAAATCTAAAATCTAAAATCCAAAATCGTCGTAAGCCAAAAGCATTTATAGAACTTGCTTATGGCTATCTACCATTAGTGCTGGGAGGTAACTTAGCGCACTATCTGCGTTTGAGCCTAGAAGAAGGCGGACGCATTATCCCAGTAACTTTTGCCACTTTTGGTCTAAATGGCGAACAATTGCCTGTATTGGTCGCTCACCCAGCGGTGGTTGACTTTTTGCAGGGTGTTACCTTGATTTTTTCAGTTTTGTTAACAATAGTCTTAACCCAAAAAATTGCTCGTCAACCGATGCGATCGCTCTTTTGGCAACACTTAGCAGCTATTACACTAGGCGCTAGTATGTGGGCGATTATAGTGTCGTAATTAGCTCCCCGACTTCTTAAAGAAGTTGGGGATCTGGGCACCGCGTACTCACATTAAAAAAACCTGATAAAGTTTGTTTCTGTTTTCACAAATAATTCATAATGTTGCAATCAAGCACTCAAAAGTTAACAGAAAATCATCACAAACTGTTGCAATTTAATAGCTTGGCAAACTCCTTCCCCAGAGACTTGCTTAATGAAGTAGACCTTCTGAGAATTACCGCCAGAGCCAAACAAAAGCAAAAAAAGAAAGAAACGCTTGGTCAATTTTTGACTCCGGCAAGCGTAGCAGAATTAATGGCTGGGATGTTTGAAAAGCTTGATTCTCCTCAAATATCTCTGCTTGATGCTGGAGCCGGATCTGGTTCATTACTTGCAGCATTTGTAGCTAACCTTTGTCATCAGCAACAACACCCAACTAATTTAGATATTGTTGCGTATGAAATAGATCCGTTTCTGATTAAATATTTACGTCAAACATTAAAATTATGTGCAAGCGAATGTCAACTTGCTGGTATTTCCTTTAATTATGAAATCCGTGAAAGAGACTTTATTGAGGATGCTGTCATAATTGTTAACGACAATTCAATATTTACTCACGCTATTCTCAATCCTCCATATTTGAAAATCAAAGCTAATTCTCAGGTTCGTACATTGTTACGTTCTCTAGGATTAGAAACCAGCAATCTCTATACGGGTTTTATCGCTGCTACAACACATCTCCTCAAGTCAGGAGGAGAACTTGTAGCCATCTCACCGCGTAGTTTTTGTAATGGACTGTATTTTAGAGACTTCCGCAAGATGTTTTTAGAGATGATGGCTTTACAGCATATACATCTTTTTGAATCCCGACAAAAAGCATTTAGCGATGATGAAGTTTTGCAAGAAACAATTATCATTCATGCTACGAAACAAAAGCAAAAGTTTGACAATGTACTCATCAGCACAAGTTCAAGTGCTGATGACGATTTTGTTATGTCAAACTCTTTATCTTATACGGAAATAGTTCATCCTAACGACTCAGAACAATTTATTCATATTATTCCAGATAATTTTAGTCAGCAGGTAGTTCAAAAAATGGCGAATTTTACCTGCACTTTGAAAGACCTCGGATTGACAGTATCAACAGGACGTGTGGTAGATTTTAGGGCAAAAGAATATTTGCGTTTAACTCCAAAGGAAAACACTATTCCCTTGATTTATCCGGTGAATTTCTCTGAAGGATATATTCAGTATCCAAAGATAACTAAAAAACATCAAGCCTTGATGCATGTAGAACAAACAGCGATGTCTGGGTTGCTGAAGATGCTACTCATCTGATTCATTTCAATGGAGAATATTTACTACAGGCTTACAAAATAGATAAATCTGACACAGAATAAACACAAATCACGTTTAGCAGTATGGCAAATTTTCTACAACCCCCAAGATTACGCATTGGTGAAGAAACCGAAGAAGAACGTCGCGCTACTTGGCTGGAACTTTTTTATGATTTGGTATTTGTAGTTGCAGTTTCTCAACTGGCACACAATCTCCATGATAATGTCACTTTATCTGGATTTTTTGGCTTTGTTGCTTTGTTTATACCCGTTTGGTGGTCATGGATTGGCAGCACAATGTACGCTAACCGTTTTGATAACGATGATGTGGGACATCGGCTGCTGACTGGTTTACAGATGCTGGCGGCAGCGGCATTAGCTATCAATATACACCACGGTTTAAGTGATAGTTCGGCTGGTTTTGCTGTTTGTTACGCTCTCGGTCGTGCTGTACTTGTCGCCGAATATATCCGTGCGGGAATGCATATCCCGACAGCGCGGATTTTGACAAATTCTTATGCTACAGGTTTTGCTGTTGCTGCTTTGTGTTGGCTCGTATCCGCATTTCTACCGATTCCTTGGCGGTTTGGATTTTGGGCTTTGGGACTAATTATTGATTTTGCCACACCGCTGATATGCACCAAGTTACAAATACAATTACCCCCTCACCCCTCGCACTTACCGGAGCGTTTCGGGCTTTTTACGATGATTGTTTTGGGTGAGGCTATTATCGCCGTAGTTGATGGAGTTTCCGAGCAGAAATGGGATGTTTTCAGTGCGATCGCAGCTTTCTTCGGTTTAGGTATTGCTTTTGGTTTGTGGTGGGTTTATTTTGATAATCTAGGTGGTACACCGATTCAAAAAGCGCGGACAGAAGGTAAAGTCGGTCCGATGACGATTTGGCTCTACACTCACCTACCGCTAGTGATTGGCATTGCCGCAACTGGAGTTGGTGTAGAGAAAGTATTATTGAGCGAGCAGCAAATAGCTTTACCCGATGCAGTCCGCTGGCTAATTTGTGGCTCGGTAGCTTTGTGCTGGCTAACATTAGGTATTCTCCACCGCTTAGGAGTAATTCGCTATTGCAAAATCCGTGCCAAATATCGAATTGCAGCGGTACCTATTGTGTTGGCGATCGCAATTTTTGGCAAAGGTTTGTTACCCATTGCCGTCATCGGACTGCTGGCTTTAGTTTGTCTTGTACAAGTTGTTCAAGACTTCTCTCAAAGTCGTCCCACCACTCGCTTAAGCGAACCAGAGATTTAACTTAGGTTAGGACACTTACGTGTCCTAACCTTGTCAGTCTCTACAACTAAATGTAACTTGATATCCGCATCACTATCAGCGCAACCTAATTATTATCTTTATATTCTTGATTATTTCTTCACGAAATATTAATCTCTTAAATATAAGATTTATGTAATTATATGGGCAGAGAATAAAAATATCATAATTGAAAGAGACGGTAACAATGTAATTTCTGTTAATACGTACAAATGTGATTATTCTACAGTGTTGGATATCTTCCCTTCAAAACTCATTGGCTAGCTTGCGTTCAGTGTTTTCCTTTAATAAGCGAGTTTTCATCACTACCTGTAAAATACTAATTTCTCACTTTTCTAAGTGACTTTTTCTTATAGCATTTCCCGTTTGGATACAACACTTAGTAGCGGCTTGAGACTTTTTCAACCCTACAAAGAAAGAATTTGTATCCAATAAATTTATAATTGCTATATTTAAGAGCTTACTATGATATTTGGTATTTTTCCGATGTTATAAAAGTTTCTTGAAAACCATATGTAAATAGCATTTGGCTGTTAAAACTATCCAAATGCTGATTTTTGCATTCAACATGAATCGAACTTGAAAAACTTAGAAATCTCTTTTATAACCCTGTATTTTCAACTTAAAACAACAGAAAAATACATTTTTATTCAAGTCGAACATATCACTCAATAGAAAGCATTTGAGTCACAAGTGCTTTTTCCGTCGTTAGTCATAATTATTGCATTCGATGCAATTAATTACCATCGCAAAGTTGCTCTACCAAAGTCTGGATAAAATTCATGTCTGCTAATAATTCACAATCTGTCAACAAAAACATCAAAATCAGCATATCTTTAGTTACATTTAATCATGAAAAATATATCGAACAAGCAATAGAAAGTATATTGATGCAAAAAGTCAACTTCGACTATGAAATAATACTTGGTGAGGATTATTCTAGCGATGCCACGCGAGATATTGTCATTGAATATCACACAAAATATCCCGATAAAATTCGCTTAATATTGCCAGAACAAAATCTGGGTTGCAGCGGTCAAAAGATTTTTGTACAAACACTTCAAGCTTGCCAAGGTGAGTATATTGCCCTCTTAGACGGTGATGATTACTGGACCGATCCTGAGAAATTGCAAAAACAGGTAGATTTTTTACATAGCCATCCCGAATGTGCAATATGTTTTCATGATGTTACTACTTTTTTTGAGGATGGAAGTCAAAAACCTCGTAAATATAATGACTTTGAACCCAAGAAAATTTCTACCATCGAAAATATTTTGAAATGTAATTTTATACCTACCTGTTCCACAATGTATAGGAGAGGTTTATTTAATGAATTTCCCGATTGGTATGATTCAGTAATTTGTGGCGATTGGGTACTTCATATATTAAATTCACAGCAGGGAAAAATTGGATACATAAATAGAGATATGGGGGCTTATAGAGTTCACAGTCATGGTGTTTTTAGTGGAATGAGCAAAATCAAACAATTGCACGAAGTAATTACCTGTTATGAATACTTAAACAAATATCTTCAATTTAAATATAACAAAATTATTAAATTTGAAAAAGCTTATAAATATCAAGATTTAGCATTAGCTTATAAAGATAACGGTGATTTAGATAATGCTAAAAAATATGCAATAAAATGCCGGGAACTTTTATTGTCAGAACCTTTTTTGGTAATAATAGCAATTATCAAATTATTGAAAAGGATATATATCAGCAAAATAACTGCTTCTAAGTTTCACCTTAACAAGACATAAAGTAATATTTTTCATCTATGAATTTGCAAGTAATTGATTGGCAAAATCCATTATGGATGCAAACGCTACAAAAACTGCGCCATGATGTTTATCATTTGCCTGAATATTTATATTTAGAAGCAAAAAAAACCAAAACTATTCCGGAAGCTTTTTTGATAGTTGATGGTGATAAAATATTCTTTGTCCCTTATTTACTACGCCGATGTGATGACATAAGTCAAGAATCAAAAACAAAAGATATTTTCGATGTTCTCTCACCCTACGGTTATTCTGGTATTTTGTTAAGTGAAGCCGCAGCTAATTCCCCAGGATTTGCTAATTTCGCTATTAATCAATTAAAGTATCTGTTAAGAGAAAAAGGCGTAGGTTCAGCTTTTTTTCGACTGCATCCTATACTTAGTCATAACTTTCATACACTTTTCAGTCCTGGTACTTTCACAGAAATTGGTACAACAGTATCTGTAGATTTAAAACTTTCTGATTCTCAAATATGGGCACATACCCGAAGGGGACATCAAAGTACAATTAATAAGTGTAAGCGACTTGGTTTTACCGCCAGAATGGTAGATAGTGGGCTATATATAAATGAGTTTACGGAAATTTATGACGAAACAATGAATCGTGTCCAAGCGGACAAATCGTATTATTTTAATTACGAATACTTTGCAGACTTGTTAAAATTAGGTAAAAATATACATTTATGTATTGTGGAATTGAAAGATGAAATAGCTGCCGCTTGTTTGTTTTTTGAATGTGGTGGAATAGTTCAAGCGCATTTGGGGGGAACGAAAACCAAGTTTTTACATCAATCTCCTTTTAACTTCTTGCTAGATTATGTTAGATACTGGGCTAAAGAACGTGGAAATGAATTTTTGCATTTAGGAAGCGGTGTAGGAGGAGTTAAAGATAGTCTCTACAATTTCAAAGCTGGCTTTTCTCGACAAAGACACAACTGGCTAAAATTGGGAATCGTTACAGATGAAGAGAAATATAACTATTTAGTTGAATTGCGGGCAAAGTCTTTGAGAATTGAAGTTGAGAAACTACTGCAAACCAGTTTTTTTCCCGCTTATCGCCTTCCGTATTAAGGTAAAATATATTGAGTGCTACAGATTTATAAACCCTGGAAATAATACCCAGTATCAATACCTCAAACATGCAGCCTTAAGCAAAAATCATAATGCTGCATGAAACACAGAATCGTTAAATTGTATCCGGGTCGATATTTAATTCTCGCAATTTCGCCGCCAAGCGTTCTGCTTCTTCTTCTGGTGTAGAAACTAGCTTGCCTGCGCTTGTAAAAAAGCGTAATAGTCCTTCATGAATTCCCAAATATAAATTTAGTTGCTGACTCCACAAATGTCCTTGAGCATTTGGTTCTAATGGTTGGTACTCACCATCAAGTAAATGAAATCCGGCAAATTCTAAAGTATCTGGATCGAACCAAAAATAATCAGGTGTGCGAAACGTATCTTGGTAAATTTGTTTCTTTAAATTTTTGTCAGTATCGGCAGTTTTTGGAGAAAGAATTTCCACAATTACATTGGGATATTTACCATCTTCTTGCCAAACTACCCAACTTTTACGAATTTTCCGTTCAGTTCCTCGCACGACAAAAAAATCTGGTCCCCGGAAATATTCAGATTTGCGTTGACGAGGACTGTAGTAGATGCTGAGATTACCAGCTGCGTAGAAGTCATTTCTATCCCGCCACAACCATTCTAGGCACTTCAGGAGTAGGATTATTTGCCGCAGGTGTAGTTCAGTTTCCAAGGCAGGTTCGTCACTATATAAATCGCTAGGAGGAAAGATAACATCTTCTTGGATGTCTTGGCGAGTGTTTAAATCTTGAGTAAGGGACATGGCTAAGATGAGGTAATCTGGCTATGTGTCTAGTGTAGTTGGGCGATCGCACGATTGCTTCAATCTTACAACTTAGGAGACAGTTCAAAAGCCATCTGCGAACGATAAAAACAGACATCGAATTCCAAGAAAAAATTCATGCGTCCTAAAAGTAACGGCACATCATCTGTAAGACTCCAAGCAAATACCAATCGCACTGGTGCAAAACTGGCTATTTGAGCAGATACAACTAACCCTTTTGCTTCAACTGGTGCTAGATTTCCAGCCAGTTGTACTGAGGTTGTTAGTTCTTCCCAAACTGCCCCTAACTAAATACCTACACGCTCAAGGTAAAACATTAATACTAGCTTGAGTATCCAATAAACCTGAAACGTTGACGACAGAATTTTTGTAGCTTAACGTCAGAGGTAATACTGGTACTGCATCGATATCCCCGAACACATCACGACTTTCAACCAAGGGGAATCTTTGTGAATTAAGCATCGTTTACCTGTCTGTCTTCTTCTAGCAGTGCAGCTAGTTTCTTAGCAGCTTCATGGGAATTATAGGGAGACCACACATGATAAGTGACTCCTGGCTGTAACGATAATGCTTCTTCTTCAGTCGCTAGTTCTTGAACTAAAAACTGCATGACCTTGAGTTTATCTGCACGAGATAGCTTGTGCAAGGTTGGGAATAAATCTGCTGCGCTCATATCAAGTTGAAGATAATGAGTAAATACTTTTCATATCACAACTACTATAAGGTGTTTGCAAAATTTGTGGCATCGCATCGTAAACAACAGATGATGTCTACGACTGGCTACGCCTACGCACACCCTTTACATAAATAAAACTGAGAATATTCTACCCACCAAATAAACGCCCCAAAAAACCCTTTTTCTTATTCCTAACACTCTCTAAGTTTTTACGAAACAGCGTACTACTAGGATCGAGGCGAACAGCTATTTCCAGTTCTGCGATCGCATCATCTAGTTTGCCTTGATTTTTCAGCGCTAACCCCAGGTTATTGTGAGCATCTACATTATTTGGGTCGATTTGCAAGGCTTTTTGGTAACAGGCGATCGCTTCTGAGAGCTTGCCTTGCTTTTCCAGCGCAATCCCCAGGTTATTGTGAGCAATTGCAAGGTTTGGGTCGATTTGCAAGGCTTTTTGGTAACAGGCGATCGCATCATCTAGTTTGCCTTGATTTTTCAGCACATTCCCCAGGTTATAGTGAGGATTTACAAAGTTTGGGTCGAGGTTCAAGGCTTTTTGGTAACAGGCGATCGCTTCTGAGAGCTTGCCTTGCTTTTCCAGCGCAATCCCCAGGTTATAGTGAGCAAGTGCAAAGTTTGGGTCGATTTGCAAGGCTTTTTGGAAAGAGGCGATCGCTTCATCTAGTTTGACTTGATCGGACAGCGCATTCCCCAGGTTATTGTGAGCATATGCATAGTTTGGGTCGATTTGCAAGGCTTTTTGGTAACAGGCGATCGCTTCATCTAGTTTGCCTTGATTGTACAGCGCTAACCCCAGGCTATAGTGAGCATCTGCATCGTTTGGGTCGATTTGCAAGGCTTTTTGGTAAGAGGCGATCGCTTCATCTAGTTTGCCTTGATTTTTCAGCGCAATCCCCAGGTTATAGTGAGCAAATGCAAAGTTTGGGTCGATTTGCAAGGCTTTTTGGTAAGAGGCGATCGCTTCATCTAGTTTGCCTTGATTTTTCAGCGCATTCCCCAACTTATTGTGAGCATACACAGAGTTCGGGTCAACACGGACAGCTGCTTTGTATTTGAGGACTGCTTCCTCGAAGTTTTTATCTTCGCCTAAACGATCTGCTTCATTTATCAGGTTTGTGGCTTGATATTGGCGCTCGTCTAGTTCTTGTGGAGTTTGTTTGGGGGGTGAGTAATTCGAGTTAGCAACTAATCGCTTAACCTCCTCCCGGATTCCCTTAACAACCTCCACAAATGCCTCATCTCGGTCATTCCAGCTTTTTATCGGTTTGCGATTTTTAGGCAGTGGGGACAGTTCATCAATGGGAGGAGTTTCCCAATCCGCATAACGCAGTAACACCGGGATAACACTAGCCTTTGCTGCTGCATTCTGCTCTAATGCTCGTGTAACTTCAACTGTCCAATGATAATCTGAAGCAATAAAATCTGGACTCACCAACAGCAAGATCAGCCCAGCTTGGTTGAGAGACTTATTAATTTCACTTTTGAATTCTTGTCCAGGGACGATTTTGCGATCGCTCCAACTTGCAATAGTTTTTTCCCGCTGCAAAGACGCTAGATGCTTCTCTAACTCTTCGCGTAAGTCCTCATCTTTTTGGTGGTAAGAAATAAAAACTTCAACAGATTTCATAGAAGGCATTATTTATATATAGAAGAAGACTACACAAGCTTTTGCTCGATTTCCTCAAGCTGCCCAGCTAACCGTTTTCGTTCTGTTTCGCTTTCCTGAATTTGTTTCTCTAGCTTAAACTTTGTCGCTGTATCTGTTTCAATCGAGTATGCTTGGCGCAACCGACTTAATTTTTCGCTCTCTCGGTTATACTGTTGTTGCAGTGAATCTTCTTCTTGCTTCAATCTCCGACGCTGGCTATCTGTTAATTCACCGCTCCTTATCGCTGGTATAGTAGTTTCAGAAACAGTTGAAGAGGTTTTTGATTTCGCCATATCTTCAACTACTCTGCGAATTCCTTGAGCAATATTCAAAAAAGCTTCATCTTTGTCTTGCCAAGTCGTCACAGCTTTGGCATTTTTGGGAAGTGCTTGCAGTTTGGCAAAAGGTGCATCACTCCAGTCAGTCGGCTTTAAAATAATCGGAATTACGCGAGCTTCTTTGGCTTCATGTCGCTCCATTGCTCGCTGCATCTCAATGTCGTAGCAGTAATCTGAAGCCAGAAAGTTAGCGCTTACCAGCAACAAAATGATATCCGCAGCGTTAAGATTGTCATCGATCGCATTTGCCCATTCCGCACCAGCAGTGATTTCGCGATCGTGCCAAGCTTCAATCACTCCTTTACGTTTCATCAAGCTCAGATGAGTTGCCAAATCGTCTCGCAAAACTTCATCTTTGTGGGAGTAGGAAAAAAATACTTTAACTGCATTAGACATATTCTTTAAATCTACTTTCTTTAATTACTGTATATGAATATACAGGCTGATTTTCTAGATGAAAGCTTAACAGAAAATGTTTCTAAGTACAGGCGTTACGTAGGGTGCGTTATCGCGCCGAAAGTACGGCACCGTTAATGATCTTCGGTGCGTTATGGACGCAAGTCCTAACGCACCCTACTAAACTCAAAGCTTTGTGGATAAGGTTTTTTTCGACTTGTGTGTAGACTGTAGCCCCAAAGCAGGGAGAGGTTTACGAGAGGGGTTTTTTAGAATCTATCGAACTTAGGTTAAGATAAGGTCGCCCCGAAATAAGATAACGTGGGTGCATCCCAGTTTTTATTTTGTAATTAGATAATAATTTGTCATTGCGAACGCGAGTGCGTCTCGTAGAGAGGAGGGACGACGTTCGCGCAGCGTGTCGCAGACAAGCAATCCCATAATCTGTCACTAAGCACCAGTTGATGGGATTGCCACGCTCCACTTCGTTGCGCTCGCAATGACAGGCAAAAAAGTGGGATGCTCCCAGATAACGTCGCCCCGATATAAGATAACGTCGCTCCGATATAAGATAACGTCGCCCCGATATAAGATAACGTCGCCCCGATATAAGATAACGTCGCCCCGATATAAGATAACGTCGCCCCGATATAAGATAACGTCGCTCCGATATAAGATAACGTCGCTCCGATATAAGATAACGTCGCTCTGTATTGGCATAACAGGGTATTGCTTTTCTTGAATTAGCGATCGCATTAATGAATTCACTCTCAGCTCGACTTTATCCAAAATTAAGAACTCGGTTTCTTTATCTGGCAAAAACCCTGGCAAGGAAGTGCAAATACTTTTTCCATGTCACTGATTCGCGCTCAAGCCCAAAAACTAAAACTATCGTCCTACTAGTCTGTCAAACTCATTTTGACGGTTAGAGAGACGCGATAAATCGCCGTCTCTACAGAAAATCTATCCGTCAATTAGCCCTTGACGCATTACTACAAGGGTTTCAGCGTCAGGTTTTGGGTTTGGTAAAAATGGATAAAGTCGAGCTAAGTCAAAGTTCCACCAAACTCGCAATTATCGTGTTTTCAGCTACAGTTAACTGCTAAGAAAATAAGCAACAATGAAAAGCAAAACTTGAGACGTGCAGCTTTGTCTGTAAATCATGCTGCTGTTTAATGAAACCCCGAATTATTGTTTGTAACTTAGGACGTACCGGATATAAAGTCTTTCGCTTGCTCAGACAGCAGGGAGCGCTAGTAGTTGGTATTCATCACCAACTTATCCCTGGCGAAACAGCAGGAGATATAATTGTTGGCGAATTACATGCTGCTAGTACCCTGACAGCAGCCGGAATTCAGCAAGCACATACTTTAGTGATAGCTGGATCTGACGATGCTGTGAATTTGTCAATTATGATGCAAGCGCGGGTATTAAATCCGCGTATTCGGATTATCAACCGCTTTTATAATACAAACTTAGGCGATCGCCTGGATCAAGCTTTGCCAAATCATGTGAGTATGAGTGTTGTCAAATTAGCAGCACCAGTATTCACTTTTGCCGCACTAGGAAATCAAGCGATCGGACAAATTAAATTATTTCAGCAAACTTGGCTCATCCGTGAAGAATATATTGATGAAAATCATCCTTTGGGGGGATGTAAGTTAAGTGACTTGTGGGAAGACTCATCACGAATGCTGATTTATTATCAGCCAGTCGAAGGTGAGAGAAACTTGGTATCTGCGGTAGTTTCTGGACAAGAATTAAAAGTAGGCGATCGCTTAATTGTTGCTGTACAACCCCGCATTCGTCAGAAAAGAAAATCACTAATTAAAAAAGGAATGAAAATCCTTGGCAATCTAAAACAGCTTCAACAACACGGGCGATCGGTTGTAATGGGGGGTATTGTACTTTTAGCGATTATTATCATTGCCACACTCACCTACATGTCTACCGAACTGAAAATATCCGCGATCGATGCTTTATATTTTTCTGTAGGCATGATTACTGGAGCTGGTGGTAATGATATTGTCGAAAAAGCTCCTAATATTATCAAATTATTTACCGTTTTTATCATGTTGATTGGGGCAGTAGTAATTGGTATTTGGTATGCCCTACTCAACGATTTTGTTCTGGGAAACCGTTTCAAGCAATTTTGGGATGCTGTGAGAATTCCTCAAAGTCAGCACTACATCGTCTGTGGTTTAAGCGGTATCGGAATGGCAATTGTCCAGCAACTCCACGCCAGCGGATATGACGTAGTAGTAATTGAAACAGACTCCAATAACAAATTTATCAACACTGTCCGCGAATTAGGTATTCCCGTAATTGAGAGCGATACTAGCTTTAGAGTCACACTTAAAGCAAGCAATATCAACTCTGCTGCCGCTGTGCTTGCTGTTACCTTCAACGACGCTACTAATTTAGAGATTGCCCTGAAAGCAAAAGGATTGACACCCAATATTCCCGTAGTAGTCAATTATGCCGATCCTGATTTTGCTGGCATGGCGCAACAAGTTTTCGGCTTTGAGGCAGTACTGAGTCCTGCTGAACTTGCGGCACCAGCTTTTGCCGCTGCTGCACTCGGCGGACGAATCCTCGGTAATGGCATCACCGGAGATAGTCTGTGGGTAGCTTTTGCAACTTCAATTACATCCTCACATTCCTTTTGCGGGCAACAAGTGAAAGATGCGGCAATCTCCGCCGACTTTGTGCCTTTATATGTAGAAAGAAATTCCCAGACTATTCACGGCTGGGATTTACTAGAAGTCAACCTCAGTGACGGGGATATCTTATATTTAACAATACATGCTACGCGGTTATACCAATTGTGGCGCAACACACCCTCACAATTGATGGCGAGTTAATTTAGAAACCCGGTTTCTTAAAGAAACCGGGTTTCTGGAAGGGTTTAAAACTCACTAAAATTGTTGATTTTAACTTCACTATCCGCAAAACGTGCCACTATTTCAAGTTCACCTCCCATTGCTTGGATCACTTGACGTAAATGACTAACGTACATATCAGTACGCTTTTCCAAACGTGAAATAGCTGGTTGCTTTACTTGTAATTTTTCAGCCAGTTCAGCTTGAGATATTTTCAAGGCTTGGCGCAATTCATGGATTGCCATCTCTTCTTTTAATTGTGCTTTTTTTGTTGCTATTTTTGCATTTCTAGTTGCTCCAAAATCTTGAGTAAGCCGCGAAAATTTATGATGTCCTGTCATATCAAGCCTTCCTCTCTAATCTCTTTAAGGTAGTCATCATAAAGTTGATCGACAATAGGAATATATTTTTCATAAAAGCGTTTATCTCCAGTTTTATCACCTCCAATAAGTAGAATAGCGACTCGTCTTGGATCGAAAGCGTAAAAAACTCTAATCGGAGCGCCTCCACTTTGTATACGTAATTCTCTCATGTGAGAGTGTCTTGAACCGTTAACACCGGACGAATAGGGAAAAGATAGCTGTGTTCCGCTTTCCTCAAGCAGTTGAACAACACTAACTACATCATCCTGTTGATCTTCAGTTAGAATGCGCCACCAACTCTCAAACTCGTTAGTGTATTCTACATCGCACGACATTCACTTCTATATTACGTTGATGTAATAATAGCATGTTTTCTGCTCTATGTAACGCATACTGCCGACTTTTTGACATTGATCGCGAGTTAGCATTTTGCTTTTTTTGTTTTTTCTTAAAAGTTTTGAAACCCAAACTTAAATAATCAACACTAGAAACCGCTAGGCATAAATTTGCCATAACAGTAAATTTACTGAAGCAACTTGCAAAAATATTTTCGTATAAATGTTATTAACGAAAAGGGCGAAAATACTTTTGAGGGTTAAGGGTGCCGAATTTTTCAGACTGGTTGATAGTTGGTTCAGTTACATTCTTCGTAGGTGCAACATCATCCTTTGTTATCCCAGGAGGTGGTGCAAGTGGAGCTTTGCTAGGAAGCACCACAGGAGCGGTTTTGGGAGCAGTTATTTCGAGTAAACGACAAGACGATAAACAAGAGGATACAATCATTCGGCTAAAGCAGCTAGAGCAGCAGTTAGTTAAACAAGAGGAGTGGGAAAGGATAGAAGCAGAACTACCAAACTTGATAGCAAGGGTGGCTGAACTCCGAAAGCAACAAACAGAGTTAGCAACAGTTGAAGGGCAATTTGTTCAAAAGCGAGAAGAATTGCAGCAGGTTGAACAAAGATTGACAACCCTCAATCAGCAAAGGGAAGAACTAGAGCAACGAATTGCTACAATTAATCAACAAAAACCTGACTTATCTACTTTGGAAAAACTGCAAGTGCAAATTGAGCAGTTCAAACTTGATAAAAGCGGGTTAGAAGGTCAAATTAATGCTCTGCGTTCTCAGATTGAGTCTTTGGAAGTACAAAAGCGATCGCTCTTAAGCATTGATGCAGAATTTGCTACCAAACAAGTACATTTAGAATCACTAAATAGACAAATTCAAGAGCTAGAAAGTAAATCTCAGCAACTGGAACAAAGAGCAGCTGAACTGGAATTGTTACGAGCTACCTATGATGGTATATTCAGCCAAAAACAAAGCTTTGAAGAAAGAATCAATCAGCTAAGACCAGAGATAGACAGACTAGAAGCTGAGAAACAGCGCATCTTGCAAGCGATTCAACAAAATCAACAAGAGTATTCAAAAATTGAAGAATTGCGGCAAAAATTGCATAGCTTGAATATGCAAATTAGGGATAGAGAGTCACAACTAAGAGAACTGGAAAGAGAAATCCAGCAGTTGAACGGTATCAAAGCTGGTATAGAAGAAAATAATGCTGGTTTAAAACAAGAAAAAGAGCAATTTGAAGACGATATCAGACGCATAAAAGGAGAAATAGAAAATCTCGAAAATAGTTCGGAAGTAGCATTGCGATCGCTAAAAGAACGCTTGTGGCTGAATCTACCAAATACAAAGCAGAATATCGAAGATGAACATAAATTTTTAGAAGGTTTTGTTACATATATTCAGTCTCAGGGATTAGCTTTTCCGAAGCGAGTAATTCATGCATTCCATACCTCGCTGAAAGTACAGGATATTTCAGCTTTAGTTATCTTAGCCGGAATTAGCGGCACTGGCAAAAGCGAACTACCACAAAAGTATGCTGATTACATTGGAGCGCAGTTGTTAACTCTTGCTGTACAGCCTCGCTGGGATTCTCCTCAAGATTTGCAAGGCTTTTATAACTATGTGGAGAAAAAGTTTAAACCGACTGATTTGATGCGCGGATTATATCAATATAGTCGCGATTCGGCGATGGAAAACCGAATTGTAATTGTGTTGCTGGATGAGATGAATTTGGCGCGAGTTGAATATTATTTTAGCGAGTTTCTCTCTAAATTAGAGACTCGTCGCAGCCGTCCGACTTATTTAGAAATTGATGTTGGTAGCTTACCACTCAAAGATAATGAACGCAGGCTAGAAATCCCCAATCAGTTTTTATTTGTGGGAACAATGAATGAGGACGAAACCACCCAGTCTTTATCAGATAAGGTGCTAGACAGAGCCAATGTTATCACTTTTGGTAAACCGAAAAACTTGCAATTGCGCCAACAAAATCAGCATCAAAATGGTACTGGTAGACCTTCAGGATACTTAGCATACTCTGATTTGAAACAATGGACAAAAATCCCTGAGCCTCAGTCTGATGTCGTAGAAAAGGTGAAATATTATCTTGATAGAGCGAATAATGTAATGGAAAAAATGGGGCATCCTTTTGCCCACCGCGTTTATCAAGGAATTACTCAGTATGTGGTGAATTATCCGATGGTGGAGTCAGCATTTAACTTTGCCCTTGCAGATCAATTTGGGCAGAAATTATTGCCCAAGTTGCGGGGTGTGATGATTGATGAGGCTCATGAAGAGTTGGAAGAATTAGAGAAAATTATTGCAGAAATTGGCGATTATCCATTAATTGAAGCCTTTAGGAAAGCACGTGAAGGGCGTTACGGACAATTTCAATGGCAGGGATTAGTTTATCAAGATGAGCGAGCAATATGAGACTTTATCCTAGCCTGTTTGCCTATTTAAATGAGTCTCTGCCTGTGCCACAGGATACTTTATTACAAGCACGCGATCGCCCGATAATTGCCCTAGATCCAGAAGAAAATTTATCAGCGCAACCTTGCTTAATTTCTATTGATGATATCTATGAAATTGCTTTTCCTTATTTAAAACCTACAGATATAGAGCATCATCATAATCTGTTAGAATACGTCTTGAAGATAACCATCAACGGTCAGTCTTATAACCTGCGTGTCACTGATGAAGTTTTAGATTTAGACGCTATCAAAGAAGAAAACGAATTACCAGAATGGCAAAGCATATTAGGAGAGCGTTTAGATAATACAGCGGCTCTTTTAATTCGGCTTTTGGTTGGTATGTTTACAAATTTATTCGGTTATCAGAAGACAAGACAGCCGACAATTCTAATAAGCCAGTTACAAGATAAGTTAGACCAAATTAATGTTGATGAAGCGAATCTTCCTATAGTTATTAGTCTGGAACGCCGATATCAACTTTGCCGCAAGTTAGAAAATATCGCCTCTAAACTGCGTCATCAACTCAGAAGGCAAGCAGAACTAATGCCTGTGGGTAGAATTCAAGAAATGGATGCTTATTGCCTCAGAGACTACATCCGCCGTCCTGGTGTAACCGCTGCCCAAAAGGCAGGAGCAAAGCAACAGTTAATGGGCATCCAACGCTATCAAGATTTTAACACCGCAGAAAATAAGTTTCTCGTTTATTTCAGTCAAATTCTGCATCTCAATTGTTATCAATATGAGAGGAGTAATGCGAAGCAGTATCAGGCAGAAGTCGATAAATTTCGTTTAGTTATTGATTTGTTTAAGCAACAACCAGTAGTAGAACAAATTCAAGATAGACAATATCAATTTACTAAGCCTAACTATGTTTTACAGCAGAACCCGGTCTATAGAAGTTTTTATCAAGCTTATTTAGAATACATTCAAAAAAAATTTGAAAAAGAGCGGATATGGTCATTTCGTAATCAATTATTTGCTGATACTATTTATATTTGCTTAACAGCTGCACTGCTACGGTTTCAAGGAATCGGAATAGATTCTACCCTGAGTATTGCTGGTAGTAGTATTTGCGAGCAAGGGCGTTATATTCAACATGGCGCGAGTATTAATGTTAGGGTATTTCTCCAAAATAAAGTTTATGTTTTCGGTTTAATAAAACCTACTAATAAACTCTTTGGCGATTGGCTGCTAACAGCGGAAATTCACCAATTAGACTTAACTGAGTTAGAAACTAAAAAATTAGACTTCCCCATCTGGGTGTTTTGGTATCGCCCAAATAATGAAGCGATCGCACAGTTAAATAAATATTTACAAAAATTAAATTTCAAAAGTGGATTTGTATTTTATTTACAAGTTCCTCCAAGCAATTTATCCCCTACAGGTACAATACAAAGTTTTTCCTCAGCGAAATTATTGCTTTGTCAATTACCCGATTTAATAACAGCACAAGGATTTTCTAGCACAGTTGCTCTCATGGCACGTTTGATTAAATCGGTAGTGGAGCATTCGCTATGAATGAGCAACAATTTTGGGCAAAATTGCAACAATTAGTATACGAATCTAATGAACATCAAGAAACTGCTCAAGCGCAATGGGAAAGATTAGTTCATCACGCTTCACCATCGCTACCAACTAAATTAATTATCCAGACTGTTTGTAACGGTTCTGTTTATTTGAATGAGCGATCGCACCTAAATTTCCCGGCTATTACTCCGAATGTTTGCCTCAGTGCGAATCAACAATTGGCATTAGAAATGGCTTTCTCTAATAGTGCGATCGCTTTGATTGTTGGTTCACCAGCCACTGGGAAAACGCGCATTGCCACGAGTCTAGCCGATGCCGCAATTAACATTAACAAACGTGTCCTAATTTTAACTCATCACAGTGCTGCTCTCACCGCCTATCGCAACTTACCAGGGTATCCTTTCTGGTGTCAACAGCAAGATTATCGCAACTGGATAATTGAGCAACTGCGTTCTCAACATTTAGCTCAACCGCAGATGAATTACTTGCCATTACATCTGCTACCTGATGGAGAATTGGCAAAACTGCGAACACCAGCAAGACTAGAAACATGGTTGCCAATTATTCAAACTTCTTCACAGCAACAACTGACTGAACTTTTAAAACCAGCATTTCCTGATTTAGAAATCGCACGAGTTCAACTGCTTGCTTATCGTCTCAAGCAATTAGAACCCTTGTTACAGCAGCAGTTAAAATTGAGTCAGCTTTATGCAAATTTATCTGAATCAGCGATTACAGAACTCGCTTATCAACTTAGTGAAAATCCACAAGTGCCAATCTTGGGTACTGTTGCCGAATTTATGCAGCCTCAGCATCAATCTCTGTGGCAAACTACCTTTGATTTAGTAATTGTAGAAGAAGCGCAGCATCTCACTTGGCTAGAACTAATGCTGCTTTCTACATTGGGGCATAAGCTCGTTTTGTTTGGTGATGAAATGCCAAGTCATTATTCTAAATCTTCCCCGAAGCAGTCATTTTTTGCTTTCTTTAGTCAGTGCTTCAATTGGCTTAGTCAGCATTTGCTTCCTACTTATCATTGCCAGCTAACAGAGCAATTTCGCTTACATCCAGAAATAGCTAAACTTGTTTATCCGGTAATCTGCAATAATTGGATTCAAACTCAACGAACACCGATTGATTATCAACTTCCCCAGCTGAAACATCGATTAGTTTGGCAAGATATCCCAAATCAGAAAGTAGGGGAGGAAATTATTAAATTTATTCAAAGTCTTGAACCGCAACTCAGTTCGCAAATAGGCATAATCACATTTGACGTTCAACAGCGAGATTGGCTTTTAGCTCACTCTCCTAAACAGTTTTCTCAACTCGTAATTGGTACAGTCGCAGAATGGGCAGGAATTGAACGAGCGATCGCTATTGTAAGTTGTGTAGGGCATCCCGAAAATATTGCTGTAGAAGCTATAAATATAGCTTTAACGCGAGGGCAAGACTACCTTATTTTATTTGGTGATTACGATTTCTGGTGTCAGCCTGGTTCCCCGTTGCGAAGTTTTTTATATCAACCCTTACACAAAGAACGCACTGTGATTCTATCATGAAAGTTCAATGTCAACTGCAAGGAACATTTCATCGCATTCAGTTAAGTGGTACAGACTCAATTGCTGTATCTTTAGTTGATTTAATTCGAGAAGTGCAAGCGGTAGCAACTCAAAACCGCAGGCGATCGCCTCAATTATTGCGTCAATCTTTTGGCTTAAATTTTCTTCCAGAACCCGTTTTAATTAACTTGTTACAAGCGCAGGGTGTGATTAGAGAAAGTGAATATCAAGTGCCATCCTTGCAACTTATCCACCCTATTAAATCTAACTTAAAGTCACAGGTTGCTAACACATACCGCTATCAATTTACTTGCCCAGAAGCAACGCTTATTCTTACACCAGACGATTCACAACTTCCTTTTTGGACTGCTAATGATTCAGAAAAATCAGGAATTTACACCGTTACCTTAGAGCAACCTAATTATCCAGGTTTATCTGATGAATTTGCCCAAAATATCTGGCAGCAGGCTATAAATTCCTGGCAGACATTACCAGAAAACCGGAAAATTCATATTGCCCTACAATCCTTAGATTCAAACACTTTTCGACTAATAACATCTCAACTGCAAATTTGGATTTCGTTGCCGGATTTATCTTTAGATTTAAGAGCAGCAATTACATTTTTGCGCTTGGGTGGAAATGATACATCAGCTTTATCTGAGCCAGCTAAATCATTAGTTCAGCAGTATCAGTCAACTTATAGCTTACCAATTATTCAACTCCCACAAAAACTCAGCCCTGATGAAATACCCCCTGCACAAGGTTTGTTAATTGATAAACGTAGAAATCGTTCTATCTTAAAAACAATCATCTCTACAGCACGTAAGTTTCTTTTAATTTCCAGCTACATCATTGAAGATGAAAGCTTAACAGAATTAATCTGCAAGAAATCCCAAGAATTATCCCAAGGTGTTTGGATTTTAACTGATTTGAGGAACGAAATCATAGATCGCATTGATGCCCAAGTATCCGATAATGTCTCTTTACGAACAGAGTATCAGCGTTCTCATGAGCGGAATAAAGCTTGTTTAAAAATGCTGCTGGATGCCAATATTCCCATCCGTAGCGGTGCTTTTCATCTCAAAACTTATATTTCTGAGCAATATGCTTATTTAGGCTCTTGTAATCTCACTGGAGGCAGCTTAGATTTTAATGTCGAAGCAGGTATAATCAGTCGAAATAACTCGATTCATACCCAATTAATCAATTTATTCCGGCAATTTTGGCAACAGCGCAGCCGAGATGAGATAATACCCACTCTCAACTCAAATGGTTTTCATCTGCGTTCTATCCATCGCTCTTCTCAAGAAGAATATCAAACTTATCCCAGCTTATTGACTTTATCCCGCTACAAAAAGGATTTGATAGAAAAACTGAGAAACTTTAGGGGACAGGTACAGATTTACAGTCGCAGCTTTCAACCATCCCCAGAAATAGAACAATATCTACGTTTATTAGATACCCGGATATTTGTTGATTCTCAAATGCGAGTTAAATACTCAACATTTAATATAAAACAAATTGATAATCTTCATGCCAAAATTACGCTGCTGGGTGATGAAGTTGCTTATATTGGCGGCATAAATTTTAATTTTAGTAATAGTGCTTTATCTCTGAATGACTTAATGTATAAAACAACCAATTACAGAGAAATTACTCAAATACGTCAAAATATTACTTCACTTTATTCTTAATTTATGACTCAATTATTCAATTTTGAATCCTACGTTGAATGTTGTCAATACGCTCGACTGTTTCATCAGTCTCCTGAGCAGTTTATTCCCCAGGATGGGGATTTACCAAGGGCATATAAAGCATTCTTACAGAATTATGCTACTCATCCTTATCTACCAGAACCGATTATAAGCGCAAATCATCCTCAAGAGTTAACAATCAATCAAACAACTTTAGATTATCTCTCGATTGGTACTAAATTAACTCAGGGAGAGAAACAGCGGTTATTTATCATCCGAGATACAGTGGATTTAATGACGCTAAGTATGAGTAATCTTTTAGAACATAAAGATGGTTACTTATACAGCAGTGCCTATTATTATTGGAATTATTATTCCCAAATTTGGCAACATAAATTAACGAAGCCGTTAGTTTTTGTTGATCTGGATAATTTTGTCAGCGATCGCTTGATTCCCATTAACTTCTCACGTTTAGATAATAGCCCCTATCAAATTCCAATTCTCAACACCAAAAAAACCATTTTTATTGATTCCGGTTACAACTCTATAGAATCATATAATAGTATTTGCCAGAGCATAGCACGTCGAATTTTAGCGGATAATTTTCAAGCGATCGCCCAAAATTATGACACAGTTAATCATCTCGCTAACTATTTACAAAAAACCTCATTTTTTCAGATTATCCAACCTTATATTAATCAAGAATGTTTTGATTTTATTATTGAAATTTTATACAATAGTCAGATTTTTTATAAAAAAGTAACGTTATCCATAGCCATCATTGCAGACATTGTATCCAAGCAAATTAATATTCAATATTTAAAACAACTTGCCAATACGCATCCTGAATATCAATTTGCCTTAATCAGTCAGTACAATATTTTTCCTCATATCCAGCAACTACTTCCATTTATCTGCCTTAACCCAAGGTTTCAACAGTTTAATCAAATATGGCAAGAAAAAAGTAAGTTAAATTTTCCTCTTTTTGCCATTTACCTCGATGAAATAGAATTCGCTATTGGAATTACTGATGAGCAAGGGCAAAAATCAAAACAATGGATTCAATTATCTAACCAGAAAGACGCTATTTCTTATGAAGGCAAACCCACAGTTTTGATAGGGTGCATTCCTAGTAAAAACCAAAATTTCTTTCGCATACCACAAAAAAATAAAACCGCTAAACTACCTATTAAGGTTAATGGAAACGATTATTGTATAAATAATGTTCCCCAAGATTACAATATCGAAATTCAAAACTCTCAAAAAACAGAGGATGTTTGTATTCGTATTGAGTTTCACCTCCAACCAGGTTCATTTCCCGAACTTAAAGTTACAGATTTAGAAGGTAAATATAAGATAACTGCTTCTCTGACAGATAGAAGAAAATTATCATATAGTTATATTCCACATGAAAAAATAATTAGCACTCGTCAGCAAGAATCATTAGCTCAAATTAATCGCTTGAAAACTCGCAATGAATTAGAGTTTCAAGAATGTTTAGTGCATATTAATGGAGAATTAGAGAATCTTGGTATTAGTAAGAGCAGTAATAGACCAATAAACTATGCAACATTAAAAGACTTGCTTAAGAAGGCTTGTGAACAGATTCATAAGAGTAACAATAGACCTGATATGCTGAAATCTATAGATGCTGACTCCGATGAAGCAGTGGTGAGCAACTTGAGAGCAAAATTAAAAAATCAGAGCCTTCATAAAATTATTGATATAATCTGTGAATTGTTCAACTCGAATACTCACAGGAAATTAAATTTAATTCAACAAGGTTTTTTGCTAGAGGCGATTAAATTTACTGGGAAACTATATAATTTTTCCCAATACTTATTACCTAATAATCTCTTCGAGCCAATTATATTTAGTAGAGCCAAGAAAGTTACATATCTGAATTTGGAAAATGAATATCTCCAGTGCCTCGCTAGAGTAGCAATAAATGAAGAACTTCAAAGGCAATACTTTAGTTGTTTTAATTCCTACTATAAATTAGAAAAGAGCCAATATCTATGGGGTTATGGTCGTATCTTGCTATGGTATTATAACTTTGATGCGGTTAACTTAGTAAATTTTCGAGCGCATTTTACTGCGATTATGGAATACTTGCTTAATAAGTCTCCTAGTGAATTTGAATATCAGTACAAGCAAAATGCCTTCTTATCTCTACTGTATCTGTTATCATTTCGCGCCAATGATAAATCTTTTTGCCAACACAATTACGAAGAAATGCGAATGGCAGAAAGAGTGATTAGTCATTTCAGTAAAGATAGAATTATTTTAAAGCAGGTGAGTCAAGAAAAGCCCCTAAATCAATTTTTTCAAGAAATGATTAAAGGAACGATTACAGAAGATGACCTAGGAAATCTTTTGCATGGTTAAATTTTAGATACTGTAGCTTTCCTTTATAATTCAACCAGACTATCGGAAGATTTACTCTTTGCAAGTCCCCAAGTAGATTGAAGAGATCATCAAAAAGGATAAAGTTGTCAGTGAATTACAGCAGCAAACCAGACTCGGAAAATTCACCACAAGATAACAGTGAAATACGCCGCCAAAGCATTGTCCCCATTGCTCCACTGCCGGAACACATTAGTCAAAATATCGAGACAATCATAGCGTTGCATACACGCAACGAGCAAGACGTGTCTGGACACCAGCGAGGTGTGGAGGCTGTCACCCCTACACTAAAACTGGACAAAACGGGACAGCCTTGTTTAATAGATCCTCGACACCCCACGACAACCAAAGGATGAAGGAACCGTCTCCGTTTTGTCTGATTTTTTGGAACCGCTTTTTTCGGTCGTCCGGCATTTCTGTATAGCATCCTGCTTGTAATTGCCCTTTGGATAACACCCAATATTTTGCCACGGCGTTTTGGTATACCGCGATTCGACCCCGCTTCGTTTTATTCGCTGCAATTTGGGGTCGGAACCGCTTCATTGCTAATGACAGCAGGAGTGCTGATTAAGCAAAATCAGCAAGAAAAGTTGGCGGAGCAAGAAGACAAAGATAGTGTGGTGTGGAAAACTGAGAAATACAACACAGAGGTTGAAGCTCCCATTTTTCGCATTACTACTAACGCTTTTAGCCTTAACTGAACTGTATTGGGTTATAGGGCGAGGTCTTCCCTAGACAAATGTGGACAGGCTTCTCGATTCGGGGAGACGCGAAGCGCGAACATAAAAAATACTCGTGGGTGGTTGCGGATCTA